>CAVJMS010000039.1:0-2191 GCA_963650995.1 Succinatimonas sp. CAG:777 | reverse complement strand
ATCGTCATGACGGCCAGGATGAGTGCCAGCGGAGTGCCGCACTTCAAATAATCCTTAAAGGTATATCCACCCGGTTCGATGATCATGATCTGACAGGGCGCCGCCATCGGCGTCATAATAGAGATACAGCTTGCTGTAAGCACACCGACCACCGCGGCTCTTGGGTCAATGCCGATCTTAAGACAGGCCGATGTAACCAGCGGAATGAAAATGGTCAGGGTGGCCAGATTGGACATGACCTGTGTCAGGAGGAACGGAATGGTGAAAAATACCGCCATGATGATATACGGGTTTGTGGCATTTCCGAGCAGCTGGATCATGAAGTCCGCCACCAGATCACCGGCGCCGGTTACCTTGATGGCATCGGAAAGCGCCAGTACGCCGGCAAATAAAAAGATGGTCGGCTGATGGACGGATTCCAGCGCTTCCTTTTCGGACAGCACACCGCTCAGCACCAGCAGCACGGCACCGATGCAGGCGATCAGGTACATTTTCACGCCGATGACATTTTCAAACAGCATCAGAATAATGGTAGCCAGAACGATAACCAAGGCCATTTTTTCCTTTACAGGACTTAATTTTCGTGCGTCCTTCTGGCTGTGGGCGCTGTCGTCAAAGCGGCTGTTGTCGATATCCGGCATTAATTTATAACCGAAGAAGACCATGTAAGCGATGGCGACGATGAGGAGCGGAATGCGTGCCACCGTGAAATCCCATACATGCAGCGAATGCGGCGCGCCGCCCTTCATCATAATGTCGTTCCAGGTCATGTTGCTGGCGCCCTGACCGAGAAACGTCATCGAGGTGGCTACATTGGCACAGGCCATGGCCGGGAAAAGCAGCTTGCTCCGGCTGGTTCCGATATCGTTTGCGATGCCGATCAGAAGCGGAATCATGATGGCAGCCGTCGCAGTGGCATTGGTGATGCAGGCCAGGAAAGAAGCGGCCAGACAGGAGAGAAAAATCAGCATGCGCGGATTTTCTTTATAGCGGATCACGAGATTCTGTGCATGATCGATCAGGCTGGTCTTCGTAAGACCGGCGCCGATGACAAACATGGCAACAAACATGATGACATTGGTGTTGATAAATCCGCTGAAGGCCTCAGCCGGTGTACGTACTCCGGTGATGATCAGGGTAAGGATGATTCCGGATGAAATGACCGAAAATGGAATTCTGCCGGTTGCAAACGCAATAATTGTAACCAGCAGAATCAGCAACGTGATCTGCAGTGGCGTCATGATTTTCCTCCATTATATGATAAATTTTTAACATTTTTATTATTATATAATAGGGGGGATATGAAACATAGTTCATTATTTTCAAAATATATGTAGCTTGAGTAAACATTATTTCACCTCATGGCAGATAATCCGGCACAATATTTCAATTTCTCCTGAGAAAATGCTGTCCTTCATAGAGACCAGATTTAATTCTGTATGCAGCGGCTGTTCACCGATGGAAAGAGGAAGAATTCGGTCTGAAAAAATATTGTTGAAGATCATATGATCCAGTGTGATCATGACCGCCTGATTGAGCGCAACGCAGGTAAGCCCCGTTCGGGTGCCGCTGATCTGGTATCCGATATTCGGCGTCAGCTTCGCCTGTGCATACAGAGCATCCGCCTGCTGACGAAAGGAGGTGCCGGGCAGCAGCATTACATTTTCAGCTTCGGCGCATTCCGCCATGCCGATCCATGGATAGCGGAAATTCTTCCGGGGACGGGCTTTCTGTACGAGCGGATGATTTTTTTCTACGGCAAGGACGGTTTCACAGGTTTTGATCCGGCAGTAGCTGTAATCGGAAATTCGTGTACCGGTGGTTGCCAGGATGACGTCTACCTTCTGATTCTGCAGCATTTCCATAAGATCGGCGGAAGGATGCTCCTGCAGAACGATTTTCATTTGAGGACAGCTTTTCTGAAATTCCGGCAGCACCCTGTCCAGAAGAACCGTGGAAAAGGACGGCTGCACGCCGATGCGAATCACCTTTTGACTGACATTGGAAAAATGCTGCATCTGAAGGTCCAGCTCGAGCTCGAGCTGTTCAATTTCCTCACATTTTTTTAAATAGTATTTTCCGGCCTCGGTGGGTACAAAGCGCTTGCCGACGCGGTGAAACAGCAGCACGCCCAGCTCATGCTCCCTCGCCTGGACAAATTTACTCAGCGCAGAAGGCGTGATATAGAGCC
>CAVJMS010000038.1:0-2201 GCA_963650995.1 Succinatimonas sp. CAG:777 | reverse complement strand
TTACTGCAGAAGCGCCGAGAGCAAGTAAAGCTGTTGCAGAAAGAGCTGCAACGATTTTTGTCTGCTTTCTCATAATAAATGCACTCTCCTTTTTTGATTCATGGATTTCTTATAAAACCCAAGTTACGTTGCGATTATACTCTCTTGGGGCCTGAGATTCAAGTATTTTATGAACTCCTGCCGATAAATGTACGATGTGGAGTATATCGCTCGTCACATTGTGTATAATAACTCGGTGCTTCTTTGTTGTACATAACAAAGGCTTTTCGAATTATTACGAAATTCTTAAGGATCAAATTAAGAAATCCATAAGAATTGTCATCAAGATAGCACGGCGGTGACAGCTTGTCAAGCGAAAGCCCGCATGCGAAGGCATTGTACTGAGATATGTACAAGCAAGCCATCTATCCCTTCTTCACCACACACCTCTTCTTAAAGAAGGCAATGCCGTAGCAGAGGATCTGTTCATAATCCTCGCGGTAGGCTTCGGCGTAGCCGCGGCTTTCGATCTGCTGCAGGGCGGCGTCACAGGACTTCTCCAGCTGCTGCAGGCTCCGGGTGTATTTGGCCTCGAAGACGGCGACCCGGCCATTTACGGGATCATGCACCACCACGTCGCTGCGGCCTTCTCCGTTCTCCTTGTTGGAATCCACGGTATATCCGGCGCCGGTGAAGATGCCGGCCAGAAAGGCATGGTAAAAGTCTTCGCGATAATCGTGGTAGCTGATGGTCCGCCGGAGCAGGACATTCATTTCCCGGCTGAGGGCTTCACAGTCTCCGCTCCAGACGGCATGAAAGAGGGCGCTGCGGTTCCAGGTCTTCGCGCTGTCGTCAAACCAGCGGATCACCGTGCTTTCAAAGATCTCCCGGATCTCCGCATTGGGAATGGCCAGCGCCAGGGTGCCAGACGGCAGCATTTCTTTGCTGTCGCTCTCCCGCTGACGGGTCAGATAGCCGGTGAGGTAAAGTACGCTCCAGAAATTGTCCTCCGATGCATGGAGATAGTCATAGGTCAGGTTTTCGTCGATCCGCTGGAAGATGCAGCCGCCGGCCATCAACGTCTCGAGCTTCTTCGTGATGCTGCTGCCGGCCAGGTCAATGAAGGAGCGGATGATGGCATTGTCACTGGTATTTCTCCAGTAGCTGACGGGCTGCGCCTTCGGGTTCCGCTGAAGCTCCAGGAGGTAGTTCATGACATCCCAGGGGCAGTAGACATCGAAGTCGCCGAAATGGTAGCCGTCATACCAGCTTCTCACACTCTCCGCCTGATCGGTCCGTCCTGCTGCCTGCAGAAGGCGGTCCACTTCGGTCTGCACAAAGCCGAAGCATTCATTCAGCCGGGTGCTGCTGATGGTGTCGGAGACGAAGTTGTTGGTGCCGGTGAAGATGCTTTCCTTCGCGATCTTCAGGCAGCCGGTAATGACGGCGAGCCGCAGTGCCGGGTTGTCCTTCAGGGCCTGGAGCAGGGACTTCATCAGATCCAGCATTTCTTTATAGTAGCCGTTGCTGTTGGCCTTGGCCACCGGGACATCGTATTCATCGATCAGGAGAATCACGGGTTTGCCATAGTGGATTTGCAGCATTTCGGTCAGCAGCAGGAGACTGCTCTTCACTTCCTTTTCGGAAGCGGCGGCAGCGGCCAGGCGGCGGAAAACCGTTTTCTGGAACTCGCTGACATTATCCTCCTCCAGCAGATAGCGGTGCCGGTTGAAGAGGTTGGCGAGGACCATGGTGAGCATGTCGTAGGCCGCCGTGAAGTTCAGGCCGTCCACCTGACGGAAGGAAACGAAGATCGTGGGGTACTGGTTCATCCATTCGCTGCAGAGCGCTGCGTCCTGCATGATTTCGAGGCCGTCAAAGAGAGGACGGCTGTCCTTCCGGATGTCGAAGAAATGCTCCAGCATGCTCATGGCGAGGGTCTTGCCGAAGCGGCGGGGGCGGGTGATGAGGGTCACCTCTGCGCCGGTCCGGGACAGGAGCTCCCGGATCAGGGCCGTCTTATCGACGTAGTAGTAGCCGCGCTTTCGGATCTCCGCAAAGTCGGAGATGCCGACGGGCAGATTGAGCTTAGTCATGTTCTTCTCTCCTCCCCGTATTCGTAAATCGTATCGCTGGCCAGATCGATGGTGTCGTTCCAGTCATGCGGATACCTTTATTCTCATGATATCATGAAAATACGGCAGCGTCGAATACTGATATTT
>CAVJMS010000037.1:0-3264 GCA_963650995.1 Succinatimonas sp. CAG:777 | reverse complement strand
ATCTGGTGTTTGCAAAAATCCTGTATTCACCGCTTCGTCAATGATCAGCTGCGTTTTACCAGGAGCCCGATCACCAAGCCGATGGCGGCCGGGCAGACCCAGCCGAGGTTCATGCGGAAGAAGGGCAGCAGCCTTTCGGCCCAAACGACGGCGCGGTCGAGGTGCAGCGCAAGCTGTACCGGCTCCGGCAGGGTCTTAAAGAAGTCAAATACGGAGGCTGCCCAGGTGCAGGCCGTGACGAAAACATAGACATGTCGGTTATGCTGAAAGCATTTTCCGAACAGGGCCAGCAGAATCAGCGTGATGGCCGGCGGATAAATCAGCATGAGGACCGGCACGGAATAGCGGATAATCGTAGACAGCCCCATATTGGACACCAGGAAGGAGAACAGGGTAAAAAGCACCGCCCAGGCCCGATAGGACAGCGCATGCGGAAACATCTGCGTGAAGGTTTCGGAGCAGCTCGTCACCAGACCGATGGAGGTTTTCAGGCAGGCAAAGCTGATGGTGACCGCCAGGATCAGAAGTCCGGCACGGCCGAGATAGTAGCTCGCGATCTGCGACAGGGCGATGCCGCCGTTTTCGGAAAGCGAAAACAGGCCGAGGGACTGGGCGCCCATTAAGATCGTCAGCATATAAATCAGCGCCATCAGAATTCCTGCAAGAATGCCGGAGCGGAGAACCTCCCCGGCAATGGCCTCATCCTCGCGGATACCCATGCCGCGAATCACATTTACAACAACGATGCCGAAGGCAAGTCCTGCAATGGCATCCATCGTGCCGTAGCCCTCCGACAGCGCATGAAACAGTGCACCGCTTTCATAAGAGGCCTCCGGCTGCGCCTCCCATACGGAAAGAGACGGATGCAAAAGCGCAGAGAGAATCAATAGCGCAAGGAAAAATAAAAAGAGCGGATTGATCACCTTGCCGATCCACAGGGTAATATTGCCCGGCTTCAAAGAGAAAAACAGCACCAGGGCAAAAAAGACCGCCGAAAAGACCAGAAGCGCCGCAGCCGGCATCTGCGACCCGAGAAGCGGCTCGATGCCGGTGGTGAAGGAGGTCGTAGCGCAGCGCGGAATGGCGAAGCAGGGCCCGATGGTCAGGTACAGAAGGCAGGTGAAAAAGATGCTGTAGCGGCGGCCGACCCGGGCCGAAAGCGCCTGCAGACCATCGGAATGGGTATTGCCGATGGCCGCTACGCCTAAGATGGGGATGCCGACGGCCGTAATGATGAAGCCGATGGAGGCCGGGATGAGCTGACGGCCGGCCAGCTGCCCGAGATGCACCGGAAAGATCAGATTTCCGGCGCCGAAAAACATGCCGAATAATGTCATTGCCACTAAAAGACGCTGACGGAAGGAAAGCTGCTGTTTGCTCATCAGGATCACCTCATCACTGTAAAATTCCGGTGCCTCATAGGATCGCGGATAAAATCCGTATTTTCCCCGCACCGTATCACGGAACCGTCCTAAAATCTGCCGGGTTTTGAATAGTAAACCATTGTATGTTTTTTTCCTTGCTTTTGCAAGCGTACATACGCCGCAACCCTTTTGACCCGGATATCATTCTGTGTTACACTGTCTTTGTATGTCAACTTGTGTCAGAATAAACGGCAGAAAAACTGCAGTTACGGGAATGTACAGATATGCTGCATAAACAGGCGGGATGATATGGCGAGAAGAAACAGTCGAAATCTGAATACAGAGACAAGTCGCCGCCGATCCGCGGCACGTCCGCAAGGCTCCGGCACGCGGCGCGCTTCCGCATCCGGTACGTACCGGTCCGCATCCCGAAGCAGCGGACGCACAGCGTATACGGCCGGAAGGACCGCAGGCAGACGTTCAACGACCGTCCGCAGCTCGCAGCATCGTCCGGTGCAGTCTCGGAACGGCCGGCAGCGTGTAATTACACCGGCGGAGCAGGAGGCACGGCGCCGGCGGCAGCTGCAGGCGCGGCGCCGGAAGGAAGCACGCCGCCGGGCATATCAGGCCCGGGCTCTCGTGCTGCTCAGCCTGGTGTTTTGCGTAGTGCTCTGCTTCCGGGGGCTCTCCTTCGTTGCAAACTATATCAACACGAGCCGTCAGAATGCACTGGATGCCATGCAGAACATCGACATTGAACGCGATACCGCCGCTGTAGATGTGGCAGACGAACGGACGGAACCCGCCGCATCGGCCGCTTCCGGCGAGGCTACCGATGCCAATGCCTCCGACGCTTCGGCAGAGGCTTCCGCGGATACGTCAGATCCGACGCACGTGCTGTCCAACGGACGCTACATTGACACCACGAAGCCGATGGTTGCATTGACCTGGGACGACGGACCGAAGCCGTCCGTCGGAAATCACCTGATGGACCTTCTGGAGGCCAATAACGGCCGCGGCACCTTCTTCATCGTGGGCGAACGTATTGACCAGAGTGCCGATGAGGTGAAGCGCATGGCAGCCGACGGCCATGAGATCGGAAACCACAGCTGGGATCACGATGAGAAGCTGTCGAAGCGCGGCTCAGACTACATTCGGAACGAATTTGATAAGACCAACCAGAAGGTGGCGGAGCTCACCGGCATCACCCCGGCATTGATCCGTCTGCCGGGCGGCATTGTCTCCGACGACGTACGGAATACCGTGACGCAGCCGATGATCTACTGGTCCGTGGATACCCTTGACTGGAAGACCCGAAATGCACAGTCCACCATCGATGCCGTTCAAAGCAGCATCAAGGACGGCGACATCGTGCTGATGCACGAGCTGTATGACGCCACCTCCCAGGCCTGTGATACGCTGATTCCGTGGCTGAACCAGCAGGGCTATCAGCTGGTTACCGTATCCGAGCTCATTCAGTTCCGGAATGCGGAGGTGGTCGGCGGAAACGGCAAGCAGTACGAATGCTTCCGTCCGCAGGAAACAACAGCAGCTGAAACAAGCGCCGAAACCGCTGCGGAGGTGGCCGCAGCGGAAGGAAGCGAAACGGAAACGGCAGCCGCGGACGGCGCTGCTGCGGAAGAAACAGAAAGCGAAGCCACTGCCTGATATCCGTTATACGTAAAGCCGGGGGCGCTGTCTCCGGCTTCCCAACCAAAAAGGAACCACCCTAGGGTGGTTCCTTTTTTAGTGAAGAAGCGGCTGACGGGAGTCGGACCCGCCTATCTGGCTTGGGAAGCCAGCGTACTACCGATGTACTACAGCCGCGCATTGATAGTATATTACTTCAAAAATGCAGATTTTGCAATCATAAAAAGACAGTATGATTATCTGTAACTGT
>CAVJMS010000036.1:0-3489 GCA_963650995.1 Succinatimonas sp. CAG:777 | reverse complement strand
CTGCGTTGCAGCGCAAATCCGGCGAGGGAAACGCTTTAATCAGCGTTTCCCTAAGTAAAGGGAATCGAAAGGAGTCTTTATGGCAAAATATGATTATCTGGTAGTCGGTGCGGGTCTGTACGGCGCCGTGTTCGCGCATGAGGCCCGGAAGGCCGGGAAGAGCGTGCTCGTCATCGACCGCCGTCCGAATATTGCGGGCAATGTCTATACCGAGGACGTGGAGGGCATCCATGTGCATAAGTACGGCGCGCATATCTTCCATACGAACGATACCGAGGTCTGGAATTATGTGCAGCAGTTTTCGGTATTCAACCGCTTTACCAATTCGCCGGTAGCCAATTATCACGGCGAGCTCTATTCACTGCCGTTCAACATGTATACCTTCAACAAGATGTGGGGTGTGGTGACACCGGAAGAGGCACAGAAAAAGATCGACGAGCAGAAGAAAAGCTATATTGCAGAGAAGCAGGCTGCGCGCGGGCTCTCCGCCGATGCGCCGTTCGAGCCGCAAAACCTGGAGGAGCAGGCGATTTCCCTGATCGGTGTGGATATCTATGAGAAGCTGATCAAGGGCTATACCGAGAAGCAGTGGGGACGTCCGTGCACGGAGCTCCCGTCCTTCATCATTAAGCGGCTTCCGGTGCGCCTGACCTTTGACAACAATTATTTCAATGCTCTATATCAGGGCATTCCGGTGGGCGGCTATACACAGATGGTGGCGCATATGCTGGAGGGCGTACCGGTAGAGCTCGGCGTGGATTATCTGAAGGATAAGGCGCGTCTCGATGCATTGGCAGACAAGGTTGTATATACCGGTGCTATCGATGCGTATTTCGGCTATTCGCTCGGCACACTGCAGTATCGTTCGGTGCGCTTCGAGACCGAGCTTCTGGACCGGCCGAATTTCCAGGGCAATGCGGCCGTCAACTATACCGACCGTGAGACACCGTGGACGCGCATCATTGAGCACAAGTGGTTCGAATTCGGCAAGGACGCGGAGGGACAGGAGCTTCCGAAGACGGTGATTTCCCGTGAGTTCTCCAGTGAGTGGAAGCCGGGCGATGAGCCGTACTATCCGGTGAATGATGAGAAGAACGGCGCTCTCTATCAGCAGTATCGTGCACTGGCCGATCAGGAAAAGAAGGTGATCTTCGGCGGACGTCTCGGTGAGTATAAGTACTATGATATGGATCGCGTAATCGCATCGGCGCTTGACATGTGCAGACGCGAGCTGTGATTCTTTATAAATCGTACAAGCGGCGGTGCGGAGCTTCCGGTTTCGTTCCGCCTCATGATATCTTCGTCGAATGACGAAAACGTTTAGGTTAAAGAAAAGGAGGAACAAGTATGAACGGGAACTATACTGCGGCTGCCGGCCGTTATGGGGATGCGGATCAGCTCTACCGCCGCTGCGGACATTCAGGGCTGAAGCTTCCGAAGGTTTCACTGGGACTGTGGCATAACTTCGGCACGGATGCCGATATGGATACGATGAAGTCCATGCTGTTTACGGCCTTCGATCACGGCATCACGCATTTTGATCTGGCCAACAACTACGGCCCGCAGATCGGTGCGGCGGAGGCCAATTTCGGTCGTATCATGACATCGGACCTTCGTCCGTACCGGGATGAAATGATCATTTCCACGAAGGCCGGTTACGAGATGTGGGACGGCCCTTACGGAAACTGGGGCTCCCGGAAATACCTGATGGCCTCCCTCGATCAGTCGCTTAAGCGCATGCAGCTGGACTATGTGGATATTTTCTATCATCACCGTATGGATCCGGAAACGCCGCTGGAGGAGACCATGCTGGCACTTCAGCAGATCGTGCGCTCCGGAAAGGCACTTTATGTCGGCATTTCAAATTATGATGGTGCGCATGCGGCGGAGGCCCGGAGAATCGCCCGGGAGCTGCATCTGCCGCTGATTATCAATCAGAACCGCTATTCGATTCTGGATCGCTCCATTGAAGAGAACGGTCTGAAGCGCTTCGCCCGGGAGGACGGCATGGGCGTCATCTGCTTTTCGCCGCTGGCACAAGGCATGCTGTCGGAGAAGTATCTGCAGGGTATCCCGGCGGATTCCCGTATTGCCCGGGACGGCCGTTTCCTGCATGCCTCAGACCTCAATGAGGAAAAGCTGAACGGCATCCGGAAGCTGGATGAGATGGCGAAGCGCCGCGGACAGACACTGCCGCAGATGGCGCTGGCATGGGACCTCCGGGATCCGGAGATCACCTCGGTGCTGATCGGTGCATCGAAGCCGCAGCAGATTCTGGAGAACCTCGGCGCCATTCAAAACACGGATTTCAGTGAAGAAGAGCTGTCCGAGATCGATGCGGTTCAGAAGAGTCTGGCCGGTTTTCTGGATGCCCGGAGGCATGTCTGAGCGGAGGAGTTTGCATCAGGCAAACTCCGGAGCGGCGCCAGGCGTCATATGATGACAATAAAAAAACCGGACCCCGTAAGGGGTCCGGTTTTCTCTTTTAGATAACCTTTCTGCGGTTTCAGTCCTCGCTGCCGCTGCGCTCGATGGTGCTGCTTGTTTTCTGCGGGCCGGCGGCACTGCTGGAATCAATGTAGGTCTGCGGATGGCTGGTGCTGGTGCCGGCGCTCTTCGGAACCGACGGTCCGTTCGTGCTCTTCGAAGCGGCCGTTGTGCTCGGATCGGTCCGATCACTCGTATTTGTGCTTGTCGTGGTGCTGCCGTCTTCGGCGGTCTCCGTTTTAATCGTGATTCTTCCGGAAACGAGATCCTTCTTTGCTACACTTGCCGTGTTGCCGACATTGGTGTTCGTGGTTTGCGACGTCGTCTTGGTCGAAGCAGAGGAAGAGCTGCCGGAAGAAGAGCTGCTCGTTTTACTGCTTGACGAAGAGGAGCTGCTGGTTTTGCTGCTGCTTGATTTTGAAGAACTGCTGCTTGTCTTCGAGCTGCTCTTGGAGGAAGTCTTGTTGGTGGTGGTTTTTGTTCCGGTCCGCTGTGTCACCAGCTTCGTGCCGTCCGACGCATAGCCGGATGCTGCGGAGGCCTGAATCGGTGTCGGCGCGACATAGGTGCCCGGTGCATAGGTGCGGGTGACCGGAGTGGTACCGTCAAACCAGGCTCCGCCGGCGCCGACGAGATATCCGTCCGGTGTGGTCTGGTTCAGCATGAGATACCCCTGCTCATCGAAGGCGAAGCACTGATAGACACCGTCTCCGTCGCTGTCGATCCACTGCCAGGCAGAGGTGGGATAAGTGCCGTCATCATTGACATACCAGAATCCGTTGGAGTTGGCCCGCCATTCACCGGCCAGCACCGGTACGGAAAAAAGGGCTGTGCTGAAAAGCGCTGCCGTGCCGGCAGCAAGCATGGATTTATAAAGCTTATTGAACATAACGATTCTCCTTCGGATCATGGGATATATTTATTATCTTATTATACCGCCGATTGCCTTTCTGTACATGCGGTTTTCACTTGCAATTCGCTTACGATTTCGTTACTTTTCGG
>CAVJMS010000035.1:0-4646 GCA_963650995.1 Succinatimonas sp. CAG:777 | reverse complement strand
CGCGGCTTTACACCTGGAGAGATTGAACATGTCAGAAGAAGGTACGATCGGCAGCTACAGCCTGAGCGGTCTGGAGCACAGTAAAGAAAATCCAACTGTCCGGGCTCTGGGACAGATACTGGATGAGAAACGGGATACCGAGCAGTTTCTGCGGATGATTGCGCCGCAATATCTGGGCGTGTATGTGTTGGATAAGGAGACGGATTTTTTCCGGGACATTCTGGGACCGGATTATTTTCGCAGGATCGTCAAGGAGAAAAACGGCTGCTATTCCGAGGCACTGAAAATCTACGGAGCCCGGTTTGTTTCGCAGGAGGACCGGCCGGTTATTGAACAGGTGCTGGATTATGACCGCCTTTACGAGACGCTCTGGTCGGGCCGGAAGGTGAATCTGTCCTATCGAAAAGCCGACGGCACATTGGTGAGTCTTCAGATCGGACGGTATTCCGAGCGGGAAGAGGAGAAGAATCTGTCTCTCTGGATTTATACCGATGAGGGTGTCGAATACAGAAGGCAGATGGAAATGGACAACAACGCCTCGAATATTCTGCATTCTGCGGTAACCTCCGGATTGTGGTGCATCGAATACGATGAAAACGGCGGCATGACACGGTGCATCTGGTCGAACGCGTTCCGAAAGGCACTGGGCTATGAAACCGTGATGGAGCTGCCGAATACATGGGAGGCCTGGATCGATAAAATTCATCCGGATGATCTGCAATATGTGAATCAGGCCTATGAAAAGGCGCAGGACGATTATTCGGGAAAGACCAATTACGACCTTGAATATCGCATGCGCGACAGGCATGGCGTCTATCACTGGTTCCGGGATACCGCACATTTCAGCCGCAGAGCCGACGGCATGCCGATCTGTGCCAACGGTCTTGTCCTGCTCATGGATGACAAGCATGAGATGGATGCCAGGCTCAGAGAGGCCCTGAAGAAGGAACAGAAGCAAAGAAAAATGATGGAGGCTCTTTCCAGGGATTATACCGCTGTGTTTGAGTGCGATCTGATGCACAACACCATATCTGCAGTCAAGATGAAGGAGTTCTCGCATTCATTTCATAACCAGGAGCACATGCCTTCCTTTTCCGAGTGGATTCAGTATACCTATGAGCACGTGCTGATTCAGGATTCTGCACCGGATTTTCTGCATGAATTTGACGGCAGACATCTGATGGAATACTTCGCACAGCATGAAAGCCTGATCACCCGGCACAGAACCATTCCGAACAGCAGCGGCATGGAATATTTTGAAATGCGGGTGATTCCGGTATACCGAGACGAAGCATCCTATAAGGTGATGCTGGCGTATCGCCCGATTGATGACATTGTAAGAAGCGAAAAACGGCAGCAGGAGCAGCTTTCGTTGGCCCTTGCCGCTGCCGAGCAGTCCAGCCGTGCCAAAACAACTTTCCTGAACAGCATGTCCCATGATATCCGGACGCCGATGAATGCCATTATCGGTTTTACGGCGCTGGCGCAGACCCATATCGGCAACACGGAGCTGGTGCAGGATTATCTGTCGAAGATCAGCACCTCCAGTACGCACCTGCTGAGCCTGATCAACGATATTCTCGATATGAGCCGCATCGAGAGCGGAAGCGTCCGTCTGGATGAGAAGCCGGTGCATATGCCGGATCTGCTGCACGATCTGCGGAGCATGATTCAGGGGTTGGTGAGTGCGAGGCAGCAGAATCTGTACATTGATACCCAGGATGTGCAGAACGAGGACATCATCGTTGATAAGCTCCGGCTCAACCAGATTCTGCTCAATATCATCAGCAATGCAATAAAGTTTACGCCGGTGGGCGGAGATATCATCATACGCCTGCTGGAAAAGCCCTGCGCGCGCAAGGGATATGCAACCTATGAATTTTACATTCGGGATACCGGAATCGGCATGTCAGAGCAGTTTGTCGGTCATGTATTTGATACCTTTGCCAGGGAGCGCTCCTCAACCGTCAGCGGCATCCAGGGTACCGGCCTTGGCATGGCGATTACGAAGAACATTGTGGAAATGATGGGCGGCAGGATCACGGCGGAAAGCCAGGAAGGAAAGGGCTCGCTGTTTACCGTCACACTGGATGTGAGACTGGCGGGTCATCCTGTGAAATATGAACCGATTCCGGAGCTGAAGGGCGCACGTGCGCTGGTTGTTGACGATGACATCAATACCTGCCGGAGCGTATGCAAGATGCTGCGCAACATCGATATGCGCCCGGATTGGACGGCATCCGGAAAAGAAGCTGTCCTCCGTGCACAGGATGCCGCGGAGCTGCAGGACGAATACAAAGTGTATATTGTGGACTATCTGATGCCGGACATGAACGGAATCGAAACCGTCCGCCGGATCCGGAGAGTGATCGGGGAAGAGGTGCCGATCATCGTGCTGACGGCTTATGACTGGTCGGATTATGAAGAGGAGGCGCGGGAAGCCGGAGTGACCGCATTTGTGGCCAAGCCCCTCTTCATGTCGGAATTGCGGAACGTGCTGACGCAGCCGGCGCAGGGGCAGGAGGATACCGGAAAAGAGGAGCAGGAGGTCCGCTATGATTACAGCGGCAGGAGAATTCTGCTGGTAGAGGACAATGAATTAAACCGCGAGATTGCAACGGCGATTTTAAGAGAAGCCGGCATGGAAATCGACTGTGCGGAGGATGGCATTGAAGCGGTCAATATCATGAACCGGGCACCGGAGGATCGATATGATCTTATTTTCATGGATGTCCAGATGCCGAAAATGGACGGCTATACGGCAACCAGAGAGATTCGGACGCTGAAAAACAACCGCAAGGCCAACATCCCGATCATAGCCATGACCGCCAATGCCTTTGAAGAGGACAGGAGAAAATCATACGAATCGGGCATGAACGGACACATCAGCAAGCCGATCAGCATGGAGACAATTGCAAAGGTGCTGGATGAGGTTCTGCCGCAGGAAGACGCCGAATAGCGCAGTTCGAGGTCCTGTCGGAGATTCGCCTTCGCGAAATTCTCCGCAGGCTGCCACCGCAAAACAACGGCATAGGAGGTAATGATGAATATAAGATATGCGGTCAGAGAGGATATTCCGGCGATTGCAGCCGTGGAGGCAGAATGCTTTCCGCCGGCAGAGGCGGCGACGGAGAAGGATTTTATCGGGAGAATGGAGCATTACGGAAACCATTTCTGGCTGATGTTCGAGGAGGAGAAGCTGATCGCGTTTGTGGACGGCTTTGTGACCGATGAACCGGATCTGACAGATGAGATGTACGAAAAAGCTGCCATGCACAATGAAAACGGTGCATGGCAGATGATTTTCGGCGTCAATACGATTCCGGAATACCGCCGGCACGGCTATGCGGGAAAACTGATCGCAAGAGCCATAGACGATGCCAGGCAGCAGGGACGAAAGGGACTGGTGCTGACCTGCAAGGAACGGCTGATACCGTACTATGCAGGGTTCGGCTTCCAGGACGAAGGCGTGTCGGACAAATCCACCCACGGCAATGTCGTGTGGCACCAGATGCGGCTGATATTTCATTAGCAGCCTTCGGCGCGGGAACACTTTCATCAGCGCTTCCCTAAGAGCACATGCCGGAAAACATGATCACAGCCGGCCAAGGAGTGCGGCGAGCTGCGCCAGCTGTTCGCTGGTTGTTGCCCAGGAGGTGCAGAAGCGTACGACCATGCTCTCCTCGCCGTAAGGCTCCCACGGCGTGAAGATGACGCCCTGCTCCCGCAGGGCTTCCATATCGGTCTTCGGCAGGATGACAAACTGCTGATTGGTCGGGGAATCGATGAAAAAGCGGTAGCCGCGCTCGCGGAAGATCGCTTTGAGCTCCTCCGCGCGCTCGATGGCATTGGCCGAGATTCTCCGGTACAGGTCATCGGTGAAAAGCGCGTCAAACTGAATGCCGTTGAGCCGGCCCTTGGCAAGAAGCGCGCCGTGCTGCTTGATCATGGTCACGATGTGCTTCGGAGCACCGCCGCGGGGATAGATAACGGCTTCTCCGCAGAGCGCGCCGACCTTTGTACCGCCGATGTAGAACACGTCGGTGAGTGCTGCGATGTCCTCGATTGTCACATCGGTGCTCCGGCTCATGAGACCGTACCCGAGGCGAGCGCCGTCAAGGAAGAGCGGCAGGCTCCATTTGCGGCAGATCTCGGAAAGAGCCTGCAGCTCATCCTTGCTGTAAAGGGTGCCGTACTCCGTCGGGTGACTGATGTAGACCATGCCGGGGAACACCATATGGTCATGGTCGCCGTCCGCATAGAAGGCACTCATCAGCTGATCGAGCTCGGCAGCATCCATTCGTCCGTCATGGGCAGGGAGCGTGAGCACCTTGTGCCCTGTGAATTCAATGGCACCGGCCTCGTGGCAGTTGACGTGGCCGGACTGTACGGAAACCACACCCTCATAGCTGCAAAGCGTCGTGTCAATGACCAGCTGATTGGTTTGCGTTCCGCCCGTCAGGAAGAAAATATCCGCCTCCGGACGGCCGATAAAGCCGCGGAGCTTCTCCTTTGCCCTTTCTGTATAGCAGTCCGTGCCGTAGCCGGTCAGCTGCTCCATGTTCGTTCTCGTCAGCGCCTCCAGCACGGCCGGATGGCACCCTTCGGTATAATCACTCGCAAAATTCAGCATAATTTCTCCTCGT
>CAVJMS010000034.1:0-5601 GCA_963650995.1 Succinatimonas sp. CAG:777 | reverse complement strand
AGGTTCTTTGTGCTTGTTTTGAGAAGCTTTTGTCTTGTCTCTCGCGACAGCTTGTTTATAATAACGTAGTCTTCTCGAAATGTCAACAGGAATTTTAAATTTTTTTCAAAACTTTTTTGAGCCCGCTTTGGAGCATGAAAAGCCCGCATACGCACCTTGATTCTGCGGCATATGAGCATGGCCTCAGATCCTATCCTATGGCTTCAAAGATATGAACAAAGATATTGGCCTCCTTCATGTAGAAGAGCCAGGATGCAGGATCATTGAATTGTGCAGCGATCTGAACCGTCAGCGGATTCTCCGGGAGAATACTGATGACGATCAGAAAGATCCATATATACAGCACGGCCTCCAAAAGTCCCAATACGGCTCCCAGTGTCCGATTAAAGAAGCTAAGCACAGGCAGCTCTGCAATATGCACCAGTATGCCGAATACAAGCTTTACCAGGATCGTCGTGATGATCAGAACAAGAATGAAGGTGACTGCACTTAAAAACATGCCGGTAATGCGGTCGGCAATATAGTCCGTCAGCTTATTAAGTCCGAGCAGCTGATAAAAAAGATCCACATTTGCACCCGCAGCCGTATCACTTCCGGCGACTCCTGCATCTCCCATTGCGATTTTCTGTACTCTCGCTGCTACAGCCTCCCGAAGCGCCGGATTGGCCTCCATCCAGCCCTGTACAGTCGGCAGAAGCATCTTGGTTGCTATCACCGATAAAACGATGGATACGGCGTTTACAGACATGCGTACAAGCCCTTTCCGGTATCCATAGAGAAGCATGCCGGCCATCACGACAGCCGCTGCGATCTGTACCCATCCCGTTTGAAGCATTGCTGTATATTCATTCATTCTGATCCCCCTGCTTTCCGATAAATAAAACGCCCCTCCTCCGGAGAGAAGGGGCATCCCGATTGTTCGTTTTTACTGTTTTGAACTGCATCGCTCTGCAGTACGTTATATGACGGTTAATAATTACACGAAATTTTCTTCACGGAGAATCAGCCGGTTCTCCTTATCATATTTCGGATGGAACATACCTGTCAGCTTTTTGCCGATGCCGCCCTGCTCTGCCTTGTCTGCAGCTTCCTCAATCAACTCCTCCGCACTCTGCTTTGTGAGGGACGCACCCTCCTCCTGCATGCGCTCAATGCGCTCATACAGCGCGAGCACTGTCTTTCCGGACAGTGAACAGTCGATTTCACGCGCATAGGACTGTGCATAGGTCGCAAAATCATCGATATTCATTTCCTGATAATAATCCTTCGGAAGCTCCTCCTGTGTTTCAACCGGAGCCTCCTCATCTTCTTCTGCAGCATCCGCGGATTCCGAAGCAGCGTCTTCAGACGCTGCTTCCTCTGGATATTCGATCTCCGCACGGGTTTCCTCTTCCGGATCTTCATCTGCCTGATCCGGAAGCTCCGGTTCCTCCCGAAGCGGTACTGTCGGACGCGGCTCCTCCGTATACGCTGCCTCCAATGCAGCATCCGAAGATTCTGCATTGGCATCTGTTTCAGAAATGGATGCATTCAGATCCACATCCTCCACAAGATCATCCTCTTCCTCCGCCGTATCCGACACAATGTCAAATTTTTTGATAAAAAGAGGACGGTCCTCGGCCATACGGTCAAAGTGATCCACTACATCCACCAGCACAACGGAGCTGGAATCCCGAAGCCCGTCGATATAATCCGAAATCTCATCCACAATGTCATAGGTTAATGCACCCGCATTTTCAACAATCAGATCCTTTCCGTCGATTTTTTCCTTAAAAGGTGCAAATCCGCGCGCATTGAGCTTCACAGCATCCGTCTTGGCCACCTTGTAGTGAAGGTCATATTTATCATGAAAATATTTGATCTCATCAATTGCAATCTTAAGGCCGTCCTCTCTGGTCCTTGCCTCAATGATCATATGATAATTATGGAGTTCTGCTGTCTGCCGCGGCTTCTCATTCACGGCGCTTCGGAAAGCCTCTACTGCATCCGCAGCTGCTCCGCGGATGGAGCGATCCTTCTCACTGCGTTCGAATACCGACGGATCTGCAGATTCTGCCGCATATTCTCTGTCAGGACGAACCGTGACACTTTCTTCTGTGCCCTGCCTGTCGGAAATTTCTGTCTGCAGCATGTCTGCTGACTCTGCATCATCTCTGTTTTCTGTATCCGGGGCCAATGCTTCGTTCTCTAATGCCGGCTTTTCTTCCGTAACTGCATATTCCTCCGCTATGCTGCGAAGCTTCTCCTCGTGTGCACGGCGGTTTTCCACCAGATCCATCTGATCCTTCGTCAGTGAACGGTACTGCAGCTTCAGATCCATGGCCTTGTCCACATACTGTCCAAGTCCGAAGAGAAGCATGATCTTATCACAGGTGCGGACGCATTCCTCTTCATATCCGGCTTCACTATAGAGCTTCGCCAATGTATAAAGCCATTCCTCATCCAGCTCCTCGGAGGTATATTCCTCCAGAGATGAGATCAGCTGCTCTGCAGGTGCACCCTTTGCCTTCAAAATCATGTAGCGCAAAAGATATTGCTGCACATCATCCGGACTCATCTCGCAGAATTCACGATAGAACTCCTGCGCATCCTGAATGTCTCCGGCCTTCACTGAAATCTCTGACAGCTTAAAAAGAAAACGCTTGCCGACCGGTGCACGTTCAAACGCAAGAAGAAGAATATCCTTTGCTTCCTCATATTCCTTATTCTGCTCATAGATATCCGCAACATAGGAAAGAAGATTTGCATTCCGCACACGCCGCCAGTCAATGCCGTCTGCGATCTGCATGGCTGTTTTATAATCTCCCTGCTCCGCCATCTTGCGCATCTGCTCTGCTTTAATATTAAACTCGTATTTATCCATGTAGGCTTCTCCTTCGGATGTATTATAGCGTTATTCTTCCGTCAAGGGCACGAAGCAGCGTGACTTCGTCAATATTTTCAATATCGCCGCCGACCGGTACACCGGACGCAATTCTGGATACCTTAATGTTTAGGGGCTTCACCAGCTTCGTGATATAAGTAGCCGTTGTTTCACCCTCCAGTGAGGAATTGGTCGCAATGATCACCTCCGACACATCGTCCTTGAGTCTCGCCATCAGCTCCTTCAGACGTATATCATCCGGTCCGATGCCGAGCATCGGAGAAATGGCGCCATGAAGTACATGATAGACGCCCTTGTACTTTCCGGTACGTTCATAGGCCGACAGATCACGGCTGTTTTCCACCACCATGATCTGTCCATGATCTCTTTCCTCCGATGCACAAATCGGACAGATTTCCTGGTCTGTAATCGTACAGCAGATGCGGCAGTAGCGCACATTGTTTCTGGCCTTCACAATCGCATCCGCAAGCTCCGACGCCTGTTCCCGCGGCGCACGTATGATGTGAAATGCCAGGCGCTGTGCACTTTTCTGACCGACCCCCGGAAGTCGGGACAGCTCACTTACAAGTCTAGAGATATCCTTTGAAAAATACTCCATCAGATACCGAGTCCTCCGGTCAGCTTACCCATCTGTGCCTGCGAATCCTGCTCCGCCGCCTCCAGTGCCTGATTCACCGCTGCAAGAATCATATCCTCCAGCGTTTCTACATCCTCCGGATCTACAGCAGCCGGATCAAGCTCTACTTTCTTAAGCTGCTTGGCGCCGCTTACCATAACCTTGACAGCACCGCCGCCGGCCTGTCCTGCATACTCCTTCTTCGAAAGCTCCTCCTGCGTTTCCTCCAGCTTACGCTGCATACGCTGGTACTGCTTCATAATGTTATTCATATTCATACCCGGCATACCGCCCGGAAAACCACCATGCTTTGCCATAATAATCTCCTTTTATTCTTCTGTTTCAATCTGTATATGAATCTGCGACAGATCCTCATCACTTACATAAACAGTGGATGATTCATCCTCCTTGGACAATGCATAAGAAACAGAAATATCCTTATGATATTTTTCTCCGATGATCCTTCGGATCTCTGCAATGCTTGCCTCCTGCGAGAGGAGAAATGCCGTACCTGTGCTTCTGGTTACAATGGTAATGCCGGACTTCTCACGATCCGGCCGCAGATAGGACTGATCCTGCAGAAGTGCTGCAGAAAGCTCCCGGATGCGAATAGCCGCACAGATGGACCGCCAGTCCCTTCTCAGAAGCTGCAGATCCTCATATTGCGCACGCGGAAGCTTCACTGTCACGGAAGCGTTCTGCGCAGCCGGCGGGGAAGCCGGTGACTGCACGCGGCCGGCATTGGCATCGACCACTGGAGCCGCTACAGCGGCCGGAAGATTCTGAAGCATCCTGCGAAGCTCCGCCAGACGTGCATTCATACCATCGGTCGTTGCATCCGTTTCCGCATATGCTAGCTTCATAAGCGTTGTCTCAATCAGAATGCGCTTCTGAACTGCAAACCGCAGCTGATTTGTGAGCTCACTGAGCATACGTATATATCTCATAAGCTCAGGCGTCGACAATAAGGATGCGTCCTCCCGAAGCCGTTTCAGATTTTCAGATGACATATCCACAAGCCCGGTCAGATTATCCACCGCCGACGCCAGCAGCATGTTTCGGATATACTGAACAAAATCATTCACAAACTGGCTGAGCTCCCGGCCCTGATCAATGACCCCGGCGACTGTTTCAAGAACCGTACGGATATCCTTCTTCGAAAGTGCACGGACAAGCTCGGAAAAAACGGCAGTATCCACTGCCCCCAAGATGCTGAGCGCATCCTCATATTCGATCTGACGGTCAAACTGAAAGGCGGAACACTGATCCAGAAGCGAAACAGCATCACGCATGGATCCGTCACCGGCCCGCGCTATGTAGTGCAGCGCATCCTCCGATACCTGTATGTTTTCTGCATCGGATATTTCACGCAGCCGGGATGCAATCGTATCTGTGGTAATGCGTTTAAAATCATATCGTTGGCAGCGCGACAGGATGGTGATCGGAATCTTATTCGGCTCTGTTGTGGCAAGCACAAAAATCACATAGGACGGCGGCTCCTCCAGCGTCTTCAGAAATGCATTGAAGGCCGACTGGCTGAGCATATGTACCTCATCGATAATATATACCTTATATTTTCCGTCCACCGGAGGATATTGGATTTTATCACGAATCTGACGAATATCATCTACGCCATTGTTAGAGGCCGCATCCATTTCCACCACATTCATGCTGGATTCACTGAGAATCGCTTTGCAGCTCGAGCATTCATTGCAGGGATTTCCATCCTGCGGATTCTCACAGTTCACTGCACGCGCCAGAATTTTGGCCACCGAGGTCTTGCCGGTGCCTCTGGTACCGCAAAATAGATATGCATGACCGATGCGTCCGGTTATGATCTGATTTTTAAATGAAGCAGTGATGGCCTCCTGGCCCTTGATTTCATCAAAGGTTCGGGATCTCCATCTTCTGTATAATGCAGTGTAGCTCAATACATGACCCCTTCATGAAACAATCTTTTTTCGCAACTGATACCGTATTATACAGGTATCATATTCTTTTTTCAATTCCTACAAAAAAAGGTCATCCTTGCGGATGACCTCTGAAGTTGCGGGAGAAGGATTTGAACCAACGACCTTCGGGTTATGAGCCCGACGAGCTA
>CAVJMS010000033.1:0-7283 GCA_963650995.1 Succinatimonas sp. CAG:777 | reverse complement strand
TTTCAAGGAATTGTAAAAGGCATAAAAATCGTTGATTTTAAGTCCGAATAGGAATGATCCATTGCCTCTTTTGCCCGAATTTGATCGCATACTCAATTCCATTGAAATTGGCGCGGTCACACAAACAACTGCAGATACAATAGCCGAAAGCCTATATTCGAACGATTACAATAAGCTGCAAAAATCCATTGCTGAATATATTAAAATTCGGCATTGCATTTTCCGGCAAAAAGGTCAACGTCAGAACACGTTAATTTTAAAGGCATCCTCCATTTCTTTGAGGATGCCTTTTATCAGCTTTTCCGGTCCTGCCGGTCATTGACATTTTATCAATACCAATACGCCGCCGTATAGGAAACCACACCGTTGGTATACGATACATAAACGGAACCGGCTGCACGCTGCGGGTACCAGATATAGGTCGCATAATCAAGACGTTCGGATCCGAAATTATACGATGAACTGCTCGATAATTCATGCGGCTGTCCAAGAACCGCATTTACCTGCTCTTCGGTCATTCCTTCATGAATCAGACTGTACATCGCCTGATCCACAAAATGGTGCGCTCCGTCATTCAGCGGAACATAAATGCCCTGACTGTTGTACAGATAGCCATCGGCGGATATTCCCGCAATCACCGGAACGTATCCGGCATCATCGATCCAATACCACGTCCCGTTATCTGTGATCCACTCGCTCTCCGCATGCTCGCCGTTGTCCTTTTCATAGAACCAGAGGCTGTCCCAGCTATCCCCGTTTTTGTCATAGTGTGTCCAGGATCCGGCCAATGCACTTAACGTACACGCCATCGCGAATGCGGATGTGATAACTGCGGTCCTTACTGCATGATGTTTCATATTGATATTCTCCCTTCTTTAAGAGCTGCAGCTCCGACTGCAGCTTTTTATTCTTACAACTTTTTCCGCCCCTCATCGGTTTCCGATCATCGCAAGCACGGCAAGTACGGCATTGATCATGCACCAGCCGGACCAGATCGCCAAATCGGAATAACTTCCGTAGCCGGCAAACCCGATCAGGGCAGCAAGGCCAAACAGAATGATCAGGGCAATGTTTCCGCCGTTTCTTTCCGATTTCCGGGTTGCGATCGAAACAATACCGCCCGACAGCATGCAGACCGCTACGATGATTCCCGCCGAACCGGAAATTTCTCCGTTATCCTGCAGTGTATTCGCCACTCCGGCCGCACAGGACTGAAATGTCACAAATACGAACAGAATGATTGATAAAATTCCCGAAACCAGCTTCCATGTCTTCATTGATAAATCCTCCATGTATTATATTTTTTGTTGCTTTACGTACCTAATCCTGCATGCCGCTTGACCTGAGCGGCTCCAGTTCATTCTTCTTCATAAGCTCGTTGACTTCGATGATATTTCCGGGACGTTCGTTAAAAACGATCATTAGAAATGCATCCCTCGGCACCTTCGGATACAGCGCCGGCATGCCGTATTTCTCCAGTGCCCGCTTCGTTTCCTCCAGACTCAGCTCGGCTGCATAACAAAGCCTCAAAATCACATCTCTCTGTCTCGTATGCTTTTCACCGGACAGCAGCTTATATCCATAGCGTTCCGGTATATCTGCTTTCAGAAACATCGTTTGCTGGCTTATGCCCTTCTTTTTCAGGCACTCCTTCATGTATGTAAAGAAATCCGCTGTTCCGAAATTCATGGAATCCTTGTTTTCACTGCAATACTGTCCAAACTCCGACAGATGTGTTTTTCCCAGAATTTCCGTAAGCTCTCTGGTGTTTTTTTCATCCATTGCCATCTCCGATCTGCTATACTTGCATCACACGTTTATGAAAGGATTCCGTCCCTCATGGATTTCACCCGCCGTCTTTCTGTTTCGTACTATAAGGCCATTGCCGTCATCGATGAATCGCATAAAATCGATCTGGTTCAGCATCAGGAAACCCACAGGATCTTTATTCGAAAGGTTCTCGATGTGTATAATGCAGATCTGTACGAGTACCTGTCCCTTCATCCCCTGGCCGGGACGCCGAAAATCATTGCCCTGTGCGAGGAAAACCATCAGCTGACGGTCATTGAAGAATACATTTCCGGCTCCGTTCTGGAAGATAAAATCCGGCAGCACAGCTTATCCTGCTCGGATATGATCCGTTACATGCTTGACCTCTGCACTGTTCTGCAGGCGCTGCATCATACAGATCCGCCCATCATTCACCGCGATATCAAGCCGTCCAATGTGATCATTGACTGCTGGAACCACGCCGTCCTGCTGGATTTCAATGCTGCCAAATTCTACTCTCCGGACAGCACGGAAGATACCGTTTTACTCGGCACCATGGGATATGCCGCACCGGAGCAATATGGATTCGGTTCCTCTTCTCCGAAAACGGATATCTATGCTTTAGGCGTCCTTCTTCAGAAAATGTCCGATTCCATGCCGAAGCCCTGTCATGTATTTGATGATGTCATCGAAACATGTACGAAGCTGAATGCAGCCGAGCGCTATTCATCGGTACATGAGCTCGGAAGGCATCTGGAAGGCCTTACAAATCCGGCGCACGGCCGCCGCTTTTCACGCGGCCTTCAGAAATATGCGCTGCCCGGCTTCCGTTCCCATACGCCCTGGAAAATGTTACTGGCTTCTGTTTATTACCTTTTCGTTTTCTTTTTTTGCACCGCATTTCACGTAAACGGTATGAACGGCCCGGCTTTGCTGATCTGTTACCTGTGCCTGCTGGGCATCTCGCTGTCCTGGGTCTTCAGCTGTTTTAACTACAGAAATATCCAATGCATGATTCCTCTTTGCAAACACAGGCATCCCGTTGTCCGCTGTTTTGGTATGTTTATCCTGACCCTCGCAATTGTACTTGTTTCCTTTCTTGTGCTTTTCATAACTCATGCCGTCGCTGCTGTTCCATCATAGCATATACGGTTTGTCTTTGTTCCCACCGCTATGGTGGGAACGGTTCAACAGAAAAGCGCAGCCTTGTCCCCGCCGACCGGCAGGCACAAAGCTGCGCTTTTAATGTTAAGCAAATGTAATTTTTTAGCACCACATCGATACGACGGATCATACCTCGATCATCGCAACCTCCGCGGAGTAAATGCGGCATCCGTTCCGTCCATGCTCTTTTACATAATACAGTGCACGGTCGGCATCCTTAAAAAGACTTTCGCCCGGCTTCTCCCGGTCTGTAAATGCGACGCCCACGCTCAGCGATACCGCAGGAAAATCATCCTCATGCATCGCCAGCTGACGGTTGATCTCACGGATTTTATCTTCAATCGTATAGCCGAGACCGCCCGTCACCTCCATCATGACAACCGAAAATTCATCGCCGCCGATTCGACAGACATGATCAATCGAACGAAAGCTGTCCGACAGAAGCTTGGACACCCGTTTCAGAATGAGATCTCCAACCGCATGCCCGTAGCCGTCATTGACACTCTTAAAGTTATCCACGTCCACCAGGATCAGGGCAAATTTACGCTGATCCTTCTCCATCAGCTTCAGAATCTGATCGAAGGCTCCCCGGTTCAGCACGCCGGTCAGCGGATCATGCTCCGCCTGATGCTTCATAATTTTCTCCCGCTCCTCGTTTTCCTCGAACACCTCGTTATAGGTTTTTGCAAGAAGCTGCAGCTCATACGCCCCGCAGACAGGGAAAATCTTCCCCTGCCTGATGCTCTCATTATACCTTGCAAGCGGTGTCACGATCCAATGCCGCATAATGTAGTAAATCGCAAGCAGGAATACCGAAAAACAGCCGATGCTGTAAAGGATCTTCTTGAAAATGTCAAAGAAAATATCTGCAGACCGGTTCTGCCGGTTTCCGATCTCAATCGAAAGCGTATCCAGGCCTTCATTTGTGCCCTTCCGAATTTCCTCCTTCACAAGCTCATAGTCGGCATTGCTCATGAGATTCTGTGCCCGCACCAGCTTTTCTGCGGCTGAAAGCTTCTCATCTTCTTCAGAAAGCTTCACGTCCTGAAGCACCTGCGGCCAGGCCGAGCGTTCCGCTCCCTGCGCTTCCTCCACAAGGCGCATCGCATAGTATTCCGTCTCCATCAGCTTTTTTGAGTGCTCCATGGACTCCTCCAGCTGTGCGACGGCGTCCTCATTTCCCTCATAGGAAGCCAGCTCCTCCAGTGCCTTTTCCCGGTTTTGATCTTCATCTGCTTCCTGAAAATATCCTTCAATATAGCTGAGCTCTCCGGTTGCGGCCGCAAGCCGTGCCTGCTCCGTCAATGTATCCGATCCCCTCATAAAACGGAGAATGGCGGATTCACATGCCACATATTCCTGCAGCGAATTTCGAAGAACCGCATACCTCTGCAGGCCATAGGCCGAAATTCCCGCACACAGAATGGTCAGGGTAATGGTCAGGATCAGACTGAACCTGCTGACTGTACGTATTTTCACTTTACCTGCCATATCACACCTCTTCTATTTTAAACTCCAGAATTACCTGATCCATATTCCTTAAATCAGCAGCTGATATGGTCTCAGGAACCTTCTATTTCCCCGACTCTAAAATAATATATGCACGATTCGGAGGCCCGTCAATTAGATTTTTGAGACCTTGTTATAAGTCCCTGGTGTCATAAGGCTCGAAACAAATGTACACGCAGCAAAAAGCAGCAGGGCCGACGCCCTGCTGCTTTTTACATTTCGCTTACTGTCCTTCATGGATATTCTCTTTTGCAAACTCACCCTGAAGGTCAAAATTATGCTGCATGGGACCTGCGCCCCTGCCGAGATCCAGCATCGCCGACAGCGCACCGGAAATATACTCCTTTGCCCGCGCAACAGACGCGCTCAGTGAATAGCCCTTGGCGAGATTCGAAGCGATCGCACTTGAGAGTGTGCAGCCTGTGCCGTGCGTATTGGAATTATCGATGCGTTTTCCCTCCAACCACTGCATTTTGCCGTCTGCATAGAGCAGGTCGTTCGCATCGTTCACGCGATGACCGCCTTTCAAAAGAACAGCGCAGCCATAGGCGTCGCCGATGTGCCTGGCGGCGCGCTCCATGTCATCCCTGCTCTCAATTCTCTCACCTGAGAGAATTTCACCCTCGGGGATGTTCGGCGTGATGACCGTCGAAAGAGGCAGAAGCTCATCGATGAGCGTCTGCACCGCGTCGGTCTTCATCAGACTTGAGCCGCTCGTGGCGACCATCACAGGATCGACCACGATATTTTCGGCGTCGTAGTGACGCAGCCGCTCCGCGATCACGCGGATCAGCTCGGAAGACGAAACCATCCCGATCTTGACCGCATCAGGAAAGATATCCTCAAATACCGCATCCAGCTGTTCTTTTAAGAATGCAGGTGTTGCTTCCTGAATGCCCCTCACGCCGGTCGTGTTCTGTGCCGTGAGAGCGGTAATCGCGGTCATGGCATAAACACCGTTCATCGTCATCGTTTTGATGTCAGCCTGAATACCGGCACCTCCGCAGGAATCACTTCCCGCGATGGATAATGCTGTTTTCATCGTTTTTTCCTTTCAAGGTCAGTGTCCCGGTCTGCCGGCCTTTCCGTTCACCATCTTTTCGGACAGCGCACGCAGTTCTCTGCATTCACCTTCAATATCCTCCGCCGAAAAGATGGCGCTGACCAATGCCGCACCATCGACGCCTGTGCCGGAGAGCTCGAGGATATTGCTCCTGTTAAGCCCGCCGATCGCCACAACCGGAATGTCGACGGCGTCGCAGATGGCCTTAAGTGTCTCCTTCGGAAGCACATCCACGTCCGTTTTGGTCGAGGTCGAGAACATCGCACCCACACCGAGACAGTCCGCCCCGTCCTTCACCGCCTGTTTCGCCTCTTCGACCGAATGTACGGAGACACCGATCATCATTTTGTCGCCGACCCTTTCACGCACCTTCACCGCGGCCATATCCTTCTGTCCGACATGCACGCCCTCGGCACCGCAGGCCATGGCAACCTCCACATTGTCGTTAATGAACAGCGGCACACTGTAGCGCCTGCACAGCGCCGCGATCTGCCTCGCCTCTTCTAGAAAATCCGCATCACCGAGCTTCTTTTCACGCACCTGCACACAGGTCACGCCGCCCTTGAGCGCAGCTTCTACCTGCTCGCAAAGGCTCTGCCTGCCAACCCACGCGCGGTCCGTGACAGCGTAGAGCAGCATTGTCTTTTTATCGCACTTCATATTTTGCGCCTTCCTCCAGCTGCTCCGGCGTCATGTTATAGATGGCGTCGATGATGTAGTTTCTATAGGTGGAATTTCCGTCCTGCGCAGAAAGACGCGCATGCGCGATCTCGCCGGCGAGGCCCATGGCACAGACCGCCGCGGCGGCAGCCTCCAGCGGCTGCTCCGGATTCGCTGTCACATATGCCGCCGTCATGGCCGAGAGCTGACAGCCCGTGCCCGTGATGGAAGACATCATGGTGTGACCGTTTCGGATGCAGTATGCCCTCCTGCTGTCCGCCACAATGTCAATTGCACCGGTGATGGCGACGACCGCACCTGTCTTTTCGGCAAAGTCCTTGGCAAAAGCGACCGCGCTGTCAAGATTCTCTTCACTCACCCTGTCCGCAGCGTCGGCGTCCACGCCCTTGGTCGTTCCGCTGCCGGAAGCAAGCGTTCTGACCTCCGAAATGTTGCCGCGAATGACGGCAAACCTGAGCTCTTTGAGAAGCTTCTGCGCCGTCTCCGTTCTCAGCTTCGATGCGCCCGCGCCCACGGGATCGAGCACAACCGGATGCGACAGTGCGTTCGCCCGCTTTCCCGCAAGGAACATCGACTCGATCGTACGCTTGTTGAGTGTACCGATGTTGATATTCAGTCCGCCGCAGATCGTTGTGATTTCCTCGACCTCGCTCCGGTCGTCTGCCATAATGGGCGATGCACCGCAGGCCAGTACGATGTTGGCACAGTCGTTCACCGTAACATAGTTCGTGATGTTGTGAATAAGAGGACGCCTGTCTCTTACATTTTCGAGCATTTTCTGAAACATATCTTTTTTCCTTTCTAAAAAAACAGGAGACACCCAAAACGGGTGTCTCCTGTAAAAAGCCATAATGTCAACTTCCTACGGCGGCATTACCCGCATCAGGTAAAAGGGTCGAAGTTTGAGTACTTCCTCTCAGCCCGCCTGTACGAGCTCCCCTGTTTTGTTTAACGATTCTATTGTACGCTTTTTTTCAGCGGCCGCAACGGAAAATTGAGTTAAATGCCGTAATTGTCATTTACAGCCGCCGTTTGTCGGAATATATCAGCCCTTCTTGCAGCAGTCAATATACTCCAGCATGCACCGTTTTATGTT
>CAVJMS010000032.1:0-7709 GCA_963650995.1 Succinatimonas sp. CAG:777 | reverse complement strand
AGCTGGCAGAGGTGCAGAGTTTTCCATGGGATAGCTGCGCCCATTTCCCCGAAAAGAGGGATAGAAAAGTGTAATAAGGAGCCAGATTAAAGGCCATACCCCAGGAATCATCATGATTTTTGGTCACTATAGAAACTGGATGCTTCAAAATAGCTTCGAAATTCAATGGTGAAAGACGTATGGTCAATTAATC
The DNA here is from genome assembly GCA_963650995.1 of Succinatimonas sp. CAG:777. GTDB lineage: Bacteria > Bacillota > Clostridia > Lachnospirales > Lachnospiraceae > Oribacterium. Next base: position 7,516 of record CAVJMS010000032.1, on the reverse strand, counting down.
AGCGTTTCCTTAAATTAAAAGGAGGACAAAATGAAAAAGGTGCACGTGAATTAGGCACAATTTAGGCACGGAAATTTAAAAAATGGCGGAAAAACGTGTATTTCAGCATGCTTTTATACGAGTTCGAGTCCTGTTACTCCGATGAAAAAGCTGTCGCTTCGTCAGAGCGCAGCAAAACGATGAAAGGGCGCCTCGGGGCGCCCTTTTGTATAAGACAGGTGGTATATATGAGCCTTCAATTTATTTTCGGCGCGGCCGGCGCCGGCAAAACAGAATATCTCCTTCGGCAGTTTCTGAATGAAGCACCGAAGGATTTCTGGAAGAAATGGTTTCTCATTGTGCCGGAGCAGGATACGCTGGCGATGCAGCGAAAGATCCTGGCGCATCCGGAAAACCGGGGTGGCGGCATACTGAACATCGATGTTCTGAGCTTCGACCGTCTGGCGTATCGTGTATTTGAGGAGCTGCGTCTTCCGGATATGACCTTGATCGATGATACCGGAAAGATCATGATCCTCCGCTCGGTCACGGAGAAGCTGGCCGGTCGTCTTCAGCTGTACGGCCGGGAGCTGGATAAGCCGGGCTTTCTGGAACGTCTGAAATCCCAGATTTCGGAATTTTATCAATATCATATGACACCGGAGCTTTTGGATCTTGCGGCTGCGCATGCAGAAAGCGCCTATACCCGAAGCAAGCTGTCGGATATTGCACTGATTTATGAGCATTTTCAGTGCTACATGGAGGAGCATGGCTATCATACCCAGGAGGAGGTGCTGGACCGGCTGTATGAGCAGCTGCCGGCATCGAAGCTTCTGCAGAACGCCGTGGTGGCCTTTGACGGCTTCACCGGCTTCACGCCGATTCAGCTGCGCATTCTGGAGGAGCTGCTGCCGGTGAGCAGTGAAATTTGGGTTACGGTAGATGTGAGCGCCGATGCGCGGGATTCGATCTATGAAAAAAAGGGACCGGAGGATCTTTTTTATCTTTCCGGACAGACCGTGAATGCACTCACGAAGCTGGCAGCGCAGCTGAAGGTACCGGTGGCGCCGGCCGTCGATGTCAATCGCTTTGATGCGAGAACCGGTGAAGCAAGGGAGCCAGGCAGTCCGGCGCCGCGTTTTCTGCATGCACCGGCGCTTTCGGTCATCGAACGGCAGCTCTATCGGGTTTTGGAGACGGCCGCGCCCGAACCTTCGGACGCCTCTCTCGTCCTCCGGGAGGCGGCCGATCTTCGGCAGGAGGTTGAAGCGATCGCCGCCGGTATTGAGGAAAGCGTGCGCGGGCGGGGATACCGATATCAGGACATTGGCATTGTGCTGACCAATACGGAGAAGTATCGGGATATCATCTATAAGGTGTTTTCGGAGGCGGACATTCCGTATTTCTTCGATGATCCGGCGAGCCTTCTGGATTCTCCCTATGCGGAGTTGATGCGTGCGGCGCTGGAGGCTGTGGACCGGAACTTCAGCTTTGATGCGGTGCTGCGCTTCCTCCGCGCCATGCCGGCGGGATCGGCGGAGCGGCAGCAGCACGTGGATCTGCTGGATAATTACCTTAGGGCCACCGGCATTCGCGGCGTTTCCGGCTTTGAAAAGACCTGGACGGATATGGATGGAAATATCAATATCATGGAAGCCATCCGTCAGGAGCTGATCCTGCCGCTTCTTCACCTTCGTGAAAACAGCAGCGAGCGCGGCGCCGACGCGGCTGTCCGTGTGGCGGCGCTGGAAACCCTTCTCAAGGAGATCGGCGCCCGGGAGGCGATGGAGCAGCTGAACGCGTCACTTCGTGCGGAGGGAGATGAGAACCGGGCAGAAGCATTGGATGAGAGCGTGAAGGAAATCGACCGTCTCCTGCAGCAGCTTAAGGAGCTTCTCGGAGACACCCGCATGAGCCGGAGCGGCTTCAGGGACGTGCTGGATGCCGGACTCCGGCAGGCCTCGGTGCGCGTGATTCCGGCGACCCTCGATCAGGTGGTCATCGGTGATCTGACGCGCTCACGCTTTTCAAATCCGCGTCTCTTTTTCGTGGCGGGGCTGACCGCGGATGAGGTTCCGAAGGCAGAGGCAGATACCAAGCTGCTGACGGACCGGGACCGCCGGCTGTTTGCGTCCTTGTCCATCGAGCTTGCACCGGACCGCACGGAAAATGCCTTGATTCAGCGCTTTTACATTTACCGTGCGCTGCTGAATCCGTCGGAGCATCTGGTGCTGAGCTATGCCCTGAAGGGACGGGACGGCAAGGGCAGCCGGCCGTCCGCGCTGATCCGGGATATTCTTTGCATGTTTACGGATCTTAAGGTACAGAAGCTTCGCTTCCGGCCGCAGACCGCCTATACGATGAAGGAGGCCGCCCGCTGCATTGCCGCTGCACTGCAGGAGGAGGCATTGTGGAAGCTGCTGCTCCCTGAGCACGGCGATGCAGAGGAGGATGCGGACAATGAAGGTGCAAAGGCAGCCGCCGACCGCCCGAAGAAGGAGGCTGCGGCCTCGGTGAAGAGAACCCTCGGTTATCTCGCGATCCTTCATCGGGACCGGACAGCGCATGTGCGGGTGCAGCAGCTTCTGAATGCTGCCCTGACCTGCTATGAGGACAATGCCTTGTCCCGGCAGGTGGCGGCAGAGCTCTACGGACAGCCGCTGCTCGGGTCGATCACGCGCTTTGAAAATTACAGCCGCTGCGCCTACCAGCATTTCCTACAGTACGGGCTTCGGCTGCAGGAACGGGAGAGCTTCGAGTTGCAGGCCTATGACATTGGCAATCTCTACCATACCGCCCTGGAGCGGGGCTTCCGGGAGCTGATGGAGAAGCAGCGGAAGCTGGAGGACTTAAACGAGCAGGAGCTCGTGGAGCTGGCATCCGGGAGCGTGCAGCAGGCGGCAGCGGACTACCATCAGGGTCTGCTGCTGGGAACGGCACGGAATCAGTACCTTGTCCGCAAGGCCTCCGACATTACCCGTACCACACTGTGGGCCCTGGCGGAGCAGCTTCGGCGGGGCGACTTCCGGGTGGACCGTCTGGAGCAGAGCTTCGAGTATGTCCGGGAGGGCATACGGCTTCAGGGAAGAATCGACCGGGTGGATATCGCGGAGGATGAGGAGCACGTTTATGTGAAGGTTATTGACTATAAGTCCGGAAAAACCAGCTTTGATCTTACCCGCATTTATAATGGCACGCAGCTTCAGCTGATGACGTATCTCAATGTGGCGCTGCGGACCTATGAAACCCGCTTTCCGGATAAGGAGGCAGTGCCGGCGGCAATGCTGTATTACCGTTTGGACGATCCGGTGCTGGAGTATAAGGAAAATGAGAGCGCCGAGGACCGGGCCCATGCGCGGCTTCGGGAGCTTCGGGCCGACGGACTGATCAACACGGAGCTTTCGGTGGTACAGAAGCTGGATCGGGAGATTGAGTGCATTGCAGATATTCTTCCGGTCACGATCAAGGCGGGCATGGTGGACCCGACGAAGAAGAATGTGGCTTCTACGAAGCGCTTCCGGGATCTCGGGCGCTTCGTGGAGGAGAAACTGATACGGTATGCAGAGGAGATCCGGGACGGCCGGATCGACATGCATCCCATCGTGATGAGCTCGGATACGACGGCCTGCAGCTGGTGCCCGTATCACAGCATCTGCCGCTTCGATCCGCGCATCGACGGCTATACGTACCGGACGGAGTCGGCGCCGCCGGTATCGGAAATCTGGGATGAAATTTCGCCGGAGGAGAGTGATCATGCAGTGGACGACGGAACAGGAACAGGTAATCAGACATAAGAAGGGCAATCTCCTGGTGGCGGCTGCGGCCGGCTCCGGAAAGACGGCCGTGCTGGTGCAGCATGTGATTGAGCGGATCATGGATCCGGAGGATCCGGTGAAGCTGAGTGAAATGGTCATCATGACCTTCACAGAGGCAGCGGCACAGGAGATGCGGGATCGGATCCGCACGGCGCTGGAGGAGAAGCTGCGGGAGCATCCGGATCATGCAGATCTGATTCGGGAGGCCGGAAGCATTCAGAATGCAAACATTTCTACCATCGATGCCTTCTGCAAGCGCTTTATTACGGAAAATTATGCAGCCATCGACCTGGATCCCGGCTTTCGCATGGGCGATCAGGGCGAGCTGAAGCTTTTGCAGGGAGACATCCTCGAGGAGCTTCTGGAGGAGGAATATGCCGCCGGCGATGCAGATTTTCTGCGCTTTGCGGATACCTTCGGACGCGGAAAAACGGATGACGGCGCGGCCGCACTGGTGCTGAAGCTGTATACGGATGCATCGGCACATCCGTGGCCGGAGGAATATCTGGAGGCCTGCCTTCAGACGCAGGATGCGGACGGGGAGCAGCTTCTGTTCCGGCAGCTGCAGGCCCGGGTGACGGATGACCGCGAACGGATGGCCTATGCGCTTTCGGTCTGCGAGGAGCCGGACGGACCGGAAAGCTATATTCCGAATCTGAGCTCTGAGACGGAGGCACTGCGGCGCGCGGAGACTTCGGAGAATCTGAAGGAGCTGATCGAACGGGTGAAGGCAGTACGCTTTGACCGGGTGAAGCCGACGAAGTCGCCGCTGAAGGGACGTGTCACGGACATTCGAAATGCAGTCAAGAAGGATATGCAGGCACTGGCCGGCATGTGTCCGGCATGCTCACCGGAACTTACGGAGCAGATGGAACAGGGTATTCAGAGCTGCATGCGGGGACTGGTTCGTCTTACGAAGCGCTTCATCGGGCAGTATCAGGCCGAAAAGGAACGGCGCCATATGCTTGATTTTTCGGATCTCGAGCATAAGGCGCTGGACATCCTCTATACCGTAGACGAAGAGGGACATCGGAAGCCCTCACAGATCGCCGATGACTGTGCGCGGCAGTACCGGGAGATCCTGGTGGATGAGTACCAGGATTCGAATTTCGTGCAGGAGGCCTTGATTTCCGCGCTTTCGGCGGAGCGCTTCGGACGGCCGGATGTCTTTCAGGTGGGGGATGTGAAGCAGTCTATTTACAGCTTCCGTCAGGCCCGGCCGGCGCTTTTTCTTACGAAATATCAGGATGAAGCCTATCCGAAGATTGAGCTCAGCAAGAACTTCCGGAGCCGGAATGAGGTGATTCGTGCGGTCAACCACGTTTTCCGGCGCGTCATGCGTCCGGCGCTGGGCGGCATTGACTATAATGAGCGGGCGGCCCTTCACTATGGATACCCGAAGGCCGAGGAGCGGGAGGAGACTGATCCGAAGTATCAGTGCGAGCTTCTTCTGCTGGCGGCCGCCGGAGACGATGGAAAGGCATCGTCGGAGAAAGCATTGTCCAAGCCGGAAGGGGAGGCCCACATGATTGCGTCCCGCATCCGGAAGCTGCATGAGGAAGGCCGGTCGTACCGGGACATCGTGATTCTCCTTCGCTCGCCCGGTGCCTGGGCGGATACGCTGGTGGAGATCCTGGGAGCCGACGGCATTCCGGCCTATTGTACGAGCAATGAAGGCTACTTCAATACAGTGGAGGTGGAGACGGTGCTTGCGCTCCTGCATGTCATCGATAATCCGCGGCAGGATATCGCACTGGCGGCGGTTCTTCATTCACCGATGTATGATTTTTCGGATGAGGAGCTGGCAGAGCTTACGATCGCCTTCGGCTCGCTGCAGGAGGCGGTGCAGCGTATGCTGGCCGGGGAAGAGGGCGGAGCAGCTGCTTCGGACCATGCTCCGGACGTGCCGCCCGAAGCGTCTGCGTCCGGAAATGCTTCTGAGGAGCAGCCGTCGGATTTCCGGACGCCTGCATTGGCACCGGAACTGAAAGAGAAGCTTCAGCGCTTCGCTTCTGAGCTTCAGCATTACCGGTCCATGGCCTGCTATCTTCCGATCCATGAGCTTCTGTACCGCATCTATGATGAGACCGGATATTATAACTATGCGTCGGCCATGCCGGCCGGGAAGCGGCGGAAGGCAAATCTGGACGCGCTGATCGATATGGCGCTTTCCTTTGAGAAGACATCCTACAAGGGGCTCTTTGATTATATCCGCTACATTGAAAAGCTGAAGAAGTACAACAGTGATCAGGGCGAAGCGGCGGTCTACTCGGATCAGGATGATCTCGTGCGCGTCATGTCGATCCATAAGTCCAAGGGACTTCAGTTTCCGGTGGTATTTTTATCGGGCATGGGGCGGAAATTCAACAAGCGTTCTCTGAGTGATGCTGTGCTTGTGGATGCGGAGCTCGGCATCGGCTGCGATTATGTGGATCTGGAAAACAAAGTGAAGATTCCGTCGGTCAAGCGGACGGCGATCCGCGGAAAGCAGGAGGCGGAGCAGCTGGGCGAGGAGCTGCGCGTTTTATATGTGGCCATGACGCGGGCGGAGGAGAAGCTGATTCTGACGGCTGTCGTAGACGATACGGAGAAGCTGCTCTCGAAATATCCGGATGCGGAGATACCGCTGTCCGGGACCGAGCTCCGGGGAGCCGGCTGCTATCTGGACTGGATTCTGATGACAGAGGGGGCGGACAATCTGATGCGCACGGGCAGTGTTATTTCACTTTCCGAATATACGCCGGCAGATCTCCTGCGTTCGGAGACACAGCATACGCTGCAGAGGCTGGAGGCACGGCAGGCCCTGCAGGCGGCGATGGAGGCCGTGGACACCGATACGGAGGATTACCGGGCGCTGCAGCATACGCTGTCCTACTGCTATCCGTATGAAGCGGCGACGCACATGTATCCGAAGCATTCGGTATCGGAGCTCAAGGAGATCGATGCAGAGAGGGCAGCGGCCGGACAGATGCATGCTTCACCGGCGTCGGAGGAGGCCAATGCTTCGTCCGGGAACGATGTCCCTGCATCGGAGAATGAAGGCATCCGGAGGGATATGCCGGCGGCCCTTATGCCGGTGCAGCCGGAGCAGGAAAAGGGAGGCACGGCGGCCGGTGATGCCTATCACCATGCGCTTGAATGCTATGATTATACGGATTCACCGGAGAATTTCATGGAGCAGCTTCGCTCGAAGCTGCCGGAGGCAGAGCTTCGCTTCATCCGTCCGCGGCGCTTCCGGGCCTTTCTTGAGAGCTCGCTGGCCGAGCGCTTCCGCAGGGCCCAGGCTGCCGGGCAGCTTTACCGCGAGCAGCATTTCATGAAGCAGGTACCGCACAGCTATCTGTTTCCGGACAGTGACAGTACGGAGCCTGTGATCCTTCAGGGCATCATGGATGCCTTCTTTATAGAAGACGGCGGCATCGTGCTGGTGGATTACAAGTCGGATCACGTCCGAAAGGAAGAAACGCTGATCAGACGCTACCGGAAGCAGCTTGAGCTTTATGCGGATGCATTGGAAAAAATCACCGGACTTCCGGTGAAGGAAAAGCTGATTTACGCCATCACCCTGGAAAAGTGCATTGCACTCTGAAGGGAACGGGGCGGTGTATGACGCTTTTTTTCGGATGCTTTGCGAAGCTTAGGGAAACGCTGATTAAAGCGTTTCCCACGCCGGATTTGCGCTGCAACGCAGCAAATTCCTTTGCAAATCCGTGCGATCCGCC
>CAVJMS010000031.1:0-10235 GCA_963650995.1 Succinatimonas sp. CAG:777 | reverse complement strand
GTGGCGGAGAATGTCCAGGTCCAGGGCCTTGCGAGGCCTCGGTGCTTGCGAGCGTTTTCTGCGAGCTTAGCACCGCTAGGTCCGAGGATGGAGCGAGAGCGTCCCAGGACCGGACAACTCCGCCAGGACCCGTCGCTGGCTGGCGGCGGTACAGTAGCTGGCGATCACTTCACCACCTTGGTGAACTTCAGAACCGGCACATCGTCCAGGTCATCGAACATTGCATTGAACTCGTCGACCGTCGTCACATCGGTTTTCGGCTTGGCATCGCTCAATCCGCCATCCTCTGAGGTAAATCCCTCGATGGTTGCCGTACCGTCCTCCGAATAGGAGAGGTTTGTCTTCTCCGCATAGTACAAAAGCCCCGTCATTTCGACTTTCAGCTTGCTGAAGGTGCGGTTGTTGCAGACATAGAGAATGCCGTCATCCGACAGGCGGACCGGATATGCCGTTCCTCCCGTGGAGACATTGCCGATGTTCAGGACCGGGTGTCCGTCAATGTACCCGCACGGCAGATAGAAGCTGACATCGATGGCCGCCGCCGTGTCTTCATCCCATGCATAGGTCATGTCCGTTACTGCCAGGACCTCCTGATCGGCCCCCTCGATCTGAACAATTGCGTACCCCTGACCGTTCTCCAGAAGGCTTATGATCTCATCATAGGATGCAAACTCCTCTTTGCCGGTCTGCTCCTCCAGGAAATCCGGTCTGGCCAGCTGAACCGCCTCCGGAAATTTCTCCTCCATCGAAAGCTCCTCGGTCTGGGAAGAATCTGCCTCGGAGGATGCCTCTTCCGTCGACGCGGTCTCGGAGGAGTCCTCTGCTGCGCCGGTTTCCGCCTCTGCAGCCGTCTCGGCAGCGGCCGCCGTCTCTTCCGTGGAAGCGGCATCGCTTCCCGTGCTGCTCTGTCCGCAGCCTGCCGTAAATGCTCCTGCCATCATCAGAGAAAGTATTACCGCTGTCGTTTTCTTCTTCATCTTTATACCTCTAATAGCTTAATCCAAATCCATACTCGTAATAGTTTCCGGCTGCATCGCGGTATGCATAGGCCTTGCCGTTTTCGTCCTTCATGCTCTCCGGCATGTACAGATCCTTATCAAAGCCCGGAACGTCGTTATGGCTTACGCACACGCCGTCTGCATTTACTGCGAGGACCTCGTCGCCCTTCGGGAGCGTGAGCGGAAGCTTGCCGACCGGTGCAAAGCGGCCCAGCATGACATCCAGCGTTGCAGAAGGATACGTATCAAAGCCGGCCGTCAGCGCATCGGAATACTGCTCCACATTGCCGACCTCCCATGCCAGCGGGAAGTTGATGTTGGATACGACGCTGCCGCCGTTTCCGTGCAGGATGTCTGCAATCTCCTGAATCCGTCCGGCATTTGCGAGGGTCGTCTCCTCGTGCGTCTGCGCCTGCGGCTTGCCGTCCTCGCCGACATTGCACACGGTTTTGTTCTCACAGATATCGAGCTCCAGATATCCCGGCGTTGCGTTGAAATAAGCACCGGACTGCGGGCTCACCATCAAAATGGCTGTTTCCGCCTCGGAAGGGTCGGCAACCAGGCAAATACCCTCTTCCCCGGCCAGCATGCCGCGAAGCGCTTCTGTAGATTTTACCGCACTGTCTGCATTCTTGGCAAATGCCTCTGCATACACCTTCGTTCCCGCCTTTAACGGGAGGACGCCGTTGTTTTTCAGAAGAACAACGGACTCGCGGTGAACGCGGGATGCCTCCTCCCAGTCTGCCTCGCAGGCAACCACTGCCTTCGCCTCTTCGGGATCGGCATAGGGATTCTCGAACATTCCCTGGCGGAACAGCTCCTCAAGAGTTCTGGACACGGCGCGGTTGATGCTCTCGTCGGTCAGAACCAGATCCTCCTTGCAGAAGCCCTCCGGCACCGGATGTTCGTCATAGTAGCCATTGGCCGAGCGCTCGTAGGCCTCCATGCCCTCCTTGTTGTCAAAGAGTCCGGAGATCAGATCCACGCCGCTCTGCGTAACCGCATAGCCGATGCGCTCCGGCACATCCAGCATGTCCACGCCCCAGCACATGTTGTGCGTGATGCCGGTATCGGAGTTGATGTAGCCCTTAAAGCCCATCTGCTTTCTTAAGAGACCGTCGATGAACACCTTGTTGTAGGCAAAGCCGTAGGGCTCCAGCGCAATTGCATTGCCCTTTGCATCCTGCTGCGGTGCACTCTTTTCTGCGCAGGGCTTGGAATAGTACGGCATGATGGATTCCGCATTGTGACGGATGGCCGCCTTAAAGCCCGGAATGTGGTATTTCTGAAGGGACCCTTCCGTAGCATAAATGTTCCACTGACCGGCCGCATAGTGCGGATCGAACCCGTTCTCTCTGGCACCGCCGCCGGGGAAGTGCTTGACCGTCATGGAGACGCCGTCCTTTGTCACGCCGTCGCTTCCACCCTGCACGCCGGGAATCAGATGATCGAAAATCGCTTCAATCAGCTCCGGATCCTCACCAAAGGTTCCGAAGGTCCTCTGCCACCTGGGATCCGTGACGCAGTCTGCCATGTACATGTAGCCCTTGCGCAGGCCGCAGGCCATCCACTCTCTGCGGATGGTATCGGCAAAGCGGTCAATGATTTCGAGCTTGCCCGTGCCCTTCACGGCAGCGGCAATGCCCAGCGTTCCCGGCCAGGTTGCGAACACGCCGGCCGCATCGTTCATGCCGAAGACCACCTCGCCGTTCTCGTTGCGGCTGTTGGACATGACCTGCACCGGCACGAAATGATCGCAGGATTCCGCGACGTGCTGCAGCTGGTTCAGATAATCGGCGAGGTCCTCCGGAGAGGGATTCTCACGGAGAATGACATGTCTTGTAAAATACTCCCGGATCAGCTCGGTTGTTCCCGGCAGCTTCTGGCGTCCAAAAATGCTGTCGGAAACGTCCACCGGTGCCTCATCCAGAATTCCGGATTCATCGCCCTTGGGCTCATGGCCGCAGGCCGCAAGACGGGCTGAGGGGTATTTGGGTCCCATGCGCCAGTCCGAGGTGAAGAGCTGACCGATCTTCTCCGGAACAGAGAGCACCTTCACATAGGCCTCTGCGCGCTCCTTCGGCGGGAGCCGCCAGTCGTTCACCGGCGTAACCTCGCCGGTTCCGTCGATATCCTTAAAATACAGGCCGTCCTGCTCGATCACCTTCCGTGTCGTAGCCGCAATCGTCGGGCCGTTCGGATTGCTGCAGCGTTTTACAAGTTCTGATGCTTTCTGTGCCATAGAGTCCTTTCTGCGCCGGAATCTGCCCCGGCGCCGCAAACAGATTTGGGGGCGAAAAGTTTTTTGGCCCTCAACGAATACCATCGAAAATCTCGGATGCGGATTTTACTGGCCCTATCTTAACCGATTTTGCATGCGGAAAATAAGTACTATTTTTAGGGAAAGCCATCCGTTTTACACAAAACGAACCCTCTATCGCGCATGGAGGAGCTGCGAAATAATTACCCTTCTTTTAGCTGCCGAGTGCCTCGCAAAGCTTCGGTACGATGATATCCAGTGAATCCGCTTCCATCATCTCATCATGCTCACGCGGTGTGAGCACAACGGTCAGCTTATCCTTATCGCAGTAGTTTTCGTAATTCCCGGCCTGTTTTTTCATCATTTCCTGCCAGTACCGGAGCACCTCTCCCTCGGCTGCTGCCGGAGTACATTCCGGCTTGAAATATAAAACAGAGCCGTGATACATCTTCGGAACATGTGCACTCAGATCTGCTGCAACTTGGACAGAGTTTTCAACCATAGCATCCAGCATGCCGTTTTCCCTGAGCTCCCTGAAAAGGGGACAGGTCTCAAAATAGCTGCGCCCGACGCAGGCCTGCATGGGAGCTGCCAGCTTCTTCAGCGTATCCGTTCCAAGAGCATGCGAATCCATCATGATCAGATGTTCAATCTTTTCTCCCCTTGCTGTGAGCTGGCAGGCCATTTCATGCGCCACCACTCCGCCATAGCACCAGCCTCCGAGGATATACGGTCCTTCCGGCTGATAGGTTTTCATGATCTCTATGTATTTAGCCGCTATGCTCTTGATTCCGCGGTGGATATCCTCTCTGTGATAGAGATTGTAGGGTTCTATGACCGCAAAGGAATACATATCCTTCATCCGCTGCGCCATCTGATAATATGCGCCGCTGGCGGTATTTCCCGGATGTATGAAGATGATCTTCTTCTCCGGCTTATCCGAATAGACAAATATCTCCTGGTCCCTGCCGTCTTCCCGGCACGGCTGATACAAATCACACACATTTTTCTTGGCATCATCCGCAGCATCCAGGGCTGCCGCCTCAGAAAACATGCTTCTCCAGCTGCTGATCTCCTGATCCTCCGGATAATACTCACCGAGCAGCTCCATCATCTCCGCGAACAGTCTGCGCAGCGACGCAAGATCATAAGCGGCCTTGCTGGCCGTAATCATCAGGCAGGACGGAGCATTGCTGCGGTCAACGCAGGTCACGCGCAGCATTGGTGAGAACTGCAGGTCAAAGTCCGCAGCATCCTCGTCCCGGCAGAGCAGTGCGTTAATCTGCGCAATATCCGCATCGCCGCAGTGCAGCATTTTAACGGGCACTTTGCGGTCCGTTATCACGCATTGAAGGACCGAAACATCCCGGTAGGCAATGGATGCTCTCAGCTCCTGATGCCGTTCTGAGAGTGTGTCGAACGTCGCCCGGAGATCTTCTTCCCTTATCCGGCTTTCCAGCACGAACATAAACCGGGTTTCCGAGGTTAAACGATCCGGATGTATGAGCTGCCTGCATATCAGATCGTCCTGCCCGGCAGTAAGCGGCAGCACGCTGCAGACATGTTCACCATGCGCAAGGTAGGAATATTTAACAGACTCATACTCTTCGGCTGTCCAGAAGCGTTCGTATCTTATTTCTGCTGCCCGGGCAATGTCCCGCAAAGATTCCAGTCCCAGTATACGGTCACCGCTTATCCGGATTCCCTGCTCTCTGAGCACAGAAGCAAGTTCCATCGCATGAAGGGAATCTCCCCCCAGCTGAACAAAACTGTCATCCGGATCTATGGCACCTTCGAGCTTCAGTATTCTTCCGGTGCTTTCCACTACGCGAAGCTCTGCTTCGCTGAAGATCGCTCCCAAGAGATGCACCTGGAGCTCCGGCTCCGGCAGCTCTGCACGAACCACCTTGCCATTGGCATTGCGCGGCATGCTCCTGACCGAAATCCAGAGGTCCGGAATCATATAGGACGGAAGAAAGCCGGAAACTGCATCCGTGATTTTCTTCTCATCGATGCTCTCTGCAGATTCATAGTAGCATGCAAGGTGATCAATACCATTCAGCGTCCTGAGCACAACGACAACCTGGCCTGCCGGAAATCCCAGCTGAGCAAAGGCTTTGGAAACCTGGGTTTCAACCTCTCCGGTCTCAATGCGAAAGCCTCTGAGCTTCACCATGTTGTCCATGCGTCCGAGGATGTAGTAAATCCCGTTTTCATCGCGGCGCATCCGGTCACCGGTACGGTAATAACATCTCCCCCCGATGTCGATCCACTTTGATGCCGTCTGCTCCTCAAGATTCAGATATCCCAATGCCATTCTGCCGTCGCTGACGAGCAGTTCGCCGGGTTCACCGTCCTCTACCGGACGGAGCGCCTCATCCACCAGCAAAGCTTCTGTATCCTTCGTCAGATATCCGATCGGCATGATGGTCTCATTGCCGTAAACACGTATGGAGAATATGGTTGCAAGTTCCGTGCTGCCATACATGTTATAGACCCTTGTATCCTGCGAATATGGAATAAAATTCCGCAGCTTTTCGCCGCCGGCAAAAAGCGATATTCCGCCGGTGTCATATTCCTCCGCCATCGCTGCCGCCAGGCTTGACGGCATGAACATATGCGTAATTCCATTGTCCTTCATATATTGGTAAAGGACATCGGTATTCTGTCTGACCGCATCCGGAGCTATATGCAGTGTTCCGCCTCCGAACAAAGTGCCGAACATGAAAACATTGGTCGCAACAAAGGTGAAGCCGGACATAATGCCCATGTGGCTGCTATGGTCAATACGCAGATCGGTATTGCCGTCGACCCAGTCATTTACATGCTGAAGAAGTGCCTGTCTGTGAATAACGCCCTTCGGTTTTCCTGTTGTTCCTGAGGTGTACAGAATCATAACAGGATCATCCGGACTGCCGCCGGCAGCAGCGAAATCCGTACAGCCTTCTGCCTCATCAAAGCAGATGGTCTCCCTCCCATCAAGCACAGCCGCTCTGCGCTTTCCGACGGCACGGTCCGCCAAAATAAAACGTACACCGGCATCCTCCATCATATACAGGAGTCGCTCATCCGGATAACCCTCATCGAGAGGCAAAAAGATACCGCCGGCCTTCATGATCGAAAGGGCACCGAGCACAATTTCCTTCTGTCTTGAAACGAACACGGCAGCTGCCTCTCCGGCATGGAATCCGGCCCTTACAAGTGCCGCCGCAATGCCGGAGCTAAGCTCATCGGTCTCTTTGTAGCTCAGAGTACCCTGGCTGTCGCTGAGTGCTGCCTTGTCCGGCTGCTCAGCCGCTATTTTCGAAAAATGCTCATGAAAAAGTAATTTCATACTGTATTTTCCTGCCTGGTTAAGAAGAGCCTGTAATAGTCAGAACCGCAGACCGGCCATCGGAAGCCGTAACGCGCCAGTATCTGTGTCGTATAGGAAACGCTCAGATCATCCAGACTCAGCCCGCAGCTCTCTCCCGCATCATTCAATGCGTATGCCATAAACGGCCTCATCGCATCACAGAGCTCCGGATTCTCAAGTGCCTTCCGGAGAGCTTCGCCGAATTCCTCATTTTCCGCATACTGTATATCGCAGCCGGCAGCCTTCATACCTTCCGCAACATCTCCCATGAGCGGCCGATGATTATTGCTCATCATAAAGCACACACATGCCCGCGGTGCGGCAGTAAGCAGCACAAGCGCCTCCGCCGTCTTGTCTATCGGCGAGAACTCCGTTGAAGTTACTGCGGTTTCATATGGCATCAGTCCCAGCGCAGCAAATCCCTTCAGTGTGTTCATATAGTTGTTGGTGTCTGCGTTGATCTGGAAGCGGCCGTCATCGCTTCGCGGCGCAAGATTTCCGGCACGAAGCACCTTGGCATTAAGGCCATCCTTCAATATGCTCTCATAGATCGTTCTCTCTGCCAGGAACTTGGAACGCACATACTGGTTGTCCTCATAGATCTGTCCCACATACAGCATATGCTCATCATAAACAAGCCCGGCCCTCGGAATACCATTGGACGGATGGCCGAATATGCTCTCGGTTGAAACATGAACAAGTCTTGCATCATTCCGGAGGCACCAGTCGATCAGATTGCGTACGATCCCCACATTCGCTCTTTCAATCTCATCGCCCTTTGCAAAATGCTTGACACTGGCTGCACAGTTGATCACTGTGACGTTTTCCGCATCAATCCTTATGCCGGCAAGTGACGCCGGATCCATAACATCGGCTTCAAGGAGTACAATGCGGCTTCCGAAAAGCTCCTCATAGGTTTTATCAAAGTAATACTGAAGAAGCTCCTTGAAGCGCTCCGCAGCGCTCTGTCCTGACTTGCTCCTTACCGGACAATAGATTGTGCTGTCTGTTGTTTCTGCAAGCTGTCTCAGCACATGAACGCCAAGATATCCGGTAGCACCGCACAGCAGCACTGCTCCCATTTTCTGCTGTTCACCGCTTCGGAATGCTTCCACGGTGTTGCCGCGGAGCAGCTCATTGATTGCCCGGTAATCATATCCATCCGGACCAATCTCTGAGGTTTCGGGGCCGTAGAAGGACTCACTGCCCGGATGGTTCTGCGCAGCTTCCCTTTTTTCCCCGAAAGCACCTGCCGAAGGTGTGCCGCCGACCAGAGCCGCCAGCATTTTCGGCGTCGAATTGTCAAATACATTCTGATAAACAATCCCATATCCCAGCTGATTGGCTGCAACCACTACCCGCATGGCGCTGATTGAGCTCCCGCCGAGTTCAAAGAAGTCATCCAAGGCTCCGACCTTCTCCACACCGAGTATCTGACTGAAGATACCGCAGAAATCCTCCTCTTCCTTGTTCGCCGGCGCTTCATAGTGCGTCTTCTTAACCTCCGGCTTGGGCAGAGCCTTTTTATCCACCTTCTGATTAACCGTCAGCGGTATTCTGTCCAGCTGCATGGTAACCAGCGGCACCATATATGCAGGCTTTCGTTCTTTTATAAACTGATTCAGTTGATCGGTATCCACCGTCTCCGTGCTCACAACATATGCAGCAAGATATTTGCCGCCTGCCTCATAGCTGAAGGCCTGCACGGTCGCATCCTCAATGCCCGGATATTCACGGATAACCGCCTCCACCTCTTTGGTCTCAACGCGAAAGCCCCTGATTTTGACCTGACCGTCCTTTCTGCCGACGAATTCAACATCGCCGTTTTCACGGTAGCGCACGATATCCCCGGTGTGGTACATGCGGAAGCTGTTGTAGGGAGACATAGTATAGGCTTCCGCCGTCTTGTCGGGACGGTTCAGATAGCCTCTTGTCACCTGCGGTCCGCAGATACAGTATTCGCCCGCGGCACCTGCCGGAAGGCGGTGTCCGCACTTATCGAGCACATAGCCGGCAATCGTTACCAGGGGCTTGCCGATCGGTATATTCGGCTCCCAGTGTCTGATCGGGAACAGGCTGACTCCGCAGCAGTTTTCGGTAGGACCGTAGCCGTTGATAATCGTATAATTGAGCTTTGACGGATCCAGCGCCGGCAGCTTTTCTCCTCCCATAACAAGAAAACGAAGCGTATCCATCTGCGGATAATTCTGTACAAACTGCACCCCCACCTGGGTTGTGAGCAGCACCTGGGTAATTCTCTTTTCATTGAAGTAATCCGCAAGCTCATTCAGATTCATGCGGATCTCCTCCGGGACTATGCAGAGGGTAGCACCGTTTAACAATGTGCAGAAGGTATCCGACATACATACATCAAAGCCAAAGGACGCATAGGAAGCCGTCCTTCCGTCGGTTGTATAGAAACCTTCAATGCCGGAGCCGTAAGCTAAGGCAACCATATTGCCGTGTTCGATCTGACACCCCTTCGGCGCTCCGGTTGTTCCCGAGGTATAGAGCATAATCATAAGGTCATGCGCCGAAGGCTGAGGAAGTTCAGCCGGCTTACTCTTACTAAGAGCGGATGCCATCTCATCAAGCTCGTCTGTGAAGAGTACGGCGCCCTTATATTCACCCACAAGGTGAACCAGCTCCCGTTCGGCGATCAAAAGGCATGCTCCGGCATCCTGCACCATGAAATTGAGTCTTTCCTCCGGATAGCTCGGATCAAGAGGCTCATAGCCGCAGCCCGCCTTCAGTATCGCAAGCGGCAGCAGGAATACATTTTCATTTCTGGAAATGATAACCGAGACCACCTGCTCCCGGAGCTCTTTCCGGCCGGTCAGCTTGCTTACACGCTCATATATGCAGGCGGCAAGGCGGTCAGTTGCCGCATCCAGCTCACGATAGCTGTAGCTTCTGCTGCCGTATACCGCAGCCTCCTTATCCGGGAATTCGGCTGCAACCTTTCGGAATCTGCTTACAACAGAATCCTCAGGATCAAAATCAAGCTTCATCGGCTGATTAAATCCATCCAGCTTCTTCCAGTCCTCTTCATCGGTAAGGCTGACCTCTGAAACCTTTTTAAGGCTCATAAGCTGTTCTGCCGCCACAGCGATGGCTTTTGCAAAGCCCTTTGCAAAGGCCTCACTGTAGAGTGCGGCATCATAATTAATCTGGATGCGGCCCCCGTTTGCTTCATCTCCGAATATCTGTATGGAAACAGGGATCTTTGCGCGGTCCGGCGACAGATCCTGCGTCTCTATCTGTCCAAGCTTCGTACTGTAAATGCTCAGCACGCCGACCTGATAGGCGTAGGATATCTGCGGCTTAAAGTCATATTTTGCAGCAATGGCTGCAAAGGGATGATTTTCATGACGGATAACGGCAGTAAAAAGCTCTGCTGTCCTGTGAATGAAATCCGCCGTGCTCTCATCGGCCTTAAGTGCAGCGGCAAGAGGCAGCGTATTTACAAACATTCCTGCGGTATGTGCAAGGCGCACATCGCTTCTGCCGCTTGAAATGGTTGCCATGGATACATTATCCTCGCAGGTATACCTTCCGACTGCAAGAAAGGCTGCTGCCAGAAATACCGCTGCCGGAGTTACACCGCATTCCCTCGCATAGC
>CAVJMS010000030.1:0-11405 GCA_963650995.1 Succinatimonas sp. CAG:777 | reverse complement strand
TGTTAGAGAGCAGCCCGACAAAAGAGGGCACTAAACCTTATTTGTCTTTCTTCTGAGTGTCTGTACATCTCGTTAGAGAGCAGCCCGACAAAAGAGGGCACTAAACCTTTATATCCCTTGTAATACCGATCTGCCTGCATCTTGTTAGAGAGCAACCCGACAGGAGCTCGCCCGGTATATATTTCAAAATGGCCGTTCGGCCGCATTCATAAAAGAGAGATCCTTCGCCATGAATCTGTATGTTTGTCATCAGGGCGCTCAAATATCCATTAATGAAAATCAGTTTCATATAAAAAAGACGGACGATACGGACCGATCCTTCCCGATTCATATGATTGAAATGATCGAGATCTTCGGTAATGTGCAGGTCACGACACAGGCGGTGAAACGCTGCCTGCAGGAAAACATTCCGATCGTTTACTACACCTTGTCCGGCCGGATGATCGGTCGGCTTTCTGCGCCTTCCCGGATGCATCCGGATAAGGTTTTCAGGCAATATCAATTACTGGAGCATCCGGAGACGATGCTTTTGATCGACAAAAGCATTGTCAAAGCGAAGCTCCATAACCAGCGGGTGGTATTGAAACGGTTTATGAGAAAGCGTCCCGAGGAGCTTGAGCCGGAGACAGAAGCGCTTTTGACCGGCCTTTTTAAGCGTGTTGACCGTGCAGTGAAACGGGATCAGCTGATGGGGATAGAAGGAATAGCGGCGAAGGAGTATTTTCAGCATCTTGGTATGCTGCCGGAGGAGCCGTATCGCTTTGCTAAAAGAACCAGGCGGCCATCGAAGGATCCGGTGAATGCGGCTCTCAATGTTGGGTATTCTGTATTGCTGAATGAGGTACTGGGTGTGATCTGCGGCGTCGGACTGATGCCTGAGGTGGGCATATTTCATGTCACCAGCAGCAATCGGCCTGCATTGGCCTGCGATCTGATGGAGGAATGGCGGCCGATCATCGTTGATTCCACGGTGATTGCGATGTTTACCGGCCATGAATTTCAGGCAGAGGACTTTCAAAGCAGAGGCGAAGGCATTTACCTGACATCCAGCGGATTCAAAAAGCTGATTCGAAAGCTGCAGATGAAAATGGATCTCAGCTGCAGCTATTTAAAAACAAGCGAGCGCAAGATGACGTTTCATAATGCTATTGCGCATCAGGTGTTCTGCTTTGAGAAGCTTTTGGAGAGCGGCCGGGCAGCAGAGTACCAGCCGATTATGCTGAGATAAGCAGAGATTGCTATGAAAATATATGCATTGGTCATCTATGATATCGTGAATGATAAAAGGCGGACGAGGTTTGCAAAAAAGCTGAATCAGTATGGGATTCGTGTGCAGAAATCGGCATTTGAGGTATACCTTTCAAAAACGATTTATAAACGCATGATTTCGGAAATCAGCCGCATGATAGATACAGACGAGGACAGTCTGCGTATATACAGACTGAATGAGCAGTGTGAGCTGGAGCTGGTCGGGCAGAATCCGCAGCTATGCAGAGAGAGCTGCTCCGTGATTTGATATGCAGGACAGAATGATGGCTTTGGGGAGCGCTTTAGGGGTGAGAATGTTATGATAACAATTTCATTGGATGAATTTGGAGAATTTGAAAAAGAAGATAACAAGCCGTTGTTTGTTGCGGGCTTAATTTTTGATGATCAGGAACAACCTGGAGCGGTACAGGTTGAAGAACGGACTGAGAGAGAACGCGTAAGAGCATATTACAAGAAAGTGCTTGAAGCGGCAGGAGAGGGCTTCTCATATCCACAAGATTTACATTCAAATGGTGATACTGAAAGAGATCATAATGTAATAGGACCGGTAAAAAGCAGGGTGGCGAAGACATTGCCTGAATTTATTGCTAAAGGAACTTATAATGGTCAACCATTAGTAAACGAGAATGGAAATCGAATAAGAGATAGAAAAGGCAAATATCACTTATTTGTAATGCTGAAAAGTGATGATGGAAAAAAACGCTTGTTAGCACAGAACGCAAATATGTTAGCTAAGGATGATTGGGCTGCTAACAGATATTTTCATATGGCGAGTTCTGTAGTAAATAGGATTATTTTTCATAATCCATTGTATGCTCCGGGGCGTACGCCAGCTATAAATATTGATATAGCAACTAGATCGACTGGAAATGTAAGCGAGTTAGATAATGAGTTAGTGGAGGAATTCAAAAAGCAAGCATATAGAGTAAGCGAAAATTCAAATTATAAGTTTTACAGCATTATGAATGCTGATGTATACAGAACCTTAATTGCACAGGAAATGATAAATAGCGGAAATTTTTCGGTAAAGATAGATAAGCTGTATGTGAAATCAATTCAGTATGACCCAGATAAGCAGAAGAGGGAATTTTTGTATTTGTCAGATAGTATATGTTCAATTCTGGGATATAAGCTTAATGGTAATAGTGCTGATGACTGGTTAGAACAGATTGTCAAAAGAACAGATGAACTCAATCCGGAGAATGAGAATCTTATATTTGGATATGATGAGATAGATAATAGTTTTTCAAGTGCATGGAATTGCTATGAACGTAAGAATTTCTTTGATGCATTATCTATTGCATACGACGCAAAAGTTACTAAGGGTAGGTTTGCAGAGTATTACAGAGATAATTGGTTTCCGTATCTGGAAGAGAGAATTAGAGAAACAATCACTCCGGAGTATTTTAATAAAAGTGTAAATGAACTGTCTGCGTTACTGACTATCAATAATTTAGATCAAGAGAAGCTTTTATATTTAATGCAACAATTTGAGTTAATGGTCAATAAAGTTGCTGATAAATATAGAAGTACAGATATGCGCTCGGCAACCCTATATAAATTATATGATGCAGGGGTTTCGGCTTTTTGCCATATTGGTAATGCTGCAAAAGCACTTGAGTATTATGAAAAGTGTAAGAAATATGCTTTTTATGTTGGCGTGGACGCATATTTAAATACCAACAACAAGTTAGTTGTATGTCTTGAAGATAGCTTTGAATGGGACAAGGGGTTGGAAATTGCAAATGAGAATGTCAGCAGCCAACAGCTGGCCTCGGAAATAAAGCGAGAAATACTAAAAAAGGGTGATGAATCGGATTTCTTAGATGAAGCAAAAGCAATTAGCCAATTAGCTAGAATTTTGGCCGAAAAGAAAAATCCAGAAGCGGAAACATATTTTAAAGAAGCATTGAGTAAACTTGAAAAAGGCTCTGCTAATTATAAGATTACTCAGTCGTACCTTTTGCACTTTTATGCTGATATGAACATGAAAGAAGAGTACGATGCAGAAATAGTTGATTATTTTGATGGGAAAAATACGATAAACCAGAGACTGCGATATATTACAAGTTCAGATGAAGATATGCATTCAGCATTTTCTAATGAATACGCAATTTATGTGTTGGTTAGAGGATTATTTTGTTTCCATCAAGATGAGATTGATGACGCTTTGTGGAAAAAACTCTGTGAAATGGATTCAACACTGACTAAGAAAGATGGTAAAGAACCAAGTGGACATCCATGGGAGATTACCTATAAATATTTAGAAATGCTTGCTATAAAGAGAAATGATGATAATGCTCGGAAGTTATTTGCACAATTAAAGAGAGATAGATTGAACTATAGAGGGGAAATCATTGAAGCACTTGAGAAGTTTGGGGATGCAGAGGTCGCTGATTATGAGAATCAGAAAGACTTGCGTGATG
Source organism: Succinatimonas sp. CAG:777 (assembly GCA_963650995.1). GTDB lineage: Bacteria > Bacillota > Clostridia > Lachnospirales > Lachnospiraceae > Oribacterium. The sequence goes on along the minus strand of CAVJMS010000030.1, from coordinate 7,710 downwards.
CAATAACCAAAGACTTAGTTAGTTTTATGAAAGATAGTTTTACGGCACTGGAAAATAAATCTTTTTCTAATAATGGAGAAGAGCGCTATCAGGAATTACAGAAATATTTCACATTTATGTATAGATAGGCAGGACGATGAGCTATGGGTGATTTATATGATGTGAATTCTGCTTGTCTAAGGTATATTGTACCGTTTAAGTATTTGGGAACGTTTAATGTGAACTTTGCAAAAAAGTTACACTAAAGATGAATTTTATCGAAAAAAGCTAAATTTTCCGCGGAAAAGTGCAAAATTAGAAATTTCGGTTTTAGTGTAACAGTTACACTAAAAATCCATCTAATTCCGCGGAATTACGCCATTTCTTGGTTTAGTGTAACTCGGATGCAAAGTTCACATTTAAAGATACAGTTTCAAAAGTGGAAGCACAACAGGAGAAAGCGCCTAATAAACAGGGCGAATCCAAAAGGCTTTGGGAACGGAGAAAAAGTACTTTAGACGGTCCGGAGAGTGATTTATATGGATATGTCAGAAATGAGTATAGATTTGATAACGACTCAGATACTCTGGCGGAGCAGAAAACGGGATGTGAATGGCTATTTTGGAAGAGCGTAGAAGCTGAAGGGAAAAACGGAAAAAAAATAATTGAATTATTATATTACCCCGAAGGTATAAAAAAAGATAACAGCGAACTCCCTAGGGCATGGAATGTAAGCATAACAAATCTTGGCTTGATGATATTCAGAAATGGTTTGGGGTTTGTTTGGTACGAGATTGAAGTACCTAAAAATGGCGTTGATTCCAATGAGTTAAAGCATTTTCAAAATGTGATTCGTGAACTGAATAGAGGTAAAGCTTCAGCATTATGGGAGAAACGTATTAGTAATATTGAACCGGATTTTGGATTAGTGTTAGAGGAGAAAAAAGATAATTATAAGGCATATATGATTCCATTTCTATTGGGACATTGGGTCAATGATATAGTAAGTTTCATGGATGTTATTTACTTTGCTGAACGCAAAAATTCATATGAAAGTATGATTAAAAAGAGTATGCAAAGCGTAATCGGATTGCCTAATGAGAGAATTAATAAAGAAAATACCTCTAACGTAGAAATAGGTAACCTTCCCGATAAGGCGATTCTATTTACATATGTTTCATTTGGCAGCAGAACCAGAGAAAAAAATCCAGAAAATAAGTATTCTTTGATCTTCCATATTACAAATGGCTATAAGGATTCGTATCATTTCAGTAGTGGGTTAAAAAGTGAAATAAAAAGCCCATTTGATAACGCATTTTGGTATGCAACTCAAGAAGGAGCAGCATATTTATCCTGGCCGGTGGCGGATAATAAAGAGTTTTTTGATGACTTCATTCCAAGCAAGGTGAGAACTGATTATTTTGCATTGTATTTAAAGGTACTTTATCAATCGTTTTCTTTGCTTGTATATGCAGAGAAAATTCAGACAGAGATATCTGCGGTTAATGGGAAGTATTTGACTGAGCCGCTGGATAAAAGGATTACGGAACTTTTTGGAGAGATTAATCTGTTTCTCACAAAGAGTATGGCTACATCTGTGAGCCATATTCATCATCAAAGTGAGTTTTATGTATATTTAAAGGAACAGCTTAGAGTACATGATGATGTAAAGAGCGTCACATCTGGATTAAATGCTTTAGATATTCTGCAACGAGAACAGCGCCGGCGTGAAGAAAACAAACGTGTTCAGGAGGCTTGGCAGGAAGAACAGCGCAGAGATCGTGAGTCACAAGAAGAAAGGGCAAAACGTGAAGAACGTGAAAAGAAGAGCGACGGAAAGATACAAGCTATCATGGGCTTGTTTGCATTATTAGGCATCTCATCTGCTCTGGTTGATTGTTTTGACTTTATTGGCAAGTTCGATCCGAAAAACGGAGATTTCTGGGAATTAGTATGTTCTACTCAGGGATGGGAAATTGTATTCTTTGTTGTTATAGGAGTAATTAGCGCTATTGCCATTGTTGTATCTGTTAAGGCTATAATTGATGCATTTATGTGAAATATGACCGTCCATAACCCGGTAAGACAGCATTCCGCCAAACAGCTTCAGAAAGGAATAAAACATGCTTCAAACATTTGATACGTATAAGGAAAAGATCGATGCACTCAGTCTTGAGGAATTTCAGAAGCTTCACCGGCAGATCGCGGAGGCAGTAGGGAAGGATGAAATCGCACAGGAGCTGTATCGGGACGTTCTGGATGCTTCGTGGGAATATATGGGTTATCGCTTTGAGTGGGGCCGCAGGGACCTGCAGGGGCGGCTGGCCATCGATGCGAGACGGACAGATGCGCATAATGCGGTGATACGAAAGCTTGTGATTCTGGCCCGGCAGTGCGGGAAAATCGGGGCGGATGTATCATGGCTTCAGGCACTCGGTGATTGTGACCGGGATCCGATGAAGCGTAAAAGATACGGTGATTTTGCGATGTACCTTTGCTTCGCGGAAACCATAAATCAGCGGTAAACTACGGTAGGGAAGGAAGAACCATATGAATTTTGAAGCAACAAATCGGGCACTGCTTGATTTTCTTGACCGGAGCCCGAATGCCTTTTATGCAGTGGCGAACATGAAGGAGATACTTGCGCAGAGCGGATTTTCGGAGCTTTATGAGGGGCAGGACTGGAGACTGGAGGCCGGAGGAAGCTACTATGTCACGCGAAATGATTCTGCACTGATTGCCTTTCGCCTGCCGGAGGCGGATTTTTCCGGCTTCCAGATCATGGCGAGCCACTGTGATTCACCGGTGTTTAAGCTGAAGTGCGAGCCGGAGCTGGAGGTGGATCAGCATTATGTGAAGCTCAATGTTGAAAAATACGGCGGTATGCTCTGTGCGCCGTGGCTGGACCGCCCGCTGTCGGTGGCCGGACGCATCGTCCTGGAGACCGGGGACGGGATTGAGACACGGCTGGTGAATCTGGACCGGGATCTTCTGATTATTCCGAATCTGGCCATTCACATGAACCGTCAGGCCAATGACGGCTATAGCTACAATGCGCAGCTGGATTTACTGCCGCTCTACGGAGATATCGATGCGAAGGGAAGCTTTCGGAAGCAGGTTGCGGAGGCAGCTGCTGTGAAAGAGGAAAAGATCCTTGATATGGATCTTTTCCTTTATAACCGGATGAAAGGTACCGTGCTGGGAGCCAATGGTGAATATATCGCCAGCGGCCGTCTGGATGATCTTCAGTGCGCCTTTGCCTCGCTGCAGGGGCTGCTGATGTCGAAGCCGCAGCAGAGCGCTGCCGTACATTGTGTCTATGATAATGAAGAGGTCGGCAGCGGAACGAAGCAGGGGGCCGCATCGACTTTTCTGAAGGATGTGCTCATGCGTATTCACCGTGCGTTCGGAAGAGACCGTACGGAATATCTTGCCGGTCTTCCGCACAGCTTCATGGTATCGGCTGACAATGCGCATGCCGTGCATCCGAACCATAAGGAGCTGTCTGATCCGTCCAACCGTCCGTATATGAACCACGGCATTGTCATCAAGTACAGCGCCAATCAGAAATATACGACCGACGCTGTTTCCGGTGCCATTTTCCGGAAGATTTGCCGGGCGGCCGGGGTGCCCGTTCAGACCTTTGCAAATCGGTCGGATATGGCCGGCGGCTCGACGCTCGGCAACATTTCCAATGCCCAGGTGGCACTGAATACCGTGGATATCGGTCTGCCGCAGCTTGCGATGCATTCGCCCTATGAAACGGCCGGTGCCAAAGATACGGCTTATCTGATCGAGGCCGCCCGGGTATTCTTTTCCTCCTCGATTGAGAGCCGCGGCAGCGGGAACTACCGTCTCTGCCTGCCCGGCCGCATGTAGATCCGCTTCCGTGTCATGCAAATGCTCCTCACGCTGTGTGAAGGCGGGTACCTGAAAACCGAAGCCGGTTTCCCGGCTTCGGTTTTTTATGCCTCATTTTTCCGACGGCATGGTCCAGCCGTGGTGGTCGGTATGGAGCAGCTCCTCGGCGCGCTCGCTTAAGGGATGACCGAGGAACTCCTCATAGCAGCGGAGAACATCCGGATTTTCGTGGCTGAAGCGGAGCGTGCCGGCGGCATCCTGACGGTAGAGGACGGCGGCCCGTTCGGCGGCCCGCTCCTCGCCGTCGTGGATCGGCTGTCCGCCGCCGCCGACACAGCCGCCCGGACAGGCCATGACCTCGACGAAGTCATAGGATACGGTCTTTTTCCGGAGGGCATCCAGCAGGCGGGCGGCATTTCCGAGTCCGTGTACGACAGCGACATGCAGGGTGGTTCCGTCGATCTCAAAGGTCTTTTCCTTCCAGCCGTTCGCCCCGCGCACCTCACAGAAGGCGTCCGGGTCCGGATTTTGTCCGGTTACGGCATGGTAAGCCGTGCGAAGCGCGGCCTCCATCACGCCGCCGGTGGAGCCGAAGATATTGCCGGCGCCGGAGCAGGCGGAGAACGGACGGTCGAGCGGGACTTCATCGATCTCACCCGGCGCGATGCTCTCCATATGCAGCAGACGATTGACCTCCCGGGTGGTCAGGACAATGTCGACATCGGGGATGCCCTCTGCATTCTGCATGGTGACATAGCTTCGTTCTGCCTTCTTTGCAAGGCACGGCATGATGGAGACGCAGCAGATCCGGACCGGATCCGCATCGAGCTTCTCGGCAAAATAACTCTTGATCAGTGCACCGAACATCTGCTGCGGTGATTTCGCCGTGGAGAGCTGATCCACGAAATCTGGATAGTGTGCTTTGCAGAAGCGGACCCATCCGGGGCAGCAGCTTGTAAACATCGGGAAGCTGTGTCCGGGCGTTTTCCGCCGCTCCAGAAATTCCGTCGCCTCCTCCATGATGGTGAGATCTGCCGACCAGTCGGTATCGAAGACATAATCGAAGCCGATGATCTTCAGCGCCGCCGCAAGACGTTCAATCGTGGCCTCCTCCGGAGAAAGACCGAAGTCTTCCCCCCAGGCCGTACGGACAGCCGGTGCGATCTGTGCGACCACGATGCGGTTCGGGTCCTCCAGGGCATCGAGCACCTCGTGGGTATCGTCCCGCTCCCGCAGGGCGCCGGTCGGGCAGTGGGTGATGCATTGACCGCAGAGGGCACAGCTGCTGGTATCCAGTGTATAGCTGTCCTTCACATCCACTGTGGTCTGGGAGCCGGTATTGATGACGTCCCAGATATGACTTTTCTGCACCTTGTCGCAGATCTGTACGCAGCGCATGCATTTGATGCATTTGTCGTAGTTCCGGATGAGCGGGAAGCAGAGATCACTGCAGCGCTTCTTCGGCAGCTGCTTTTCAAACGGCACACTCAAAATATTCAGGTCGTTGGCCACGGTCTGCAGGCTGCAGTTTCCGGAGCGCACGCAGGTGGCGCAGTTTGTATTGTGCTGACTCAGAATGAGCTCGACATTCGAGCGGCGTGCAAGACGTGCCCTGCGGGAATTGGTATGGACCGTCATGCCCTCGGATACCGTATTGTTGCAGGCGGTCATGAGGCGGTCGTAGCCCTCCACCTCGACCACGCAGACGCGGCAGGCCGCAATTTCATTGATCTTCTTCAGAAAGCAGAGGGTCGGAATGTGAATGCCGGCGGCCGCAGCTGCATCCAGGATCGTGGTTCGCTCCGGAACCTGTACCGTTCTTCCATCAATCGTACAATTTACCATTTTGTATCCCTGCCTCCTTTAAAGATGCCGTAGCCGAAGTGATCACAATGCAGGCAGCGGGAGGATTCCTGCCGCGCCTCCTCCTCGGTCATCGGGCATTCCATCAGCTTGAAATCATGCCGGCGTTCATCGGCTGGGCGCTCCACCATGTTGACGCGTCCGAGCGGCTTATGGTCGTCGAAGCGGATCGGCGGCAGCACCACCTCGGAGCGGATTTCATGATGGAAGCCCAGGTATTCGTCAATGTTGGCGGCCGCCACCTTTCCGGCGGCAATGGCACGGATGACGGTGGCCGGACCGGTGACGCAGTCGCCGCCGGCGAAGATGCCTTCATTTCCGGCGATATCCGAGGTATCAAAGGCGGAAATGCGTCCGCGCTGCATCGGAAGACCGAACTCGCCGAACTTTCCGGATTCGATGCCCTGGCCGATGGCCACCAGCACCCGATCGGCCGGCAGGATGACCTCATCCTTCGTACTGTCCTTCGGAGACGGACGTCCGCCGCGCACCTCGCCCGGAATCTGCGGCTTTACGACAAGACCGGTGCATTTGCCGTCCGTGTTCTTTACGATGCGGACCGGTGCATGCAGCTCCACAATTTCCACGCCGTCTGCAATGGCGCCCTCGACCTCCTCCGGCAGAGCAGTCATATCCTGCTTGCGGCGCCGGTAGGCGACCTTGACGGATTTTGCATGGCAGCGAACGGAAGAGCGCGCCACGTCCATGGCGACATTGCCGCCGCCGACCACGACGATGTCCATGCCGCTGAAATCCGGATAATGATCATCGCCGATGGCGCGAAGCATCTCGACCGCGGAAATCACACCCTTCGCGTCCTCCCCCTCGATGCCGATCTTCCGGTCGGTATGGGCGCCGATTGCGACATACATGGCATCGTACTGTGCACGAAGCTCCGCGATGGAGCAGTCACGGCCGATGGACACACCGGTCTTCGTTTCGAAGCCGGCGAGCTTCATTCCCTCGATTTCACGGTTCAGAATTTCACGCGGGAAGCGATAAGCTGGGATGCCGTAGCGCAGCATGCCGCCGAGCTGCTTCCGCTGTTCAAATACGGTCACCGCATGGCCCATGATGCTGAGGTAGTAGGCGCAGCTCAGGCCGCTCGGACCGCCGCCGATGATGGCCACGCGCTTTCCGGTCGCCGGCATTCGCTTAGGCACCGGGACGGCAGATTCATGCTCTACCGCGAAGCGCTTGAGTCCGCGGATATTGATCGGATCGTCCACCAGCGTGCGGCGGCAGCGTACCTCGCAGGGATGCTCGCAGATGAGGCCGCAGGTTGCCGGCATCGGGTTGTCCTTTCGGATCAGCTGCACGGCGTCCTCGCAGCGGCCGTCATGAATCAGGGCAATATAACCCGGAATGTCCACGTGGGCCGGACACTGCCATACGCACGGCACCGGCTGGCTGTGCATGCTCCGGCAGCGGCCATGCTGAATGTGCTCTACATAATCATCCCGGAAGCCGCGCAGGCCCTCCAGCACCATCCGTGCGGCCTCGGAGCCGATGGTGCAGTCGGCGGACATATAGATGCTTTCGGCAGTGTCCTCCAGCACCTTCAGCACGGACAGATTCGCGCTGCCGTCCAGTACCCGGTCGATCAGCGTCTCCAGCTGCCCGAGGCCGATGCGGCAGGGTGTGCACTTTCCGCAGGACTGGGCATGGCAGAGATGCAGGAAGGACGCGGCGAGATCCACCGGACAGAGTCCCGGCTGGGCGGCCTGGATGCGCCGCTCCAGATCCTTGTAGAGAGACTCTACTGTTTTTTCGGCTTCATTCTTCGTAAAAATCGTCAGTCTGCTCATATCAAATTCCTCTCCATCGTTCATCAGCTATCCCATCACCCGGATAGCGGCCGCCTTTATTGTAGCACATTGCACAGTCTCCGGTGGGGAAGATGGATATTTATATTCAGAATGACGGTATAACATAAATTCAGGTAACTGTTTAGCACCGCATCGCTGCATCGCTTTGCGATGCGCGATGTGGCGGTTCAGAGGCGCT
>CAVJMS010000029.1:0-11776 GCA_963650995.1 Succinatimonas sp. CAG:777 | reverse complement strand
CATAGCGCGGCGCCTGCTCCTCCAGCTGATTTTCATCCAGCACTTCTTCGCCATTAAAGAGAAGTACATTCACAATATCAGCAAACACATCGTTAAATGATTCAAGAATCTTCTCGCCGATATCTTTCTGACCCACGTTTTCTCGCCTCCATTTCTCTTGTTCGTTTTTTATGGTCTTACTCGGCATCTCCGCGGCGAAGACATTACCCCAATGCATCGCAGTGTCTCCCTATAGCCCCCTCCTCAAAGAATGTAGTAAATACATGCTTTCGGCCCTGCTATATGCAAACCGATGGGAATCGTGCACCTTGGAAACCTGGGAATGCCAGCCTTCTTCCGATGCGAACGGCACCAACAGCATTGTCCCAAGCACCGGGCCCAGGACAGCTTCCGACAGCTTCACAATCACCCATCGCCAGCTTCCATGTCTCACACCGATCCTTCCTTCCGGAGCACCACCAGTACGGTTTTCAGGAGGATCTTGAGATCGAGGCCGATGCTCCAGTTCTCGATGTATTCCTTATCGAGGCGCACGACCTCCTCGAAGTCGGTGATATTGCTGCGGCCGCTTACCTGCCACATGCCGGTGATGCCCGGCTTGATGGCGAGGCGGGCATAGTGATGAAGCTCGTAGCTGGCCGTTTCAGAGATCAGCGGCGGACGGGTGCCGACGATGGACATGTCGCCCTTCAGAACATTAAAGAACTGCGGGAACTCGTCAATGCTGGTTTTCCGTATGAATTCGCCGATGCCGGTCCGGTGGCTTCCGTCCGGCATGACGCGGTTTCCGATGACCCGGGGATCGAAGTCCATCTTGAACATGCGGGCGTCGCTGCACTTGTTTTCCTTCATAAGCGCCGCCTTCCGGGCCTCGGCATCCGGATACATGCTCCGGAACTTGTACATTTTAAAGATCTTTCCGTTGCGGCCAACCCGGTCCTGGGTAAAGAAAATCGGTCCCGGGGAGGCGATCAGGATCGCCGGGGCCACGAAGATGCAGAGGACAAGGGTAATGAAGCAGCCCACGAGGCCGCCTGCGATGTCCATGAGGCGCTTCAGCACGAGGTCCATGGTGCCGGCATAGTTGATACTGGTGGTGAGCACGGTATAGCCGCCGACCTTCTCCACAAACTGACGTTTTCCGGAGGCGCTGACCACCTTCGCAAGCTTCATATGAACAGTGACGCCGGTTTCACTGAGCTGCTCGATCAGCTCGCCCGGGTACGGCGCCGTATCCGAGGCCACAATGAGGACCTCATCCACCCATTTCCGGCAGACATAGTCCGGAATGTCGGACGGTCCGGCCACCACCGGAAGTCCGCCGATGGTCTGTCCCTTCAGGTCGCGGTCAAGGATGGCGAGTCCGCGGACATAGTAGCGTCCGTAATTGTTCTTTTCAAACTCCCGCACCACTCTCTCTGCGACGTCTTCATCCGCCACCAGCAGGATGGAGCTTCGGCCGCCGTCGGTGCCGAGCTTTTTCTTAAGATGATATTTCCAGAGCTCCCGTACGATATAGGAGATGAAAATATAGAGAAGCAGCATGGTGAAAAACGCAAGGCGGGAATAATTCTGTCCCCGCTGCACCGCAAAGAGCGCGCAGAGCGCCACAGCCCCCAGCACGAAGCTGTGCTTCAGGGTCAGAAGAAGATTCTTGTAAAAGCCGTGCTTCAGGACATTCTTCAGGGTATTCTGCGTCAGCAGAAGGACGGCATCCGTAGCCATGAGAAGCAGCGCCACGCTCCGGTTCAGCATGCTTCCGTAGGCCTCCATCTGGTGTCCGGTGATAACGAAGGACAGTCCATAGGCCAGCTTAAGGCACAAAAGGTCCAGCACTACAAAATCAATGTGTTTCAGCCAATTGGCAGAATCTCTGCGATACATTTACTCGTTTTCCTCCCTTTGCCCCCCCCGATGGGGGAAGAACATTCCGGTAATTGTTTAGCACCGCATCGCTGTATCGCAAAGCGATGCGCGATGTGGCGCTAAACAATTACCATTTCCCTAATAATTCATTATCCCACAGGATGCCCGTGTTTGCAAGGCGCTGTCTTCCGTACAAGGACATTTCTCCCATTTGTTTATAAAACGCGTGCAATTCTGTACAGTATTTATATAGTCTATAACGCTATTTGATGATATTATAGCAGTATCCACTTTTAAAAATTTTTCAAGAAGAAAATTTCTTCAGAAAGGAGCATCCTATGTCAGGGACTCTTTCCCTTCTTAACCGGCGGCATCTGCAGCATTTTTCTGTATGGAAGACCGCTCTTCTTTTTACTGTTCTTCTGCTTTTCCTTTTCCTGATTTCCGGAGCGAATGTCGCCCTCGCCGGGGAGCGGCCGCTCGGCTGGTATTATGATACGGAAAGCGGCGACTGGTTCTATGAGCTTTCGACGGACGGCACAGCGCGGAAAAGGGGCTGGCATGAGGACGTCGACGGCTACCGCTACTATCTCGATCCCATGGACGGCCGCATGCATGCGGGCTACAGCACCATCGGCGGGGTCGAGTACTGCTTCCGCCCGGAGCGGAACCAGGGAAATTATCATCAGGATGCGCTGGGCGCCTGGTACTATCGCGCGAACGGCCGCATTCCCTACGGCGCCCTGATTTCATCGGATACGCAGAGCCGGCGCGGTTCATCAGGCGGTTCAGGCGGCAGTTCCTCCCGGGATTCCGGCAGCTCCGGTGATGCCTCATCGGATGACAATGCAAACGACCGGCCAGCATCAGTGCAGCCGGAAACAGAAGCGGCGGCGGAGAAACCGGATGCAGGGTCGAAAACAGAACCGACATCCCGGGATCCGGGCCTGGTGGATTCCGATCAGCTCGTGACGGACCGGATCACAATTCCAGAGAAGGCAAGTCCGTCCGAGATAAAACGTGAGGACAGTTCGGAGGAAACGAAGCCATCCGGGGAAGAAAAGGAAAAGGACGAGAAGGCGAGTCCGTCGGAGATCCCGGATGCGCGGCCTTCGGAAACCGTGGATCCGGAGGAGTCGGCGAGCCCGTCTGAAATCCCGAAGCCGGAGGAGACACCGCTGCCGGAGGAAACGGCCAGCCCTTCTGAGCTTCCGAAGCCGGAGCCGTCGGATGAGCATATCCATACGCATGATGAGGACCGAAGCGTTCCCTGCATTGCCCGCGACAGCTGGGATACGATCTCTGCCCATCCAGAGCAATACCATGACTGCATTGAAAACCGCTGTACGGCAAGGCTGGATCTCAGCGGCGCGGAAATCGCATGGCCGTTCTCGGCAGAAAGCAAGGATACGCAGCAGTATCCCTGCTATGTGTCTCTCATCGATAACAGCGAGGGGCTTCTCTTTGCCCAGGCCTATGCGCTTCCGGAGCTTTCGGATGTACCGATGCATATCGGGCTTTCACCGCACGGTGCATCCGGAACATTTATACAGACCAATCAGGGCGGCATTCCGGAGACCTGGCTCTATTCGTACGTAAACGGCACCGAGGCCGGGGATCCGTTTATCTTCTATCTCGAGGAGGCGGACGGAGTTCGCGGCTATAGCTCTTCGTATGCAGGCTACCGGCTGATCGATCCGGAAAGCGGAAAAGAGCTTCCGGTGACGAGCATGAAGAAATATCTCAGCCGCGGTTTTTCGTCGGAGCAGCCGCGGGTGGAGGAAACGTACTATAAGAAGCTGTATCTCGATGGAAATGCTTCGGAGGAAAAGCTCCCGCAGCTTACGAGCCGGAGTGCGGCGCTGTGGCTTCCGGCGGAGCAGGAAGTGGTCAGCTATACGCTTTCGGATGCGAGGGAGCAGCTTTCGTACGGGATGTATCTGAAGTCGGATACGTATCTTCCGGCGCTCTCGGATTCCTGGCGGAGTGAGGAGGCCTACTGGCTTCGGACGCTGCCGTCCGCGTATCATACGGAGGAGCAGTTTGAAGACATGGGAATGACGGATGCATCCGAGCGGAACCGGTATTTCCTGCGGGCCCTGGCCGACGGGACGGTAGAGACGGCGCGCTATGATGATACGGCGGCGCTTCGGCTGATGTTCCGGATCGCGTAAATCAAAGGCCCGGGCTTCGGGGTGCTCCGCCCGAACCGGTTGAAATTTCTATGGCAAAGTCCGGGAAAGGCTGTTATACTATTTGAGAAATATAGAAAGCTATAAACGGAGAAAAGAAAATGCCATTTTTTGTAGAAAACCAGAGCGGCACGAAGATCTATGCAATCGACGGTGTTCTGGGCTTTGAGATCAAGCACACCCCCCCTCAGGCCGCCGGTGAGCAGGATATTTATACGATCTATGCTCATATGCCGGACGGTGTACGAATGTTTGCACGTTATTCGAGCAGTCTGGAGGCGCGGAGGGAGCTAGACGGTCTCGTGAATGCCATGGTGAAGGGCGAGAGCCGCTTCAGCTTCTGCCTGCGGCGTATATCTGCAAGCTGGCAGAGTGTCTGATGAATAGAAAAAGGCCGGGCGCTGCAATATGCAGCGCCCGGCCTTTATTTTACTTCTTCTCTTCCGTTGTTTTCTTCTGTCCGTAGCCGTAGCCATAGCCGTACTTATCGTAGCGGCCGTACTTCTTATAATTATAGTAATGGCTGTAGTAGCTGTTCTTCGTCATATTGACCTTGTTCAGGATGACGCCGAGGAAGCGGACACCGCTACGGTCAAGCTGCTCCTTTGCACGCTGGAACATGCGGCGGCCAGTCACCTCCGACTCCACCACGAGGGCGGCGCCGTCGGCATACTTCGTCAGGATCGCGGCATCGATGACGGTGCCGATCGGCGCCGTATCGAGGATGACGATGTCATAGTGGAGCTCCTTGATGGATGCAAAGAGCTGGTCGCACATGTCGTCCTCAAAGAGCTCGGTGGCGTTCGGTGAGAACGGACCAGCAAGAATGAGGTCGAGATTCGGAATCTTCGGGTCGTTATAGAAGCCGTCCTCAATGGCGATCTGTCCGGTAAGGATCTGGGAAAGGCCGACGGTCTCTCCCTGAATCTGATGTACCTTGACAAATTCGGAATTCCGGATATCGCAGTCGATATAAAGACATTTCTTGCCGCTCTCTGCAAAGACCCGGGCGAGGTCGAAGGATACCATGGACTTACCTTCATCTGGTGCCGTGGAGGTGATCAGAATGTTTCTCACCCGGGAGCCGGAAAAGGTGATATTGGTACGAAGAGTACGAAGCGCCTCGCTGTAACGGAAATCGTTCTCGTCGTTCAGTGAAAGGCTGATGCTGTGCTTATTCTGAATCATTTCCGTCCTCCCTTTTCATTGCTCTTCTTATGAGCGCCTGCATCTCCATGTGCGGCACGGCCGTAGGACTCGCCCTTCCGGGTGCCCTGGGCATCCTTCTCCGGGATCGCCGCGAGTACCGGGAGACCGAAGTAGTGCTCGATGTCGTCCTCGGTCTTGATGGTATCGTTCGTCAGCATCTCGATGGTGATGAAGGCAACCGCAAGGGCCAGGAACAGAATTGCGGCGATGCCGGCATTCCGCATATTCTTCGGACCGGTCTTGTGAAGCGGAATCTCACCGTACTCGATGATCTTCGGCGGATCCTGCTCCATGATATCGGCAATGTAACTGGAGGCACTGTCGGCCACGGCATCCGTCAGCTGCTTCGCGCGCTGCGGATCGGTATCCAGAACGGAAATGTTGAGGATACGGGTATTGCTCGGGTTATCGAGCGTCACCTTGCCGCGGAGCTCGAGGTAATCCATGTCAAGCCCCAGCTTCTGGATCACATCCTCCATGACGGTACGGGAGGTGATCAGGACCTTATAGTCCTCGGTGAGCTGGGAGCCGATCTGCAGATCCGCAAGGCTCGTGAGGGTCGTTTCCTTACTCATGACATAGATCATGGAGGTGCTGGTATAGGTCGGTGTCAGGACGAAACGGGAGACGCCGAAGCCGAGGGCGCCGCCTAAAATGGTCACCAGGACCAGCATGACGATATGCTTCCGAAGCTCAAACAGGAGCTGGGCAAGGTCAATGACCTCCTCATCGTCCTGAAGCGGTGCGGCCTTGCCGGCGGTGAGCGCGATCATATTGGCCGGCTGCAGGTTCTTCTTGTTCTCTGGCATGTACTTACTCTCCTATTTCTTGATCTTTTATGATATATGCGGCATTTCCTTCTAATATACGCTGTGCCTGCTCCTCCGGAAGATGCTTTCTCACCCAGCGGACGGCATCCCGAAGGACCGGCGGCCGGTGATCCGTGCGGTGCATGTCGGTGCCGAGGAAGTCGGCCTCCCCGTTTTTCAGCGCCCTCTCTATGAAGCGTGTCTCCCGGTCCATCCAGCCCGCGAGGCCGTGATGCGACAGGGGCTCCGTGGACAGCTGTATATAGGCGCCGAGGGACCGCACCTCCCGGAGACCGTGCTCCTGCAGGCCGCGGAAGCGCTCTGCATGGGCGATGACCGGCCGGTAGCCGGCATTCCGGAGGTTCCGGACGGCCCGAAGGATGACCTGATAGCTCTCGTCGGGATAAAACTCGATCAGCGTATAATGACTGTCGGCGAGCGTCAGGATCTCTCCGGAGCGAAGGCGCTCCGCCATGCTGTCAAAATACAGCACCTCGTTTCCGGTATAGAGCGCCATCTCCGCTTCTTCTCCCGAAAGCTCCCGGGCGGCCCAGGCTTCCCGGATGGTACGGAGCTTTTTCCGGATCCGCTCCGGATCCGTCGGGCACTGTACGGAATAATGCGGCGTCGCGATGATGCTGCAGGCGCCCTCTGCCTGATCCCTCCGGATCAGCTCCACCGACTCCTCGAGGTCGCGGCTTCCGTCGTCGATATGGTATATGATATGGGAGTGGATATCAAACATCGCAGACTCCTTTTCGTGTTATGCTATAGCCCTCAGGCTTCCCGGGGGCTGTATCAGAGCACGAAGCCGGCCGAGCAGCGATTCCGGCGCATCCTAGATCTGCACTTTGGTCAGCCTATGCAAACTTCCATTGCCCATGAAAAGGCAGCAGACAAGGATAAAGCATGATGTCTGCTGCCTGTGATCGGCTTTCATACATATACCTACGACGCAGGGATTCTTGTGCGCGCACCCTGCGTCACTGCTCGAGACAGCGGTATGCGTTCAAACAATTAACCGATTACAACGCCCTCGTCGTTCAGGGTTACGGTTACACCGTTGATCACCTGAACACCGGTCAGGAAGAAGCCGTTTGCGTCTACATAACGCTGAACAAGGTTACCGTTCTCATCGAAGGACTGGTAAACCTCGGTCTTTCCGGTTGCAAGCGGCTGACCGTCTGCGGCCATGAAGTAGCCGACAGTGATATTGCCGTCGCTGAGGATCGCTACCGGTGCGGTCTGTACGCCCTGTACAGCCTGTGCGTTCTTGGTTACAGCGTTCTGACGGATGGTTACGGTCATGCCGTTTACGGTCTCGGTTGCGGACTGAACCTTCACCTCTGCGCCGCTTGCGGTCTTAACCGTAGAAACGGTCATGGAGCCGCCGGTTGCCGTCGTGGTAGTTGTAGCCTCTACCTTCGTTCCATCGGACTTTGCGATCTCGGTCTTCGTTACAGAGCCGTCTGCAGAGGTCGTGGAAACTGCGGTGGACTTCGTACCGTCGGCTGCGGTTACCTCGGTAACAGCGGTCTTCGTACCGTCAGCTGCGGTGGTAGCTGTTGTAGCGGTGGTGGAACCATCGGCTGCAGCGGTTACGGTGTTCTCTACCTTAGAACCATCGGCAGCGGTCGTTGCTGTGCTGGTAGTTACAGAACCATCCTTCGCTGTTGAAACGGATGTCTCGGTCTTCGTACCATCGGCTGCAGTCGTCACAGCGGTCTCGGTCTTCGTGCCGTCGGCTGCGGTCGTCGAGGTCGATGTGGTTACAGAACCGTCGGTCGCCGTCGTGGTAGCGGTTGTGGTGGTGGAACCATCGGCAGATGTGGATGTGCTCGCGGTTGTGGTGGAGCCATCGGCATTTGTGGTGGTTGAGGTCGAAGTTGAAGTTGAGCTTGAGCTTGACGAGCTGGAGCTGCTGGATGAGCTGCTGGAGTCTCTGTCATTGGTTCTTGAGCTGTTCGCAAGACCTACAGAGCAGGTTGCAGCTGAAAGGCAGGCAACCATCGCAAGTGCTGCATACTTTTTCAGTTTCATGTGTGTATACCTCCATTTGAAATATGGTGCAAGCCACGAAACACCCGCACAATAGGTTACGAGGGCTTGTCATCCTTCATAATATGCATCTTGGCGGGTCTTGTCAACCCCCCCCCGATGCGCAAAATCCGGCAAACACGATGGCCGGAGGTCCTTCGAGGTGTCGGGTTTAATGTTTACGGAGGCCTCCGGCGGGGGAAAGGATCACGCCTCGCGGAAGAAGTACTGGAGGGTCAGGCGGTCGACGTCCGAGTAATCGGGCCAGAATTCGTCGAGGCGGGCGTCTTCGTTGTTGATGCTGGTGCCGTTATAGATGGAGAAATCGGCATCGGACAGGGGTTCGTCCTTCAGGACGGCATCCATGGCGATCTTTAAGTAGTTCGTGCGGTCCATGTTGGTCTGGATGTTGTCCTCGATGAGGTCGAACATGCCGGAGATGGCCTTGCTGTTCTTTTTCTGCATGGCGATGACGGCTTTTTCGAAGGCGATGGCATACTGGCGCTGGCGGTCCATGCGGGTCATGGCGGTGAAGTCTGTTTTGGTATCGCGGTAGCGTACGAACTTCTCGGCCTGATTGCCCTGCAGCTTCACGGTCTGTCCCTGCACGAAGGCGGGATCGGCAGCGGTCAGGTAGTCCTGCTCGATGGTGACCTCTACTCCGCCGACATAGTCATTTAATTCATTGATGATGTCGATGGAGCCGGCCATGTAACCGTCGATGGGAAGTCCGCCGAAAACGCCGGAGACGGCCTTCACGGCATAGGTTCCGGATTTCTCATGGTTGTCGCCGTACATCCAGGCGGCGGTCAGGTGGTCGATCTTCGTGCCGACGGGGTTTGAATTCGCATCGGTCATGGTGATCTCGGTCATGGTATCCCGAGGCACCTGAAGGATATGGATGCTGTTCTTTGCGGTATTCTCGGCAACGAGGAAAATACCATCCGAAAGACCGATCTCCGAGATGTCCCGGTCAATCTGGAGGGAGCCCTTGTTGTCGACGCCGAGGATGAGCCAAGCCTTGACGGCGGTATTCTTCTTATAATGAATGCCGTTGTAATTGAACTCACTGAGGTTAAAGAGATGCGGGCGTTCGGTGGCCTCTCCGTTCACGGTATAGCTGACATTGCCGTCCGCATCCTTCGTGCAGCGGATGTCCACCAGATCCTGCGAGGCCTCCCGAGAGGCGATGACGGCATTCACGGCGTCCATGTCAATGCTGGCGTTTTCGAGGCCGAGCTGGCCGTTTTCATCAAGCTTAAAGCCGGCGGCCGCGAGCTGCTCATTGGCGGCGGCAATGTCTTCCGCGCTGCTCCGGCCGTAGACGGCGGAGGCATTGGCCGCCTCCGTGGCCTTGCGGATACGGTACTGACTGAAGAGCCAGGCACCGCCGACCGCCGCGATGCAGAGCACGATGCCGATGAAGCACTGCATCGGCCGCTGCCGGCGGCGCCGCTCGGTCTCCTTCTTATTTTCTTCTTTTTTATGTGTCATCATTTCTCGGATGTCCCTTTCTCGTCGTTCTGCAGGATCAGAACCGCATCAGCCGCAGCGGTTTCTGCGGTGGACGCCATGGTTTCAGCGGCAGCGGTCTCTGCGGCCTCCGTGGTTCTCGTGTTCTCCATCGGTGTCGGGGTCCCTGCGTCCCCGGCGTCCATCCTCGGAAGCGTTTCTTCCGTGCTCTGTCCGGCGCTGCGCTCGGCTGCCGCGGCTTCCTTTTCTGTGCCGATGGATGCCGTGCCTTCGGTATCGGTCCGGACGTCGGGGCTTTCCGGTGCAGTGCTCTCCTCCGCTGCAGCCGTTTCGGTTTCACTTACTTCGGTGCTTTCTGTATTCGGAGTGCCTTCGCTTATATTCTCTGATCTTTCGGATGCGGTGGTTTCACTGCTCTTTCCGGTCTCGGCGGTGCTTTCCTTCGTTATGATTTTTCCGTCGTCATCGAGGGACAGACGGTTTTTATTTCCGTCCGTCGGTCCGACGTAGGCGACGGCCTCGAAATCATCGAACGTCTCCGGGAGCGTTACCTCGCCGCCGAAGATCAGTCCGTGCAGTCCGTCGGCCTGGGCCTTCGTGCCGAAGCTGATGATGAGATTTCCGTCCCGGTCGGCATCGAAGCCGTCATTCAGCACGGCGATCGAGTGAAGGCTGTCCTTCTCCTCCCGCTTCACGGTGCGGCGTCCGAAGGGATGCGTGCCGTCTCCTGTGGCGATATAGAGATCATTGTCCCCGGATACCAGCGTATAATCGACGCCGACGATGCCGCGGCAGCTGTCCTCATCACGGCCGTTGCGAAGGATGCCTCCGGTGCTGTCTTCCGTGCTGCTTCGCATCTGATTTTTTCCGAGCACATAGGTATAGTCGTCAAGACGCTGAAGCGCGTCGGAAGATACGAAATGAAACTCGTCGAGGGCCTCCACCGATGCATCGGACGGACGGATCTCTCCGGCGGTATAACGCTCGCTCTTTGCTGTCTTCTCTTCGATCAGGTTCTCCAGCGTTTCGGCAAGAAGGGTATGACCAGCGGCATTAAGATACACTCCGTCAGCGGTATACTTTTTCTGAACGGCTTCGGAAATGCCGGTGGTCCCGGAGTCGCTGTCCTTCTCCTTCAGCATGGCGCCGAGATCCAGTACATCGGCATGGTATCGGGAGGCTAGATTCCGGAGCGCTTCTTCGTTTTCATCGGCACAGCCAAGCTCCGGCGCGGTGACGGCCTGCGAAGAAAGCAGTGCAATCACCGAGCACTGCCGGTACTTCGTCCGAAGGGCCCGCAGCACGGCCTCATACCAGATCGAAAATTCCGCCGGGTCGTCGTTCGTGCCGAGGCTCAAAATCGCGAGATCATATTCGTTCTTTCGAAGGGCATGGGATTTTGTGTTGTCCCAGCCCTCCGGTGCGATGGTGCCGTCCTCGGACTGCACAGCGGTACCATTTGCGAGCATCTCCGACAGCATCGACCGTGCAGCGCCGTCCGGCTGCTTCATGAGCTCCGCCCAGGTCCCGAAGCCGGCATTGCCCGCCGGAAGGGTGAGGTCGGTGAGCTCCACGGTCACACCGTATTGCACAGAAAGCTGTGTCTTCAGAAGCTGGGCCCAGGATTTCGCGGAGGATACGCCGTTCGTACCGGTGAAGCTCTCGCCGAGCACCAGAATCCGGACCGGCAGCTGATCCTGCAGGCGCTCGTAGAAGCTGTCGTTCAGCTGGCGGTCGAGGGAGCGGAGCTGCTGATCCGACAGCCGCTGCTGCGTGGATGCATCAAATACCTTCTGATTCTCGGACCGCGCCCACTCCTGATAGGCCGACTGACTCTTTTGATCCTTCACCACCAGCACGGCTGCCGTACCCAGAAGCAGCACGGCCAGCGCGACCCCTCCGGCTCTCAGAAGACGCGGATCCGCCATCCCCTGACTGTTTTTTAATTTTTTCATCCCTACCTCCCCGCAGATTTCTATCGTTGTCCGGCGGAGGAAACGCTTTAATCAACGTCTCCCTAAACAGTTATCTTTTATTGTACATCGAAAGGCGCAGATTGAAAAGCCGGGGCACCCGAGAGGACGTTCCTTCGAGGCCGGAGCTTCCAGATCGGAAAGCCATGAAAGACGCCGCCATCAGTCAGGACTGCGCAGCCGGAAAACTCTAAAATCGAACCCTAAGCGGCAGTAG
>CAVJMS010000028.1:0-16364 GCA_963650995.1 Succinatimonas sp. CAG:777 | reverse complement strand
AATCAGCAGTTCCTTAGCGCCTCCGGCGGATCGCACGGATTTGCAAAGGAATTTGCTGCGCTGCAGCGCAAATCCGGCGAGGGAAACGCTTTAATCAGCGTTTCCCTAAGCCCTTAAGGAAGGCCGATGTACGCCTTTATGGATGCAGGCAAACGGTCATCCTGTGCATTTCAAGATCTACAGCCGCCGGCGGATGGCTTGCAAAACAAAAAAGAGTGTTGTATAGTGTCTGAGATTTACCCCTGTCCGGGATGTACGGACAGCAACAAATAAAATACAGCGGCACATTCACGGGAGACCTGTTCTCCGGCGGAGCTGCCGCCTCGAAGGGTCAGGGCATGGCAAATACAAACAATCTCATCATCGTAGAGTCTCCGGCGAAGGTGAAGACGATTAAGAAATTTCTGGGCAAGCAATATACAGTGGATGCGACGATGGGTCATCTCATCGATATGCCGAAAAGCTCGCTCGGCGTGGATGTGGAGCATGATTACGAGCCGAAATATATCACGATCCGCGGCAAGGGCGAGCTGCTGGCGAAGCTTAAAAAGGAAGCCCGCAAGGCAGACCGCATCTATCTTGCAACCGACCCGGATCGCGAAGGAGAGGCCATCAGCTGGCATCTGAAGAATGAGCTGGATAAGGACGAGAAGAACCGTTCGAAGATCACTCGGATCACCTTTAATGAAATCACGAAGAATGCTGTAAAGAATGCACTGAAGAATCCGCGGGATATCGATATGGATCTTGTGGATGCGCAGCAGGCCCGGCGTGTCATCGACCGTCTGGTGGGCTATACCATCAGCCCATTATTATGGAAGAAAATCCGGAAGGGCCTGTCGGCCGGCCGTGTGCAGTCCGTAGCGCTCAGCATGATCTGTCGGCGTGAAGCTGAAATTGCGGCCTTCGTGCCGGAGGAGTACTGGTCGTTGGATGCCGTGCTGCTGCACGGAAAGAAAAAGCTGACAGCCGCCTTTTACGGACAGGATAAAAAGCAGGCGCTTCACTCGGAGGCCGAGGTGGAGCAGGTGCTGGAGGCGCTTTCGGATACAGACTTTACAGTGGCGGATATCCGGAAATCGGAACGGAAAAAGCGGGCACCGCTTCCGTTTACAACCTCTACGATGCAGCAGGAGGCTGCAAAAGCGCTCGGTTTTGCCACCAGCAAGACCATGAAGCTGGCACAGACCCTGTATGAGGACGGCTTCATTACGTATCTTCGTACCGACAGCACACGTATTGCGGAGGAAGCGGATGCCGCCGCCCGGGAGTTTATCGCCGCACACTACGGGGAGACCTATCTGAAGGACGGTACAGCTGCTACAAAGAAGGAAAACGCAGAGGTTAAAATCCAGGATGCGCATGAGGCGATCCGGCCGACCAGTCTCGAGCTCAGTCCGGAGGAGGCAAAAACGAAGCTTCCGCGGGATGAATTCCGTCTGTATCAGCTGATTTACAAGCGCTTCCTGGCCAGCCGTATGTCTGCGGCGGTTTACAGCACGGAAGCCATCCGGCTGCAGGCAGGTGAATATTTATTCACCCTGAACGGCTCGAAGCTCCGCTTTGACGGCTTCCTGTCGGTATATAGGACCGAAGAGGACAAGGCAGAGAAGGATGTATCGCTGCCGGAGCTTTCGGTCGGCGCCGTCCTGCCGCTGGATCATTTTCAGAAGGAGCAGCATTTTACGCAGCCGCCGGCCCATTATACGGAAGCGTCGCTTGTAAAGGCCCTGGAGGAGGACGGCATCGGACGTCCGTCCACCTATGCACCGACCATCGGAACATTGCTGACGCGCCGCTATATTGCGAAGGAGAAAAAGAATCTCTTCGTTACAGAGCTCGGTCAGGCCGTGGATGATATGATGCAGAAGAATTTTCCGACCATCATTGATACCGCCTTCACCGCCAATATGGAATCGCTTCTCGACAGCGTGGCCGCCGGACAGACCAGATGGAAGACCATCGTGGAAAACTTCTATCCGGATCTTGAGGAGGCCGTGCAGAAGGCCCAGGCGGAGGTTGAAAAGATTACCATTCGTGACGAGGAAACGGATGTTCTCTGCGATAAATGCGGCCGGCGCATGGTCATTAAATACGGACCGCACGGCAAGTTCCTTGCCTGCCCGGGCTTTCCGGAATGCCGTAATACGAAGCCGTACGTGGAGTATGCCGGCTTCATCTGCCCGGACTGCGGCGCAGAGTGCGTGAAGCGCCGCTCGAAGAAGGGCCGTATTTTCTACAGCTGCTCCCGCTATCCGGACTGCAGTTATATGACCTGGAACAAGCCGAAGGATGCAGAAGCCGGTGAAAAGAACGGTTGACAGCACTTTTTGGTATATGGTATAGTAGTGGTCGCGTCTTTTGCAGGCGCGGCTTCTTTTACAGAAGTACAGAAAACACACATTTCATCGAACACCGAAGGGTACCCGCGATTTGGGCGAAGGTCGGTAAGCACACACGGTGAAATGGAAGACACAACCAGGAGGTATTGAAATGAGTGCAATTGGAATGAAGCAGCTTCTTGAGGCCGGCGTACACTTTGGTCATCAGACCAGAAGATGGAACCCGAAGATGGCTCCGTATATCTACACACAGCGCAACGGCATCCACATCATCGATCTTCAGCAGACCGTAAAGATGGTAGATGACGCATACAATGCGATGGTGAAGCTTGTACAGGACGGCGGCACAGTTCTTTTCGTAGGTACGAAGAAGCAGGCACAGGATGCTGTAAAGGCCGAGGCTCTTCGCTGCGGCGAGTTCTATGTAAATGAGAGATGGCTCGGCGGTATGCTGACCAACTTCAAGACCATCGAGACCCGTATCGAGCGTCTGAAGCAGATCGAGAAGATGTCCGAGGACGGCACTTTCGATGTTCTTCCGAAGAAGGAGGTTGCTCTTCTGAAGAAGGAGTGGGAGAAGCTTGAGGCCAACATCGGCGGCATCAAGGATATGAAGCAGATTCCGGATGCAATCTTCGTAGTTGATCCGAAGAAGGAGAAGATCTGTGTGAAGGAAGCACATACCCTCGGCATTACTCTTTTCGGTATTGCAGATACAAATGCTGATCCGGAGGAGCTTGATTATGTAATCCCTGGAAACGATGATGCAATCCGTGCAATCAAGCTGATCGTCGGCAAGATGGCAGATGCAGTGATCGAGGCAAAGCAGGGCGACATGACTGAGGAAGAAGCTGCAGCTGCAACCGCAGAGGATGCATCTGTTGTAGCTGAGGCGTAAGCTTTTACGGATACAGGAGGATACAGAGATGGCAATTACAGCAGCTCAGGTTAAGGAATTAAGAGACGTTACCGGTGCAGGCATGATGGCATGCAAGAAGGCGCTGGCCGCTACCGATGGTGATATGGACAAGGCTGTAGAGTTCCTGAGAGAGCAGGGCCTTGCAGGTGCAGAGAAGAAGGCCGGCAGAATCGCTGCAGAGGGTGTTTCCTTCGCAAAGGTTGCAGCAGATCTTCATACCGGTGTCGTAGTTGAGGTAAACGCAGAGACGGATTTCGTAGCAAAGAACGCGAAGTTCCAGACCTATGTAGATCAGGTTTGTGATCAGGCACTTACCACCGAGGCAGCAGATATCGACAGCTTCCTTGCAGAGAAGTGGGCACTGGATCCGTCCAGAACCGTTGCAGAGCAGCTTTCCGAGGAGATCTCCATCATCGGTGAGAACATGCATATCCGTCGTTTTCAGAAGCTTTCTGAGAATGAGGGTCTTGTACAGAGCTATATCCATGCCGGCGGCCGTATCGGCGTTCTTCTTCAGGTGAAATCCGATGTTGTGAACGATGCTGTTGCAGAGATGGCAAAGAACATCGCAATGCAGATCGCAGCACTGAACCCGAAGTACACTACACGTGCCGAGGTTGATCAGGAGTATCTTGCACATGAGACCGAGATTCTCACAGAGGCTGCAAAGAATGAGAAGCCGAATGCACCGGAGAAGGTTCTGAACGGCATGGTACAGGGACGTCTCAACAAGGAGCTGAAGGAGATCTGCCTGGTAGACCAGACCTATGTAAGAGCAGAGGACGGCAAGCAGAGCGTTCAGCAGTATGTTGACTCTGTTGCCAAGGCACAGGGCGCAAAGATCCAGCTCGTAACCTTCGTTCGTTACGAGACCGGTGAGGGCCTTGAGAAGAAGAGCGAGGATTTCGCTGCAGAGGTTGCTGCTCAGCAGGCAGCTGCACAGAAGAACTAATCCTAGGTTCTTTAGAGAGAAGATTGAGAGAGCTTCGGGTTTACCCGAAGCTCTTTTTGGTCATACCGGAAGAACAGCGTTCGGAAATGCCGCCTGCAGCTGCATCATACGGAGGCCGTCTTTTCCGGATCGGAGTATGTCATGACGAAAAATTATAAAATGATTCTGAGCTACGACGGCTCCCGTTATTTCGGCTGGGAGCATCAGCCGGGGACGGAGCTGACCATTCAGGGCAAGCTCGAACAGGTGCTGACCCGTATGCTCTATGGTGAAGCTTATACGGTGAAGGATTATGCGAGCTTTCCGGTCACGGTCATCGGCGCCGGCCGCACCGATGCCGGCGTGCATGCCCGTGCCATGACTGCCAATGTCCTTCTTGATACCGAAAAAACAGAGGATGAGATCCGTAGCTATATGAATCAGTATCTGCCGGAGGATATCAGCATCAATGAGCTGAAGCTCTGCGCGGACCGCTTCCACAGCCGCTTCAAGGCCTCCGGCAAGACCTACCGCTACAGCTGCTGGTACAGTGAGCAGAAGCCGGTATTTGAACGGAAGTATGTATCGGTGCTGCAGAGCCGTCCGGATCCGGAGCGCATGCGGCAGGCAGCGGAATATATCATCGGGGAGCACGACTTCAAATGCTTCTGCGGAAACAGTCATATGAAAAAATCGACGGTGCGGAAGATTGATGTGATTGACATTACGGAAAACGGCCCGTATATTCGCTTTTATTTTCACGGCACCGGCTTTCTGCAGAACCAGATCCGCATCATGACCGGTACGCTGCTGGAGGTGGGTTTCGGCAAGCGTTCTCCGGAATCGGTCCGGGAGGCCATCGAGGCCCGGGACCGGCGGAAGGCGGGTGTGACGATGGAGGCCAAAGGGCTCTGCCTGATGAAGGTGGACTATGATTAAGCCGGAAAGGATAATTATGAAAAAATACAGGATTCTGACGACAGCGCTGTTGATGAGCGGACTTCTGCTGTGCGGTACAGGGACCGCCATGGCGGCCGGTACCATAGATACGGCGCCGGCGGTCGTAACGGCGGATACCGTTCCCGCGCCAACGGCCGATACGGCGGTGACGTCCGCTGCGGCCGGTACAGAGCATACCTCCGATACGAAGGCCGCCCTGCTTGCAAATACCCTCACTGCGCAGCTGACCGACCAGATCATATTGGTGGTGGATCATAATCTAAGCCTCTATAACCGGCAGGCGGACGGATCCTGGTCAAAGGCGATGGACACTTATTGCGGTTACGGACGCAAGGGGCTGAAGGCATGGAACCTGCGGCAGGAGGGAGATCAGACGACACCGATCGGTTCCTTTCCGATTCTTTTTGCCTTCGGTGTAAATCAGAACCCGGGCACCTCCATGACCTGGCGGGATGTCACGCCGAATTCCTACTGGTCCGGCGAGGAGGCGACCTACAATACCTGGGTGGAGAGTGCGGCGCCGATCAGCGGAGAGCATCTGAGCGACTATACGATCTGCTATAAATATGCCATGGCGATCGGCTTTAATCAGGATCCGGTGGTCTATAAGCGCGGCTCTGCCATCTTCCTGCACTGCAAGAATCCGGCAGAATGGGGTTCGGCCGGCTGTGTTTCGGTAGAGGATGCCGATATGCTGAAGCTCCTTGCACTCTGCCATGATGGCTGCTACATGATGATTGTGCCGAATGAGGCCTCGATTTCCAACTTCTGATAAAGCGATGCTGAAGCCATATAAGAATTTACAGCAATATTATAAAAGTATTTACAAAATAATCATTGTATCCCTGATCGGGCAGCTGCTGCTCTTGGGCGCGCTGTGGTATGTGCTCTCCGGCATGCCGGACGACGAGACCGAAGGGAGCAGCTCTGCCGCTCAGACCGAGATTGCGGAGCTGTCGGAGAGCGATCGATCCGAGTCGATCGAAGGCAGCATCGCGGTGCCGGAAGAAGACGACACGGCAGCTGCTCCGTGAGGACCGGAGGATACGGGAGTTTTTATGAAGTTTTATTTTGCACCGATGGAAGGCGTGACCGGCTATTGCTTCCGAAATGCCTTTCAGCACAGCTTTTCCGGCATCGATCGCTACTATACGCCGTTTCTCTCTGCCAATGACAGCTTTCAGTTTACACATCGTGAAGAACGGGACGTGGCACCGGAGAACAACGAGGGCCTTTCCGTGGTGCCGCAGATCATCACCAATGATCCGGAAATGCTGGTATGGGCCATGCTGCAGATGGCGGAGCTCGGCTATACAGAGGTGAATCTCAATGCCGGCTGTCCGAGCGGTACCGTGGTGGCCAAGGGGAAGGGCGCCGGCCTTCTCAGAGATCCGGACCGGCTGGATGCGTTTCTGGAATCGGTCTTCGAGCTCCTGGAGCGCCGGAGCTTCGGTCCGGGGCAGGGCCCCGCGCTTTCAGTCAAAACACGTATCGGTGCCTGGTCACCGGAAGAAGCGGAGGAGCTGCTGAAAATTTACAATCGCTATCCGCTGAAGAAGCTGATCGTGCATCCGAGAGTACAGAAGGAAATGTACCGGAGTGAGGTGCATCTCGAGGTCTTTCGGGATTTTGTGCAGGGGTCAAAGCATCCGCTGGGATATAACGGTGATATCTGCACGACAGCGGACTATCAGCGCATCACATCCCTGTTTCCGTCGGTGGATACTGTCATGATCGGCCGGGGTCTTCTTAAAAATCCGGCTCTGGTGCGTGAAATTCAGGGCGGACCGCCGGCTTCGATTGAGGAGCTGAAGACCTTCCATGAGGAGCTTCTTCAGAACTATCAGCGGGAAATGCAGAGCGAACGAAATACACTGTTTAAGATGAAGGAATTCTGGAGCTGGCTTGGACAGTCCTTTGAGGGCAGCGAACGCTTTATGAAGGACATACGGAAGGCCGACAGCATCCTTCGCTATCGTGCGGCGGTACGGAATCTGCTGGCCGGCTGCCCGCGAAAGGAGAACGTATGATTCTGGAATATCCATCCTATTATGAAA
Source organism: Succinatimonas sp. CAG:777 (assembly GCA_963650995.1). Lineage (GTDB taxonomy): Bacteria > Bacillota > Clostridia > Lachnospirales > Lachnospiraceae > Oribacterium. The sequence continues at coordinate 9,155 of CAVJMS010000028.1, read as the reverse complement.
AATTCCGCTGCATCGGCGGACGCTGCCCGGATACCTGCTGTGCCGGCTGGGAGGTGGATGTGGATGAAGATTCCGATGCCTATTACCGTTCGATTTCCGGTCCCTTCGGAGACCGGCTGCGGGCCAGCCTCCGGAAGGATGCGGACGGCAGCTGCTTTCCGCTGACCGCGGAGGGTAATTGCCCGTTTCTTCGGAAGGACCTTCTGTGCGACCTTTACATTGAGCTTGGGGAAGAGAGCCTCTGTCAGACCTGTACCGAGTATCCGCGCTACTACATGGCGATCGGAAGCTATGAGCAGATCGACCTTAGCCTGAGCTGCATGGAGCTCAGCCGCATTTTCTTTACGGAGCCTGCGCCGATCACCTATGTCCGTGCTGAAAATGAGATCCCCGGAGAAGAGCTGACAGAAGAAGAGCAGGAAACCCTGGTGGAGGTGCTGGCACTTCGGAACCGCTGCATTGCCATCCTGCAGGAGGGGACCGGGTCCTTTGAGGAGAAGCTTACGGCAGTGCGGGCCCTCGTCTCCGAAGCCCAGGGCCTTCGACCTCTAGATGCAGATCAAAAACGCGCGTATCTCCGGGAAAATGCGGCGGCGCTGCTTAGACGCATGCAGCAGTTTGATTCCCTCCGTCCGGAATGGGACCGCGTGCTGCAGGCCTGTGATCTGGACCATGCAGATGAACGGATCGCTGTCTTTTTGTCGGAGCATCGCCGGAAGCTTGACCCATGGTTCACCCGACTGGCGGTATACTTCATTTACCGTTATTTCATTGATACCTGCCTGGACGGCGATATCGAAATTGAGCTCCGCCTCGTGCATCGAAGTCTCCGTATGCTGCAGCTTCTTCTGTATGTGCGCTGTATAGAGAAGGCGCCGGAACTTGAGGACATCATTTATACAGCCCATCTTTTTTCGAAGGAGGCCGAGCATGACGAGGACAATGTCGGACTTCTGAAGGCAGAGAACTAAGGAAATGCTGATTTAATCAGCGTATCCCGAAATTGTGACATCTGCACAACAAGACACGCCTTATTCTGACTTGTGTTGTTCTATTTTATAAGCTAAAATAAAATGCAGGAGCACCTCGATCGTCGGAAGAGGTGAAGGACAGCATGAATTATAACGAAACAGGTTCCTCAAAAAAGATCATTCATATCGTTCTCTATACCATGGCCGTTGCACTGATTTTGGGCGGCCTTTTTTTGGTGATGCGGGATTTTTATATTTCTGCTTCGCAGGAGGAGGTGCAGACGGAGACGCCGCACAGCTTTTCGGAGGCACGCGTACTTTATCTAAGCTCCTATTCCCGCAGCTTCGATACCGTGCCGGATCAGGAAAAGGGCGTGCTCGAGGTATTTGAGAATCTTCCGGTGACCGTAGACGAGGAGTTTATGGATACCATCAATTATCCGGCCTACGGCAATCAGAAGAACTTCTATACAAGTCTTTCCTATAAGCTTCGCAGCAAGGAGCCCTACGATGCGGTGATTCTTGCAGATGATGCGGCGCTTCGCTTCGGGCTTCGCTACCGCGATACGCTTTTTCAGGGCAGCCCGATGGTATTTATGTGCATCAATGACTTTAATCGTGCAAAATCCGCGCTTCACTACCATGATATCACCGGCAGCGTGGAGAAGACCGATCTCGAGGGAACGGTCCGGGCGGCCGTAAAGCTTCTTCCGGAGGCGGATACCATCCTGGCGGTCTACGATCAGACGGAAGCCGGAAAGGGCGATTACAAGCAGTTTCTGGAGCTTGCGCAGACTTTCCCGAATTTCACATATGACAGCATCAATACATCCAAATATACCCGCACGGAGCTTGGCGAGAAGCTGGCGGCATTGGACCCGAATACCATTTTAATTTACTTCGATGCCTTCCGGGACTCGGAGGGCAATGTCTACGGCATCGAGGATACGGCCGCCTTCCTGGCCGAGCACAGTGCGGTGCCGGTGTTCCGCTGCTCCATCGGCGGGCTCGGCCGCGGACTGGCGGGCGGCAGCTATTTCGATTATGAAGCATCCGGTGCGCAGGCAGCTCAAACGGTGCTCCGGATCCTAAACGGAGAATCGGCATCGCAGATTCCGATCAGCTACGACAGTATTACGACCTACCGCTTTGATGCGCAGGTGCTGAAAAAGTTTCATCTGGACAGCTCGGTTCTTCCGGAGGGCACCGAGCTGATCAATCAGGATATCAGCTATTTTCAGAAAAACAGGTCCGTGCTGGTGCCGGCCGGCCTGATTCTTTCCGGCCTTTTTCTCTGGATTTTCATGCTTCTTCAGTCCAATCGCGAAAGCCGGCAGAAAACCAGAGAGCTTATATTATCCAGGAATAAGCTGCAGTATATGTATGACCATGACGGTCTTACGAAGCTTCCGAACCGGAGCTGCGCGGACGAATACATGCGGTCGGCGCTGCAGAAGGGCGGAGATCATACGCTGATTCTGATCGATGTGGATGATTTTAAAACGATCAACGACACCTTCGGACATGCGGCCGGAGATTATGTGCTGCAGGAAATTGCGCACCGGTTAGAGACCGTGACCGATGCATATCACGGCTTTGCGGCGCGCTACGGCGGAGATGAATTTTCGATTCTGTTCCCGCGGCGGATCGAAAACAAAAAGGATGAGGTGTACCGGGCGCTCCGGGACACCATGGACCAGCCGCTCATTTACTGCAATGAGCAGCTGCCGTCCCACATAAGCGTCGGCATTACCTCCGCGTCCGGCTCCGAGCGGCCGCTTCGGGAGCTGTTTTCGGAGGCCGACAAGGCACTGCAGGAGGCCAAACGCCGGGGCAAGCATACGGCGGTCTTTTTCGATGCACGGCTGCACAGCCGCATCCTGGAGGAGAACAGCATTATACAGAAGCTGAACGACGCCTGTGAGCAGGACGGCTTCCGGGTGCTCTATCAGCCGCAGGTATCTACAAAAACCGGCAAGGTGATCGGCTATGAGGCGCTTCTCCGCTTAAAGGACAATGCCTACTATCCGGACCGCTTCATTCCGATCGCGGAGCAGTACGGACTCATTGCCCGCATTGACCGGATTGTGACGGAGCATGTCATTATGCAGATGGCTGCATGGCGGGCAAAGGGAATGGAACTTCAGCACGTGTCCATCAATTATTCGGCGAAGCAGCTTCAGGATGAGGGCTATGTAAGCTTCCTAAAAGAGCTTCTTGAGAAGGCTGATCTGTCGCCGGAGCTCATCGAGCTCGAGGTGACGGAGGGACTTTACATGCAGCATACCGAGGCCAGCAACCGTCTGTTTTCGGAGCTGCAGGCGCTGGGCATCGGCATTGCCCTTGACGACTTCGGTACCGGGTATTCCTCGCTCAACTATCTGACCTACATTCCGGCCGACCGCATTAAGCTCGACAAGAAGATGACCGATGCATATCTTCGGCCGGATAAATGTAATCTTATCAAGAATATCGTGAATCTCGCTCATGACCTTCATATGTCGCTGTGCATCGAGGGCGTGGAGACCCGGGAGCAGTATGAGCTCGCCGCAAGGCTTGGCTGTGATGATGTACAGGGCTATTATTTCAGCCGACCCATCAATGGTGAGGCCATCCCGGATTTTCGGGTTCAGATGACGTAAGAAAAGCGCGGGTGAAAGAGCTTTACACGCCGGATTTTTGCAGCACTGCCGAAGATGCTCCTGTGCATCCGCGGCTTGACATCCGGCGGTTCTTCGATAGAATGGCAGGGAGCGCCGGCGCGGCCGGCCGTACAATCACATAAACCGTGCAAGGATGCACAAAGATCAGGGAGTAGTCAGACTATGTTTAAGCAGGGTTTCAACAATGATCAGTACCTCCGCATGCAGTCGGAGCATATCCGAGAGCGCATCGCGGCCTTCGGCGGCAAGCTTTATCTCGAATTCGGCGGCAAGCTGTTTGATGACCATCACGCGTCCCGCGTGCTGCCGGGCTTTCAGCCGGACAGTAAGATCCGGATGCTGCGGGAGCTGAAGGATGAGGCCGAAATCGTCCTCGTGATCAATGCAGGCGACATTGAAAAAAACAAGGTCCGGGGGGACCTGGGCATTACCTACGATATGGATGTGCTTCGTCTCATCGATGCCTTCCGCGGCTACGGGCTCTATGTGGGATCGGTCGTACTGACGCGCTTCAACGGACAGGAGAGTGCCGCAGCCTACCAGAAAAAGCTGGAGGGGCTCGGCATCCGCGTTTACCGGCATTATCCGATCGCCGGATATCCCGGCAATGTGCCGCTGATCATCAGTGCAGACGGCTTCGGACGGAATGAGTATATTGAAACGAGCCGATCGCTGGTGGTGGTGACGGCGCCGGGCCCGGGCTCCGGAAAGATGGCGGTATGCCTGAGCCAGCTCTATCAGGAGAATGTCCACGGCGTCAAGGCCGGCTATGCAAAGTTCGAAACCTTCCCGATCTGGAACATTCCGCTGTCCCATCCGGTGAATCTTGCCTATGAGGCGGCGACTGCGGATCTTAATGATGTCAATATGATCGATCCGTATCATCTCGAGGCCTACGGAAAAACCGCAGTCAATTATAATCGGGACGTCGAGGTATTTCCGGTACTGAAGGCAATGTTTCAGCGGATCTACGGTGAGAGCCCGTACAAGTCGCCGACGGATATGGGCGTAAACATGGCCGGCTACTGCATTGAAAATGATGAGAACTGCTACTATGCCTCCCGGCTCGAGATCATTCGCCGCTACTATACGGCGCTCTGCGATCTTCGAAAGGGAAGCGGAAATGCATCCATCGTTGAGAAGCTGGAGCTTCTGATGGAAAAGGCGGAGGTTTCGGATTATGAACGTCCGGTCATTGCAGCGGCCCGGCAGAAGGCGGTGCTGACCGGTGCACCGGCTGCGGCCATCGAGCTTCCGGACGGCAGCATTATCACAGGAAAAACCTCGTCGCTGCTCGGTGCGGTCAGTGCGATGCTTCTGAATGCGCTGAAAACACTGGGTGATATTGACGACAGCGTAAATCTGATGTCTCCGGAAATCATTGAGCCGATCCAGCACTTGAAGACAGAGCATCTCGGAAATCATAATCCACGGCTTCATCTGGATGAAATGCTGATTGCACTGACGATCTGTGCAACCACCGATCCGAAGGCGGAAACCGCCATGGAGCAGTTAGAGAAGCTCCGCGGCTGTGAGGTGCACAGCTCTGTCATTCTTTCGGAGGTGGATGAGAGCACCTTCCGGAAGCTCGGTCTTCATGTGACCTGTGAGCCGCAATACCAGACGAAGAAGCTGTTCCATAAATAAGCGGCCGTCCGCAGGGGACGCCGTCAGTGCTTCCATAAGGTGATACAGAAAAAACCTCCCAAAGGGAGGTTTTTTTATGTAGAACTTATTCCATCGAAATCTGCCAATTTCTTCGGATGAGCTGACAGGCGCGGCTGCCATCCCGGTCAGACAAGGCTTCGATGATCTCTGCATGTGCAGCATAGCTTTCTTCCGCGTGCGCATGTGCTTCAAAGAAGCGGATTTCATTCCGATGCGCCTGTACCATCAGCTGATCGGTATATGTGACCAGATACGGATTGCCGGAGAGCTCCGCAATATGCCGGTGGAATGCACCGTCTGCAGCCAGCGTACCGCGGGCATCATGCTGCGCGGCCAGACGCTGAAAGTCCTGATTGTATTCCCGAAGCTTCGACAGATCGCTTTCTTTCAGACGATCAAGTCCGAGCTCGATGGCACCTGCCTGCAGTATGCCGAGCAGCTCATAGACATGAGCCATATCCTCCGGATCGATCGCCGCGACGAAAGTGCCGCTGGACGGGACCATCGTCACCAGCTTTTGCTCCGCCAGCATTTGCAGTGCCTCCCGTACGGGCGTACGGGAAACTGAAAAATATTTTGCAAGTTCTGCGTCGTTCAGACGCTCCTCGGGCAGCAGTGTGCCGTCCATGATCCACTCCTGTAAGGTTTTGAAAACGCGCTCGCGTGCGGTAGTGCGCACGACCGGGTGCTGCTGTGCGGGAATCGGCATTCTTTTTCTCCTTCTGTAAAAATCCTTCCGGTGATTTTAAGTGTAGTAAAAAAAAGAAAAACTTTCAACCGATATATTGCATATTAATGAGCTGCATGCTATGATTGTCAAAACCGATATATTGGATATCACTTAATGGCGAAAAACGCTTATGAAAATGCACAGAGCGCGGCCGGTTCAAGATGAATCGGAATGCCTCGCAATGATCGAATCAAGCAGAGGATGATGTCATGAAAGAGTACAGGACGGGATCGATTTCTGTGATAGAAAACGAGCACCCATGGGAGGGAAAAAAGCCGGACTTCCTGTCCGGGGAGGCCACAGCGGCAGCCCACCGCATTCATCGGGAGCTGCCGGGGTATCAGATGACGCCGCTTCGCCGTCTTCAAGGCATGGCGAAGCAGCTGGGGATCCGGGAAATGCTGGTGAAGGATGAATCCGGGCGCTTCGGCCTGAAGGCCTTCAAGGGACTCGGCGGGCTGTATGCCTTGACCTGTGTGATCTGTCAAAAGCTGAACCTTGATTTAAATGAGGTAAGCTTCGAAACACTGAAAAGCCCGGCCTGTGAAGCGGCCATCCGTTCGATGGTATTCGTCACCGCGACGGACGGGAACCACGGAAAGGGGCTTTCATGGGCGGCCGGTCAGCTTGGCTGTGCCGTACATGTATACATGCCGGCCGGGTCGTCGGAGCTGCGGGCGCAGGCCATCCGGGAGGTCAATTCGAGGGCGGAGGTCCGGATCCTGGAGACCGGCTACGATGATACCGTGCGCTATGCGGCACGGATGGCGGATATGCACGGCTGGGTTCTGGTGCAGGACACCAGCTGGACGGGATATGAGGAGATTCCGTCCCGGATCATTCAGGGCTATACCACCATGGCATATGAGACCTGTATACAGCTTAAGGAGCTCCGCCTTCGGCCGACGCATGTATTTCTGCAGGCGGGGGTCGGTGCCATGGCCGGCGGAGTCCTCGGATATTTCGTGAATGTATGGAAGGCGCCGCGGCCGCGTGTCATCGTGGTTGAGCCGGAGCATATGGCCTGCATTTACGAATCCGCCCGTATCGGCGACGGTGCACCGCATGAGGCAAAAAACCAGCAGCTGACCATCATGGCGGGGCTCAGCTGCGGGGAGCCCTGCACGATCACCTGGCCGATTCTCCGGGACTTTGCGGATTGGTACGTCACGTGTCCGGATGCGGTTTCGGAATACGGGATGCGCCGGCTGGCACATCCGGAGGCGGGAGATCCGCCGATGATTTCCGGTGAGAGCGGAGCCGTCACGACCGGCCTCGTGCATGCGATCGCCGGCCGGCCGGAATATGCAGCGCTGAAGGAACGGCTTGGTCTCGATGAAAATGCAGTTGTGCTGTGCTTCAGCACGGAGGGGGACACCGATCCCGTGCATTACCGTGCAGTGGCAGAAGGTAAGGAGGAGAATCTATGTTTCAAATGAATGAAAAACGCATGCTGGAGCATCTTTTTTTACTTGGAAAGGTCGGGATCGATGCAGAGGGACATCGTACGCGCGCATGTGCATCGGATACGGAGAAGCAGGGCCGGGATCTGGTTTCCCGCTGGATGCGGGAGGCCGGACTGGAGGTCATTGTGGACCGCATCGGCAACATTCACGGCATCTGGCAGACGGAGGAAAATCGGAATGAAAAGCCGCTGATGCTTGGGTCCCACATTGATACCGTGATCAATGCGGGGCAGTACGACGGCTGCTACGGCGTACTGGCGGCGCTGGAGATCATCCAGAGCCTGAAGGAATCCGGCAAAAGGACTGCGCGTCCGCTGGTGGTGACAGCCTGGACAAATGAGGAGGGCATCCGTTATTCTCCGGATATGATGGGGTCTCTCGTCTATGCCGGCGGCATGAGCTGTGAGGATGCACTGGCGACCGTCGGTGTCGACGGTACTGTGCTTGGGGAGGAGCTTCAGCGCATCGGTTATGACGGTACGGTGGATCCTGGATTTCTGCAGCCGTATGCCTTCGTGGAGCTGCATATTGAGCAGGGGCCGATCATGGATGCGGAGGGCTTCACCATCGGCGCCGTGGAGAATCTGCAGGGCATCAGCTGGCAAAGGATCACCATTGAAGGGATACAGAATCATGCCGGTACGACACCGACGGCCTACCGGCGGGATGCCGGCGTCGCTGCCGCAAAGGTCATCACCTATATGCGTGAGCGCTGTCTTATGCCGGACAGCCGCACGGTATGCACGACGGGCTGCATTGCCTTTGAGCCGAATGCCATCAACGTTATTCCGTCAAAGGCTGTCTTCACGGTCGATGTCCGGAATCCGGATGAAGTGAAGCTTCGTGAGGAGGAGAAGGCCCTTTCTGATTATCTTTCAGAGCTTGAAAAAACGGACCGCGTAAAAATCACGGCGGAACGTCTGAGCCGCTTTGAGTCGGTGCTGTTTGATGAAGATATCTGCAGATGTATCGAAAAGCATGCAAAGGCGCGCGGCATTCGCTGCCGCCGCATGACCTCCGGTGCCGGTCAGGATGCGCAGATGCTGGCCCGCATCTGCCCGACCGCGATGATTTTCGTGCCGAGCGTCGACGGCATCAGCCATAATCCGAAAGAATTTACAAAGGAAGAGGATCTGATCGCCGGTGCCCGGGTGTTTCTTGATGTTGTGACGGATATGGCGGAAGCGGAGTGACGCTGCTCATGAAGGCTGTTCCCTCCGTCAGGACTGCGCAGCCGGAAAACTCTAAAATCGGATCCTAAACGGTTGAATATCAGAAAATGATTGACCTGCATCAGCGTTGGTGCGGGTCTTTTTTTGTTCAATCCACCAATGATGTATTTCTAGTCGTAAACCGGGAAGCCATGAAGGCGGCAGTCTTCATGGCTTCCCAGTCTCGAAGTCCTGGCATCGAAGGACAGTTCTTCGGGGTGCCACGGCTGAACGGTTACGCATTTCCTTAGTTGCTGTATTAAAAAATGCAGAATACCTCTTGCTAAAAGTTCTAGGGAAACGCTGATTTAATCAACGTTTCTGATGAAAGTCACGTACCATTTTGATAAAATGCAAGTATCAAGAAAGGTGGTATCCCCTATGCAGCAACTGACTTTCACTGATGCCGAATACAACCTGCGGAAGAAGAAAACTCGCCGCGAGGA
>CAVJMS010000027.1:0-18376 GCA_963650995.1 Succinatimonas sp. CAG:777 | reverse complement strand
GGAGCTTCACCTTCCGTGCCGCTGCAGTGCTCTCGAGTACCGTGGTTTCCGGCATAGTGGTCTCGGCGATCGTGGTTTCCGCCGCCGTTGTTTCTCCGGTGCCGATGCCGGATTCTGCCGCTATAGCTGTGCTCTCGGCCGCAGCCGTGCTTTCTGCAGCCGCTGTACTTTCTGCAGCTGCCGTGCCTTCCGCAGCCGCAGAGGTATCCTGTGCAGTTGTGCCCGCAGCCGTCGTCACCTCCGCTTCATCTGTCTTCTTTTCCGACTTCGAAGCCTCGGTGGTCTCTGCCGCAGCCGTTTCCGGTGCCGTCGTTTCTGCCGCAGTCTGTTCTGTTGTCTCCTTCGAGCTTCCGGTATCTGCAGACGTGGTATCCCCCGCATCCGCCTTCGAAGTCGTTTCCTTCGAGGTCTCGACGGCTTCGGAGGTTTCCTCTTCCGTGATATCCTGCGCGGTCGTTTCCTCTGACGCTTCACCGGATGCCCTTGTCTCTTCGGACGTCATGTTCTCAGCACTGCCGTCCGCACTGCTTTCATCCTCTGCGGATGCATTGCCTGCAGCATCCTTGTTTTCCGTCCCTGCTGCATCCTTCTTCAATGCATCTGCATCAGACTTCTCTTCCGCATCCTTTTCGGCAGAAGCATCCTGCGAGGCCGCGTCATCTACCGAGTCGTCCTGCCCCCCCTCAGGGTTCTGCGCAGCTTCTCCGCTGTCCTTCACTTCTTCCATATCGTGGTGATCCGACTGTCCGGAAGCTGTATCCCCCTCTTCCGCAAATACATAAGATGCGGCTGTGCTGCTCGGGATATTGCCCGTGACCATCACGATGGAGAGCAGCATCGCCATCAGACGTCGTTCCAGCCTGTTCATTCTCATTTCATACTCCTTTCGGTACTGCACTGCTATAGTTATCCTATATTATAAACCGAATTTCGGAATATGGCGCCTGCTGCGCTATTGTTTATTTTTAGTGCATTATTTGCAGAGCAATACGATGGTGCACTATGAAGGCTGCCGCCTGAAGGAATACGGAGCGGCCGTTGAAAAATCAAAATCGGACCCCTTAGCGGCAGTTGGAGCAATTTTTCCACAGCACACTCTGAAACGACGGGGTTTCATCAGGAAAACCTGTTGATTTCAGAGGGCCTACTGCCGCTTAGGGTCCGATTTTAAAGTTTTTCGGCTGCGCAGTCCTGGCGAAAGGTGGCCGCCTTCATGGTGTCCCGGCCGAGCTGTTAATCTGCAAACACTTCCTTGAATGCGCGGTCGAGGTCTGCAATGATATCCTCTGCATTCTCGATGCCGATGGAGAGACGGATCGTGTTGTGCTTGATGCCCTGATCCTGGAGCTCGGCTTCATTGCACTCTGCGTGGGTGGTGGTCGCCGGATGCACCACCAGTGACTTCACGTCGGCGACATTGGCAAGCAGCGAGAAGAGCTCGAGATGATCGATGAACTCCTTGGCCTTCTCTTCGTCACCGTCGATATCGAAGGTGAAGATGGAGCCGCCGCCGTTCGGATAATACTTCTTATACAGTGCCTGCTGCGTCGGATCCTGGGAAGCCGCCGGATGCGAAACATAAGCCACATGCGGGTTCTTCGAGAGATAGTCCACAACCTTCAGGGCATTCTCAGTATGGCGCTCTACCCGGAGGGAAAGGGTCTCGGTGCCCTGCAGAAGGATCCATGCATTCAGCGGTGCGAGGGTTGCGCCTTCATCCCGAAGGACGATGGCACGAAGGTAGGTCGCGATAACCGCCGGTGCACAATCAGTAGCGAAGGTAAGTCCGTGATAGGACTCGTTCTTAGTGGCAAGCCACGGCCACTTGTCCGGCTGGTTCCAGTTGAACTTGCCGCCGTCCACGATGACGCCGCCGATGGTGGTGCCGTGTCCGCCGATGAACTTCGTTGCGGAATGAACGACGATGTCCGCGCCGTGCTCGATCGGGCGAAGCTGTACCGGCGTTGCGAAGGTGTTGTCAATGATCAGCGGGAGGTCATGCTTGTGGGCGATCTCTACCCACTTGTCAAGATCAAGCACCTCGCCGTTCGGGTTTCCGAGGGTCTCTGCATAGAGGGCCTTTGTGTTCGGCTGAATGGCCGCCTCGACCTCTTCATAGTTGTACGGATCCACGAAGGTGGTGGTTACGCCGAACTCGGTATAGGTATGGGCCAGGTAGTTGTAGGTTCCGCCGTAAATGTTCTTTGCGGATACGATATGGTCGCCGGCATGGGCTACGGCCTTGAAGGCATAGGTGACAGCGGCTGCGCCGGAGGCAACGGCAAGAGCTGCAACGCCGTTCTCAAGGGCAGCGATTCTCTGCTCGAAGACGTCCTCGGTCGGATTCGTCAGTCTTGCGTAAATGTTTCCGGCATCCTTTAATGCGAAGCGCGCAGCTGCGTGGTCGGCATCATTGAACACGAAGGCGCTGGTCTGGTAAATCGGAACCGCTCTGGCGCCGGTGGCCGGATCCGGGTTCTCCTGTCCTACATGAATGGCCTTGGTATCAAATCCGTAATTTCTGTCTACATATGGCTTCTTTGACATAATCGTTTCTCCTCGTATTTCTGTATCTGTAATGTAATAAAAATGTTCTTCAGCTGATGGACAAATCATAGCACCGGCATCGGATATTGTATAATACTTGATGCTTGGAGTCAGATATAGAGTCAATTTATATCTGCATCTCCTTCCGTGCCTGCTGCCGAGGGCAATGCCTCAGGCATGCACTTTATGCCTCTTCTCTGCAGCGCCATCGCCATCTGGTCATATAAAATATTCGCAAACTGGTAATTATCATACCATCAGGCGTGTCCTATAATCCATGCTCATACAGGCAAGGCCTGCAGAACACATTTGAGGAGGCTATGATTATGAAAAACTCGAAAACCTACAAGCTGGCGCTGGCAGCCCTTTTTGCGGCGCTTTCCTATGTGGTATTTACCTTCCTGCAGATCAAGATTCCGGTCGGCGCGGATATGACCTCGATCCATCTCGGCAATGCGGTCGTCGTGCTGGGCGCCTTCGTGATCGGCGGTCCCTTAGGCGGTCTGGCCGGCGCCATCGGCATGAGCATCGGCGACCTGCTGGATCCGGTCTATGCACCGCTGGTACCGAAGACACTGCTGTGCAAGCTTCTGATCGGCGTGATCACCGGCTTCGTGGCACATAAGCTGGGCGGCATCACGAAGACCGACAGCCGCGCACACGTGCTTCGCTGGACGATCATTGCAGCGATCTGCGGCCTGGCATTCAACGTCTTCGCCGATCCGGTCATCGGCTACTGGTACAAGATTCTCATCCTCGGAAAGCCGGCGGCAGAGCTTTCACTGAAGATTAATTTTGCAGCCACCACCATCAACGCTGTGGTGTCACTCATTGTATCGGTTATTGTATACAATGCCGTGCGGCCGGCACTTCAGAAGGCCGGATACTTCCTTAAACTGGATTTCTGATCCCCGGAAGGCGATATGTGCAGTGCAGAAGAATGACGATAAAACTCTTCCGTGCTGCACTTTTTTTGTGCAAAATTTCATACATGCCGCTGCCTGCATTGACGCTCTGTCCGCTTCCGAATATAGTAAAATCACGTGCCTGCGGAGCTCCGCAGGCATATAAAACAACGTTGGGGAAAAGGTCTTATATCCCAACGGATACCGGATTGCTTCGCGCTTTGCGCTCACGCAATCCTCAACACCACTAAGACAAGGGGGATACGTATGAAGCTGCAGGGCGAGCAGGAACAGGAGCAGGAAGAGGAGCGAATCCGACGGAAGCAGGAAATGATGCATCAGATCGAGGGGCCGCGCATCACGGAGCGGGTCTGGCGTTCAGCCCTGGTGGTGCTGATCACGACGCTGATCTATACCTATGTACTTAAGGGCCGCAATCCCTGCTTTGCACTGATCGGTGCGGTCTACGGCGTGGGAAGCCAGTTCGAGGAGGGCTTCCATAACGGCTTCAACCGCTTCATCGGAACCTTCGTGGGCGGTCTTCTCGTGATTCCATTTTATACCTTATATACCGCGCCGCCCTTCGGCATCCCCAGCTGGTTCTGGCTGGTTCTGGGTCTCTGCCTGGTGCTCATGCTGAACCTCGCACTGGGAGCGGACTCTGCCATTCAGCCGGGCACTGTGGTATACTTCGTGGTGATGTTTACGGTAGGCGAGGAACGCGTCGTGCCCTATACCATTGCCCGCATCCTGGATACCGGCGGCGGTGTGCTGGTGGCACTGCTCCTCCATGCGCTGCTGCCGTCCAAATGTGACCGGGAGCGCGGTCTGTCGGTGCTGAATGTCGGCCGGCACGCAGCCGGCGCCTTCCGCTCCTATCTTCTGAAGAATCAGCGCTTCCGTGAGCAGGAAGAAAAGAACTTCGGAACAACCCACAGAAAAAAAACGAGGATAACGGATGAAAGCTTTGATTGATCTTCATGTACACTTGGACGGCTCGCTGCCGTATACCACCGTTCACAGGCTAATGCTTCAGGCGGGCATGCCGTCGAAAACCGATGCGGAGCTTCGGCCGCTGCTAAGCGTGCCGGAGGACTGCCGGGATCTCAATGAATATCTGGAGCGCTTTCAGTTTCCGCTGCAGCTTCTGCAGACCCGGGAGGCCGTTGCAGCGGCGGTCTATGAGCTTCTGATGGAGCAGCAGCGGCAGGGACTCCGGTATACAGAAATCCGCTTCGCACCACAGCTTCATTGTGAAAAGGGATTGTCGCAAAGGGAGGTGATCGAAGCCGCCCTCCGGGGCCTTCGGCTTTATCAGGAGGATACGTCGCTTCCGCCCGAATTCAAAGAGGAGGATGATTTCGCGCTCCATGCCGGGCTCATTCTCTGCACGATGCGTGGCCGGGACAACCGGGAGGCGAACCTCGAGACCGTCCAGCTCGCCGCAGAATACCTCGGAAGAGGCGTTGTCGCGCTTGATCTCGCCGGTGCAGAGGCCCTCTTCCCAACCGCAGATTTCGCTGACCTCTTTTCCGAAGCGCGGGCGCTTTCGGTTCCGTTTACGATTCATGCCGGTGAAGCCGACGGACCGGCCTCTGTCCGGGCCGCTCTCGCCTTCGGTGCACAGCGCATCGGTCACGGCGTCCGGGCTCTGGAGGATGCAGCGCTTATAAAGGAGCTCGCAGAAAAGAAAATTCCGCTTGAATGCTGTCCAACCTCGAATCTCAACACCAAAATGTTTCCGGACATGGCGCATTATCCGATCCGGGCACTTCTTTCGGCCGGCGTTCGGGCCACCGTCAATACGGACAACATGACGGTCTCCGATACCACGGAGCCGAAGGAATATGAGAAGCTCGAGACGGCCCTCGCACTGACAAAGGGCGAGGAGCAGCAGCTTCTCTTAAATGCCGCCGACGCCATCTTCGGAGACGAAAAAGAAAAGGCGCGGCTCCGCCGGCTGATCCGGGAGGGCTGAGATCGGCACATACAAAAAAAGGACCGGAAGCCACGGCTTCCGGTCCTTTCTTATCTTCTTCACTCTACGACATCGTCCTTATGGGCCTGCATGTACTTGTCCATTTCGTCGGCGATCATCTTCGAAACATTTACGGCATCCACGACGGTCTTTGCGCCGGTCACCACGTCACCGGAAGCAAAGACGCCCGGCATGGTAGTCTCACCCTCGGCATCGGTTGCGAGGTTTCCGCGGTCGTTCAGCTTCAGTCCCTCGTTATGTTCTACGAGACGGCGCTTCGGCACCTGGGAAACGGCGATCACGACAGAATCGCACGGAACAAAGCACTCGGTCTCCGGCTTCATGATAATATGACCGTCCTCCTGCTCTTCGGTTTCCACGATCATGACGCCGTCGTCCTTGATCGCAGTGGCCGTTTTATTAAACTCGAACTGCACGCCGTCAAGCTTCGCAAACTCATACTCGTCCGGTGAAGCATTGACCTCGTTTCGGCGTACATAGACCACCACGTCCTTCACGCCCTGGCGAACAGCGGTACGCGCTACGTCCATGGCGGAGTTGCCGGCACCGAAGATGGCGACGGACTGACCGAGGTCCACAGACTCCGGATTGTTCAGATAGTTGATGGCATAATGCACATTTCCGAAGGTCTCACCCGGAATCAGCATGCGGCGCGGCCGCCATGCGCCGGTTCCGATGAAGACGGAGCGATAGCCGTCCTTAAAAAGATCATGCAGCGTGATATTGGCACCGATGGTGAAGTTCGGGCGGATCAGGATGCCCAGCTCCTTCAGCTTCTTATAATAACGGTCCAGAATGCTGTGCGGAAGACGGAACTCCGGAATACCGTAGCGCATGATGCCTCCGATCTTGTCCCGGCCCTCAAAGATCGTCACCTTATAGCCCTTGACCGCCAGACGGATGGCGATGGTCAGACCGGCCGGTCCGGCACCGATCACAGCGGCCTTCATGCCGTTCGGTTCTTCCATCTGCAGCTTGATGCGGTCGAAGCAGGAATCGGAAATATAGTTCTCAATCGAGGAGATATGCACCGGCGCGCCCTTGATGCCGCGGACGCAATGCCCCTCGCACTGCTTGCTGTGGTCGCAGACCAGGGAGCAGACCACCGACAGCGGGTTATTGGAGAACAGCATCGCAGCCGCAGTCTCCAGCTCGTTTTCCTTAAACAGGCGGATCATCTCCGGAATATTGGTATGAATCGGACAGCCCTGGCGGCACCGCGGATTTTTGCACTGCAGACAGCGATTGGCTTCCTCAAGAACATGAATTGGCATCGTAAAACCTCCCCCTCCTATTGGTACGATTATGGCGCTGCAGCCGTTCCGGGCGTCCCTTCGAAGGCCTCTCCTTCACAGGGCGCAGCCGCACTCCAGATCGTTTTCATCACTCTCTCACCATCCTAATACACGAGAAGGAAAATGTCATGCGTTAAATAATAAACTTTTGAAAATTTATTTCATAGTGCAGAATAGACAAAAAATAAACATTAAAGCGTTTACATTTCGACAAAACCCCGGCAGCCGCCGGGGTTTGGAGGATAATGACTTTACTTTACAATAGAAACACCTGTCATACGCTCATAATAGCGAATGATATCGTCATGGTCGCAGGCGCCCTCATCATGATTCTTCAGCTCCTGCATGACCTCCATCATGTGAGCGGTCATCGGAACCGGCATATTGATCGCATGGGACGCGTTCAGGGCATTACTGAGATCCTTGATATGAAGGTCAATGCGGAAGCCCGGCTTGTAATTGCCGGACAGCATCATCGGCGCCTTAGCATCCAGCACGGTCGAGCCGGCGAGGCCTCCGCGGATCGCCTGATATACGAGCTCCGGATCCGTGCCCGCCTTCTTTGCGAAGGTCAGCGCCTCGGCGACGATGCCAATGTTGGCGGCCACGATCATCTGGTTGGCAAGCTTCGCCACATTGCCGGAGCCCAACGGCCCTACATACACCACGGATGCGGCCATCGTCATGAGAAGCTCATAGAAGCGGTCGAAGGTCTCCTTTTTGCCGCCGACCATTACGGAAAGCGTGCCGTCGATGGCCTTCGGCTCGCCGCCGGAAACCGGCGCATCCAGCATATCCACACCGAGGGCCTCCAGCTCTCTTCCGAGCTTCTTCGATTCCACCGGGTCGATGGAGGACATATCGATCAGCACGGATTCGCCCTTCCGGAAGCCCTCCGAAAGACCGCCCTCATCGAAAACGGCCGCCCGTACATTCGGCGAATTCGGCACCATTGTAATCACGACGTCTGCAAAGGCCGCGAGCTCCCGGCCGTTCGCACCGGCCTTCGCGCCGACAGCCGTCAGCTCCTCTACATTGGACATGTGATGATCCAGTACCATCAGCTCATGTCCGGCCTTCAGAAGATTCTTCGCCATCGGCTTTCCCATAATGCCGAGTCCCAGAAATCCTACCTTCATATGTACCTCACTTTCTTATATGCCGGCAACGGCTCCGCACCCGATCGCGGTGCGTGACCATTGCATATGCTGAGGAATTTGCTGCGATGCCGCACAAATTCGGCGGTGGAAACGCGGATGAAAGCGTTTCCCGAACCCCCGGTGCTCCGGGTTCCTGCAATTTCTCTGTCAGAATGAGTGTAGCATGGGACTTCCCGAAGGAAAAAGCATTTATCCTGTATAACGCTTAAATACATGATGTATACATGCGCGGCGCTACGGCTCCTGCTGCTTCAGTGCCTCTAGCTGCTCCGAGCAGCTTTCCCAGCTCTCATAGAGGTCCGAAAGGCGGGCATCATTCTTTTCATGCTCCTTATGAAGCTCCATCAGACGTCCGACATCCGCCGCAATGTCCGGATTCATATAATCATCGTCGAGCTCGAGATTCCGGGCCTCCAGCTTCTGAATTTCCTCCTCGGCTGCGCGAAGATCCCGCTGCAGCTTCTGAAGATTTTTCTTATATTCCTTCTGAAGCTCCCAGTCGGTCTTCTGCTCCTGTCGAAGCGGCGGATTCGGAACGGCGGAAGCACGTGCCTTCGGGCCGCCTGCATTGGCATCCGCAGCCGAACCGCCGTACTTCCGTACATCCTCCTTCTTCGCGAGGTAATAATCGTAATCGCCGATGTAATTGTCGAAGCGGTTCTCAAAGAGCTCCAGAATGCGGGTCGCCGTCCGGTTGATGAAATACCGGTCGTGGGAAACGTACAATACGGTGCCCTCGTAGCTTCGGATCGCATCCTCCAGCACCTCACGGCCCTGGATGTCGAGATGGTTCGTCGGCTCATCGAGAATCAGAAAGTTCGCATTGCTGAGCATCAGCTTCGCCAGCGACACCCGTCCCTGCTCGCCGCCGGACAGGTCGCCGATCCGCTTGTATACATCCTCGCCGCGGAACAGAAAGGCCGCCAGCACATTCCGCACCTTCGTATCATTGAGATAGGGATAATCGTCCTGAATCTCATCGAAGATGGTTTTCTCCATATGAAGCACGGCATGCTCCTGATCGTAGTAGCCGATCTGTACATTCGTGCCCAGACGGAAGCTCCCCGCCGTCGCCGGCTCCTGCTCGTTCAGAATCTTGAGAAGCGTCGTCTTGCCGGTGCCGTTCGCGCCGATGACCGCGACATGCTCTCCGCGCTTGATTTCAAAGGAAATGTCGGAAAACAGCGTCTTCTCACCAAAGGATTTCGAAAGCTCCTTCACGGACAGCACATCGTTTCCGGACGGAATGTGCGGCGTTAATGCAAGCCGCATCTCGTTGTCCAGCTCCTCCGGCTTCTCCAGGCGCTCGACCTTCGCCAATGCCTTCTCCCGGGACTCTGCGCGCTTAATGGACTTCTCCCGGTTAAACTGCTTCAGCTTGTCAATGACGGCCTGCTGGTGCATAAGCTCCGCCTGCTGATTGTAGTAGGCCTTCAGCTCCGCTTCCCGAAGCTGCCGCTTCTTTTCGGCATATTCCGTATAGCTTCCGCGGTACATCCGGGCCCTTCCGTGGTCGAGGTCAATGATCTTCGTCACCACGTGATCCAGGAAATACCGGTCATGGGATACCAGGAGAACAGCGCCGTCGTAGCGCTTCAGCACCTTCTCAAGCCACTGGATCGACTCGATGTCGAGGTGGTTTGTCGGCTCATCCAGAATCAGAAGATCCGGCTTCGTGAGCAGAATCTCCTCGAGGCGCTTCCTCGTCTTCTGGCCTCCGGACAGCGTATCAAAATCGTCCCCGAAGGCATCGATTTCCCGCTTCATCGCAAGCGCACGCGCATCCGTGAGATCCGCCGGCAGCTCCTCCCCGGCCCCCGGCATGTCCGCATGCTGCTGCGCCAGATAACCGAGCTTCTTTCCCTTTGAAAGAGCAATGACGCAGTCCGAATCGTCCGGCTCCTCCTCGCCCAGGATGCACTTGATCAGCGTCGTCTTGCCTGAACCGTTGATCCCGACAATCGCCGCCTTTTCCTTATCCTCGATATGGAAGGTCACGCCCCGAAGGATCGGCTTTCCTACATAAGTTTTGTTTAAATTCGCAATGTTTAAAATCATAATGGAAGTAATTATATGATACCAGGGTAAAAACGTCAAAGGCCAAACCTAAGATACGAACTTGCTTTTTACGCTGCAGGTGCTATAATAATTTTGTTCGGAGGGTTAGCTCAGCTGGTAGAGCATTTGCATCACACGCAAGGGGTCGCAGGTTCGAGTCCTGTACTCTCCACTTACAGAGGTCGGCTGCACAGGCAGCCGGCTTTTTTCATGTAATCCGATCTGTTTCATATCGCATCGTTTCTAAAAATTCCCATTTTTGTCCCACAGTTGTCTACATACATGGAATAAACTATCCGTATCACATAAAGAGCAGCAGGACAGTTGCAGTCATAACGACAGAAAGGAGGACAGAAATCCCCGAAAAACCGGAAGCGCAGAGCGCTGAATGATTTCTGACACACACATGGATTTAAAAAAACTTTTAGCATATTGGAAACCAATGGTGCGAATGGTATTCGGCACGCAGGGAGTGCAGGAAGCCGTCCCGAGCGATCTTGATCTTCTGCTCTATGCAAGAAAGAACCCAACGGCAAGCTTCCAGCAGACACTGAACGTCGTATGCCCGGCTCTTAATAAGTATAAGAACGAATTAGACAAGATGATAACCGTGTTCGGCGTCTTCGACAAAGCAAAGAGCTCGAAGGAAAACTGGGAGGAGCTGGAGCAGAGCTGGAAGGCATCTCTTCCGGAGCTTCTGAAGGAAAACGAGGAAAGCTTAAATGAGCGGGAAGCCGAAATCGCAAAGAATAAGGAAGACCATAAGGAAGGCCCTATTGCTCCGGAAGACAACAAGGACAACAATTTTTCTTCCGAAGACGGTAAGGAAGACAAAAGCGTCCTGAGTGACAACGGAAACTATATTTTAAAAAAGGATGAAGCAAAGCCGGAAGGTCCGGATGCGCTGAATATCAGCAGCGAGATCGATCTCCCCTTCGAAAAGGATGACCAGCCGGAGCGTGTATCCGAGCATGCGGACAAAAATCCTTTTGTATATGCAGACATCGAGTATCCCGAGCTGCATACACAGACACTCGAGGAGCTTCGTAAGATGGCGGCGCAGATCACGGCCATTGAGACAGCCCGAAAGGAAGTAAAGGAATTTTTAAAGCTTAAGCCGGATGCTTCCAGAGAAGACTCCATGCTTCAGCGCCTTCAGGAAGCGAATGAAAAGGCCGACATTCTGGACAACGGCATCACGCAGCTCCGGAACGGGTTATGGAAGGTCGGACGTTATCTTCATTATGCAAAAGAGTATCCGGAGATCATCCCGCCGAAGGACCAGAAGAAGCTCCTGACATTCTATCAGGATATGCATAAGAGCCTCGATCAGCATCGTTCTCTGGCAGAGAAGCTCCGGAAGGAAAAGCAGTTTGTAAATGAGCGCGTGGATGAGCTTCGTAATCCGGTCGGTTCCGGACAGAGTCTCGAGGAGGCGGCCGAGAGCTTCCGGGCGATTCAGGACCGGAAGCTCAGCTGGGGCCGGACCGGAAAGCATGCACAGCAGTTCAATGCCATCAAGGAGGCGGTGCAGGCCCTGCAGGATCAAAGCATCGAGAAGTCAGAGGCAGAACGAAAGGCTGATGTATACAAAGCCTGCGAGGCTTATATCCGCTCCCATTCGCGGGACGGACGCAGCATCGGCGGCCAGGGCAGCGAGGTCGGAAGACTGCGTAAGCAGGCCGTGGTCAATCTGCTTCAGGTCCTCAGTAAGGACAACGATGTGCAGGAGCTTCTGGCAGCAGAAGGCAAGAACAAGAATGTACAGAAGACCAAGCTGAGCTTTGCAGATCTCGAGAAATCATTGGCAAAGAAATCCGCTGCAAAAACAGAAAACCGCTATCTGACCGGTGCGAAGAAAAAGGCCTATGCCGAGCTGAATGCCGAAACGAAGGCGCAGAGCCAGCCGAAGACGCGCTGATGCAACATTTCCGCAGCGATTACATCGCTGAACAACCAAACAACTCCATGCAAAAGGGCTTCCGCATATGCGGAAGCCCTTTTACTGAACGGGGAAGTTTCAAAAGAGATTGTATGTAATGGACCGGCGCCGCCGGCAGTACACATGCGGCGCCGTCTCGTTACAGTGATTTCATCCGGGCCTGGCCCCATGTACTTACTTAATAAAGCCGACCTGCTTCGAAATGAGCTCATACTGCTCATCCTTCTTCTTGTTGTACTCGACCTTCTTCTCCTCAAAGAAGTTGCGGCCGTATGCATCGATGGAAACGATCAGTGGTCCGAACTCCTTCACATGACAGTGCCAGAGGGTCTCCGGCATGCCGAGGTCCTTCCACTGTGCCTCTACGATTTCCTGTACCTCGGTAGCTGCCACTACGGCATTGCCGGCCGGGAATACGCAGTGGATGGCGCCGAAGTCCTTACATGCACGCTCGGTGTTGGTCTTCATGCCGCCCTTTCCGACGATCACGCGTACACCGGTGGTCTGTACGAACTCGTACTCGAACTTCTCCATACGCATGGAGGTGGTCGGTCCGACCGATACCATCTCATACTTGTCATCGCCCAGCGGACGGATGATCGGGCCGGCATGAAGGATGGCTGCATTGCGTACATCCACCGGAATCTCTCTGCCCTCCTCTACGACACGGCGGTGTGCCACGTCGCGGCAGGTGGTAATGTCGCCGTCGAGGTATACGATATCACCGATATGGATATCCTTCAGATCCTCTGCGCTGACCGGTGTCGTTAAAATCTTCTTTCCATCTTCGATTCTTACTGACATGATTTTATCTCCCTTCCTGAGCTCTTAGGCTTCCTTGTACTCAAAACCGGTATGTGTATCTACCGTGAAATTCAGATCCTTGTCAAATACGATATGTCCGCGGCGGTGGCTCCAGCAGCCGACGTTTACTGCAACGCCGATAGCCGACGGATGACGTGCCGTGTTCTCAATGTTTACGCCCATAACGGAATACTTGCCGCCCATACCCTGCGGTCCGAGACCGATGGCATTGATGCCGTCCTCGAGGAGCTTCTCCATCTTGGCTGCACGCTCATTCTCACTGTGGGAGCCGACCGGACGCATCAGGGCCTTCTTTGAGTTCAATGCTGCCGTCTCTACGGATGTGCC
Organism: Succinatimonas sp. CAG:777; assembly: GCA_963650995.1. Taxonomy (GTDB): domain Bacteria; phylum Bacillota; class Clostridia; order Lachnospirales; family Lachnospiraceae; genus Oribacterium. The sequence continues at coordinate 5,318 of CAVJMS010000027.1, read as the reverse complement.
GACGCCGACACCTACCAGAAGCGGCGGGCAGGCATTGAGGCCATAGCTGGTCATACGGTCAAGGACGAACTTGGTAACGCCCTCGTAGCCCTCACCCGGCATCAGAACGGTTGCATTGCCCGGAAGGGTGCATCCGCCGCCGGCCATGTAGGTATAGATCTCACACTGATCGGAGTTCGGAACGATATCCCACCAAACGGTCGGTGTGCCCTTGCCGACATTCTTGCCGGTGTTGTACTCGTCGAAGGTCTCTACCGAGTTGTGGCGAAGCGGCGTGTCGACCGTTGCCTGCATGACCGCATTCTTCAGAAGCACCTCCAGATCATCGATGAGCGGGAAGCGTGTACCACACTTTACCCAGAACTGCAGAACGCCGGTGTCCTGGCAGGACGGGCGGTCCAGCTTGACGGCCAGCTCCTGATTGCGGAACATGGTGTCATAGATGACCTTTGTCATCGGAGAATCCTCCTTCTGACGGAGCTCATCGAGCTTTGCAATGACATCATCCGGCAGCTTCTTTGCCGTGAAGCCTACAAACTGTGCAATAATATCTGTTAACTTCTTTACCTGTACCTCGTTTGCCATAATAATTCTCCTTTTTTATGTGCATTCAGCGCCTGCCGCGAGGCTTCTCAAAAGAAATCCGGCGCTGAAACGTTGATGAATGAAGCTCTGCCCGTCTTTTTCTCAGGAAGGGAAGAACGGGAATGCGATCGGAAGCAGGATCATGCTGACGATGGTGGCGATGACGATCATCGGAAGACCGGAAATCACATAATCCTTAAACTTGTAGCCGCCGACACCCAGTACCATGGTGTTGGCCGGCATGCCGATCGGTGTTGCATATGCACAGGATCCGCCGATGACGCAGGCCATAAGCACGGCTCTCGGATCTGCTCCCATGCCCTGGGCGATGGCGAGACAAATCGGTGCCATCAGAGCGGTTGTTGCGGTATTGGACATGAAGTTCGTCAGTACGCAGCAGATAATGAATACGACGAAGGTCAGTACCAGCGGTGAAGGATTGTCTCCCAGCATGCCCATCACGGTGGAGGCGATCATCTCGCCGGCGCCGGTGCTCTTCAGTGCAGATGCCAGTGAAAGCGTGCCGCCGAAGAGGAAAATGGTCTTCATATCGATGGAACGGATCGCATCCTTCTCAGAGATAACGCCGGTCAGGATGAGAAGCAGTGCACCGACGGAGCCGGTTACGCAAAGCTTGATGCCGATCTTGTCCTCGAAGATCATGCCGAGCAGTGTAGCTACCAGGATCACCAGAGAAAGCGTCTGCTTCCACTTCGGAACATTGCTGAAATCCTGCTCGGTATCGAAGGTGCCGCCGTCCTCCTGTACATCATGGTTCGGAAGAAGCTTAAAGCCGATGGTGGCATAAAAGAGGATGCCGACCAGAAGAATCGGAAGACCTACAATGGCATACTCGAAAAATCCGAAGCTCTGTCCTGTCGCCTCCTCCAGCACCGACTGACCGATCATGTTGCCCGGTGCACCGATGAGGGAAAGGTTTCCGCCCATCGCCGCTGCAAAAACCAGCGGCATCAGGAGCCGGGATCTCTTAAAGCCGGACTTCGCTGCGATACCGATCACCACCGGAATCAGAATCGCTGCCGTTCCTGTGTTGGAAAGAACACCGCTCATCAGACCCACGATCAGCATGATGGCTACGATCAGGCTGCGCTCTGTCTTCGCAAATTTTGTGACCAGGCCGCCGATCTTATTGGCCATGCCGGTTTCAAACAGTGCACCGCCGACGACAAACATCGCGACGAAGAGAATGACATTGCTGTCAATAAAACCCGAGAAGGCCTCCTTCCAATCCAGAACCTTCGTGATCACCAGGCCAACGCAGATGATCATGGATGTCAGGCCGAGCGGGATTTTCTCGCTCACAAACATGACGATTGCAAATATTAAGAATAGTAGTGTTATTATCGCCGGACTCATACTTTTCTCCCTTTCAAATCTTTTTCGTCAAGCGCTTGTTAACTTCCGTTGTCAACTCGCCTTATGAAGGATACCGGCCGGTTCCTGTCTCTTGATGGTATTATGCGCTCTTTTCAGTCCGATGTACATTTGATATAATCTTCATGAGTATAAGTTTTTTTGATACTGAATGTGCTATACCGGCATAAAAAAGGCGGAAAGACCGTTGAGCACCGCCCGAAAAGCGCTGTAATGCGAACCTTGCTAAAGAAAAGAGGTATCTGTATGACACTGAACCAGCTCGAATACTTCTGTGCGGTATGCCGCTATCACAGCATTTCCCGTGCTGCGGAGGAGCTTTTTGTCTCCCAGCCCACCGTTTCCATGGCCATCCGGGATCTGGAAAATGAGCTGCATGTGAAGCTTCTGAATCATCAGCGGAACCGTATTTCGATTACATCGGAGGGAAATCTCTTTTACCAGAAGGCGGATGAGCTGCTGCAGCAGAGCCGGGACCTCTATGCGGAATTCTCCAGCATCAGCTCCCATCAGCGTCCGCTGAAGATCGCCATTCCGCCGCTGATCAGCACGGTGCTCTTTCCGCGCATCATCGACGCCTTCCACGAAAAATATGATACGCCGATTGAGCTCTATGAATACGGCAGCGTCCGTGCCCGGAAGCTGCTCGACGCGGAGGTGCTCGACCTCGCCTTCGTCAATATGGATTTTCCGAGTCTTGAGCAATACAACTCCCACGAAATCATGGAAAACCATGTCAATTACTGCATTTCCCGCTCCCACCGCTATGCCGGCCGGGACTGCCTGACCATGGATATGCTGGCGGACGAGCCCGTCATCCTTCTAAATACGGACTCTGTGCTGAACCGTCAGATTCTTGAAAAATATAATGCAGCAAAAATAAAGCCGACCGTGTATCTCTACAGCAGTCAGCTTTATACAACGCTTAATTTTGTCCGGGGCGGGGACTGCGGCGCCTTTCTGTACTCCTCCATCGCCGTGAATCCACGGGATTTTGTTCAGCTGCCGCTGGTCCCGACTGCGCACTCCCACTTCGGCATCATCTGGAAGAAGGGCTCCTTCATCTCACAGAAGTCTGAGCAGTTCGTCCGCTTCATACAGCATTACCATCTGGTGCAATAAAGAAAATGCAACTGTCATTCCTTCATTTTCTCTGCCTCATCCAGTACCCGGCTGAATTTCTGAAGCGCCCGCTCCACCGGGGCACTGGTACAGAAACCAACACCGGCGTGCTGCAGCTCCTCCAGCGGATCCATGGAGCCGCCGAGGGACAGGAATTCAAGATACCGCTTCCGGGCCGGCGCACCCTCCTTCAGCAGCGCATCGGAAATGGCCACCGCCGCCGAATAGCTCGTCGCATATTTATAGACATAAAACGGCGAATAGAAATGCGGAATGCGGGCCCACTCATACTGCACCTCGTCATCCATAACAAGCTCCGGACCGAAGTAGAGTTCGATCAGCTCCCGGTAGAGCTTACAGAGGGCGCCGGCATTCAGTGCCTCTCCGCGCTCGGCCATGGCGTGGGCCTTCTGTTCAAATTCTGCAAACATCGTCTGACGGTAGACCGTCCCCTTGAAGCCCTCCAGGTATTGATTGAGCAGTGCCATCCGCTCCTTCGGATCCGTGCACTGTGAAAGGAGATGCTCCGCCAGCAGATTCTCATTGACCGTAGAGGCCACCTCCGCCACAAAAATCGTATAGTCTGCATTCTGCGGCAACTGATGATGATTCGACAGGTAGCTGTGCATGGAATGCCCCATCTCATGCGCAATCGTCGACACCGAATCCAGAGTCCCCGTAAAATTCGTCAGAATGTACGGATTCGAGGTATAGGTGCTGTCGGAGTACGCACCGCCCTCCTTTCCCCTGTTCGGGTATACATCGATCCAATGCTCCGAAAATCCACGCTGCACTGTCTCTCTGTAGGCTTCGCCCAGCGGTCGGACAGCCTCCAGAATCATGGCCTGTGCCTCCTCATAGCTGTAGCTTCGCTGAATGCCGGCGGACAGCGGCGCATAGAGATCGTAATAATGAAGCTCGGAGACACCCAGCAGCTTCTTCCGAAGCTTCACATAGCGATACATTTCCGGCATCCATTGATGCACCGCCTCGATGAGATTCATGCATACATCGGTCGGTACCTGCTCACGTGCCGTATACATGGCCTGCGCGGATGCATAGTGCCGCATCCTGGCTTCTGCCGCATCCGCCTTGACCTGTCCGGTATAGGCTGCCGCAAAGGTATTGATATGTCCCTGATAGCTCTTATAGAAGCTTCGGAATGCATTTTCCCGGAGCACGCGGTCCGGAGCGCTTTCAAGGAGAATAAAGCTGGAGCCGCTCAGCTCATGCATTTTTCCTTCACTGTCCTGCACCGGTGAAAAGCTAAGGTCTGCATCCTGCAGATTGTCGGCTACATTCTTCGGAACAGCCATCAGCTCGCCGAGCTCCGCGAGTACCTTTTCCTCCGCTGCGCTTAAGGTATGCGGTTTCTGGCGAAGCAGCTTCACCATCATATAATGATAGTCCTTCAGTGCTTCGGATTCTGTCATGCGCTGAAGTGTCTCCTCCGGCAGCGAAAGGATTTCCGGGTCGGAAAAGCTGAGCATCGCACCGGCCTGCACATACTTTTCATAGGCACGGCTGTACATGCTCTGCGCTTTTTCCTGCCGTGTATCCTCGCTCTTCCGCATAAATGCATACGCAAACAGATTGGAAAGAAGCCCGTACAGCGCCGTGCATTCCTCAAAAAAGGAATGAATCGCTTCCTCGGTATGAAGCGTCCCCTGATAACCTGCCGCCTTCTGAAGCCGCGGTTCCACCGTGCCGAGACTCTCCTCCCATGCTTCATCATTTGCATAGAGACTCGATAAATCCCACTGAAATGCGGGATCCATTTCCTTCCGTTCCTTCAATGCCTCTGCCATATAAAATCTCCTTTCAGACCATTGATCTATCTCATGAGATGTGGACCCTGAAGTCCCGGCATCATCTTATCAAATACCGATGCTCATTCCTATAACAAAAAAGGACTGTGAAGAAAACTCTTCACAGTCCTTTTCGTGCCTTGAAAACCGTATACCGCTCAAATCATTCTATCGTAAAACATCAAACCTACCAGCACACCTGCTTCTGCAGATGCCGCTCCGCTTCCGATTCCTCAAAAGCTTCGCGCACATTGGATAAGCCCTCGACCTATTAGTAACTATCACCTGAATGCTTTGCAGCACTTACAGCTTAGCCCTATCAACCTCGTAGTCTTCAAGGGGTCTTACTCTTGCGATGGGATATCTCATCTTGAGGGTGGCTTCACGCTTAGATGCCTTCAGCGTTTA
>CAVJMS010000026.1:0-21901 GCA_963650995.1 Succinatimonas sp. CAG:777 | reverse complement strand
ATAATACGAATCCGTTCATCTTCTCCGCGATAACAATGGCTGACAATACAAACACGTGTCCGGTCAGTCATTTTATTCGAGTGCCTGACACCAATGTAATCAGGAAACCTTGGTCCACATAGTTGTGGCAGTGCTCGTCCACTTATAGGTGCCGTCCGAGGTATAGCTGTCACCCGTTCTCACCATATGCTGAATCCATAATTGACTGATAGATCCCGCTTTCGGAGAGGTAATACGATGCAGATAATATGTTTTGCCTAAATACCTTAGAGTAGCATATTTATTTGAACCTCCGGTTGTGTCGTCCGAGGATCCTTCTATGCTGTTGACAGCGGACCAGTCGTCAGTATTTTGGGTTTTGTATTGATACATATTTTCCAGTGTTATATATTTTTCCTTTTTATCAATTAAAATACCAAACGACTTCTCCTTCTGAATCTCATTTAGAGTACTTGAAGAATCTTTTGTCAGATTTGCATCAAATACCTCCCCATCATGACGGTAAAATGTAACATTACCACCTGTTTGTTTGCTAAAGGAGCTGGAGCTGCCCGGATAATAATACACAAACGCGCCGTCCAGATTCACCTCCGGCCAGTCACCGTAGTAGGTCACCTCGTCACTGTCGGTATCCTTAGTCCAGTTTTTATACGGATACGTGGCTGACAATGTTTCGTCATAGCAGAATGTCTGTTTTGACAAGTCTTTATTTTCGAGGCCCTGTATGTCTTCCGTCGTAATATCAGAAATGCTATAGAACTTTCCATCAATAGATGGTTCATGAAAAATATTTCCTTCAGAATCTTTTGTTATACCTCTGACATCCGTAGTGCTATCGTTAAAAGCCTTGAGATAATAATTCTTATCCGTTATATCGAGAATAAGATTAATTGAATTTGATGTTGTCGAACCGATAAACCCACCCTTTAGCACAGTTCCATCTGAAAGCTTCACTCCTCCATCCACTTTTCCCATGGAGTAACAGCTGCTCATTTTAATGGTTCCATTAGTTATCGATCCGAAAAATCCACCCGGAGTTTGTCCCCATGTACTTCTTTCGGCAGAATATACCGATCCTGTGTTGAAGCATTTGTCAATTTCCAGTCCGGCCGCTTTTTCACACCAGCCGATGATACCGCCTGCGGCCTGTTTTCCCCAGATATTGCAATCATATTTGTTGCTTCCTATCGTTTTAGAGGCATATTTTCCGTTTACGGTTCGTCCGCCATAGTACGACCTGGAAAGATTGGCCTTGTATGTATAGGTACTTGTACTCTGGTTATATTCCCTATTTACACTGGAATTCAACGCACCGATAAGTCCGCCGGCATTGTTTCCAGAAGCGTAAATATATGCCGATGCAGCTGCATCACTAATGTTCATCTCACCGGACGCCGTGAGTTCACCAAATAATCCGCCGGCATTTCCGCCCGCGATGATCTGTGTGTTTTCTCCGACCACCTTTGCCTTCGAGACTTTCACTGTGCTGCTATTTTCATATCCTACCAGACCGCCGGACGCACTGTTTTTAGATGTCACAATAGCATCCTTTACACTTGTATTTTGAATCGTGACATTTCCGGTTGTGCTGCCGATGCAGCCGCCGGACGCATTTTTTCCACTCACGGTCAGCTTGCCATTCAAATTCATGCCGCTGATCGTGACTGCTCCGGACGCCTTCGCCACTAAACCGGCGGCCTCCCCATTATTTGACGTTACCTCTGCAGTGTTTAGCTCAGAATTTTCAATGTTAACTGTCTTCGTCGCAACACCAACAAAGCCGCCCGTTGAACCATCGCCGGTTACCGTCAGCTTGCCATTTACCTTTGTTTGATTGTTGATCGTCACCGCACACTGCGCATCCGCAACCAAACCCGCCGCCTTACTGTCTGTAGAATTTGAACTAACCGTTGCCTGATTCAGCTCACTGCCGGAGATTGTCAGGGAACTTCCCTGCGTAAAGCCGACAAAGCCTGCAGCAGCTTTACTTCCGGTTGTCGATAAATCACCATTTGCTTTTACGGCCGTTATGCTGATCGGAACACTATAACCAGCATATGCCACTATTCCTGCAGCATAGCCATTTGAAGCAACAACCGTAGTTTTCTGGTTAATGCTGGAATTCTTAATTTCGACAGTGTTGCTTTGATTCCCCGTACTTCCAATGAATCCACCGGCTTTCGCATCCGACGCTTCCGCCGTCACGGTCACCTGCGCATCAAATGTCGCCTGATCGATCGTAACTTTATTTGACGCCGATCCGACCAGACCGCCTGCATTCGTACCCGTCGATGTAATTTCTGTGGTTCCGTTAATGCCGGAGTTCTGAATATCAACCTCACCGCCGGCAGAGCCTACAAATCCACCGGTAGTACCGGTACCATTTACTTTATTGGCACCACTACTTGTTGTAAGGTTCACATTGCGAATCGTGATCTTATGACTATCTGTATTGCCAACCAATACACCTGTGTTTGTACCTTTGGCGTTTACATTTTCAACATTCAAATCTCGAACAGATAGGTTCTCCACCAAGGTTCCAAATAGTCCTGCATCACCATTACCTTCTATATTAAAATTACTGATTTTGCAACTAGTGCCAAAATAGGTAAATGCCAAACCGTTTTTATTGGAATTCAGAGAAATAGGACAAAATTTGTTCTCCATCCACCCATTCTGGCAAGATGCTCCATATACCTTCAGTGTATTATTATCTGCAAGTTCTCCTATAAAGCTTTGTGTATATGCCGTCGATGTACCGGACCAGTAAATATCATCTGTCTGTATGGCTCCTGCAAGCTTAGTATAAAAATCATTTCCGTATCCACCCGAAACATAGCTCGAAAGGTTCTGCAGATGTCTCGAATTATCGATCTGCACATAGTAGTATGTTCCGTCCGTTATCAGGCCCTTATCCTCGCACGTACTTGCTTGTGCTGTAGAAAAAGCAGCATTAATTTTTTGTATTTTCTGATCATTATGGTCTTTCACCATCTCCGTATCGGATGGATTTTTTTCAATGGATCCGAAACAGCTATTCGTCAGCACAGCATTTTCTTCATCAAATTCCTTTGAGGCAATATTATTCCATTCGCTGTCGTTTACAGAAGTAACGTTTATAGTTATGTCTTCACCCGGCAAAAAACTAGTATTACCACTTGGCACAATTGATCCAAACCGGCAGTCTTTCCGGGCTATATTATCAAGATAAAAATCGATATGCTTAGAATCTTCTACATGATACAAGTATGGTAAAACGGTTAAATTGTCTTTTTGGTAATTAGTAATCCAATTTGAAACCGGATAGCTTCGATACACATTTACGTTGCCTGATTCCGTCCTGATTCTGAAATACACATCTTGCTTACTGCTCTCCCCATGCACCTTGATCACATAATCAAAGTTACTGGTAGATTCTGTCAAAATCCTCACCGTCAGCCTATTCCCGTTAATTACCTTGAAATTGCTCTCCGTACTGCTCGGCACCACCCAGTCGCCGACATGCTCCTTCATAAACCACGGAAGATCCTTGCTGTCGTCCGAGTCCTTCGTCTTAGAATCCACACTCAGCTTACCCGCCAGCTGTCCTGCACTATAGAGCGGATAGGACGTCTTCTTCATATCCGTTTCTGCAGTACTACCATTCTTCGGCAGCAGTTCCCGGTCATACGGCGTCGCCTGACGGCGCTTCGCATTGGAAGACAGTATGGCCTGAGCAATGTCGTCACTCGAAGCCGCCGTGCCATTATGCGTACCGACCGCATAATAATTCGGCTTCTTGTCACTATCCTTCTTGATAATCACATATCCGCCGGCATCACTGCCTCCAACTTTAACAGCCGAAACAGCTCCAGTTACAGTTGGATTGTTTACTCCCTTTCCCACCAGCGATCCGGAATTCGCTGCCGTCGCTGCATACGCTGACGCCGTCGAATATACCGCATCCATCGTGAGATTTGATTCTGTATACACGCCAAGAAGACCACCGGCATAACCCGTGGCATCAGAAGCCTGCACATTCACCCGTCCGGCGCCGCTGAGCCCCTGTTGGTCATCACCGGCCTCCGTATACTTTCCTTCCTTCGTATGTCCGCCGGCATAGCTCTGTGTGATCGTCGAAAAGCTCTGGACCTTCTCAATCTTTCCGATCAGTCCTCCGGCCGCCGTGCCGCCCTCCACATAAACCGCTGCTGCGGAATTCGTAACTGTCAGCTTTCCGCCGCTCACCAGGCCGATGAGGCCGCCGGCCGCGCCGCTTGCACTGACTTCTGTGGCCGAATCCTTCTCCTCGCTGTACGTATCCTCATGGTAGTACGCAAGGACTCCGTTTACCGTAAGATCCGCCGAGGCCGAGCCCACCAGCATGCCGGCATTGGTCGGCTGCGCAGTTGATGATGACGGAATCTTGTTATTTCGAAGGATCAGGTCCTTCACTTCAAGAGAAGCATTCAGACGGCTGCCCTCACCTTCATCTGCTGCCGGATTTTCCACCTTTCCGAAGATACCGGCATCCGCATGGTTCTGCTGCGCACCGATGCTGAGTTCCTTAATTTCATTGCCGTTTCCGTGATAAACGAGCGGATAATCTATATCCGCAGCGGCATAGATATGATGGCGCGGCTGATCATTCGCCGTCATATTGTAGATATATGAAGCGGAAAGCTCCTTTCCGTCGAGATCCACAAATACCGCTGTGTTTGCTGAATCTGCGCCCGTATTTTTCACGGAAAACATGGTGATGTCCGTTTTTTGCTCCGCAGTGATCGCAGCAGCTGCGCCATTCGCCCCAAGCTTTCCCTTGAAGTCAGAGATATTGCCGCCCAGGTTTTCCAGATGCCGAAGATTCTTAATATATACCGTCGTGCCGTCGTTCTGATCGCCGAACAGACTGCTGACCGTATAGACGGTGGACTTCTTCGGTGTCGCCAGGGCGTCCTTGCTGCTTGCAATCACATAAATCTCGATATTCTCGCCCGGAATGAAGTCATTTCCTTCCGAGTCATTACTTTTTTTAAACCCTCGATTTGCATCTGCATCAAGCAGCTTTGTGAACCGAAGATTTCCGTCTCCGGTGATATCATCCAGGGTGACGTCAAATTGATATTGTGTGAACGCGTAAATATTTACGTCCAAACGATCCAGTACCTTTTTCGCCGTTGTTTTGCTGGTCTGTCCGTAAATCACCAGCGTGAGCTGATCTTCATCAGTATGAAATGGTGTATCATCTACGATCACATGCAGCCGATTTTCATTCTTCACCTCAACCGTCGGCGTTTTCAGCTCCTTCGCCGGAAGCGGTGCCGTGCTTGCCGCGCCGGTATAGCAGCCGACAATGGCCGTGGTATCTCCCTTTTTATACGACTTTCGCTCATCCTTATGTGCATCGCCGTATACCTGTTCAATCTGCGGAACATCTTCCGCATCAAACGTAATCACCGCCTGATTCCCGAAGGAGGCATTGCCCGCGCCGGAATAGAGAACCGCAACGACGGTGCCGGAGTTCTTTTCATAGACAACGATATAGTTTCCGCCGGCCGCCACGGTTTCATCCACGGCGCCGTAGGGAAGGAGGAGGCTGCAGACCTCTCCTGCTTTCTCCGGAAGGTAGCTTTCCGTGCCCTTGACCGCATTATGAATGAGATAATAATAACTTCCCTTGCCGTCATCCTCCGCATATGCCGGTGCAGCGCTAAGCTTTGTTCCCAACTCGTCCTCTCCCAACCGGTCCAGGTCGCCGGAGGCCTTCGCAAGGCTCAGATGATTCTGAGCGGCAATGAAGATTTCCTTTGCGGTGCCGTCGAGCTCCATCAGTCGAAGGTTCTTCTGATATTGCGAAACGGAAACAAAGCTCACGCCCGCCAGGATGATGAGGATCGCGACCACCACCAACATCTCAGCCAATGTGAAGCCCTTTCTGTTTCGTTTTCTTCTGATCATATCTCTCATAGCTGCTCCGTCCGGGCGGCTCCGGGGATCGGAAAGCGCCCTGCTGTTTTTATATATGTGACTTTCAGCACCACATCGCTGCATTGCTTCGAATCGATGCGGCGGTGCTAAATAATTACATTCTACACGTTTTTACGAAGAAAAAAAAGGCCCTCTCTCCTTGCGGAGAGGGGGTCTTCTTATGTACAGTCATTTAATACGGATTCGCCCGTCACACCTCCGCGATCGCTTCCACCTCGCAGAGAACGCCCTTCGGAAGGTCCTTCACTGCGACGCAGCTGCGGGCCGGGCGGGAGCTGAAGTACTTCTCGTAGACGGCATTGAACGCCGCAAAGTCCTGAATATCTGCGAGGAAGCAGGTGGTCTTGAGCACACGGTCGAAGCCGCTGCCGGCCGCCTCGAGGATGGCGCCGACGTTTTTGCAGCTCTGCTCGGCCTGCTCTTCGATGTGCTCACCAGCCACGGCGCCGGTCGCCGGATCTACCGGAATCTGACCGGATACGAAAACGAGGTTTCCGGCTGTCTTCGCCTGGGAGTAAGGTCCGATCGCTGCCGGTGCGTTCTTGGTTTCTACTGTGTTCATAATGTTTCCTTTCTGGTTTTCTTTTTATCCTACCATAGCTGTTTTCTGTATTCAATTCGTTACGGATTACATTTCTTACAGGCCGTATATCCCTGCCGGACGGCCTCGTCACGGCTTGACAAGGTGACCTTGTTCTTCTCTGCCATGCGGCGGACGCTTTCACAGCTGCTGCGGTGAAAGATCTTCGAATTTGCATTCCCGATATAGGACGCAGCCGTCTCCGTGCGGTAGACGCCGGCCACCGCACCGGTACGCTGCTCCGAGGATCCGGCTGCGCTGCCGCTGCCCTCCTGTCCCGAAGACACCGCCGTCGTGACCGTCTCCGCCCGGCAGCTGGAGCCGTCCGTATAATCAATCGTGATCCCCGGCTGCACGTTATAGCAGAAGACATTAAACTGTACGCCGCTTCCCTGATCCTCCACGGACTCGGCCTCTAAGAGCACCCCGCGGGCGACGAGCTCTGAGCCCTGAAAGACCGGTGTCGCGCGGTACAGCACATGATTTCCCGTCGCCTTCACATATTGCGCGACTTCATTTTCAAAGGGCAGCATGCCCGTTACGTTCAGGTAGCGGGTTCCGGTGATCAGGTTTTTTTCATTGGCATTCTCACCGGCCAGCTGATAGCCGATCAGATGGCAGCGGTTATAGAGATAATTCCCGTCGATGCCCTCATACTTTACAATCTGCCAGCCGCTCGGCTTTACGGCACCGATGCTGCCGCGCTCCTCGGTCGGCATGAGCTCTTTACAGATATTCGCATAGGCAACGCCGCAGCGCCCGAGGGCATCGAGACTGCTGTAGTGCTCGAAGGCCTCCGTCGTAAGCTCCGAGGCGCTGAAATACGGGACATTGCCGTTCACCTCCGTATAGGCCGCCGAGGTATAGGCCGGAAGCTCTGCAAGAAGCCCGCTGCTCTTTCCTGATGCGGACGTAATTTCCGCGGCCGATACCGGCTGCGGGCCGACGGCATGTCCGCTGAAGGCCGTCCCTGCAACAGCAAGCGCTGCCGTCGCCATGAAGGCGGCCAGCAGCGCACGCATACTTTTCTTAAACATTCCCCCTGCCTCCGTTGTAGGTCCAATGGATGCGTTCATCACAAGGGTAAAACATTACCTATATGAATCCTCAGCCTCTCCGGAAACGCGACAGGAACTCCTGGGTTTCCTTCTGTGCCGGATGATTGAACACCTGGTCCGGGGTGCCCTGCTCGCAGATCACGCCCTGGTACATGTAAACCACCTGGTTCGATACATCGCGGGCGAATGCCATCTCATGGGTGACCACCAGCATGGTCATGCCTTCCTTCGCAAGCTTCGACATAACGTCGAGTACCTCACCGACCATTTCCGGGTCCAATGCAGACGTCGGCTCGTCAAAGAGCAGCACCTCCGGGTTCATGGCCAGCGCCCGCGCAATGGCGACACGCTGCTTCTGTCCGCCGGACAGCTGCCGCGGACGGGCCTTGATGTACTGCGCCATACCGACGTGCTGCAGATACTTCATGGCGTTCTCGCGGGCCTCCTCCGGGGAGCGCTTCAGCACCTTGACCTGGCCGACCATGCAGTTCTGCAGGACGTCCATATTATTGAAGAGATTAAAGGACTGGAAGACCATGCCCACCTGTGCACGGTAGTCGGCTGCATTGACATGCTTGCCGGTGACGTCCTTTCCGTGGAAAAGGATCGCGCCGCTCGACGGGGTTTCCAGGAGGTTAATGCAGCGAAGCAGAGTCGATTTGCCGGAGCCGGAGGCACCGATGATGGCCGTTACATCGCCCTTCTTTACACTGAAGTCAATGTCCCGGAGCACGGTATGAGTGCCGAAGCTCTTCGACAGGTGCGAGACCTGGATGATTTCCTGATTTTCAGCCATCACTTGCTCTCCTTTCCGCTGCCGAGCTTATAGGTGCCGGCCGTCATCGTCAGGGCATCGTTCTGCACAAGCTCATAATCACTCTTTCCTTCCATCTTCTTCTCCAGGAAACGCAGCAGCAGGGAGGCCGCCAGCGTCATGCAGAGATAGCCGACCATTTCAATGGTCGCCGACGGGAAGTAGGTGAAGGTCGCACCGCTGACCGACTTATGTACGGAGAAGAAATCCGAGAAGCCGATGATGAACATAACCGAGGTATCCTTCACGTTGATAATGAAGTTATTGCCGATCTGCGGCATGATGTTCCGGATGGCCTGCGGAAGGACGACATTGACCATGGTCTGGAAATGCGTCATGCCGATGGCCTTCGCACCCTCGGTCTGACCCGGATCCACGGAGATGATACCGCCGCGCACGGACTCGGCCATATAGGCGCCGGTATTGATGGAAACCACCAGGATCGATACCAGCCACTTGCCGGTGAACTGCACGGCATTGTTCGTGAAATACGGAAGGCCGTAGAAAATGAAGACGGCCTGCAGGATCATCGGCGTACCGCGGAAGATCTCGATATAGACGCGCAGCACGATCCGCACCAGCTTAAGAAAGCCCTTTTTCAGCCCGGAGTCGTTCTGCGATACCGGAATGGTCTGCAGTATGCCGCAGACGAAGCCGATCAGGCAGCCGATGGCGGTGCCGACCAGCGCAAGGATCAGCGTCCGGCGGATGCCGCCGAGATAGGTGCCGCCGTACTTTGCCCATAATGTGCCCATATCCTGAATGAGCTGTGAAAATCGATTCATGATGCTTCCTCTCTGACGACCGCGGCGATCAGCCCTGGCTGATCGGCTGGATCTTGATGGCGTCTGCCATGATGCTGTTGAAGTCGTCCTTCGTCATCTTGCCGACGACGTCATTGATCTTATCCTTCAGCTCGGTATTGCCCTTCCGTACGGAGATACCGATGTTTACGTCCTCATCGCTGACCGTGAAATTATCCTCGCTATCCGTGAAGTCCAGAATCATCATATCCGGATAAGCGGATACCGCGCCCTGAGCGGTCGGCATATCGGTGCAGACGAAGTCAACGGCACCGGTCTCGAGAGACATCAGCATGGCCGGTGCGGACTCGGCTGCGGTCTGAATGTCTGCGTCCTGAATCTGCGGAAGGCAGGTATCATACCAGATGGTGCCCATCTGAGAGGTGCAGCGGCCGCCGGTCAGATCGGAGATGCCCTTCGCGGAAGCATACTTCGAATCCTTCTTGGTCAGGCAGACAATGCTGGCGTAGAGATACGGACCTGCGAAATCCACCTGCTCGGCGCGCTCTGCGGTCATGGACTGGCCGGCAATGACGGCGTCCACGGTACCGGACTGTACCGCCGGAATCAGGGAATCCCAGTCAAGCTGGTGTACCTCGAGCTCCCAGCCGTTGGCCTCACAGATCTTCTTTGCGATCATGATATCGTAGCCATTGGCATACTGATCGGAATCCGCGATCGGAACGGCATCATTGGAATCATCCGGCTGTGCCCAGTTGTACGGTGCATAGGCGCACTCCATAGCGATGGACAGAACGCCGTCCTCGACACCGGAATTTCCGCCCTCGGCTGCGGCCTCTGTCGCATCCTCTGCGGCTGCCGCGGTGGTATCCGCGGTATCGGCTGCGACTGCGGCGGTTGTAGTGCTTGTGGATGCGGAGCTTCCGCAGGCTGCAAGGCCAAGGCACATCGTTCCTGCAAGGATTGCAGACATCATTCTTCTCTTCATAATTTTCTCCTCCTGCCGACGCTGCGGCGATCCCAGACAGATCCGCGGGCATCATAAAAGCCGCCCCGGGAATCCGGAGCGGCTTGACAGCACGGGATCATAAAGACCTTCGGCGTAGCGCTCCACATGCCCATCCATGTGACAGACCGGCAGGTATTTCCCGACGGTCCAGCAGGCAGCTCCGCAGGGAGAACTGTCAGCTTCGGCGGCTTCCCCTTCTGCATGCAGTCCCTTCACTGTGCTCATGCTACTCTTGTGGCCGCGCCTCTATCCGAGATGAAATTGTAATAAGGTTTCACCGCAGTGACTGCGGTGGATTTAGCGCAACTTTAGCACTATTCATATCGAGCGTCAAGTACATAAAAAGACCGGGACGATGACGCCCCGGTCTTTCAGGCCCTGTTGAATCAGCCGGCGATTTCGATATAATGCTCCTCCGGTACTTCCTTCTTCGGTTCCTCCTTCGGAATGGTCAGCGTAAGGACACCGTTTTCGAACTTCGCGTGAATGTTCTCCTGCTTTACGTCCTCACCGACATAGAAGCTTCTCTGTACGGAGCCGCTGTAGCGCTCCTGGCGGATGACACGGCCCTTCTTATCCTTTTCGTCCTTGTTCTCATGATGGCTTGCGCCGATGCTGAGATAGCCATCCTTCAGCTGAAGCTTCAGGTCCTCCTTCTGATAGCCCGGGAGATCAACCTTCATCTCATACTCGTGCTCATGCTCCTTGATATCGGTCTTCATGAGGCTTGCTGTCTTGTTATAGGACGAAGGCTGATAGCCTAACCATCCGTCGTTAAAGAAATTATCAATCAAATTATCACTGAATACACTCGGCATATACATCATAATGAATACCTCCTTGATATGTGCTGGCCTTCAGAGCGGATCTGAAAGCCGGATCCTTTTTTTCTTCAGGCTTCGGAGGATGCCGCCCGGGGCTTTTGCTTCCTGTCGGCTTCCTCTTTCCTCCTGACATCTTGTAGTATACTCATTCTGTTAGCAATGTCAAGCGACGAGTGCTAATTAAATTGTGAAAAATCTATGTCCTTCTTTTCTTATGGTACAGCCGCTTCTCCTCATACATGCAAGCGTCCATACGCTTCAGGAAGGATTCGGGATCCTCCGCCGGTTCGAAGCGGGCATAGCCCATGGATACGCTGAGATGAAAGGGCTCCGTGCCGGCTGCATTAAATGCCTCCATATTCTTCCGGATATCCTCCATCGTGAAATGCACCGACCGCTCTTCGGTATGCGGCAGCAGCACGATGAACTCATCTCCGGCGAAGCGAACGGCGATGCCGCCCTCCGGGATGGAACGGAACAGGATATCCCCGATCCGGCAGATCGCCCGGTCACCGGCGCTGTGCCCGAAGCTGTCATTGATGGATTTAAAGTCATTCATATCCATCATAATGCCGTAAAAGCCGTCCGGCGCGTGATCGGAGGCGCTCCGGTCCGCCAGCATTCGATTCATATACCGCCGGTTATAGAGGCCGGAAAGCTCATCCATGTAGAGATTCTCTGCGTAGGTCTGCATCTGCACGAAGCTGAGGGCAATGCTGACAGACAGCCAGCAGGTGGTGATGCCGTAGAAGGCCATCTGGATCAGGACGCCGGCAAGACACGGACCCGCGAAGTACATCACCGGAAAAAAATCGAGATGGATGCCCTCCTTCCTGGAGCGCTCCACCAGCTGAACGCTGTAGACAAGGTAATATAAAAGCACCGCATAGCTGAAAATCCCCGACGGGCAGCGCTGATAGACATTGTCCTCCGTGATCCGGAAAACAAGTCCCCGGCCGGTGAGATTTGCCAGCAGCATGAGACTCTCGACAAGCCACGGCAGCAGCACAAAACGCAGGCAGTGCCGCATCCTCTTATAATTTCTGTATACACGAAGGTTGACATACAGGCACCATAAAAGGCCGATGCTGGCCGTGCCGAGGTAACACAGGCTGTTGGATACATAGTTCAGAAGGCGTCCGCCCGGCAGGCTTCGCCCGTCGATCAGGAAGCTGAGTGTTTCCGTCACGGCGCCTAAGAAGTTTACGAAGGCCATGCCGTCAAAGATCTTGTCCTCGATATGAATGCTCTCGCGGTTCCGTCTCCGGCACATAAGAAGAAACCACATCATGAACGCGGAGCTTCCGTTGGCCACAAATATTTCCTTTATATCGATCATTCTCTTCCGATCTCTTCCTTTCTGCGCAGTACGGGATGGCGAGTCCGGTCAAAGCAGCTTCGTCATCAGCTCCTTCAGCTTTTCCATCTCCACCGGCTTCGATAAATGGGCATTCATGCCGCTTGCAAGCGACAGCTGTATATCCTCTTCAAATGCATTTGCACTAATGGCCGCGATCGGAACCGTCTGACTGTCCGGACGGTCCAGAAGTCGGATCTGATGCGCGGCTTCGAGGCCGTTCATCACCGGCATCATGACATCCATGAGAATCAGCTGATAGTATCCGGGCGCGGACGCGCGGAATTTCTCGACGGCCTCCGCACCGTCCCCGGCCCCCTCCGGACGGCAGCCGAGCATCTCGAGGAAGCTGAACATGATTTCCATATTGAGGCTGTTGTCCTCCGCCACCAGGACATGTGTGCCGGTGAAATCCTTCTCCGGCAGCGCTTTCTCATTCGGCGTCACCGTCACACGGGCCCACGGAAGCTGCAGCGTGAAATAGAAGCAGCTGCCCTTTCCGAGCTCACTGTCAAGCTCGATGCGTCCGCCCATCATATGCACCAGACGATTACTGATGGCGAGTCCGAGTCCGGTGCCCTGCTGCCGCGCCGCCAGCGTATCGACCTGCTCAAAGCGGCGGAAGATCCGCTGACGGTCCTCCTCCGCGACGCCGATGCCGTGATCCTGTACGCCGAAATAGATGCTCGAGCTGCCTTCGGCCGGCGTCTCCCGCACCGTCAGCGTAATATCCGTACCGGCGCCGGAATATTTCCCGGCATTGCCCAGCAGATTCACCAGCACCTGGCTGAGCCGCAGACTGTCTCCGAGATAGCCCCGGTGCGTCAGCTGAAGCTCGATCCGAAAGTGCTGCTGCTTTTCCAGGAAGCGTCCGTCGAGAATGGCATGCAGATTTTCCGTAAGCTCTTCGAGGTCGAAGGCCTCCTTTGTCAGGTTCATCTTACCGCTCTCGATCTTCGACATATCCAGAATATCGTTGAGAAGCCCCAGAAGATAATGGGAGGAGCTGTCCACCTTCTGAAGGCAATGCAGGCGCTGCTCTTCTGTCTGATCCTCCCTGAGCGCAATCTCCGTCATACCGATGATGCCGTTCATCGGCGTCCGGATCTCGTGGGACATCCGCGCGAGGAACTCGGATTTTGCTTGTGCCGACTGATCATGCCGCTGCTGATTGATGCAGTTCTGTATAATGGTACAGATCTCGCACAGCATGGCGCTGCGTCCGGTATCCTCCAGCACATCTGCCGGAATGCTCAGAAAATAAATATGACCGGAATAGCGGCTGTTGTCCGACATCGGCAGCGTAATGCCGAGTACGGCATCGTCCGACCGGCTGCAAAGAAGCTGCAGGCGATGCTCCGATGCCTGCTTGTTGATATCCTGCAGCTCCTCTTCCGAAAGCGGATGCTGCAGAATCAGTCCCTCCGTGCTGTGCAGCGGCTTCCACTGATAGCGGATGCTGTCGGTCAGATAGTCCTCATGGAAGGATGTCACCACCAGATTGGAGAGCCCGAAGCTTCGGTGCAGACGAAGCGCCATCAGATCCAGCGCCGCCTCCAGCGCAAAGCTCCGGTCAAACAGATTAAGGGCCAGCGAAGCCAAACCGTTCTTCAGACTGTAGCCCTGGGAGACGATTTCTCCGAACGGCTTGGCCGTTTCCTCCGAATCCTGCACGCTCTGCCAGGAAATGCAGCATTGCTCCTGCTTCTTCGCTTCTGCGAGGGCAATGCCGACCTCCTCCACCAGACGCTCCGTCCGAAGGGATACATCGCCCGCAGCCATACCGCCGTGGAAGTGAAGCTCCAGTACGCCGTTCCGGATCAGTCCCTCATATTGTTCCTTTACGATATGCAGCAAGCCGCGGCACGCCTCCTCGCCGATGCCGGGCATCCAGATCAGAAATTCATCCGAGCCCGCACGTACGAAGCGTGCACCGCGCAAAAGCCGTTTTTCAGCCGTGGTTTTCAGGATTCTCGAAAACTCCTCCAGCAGCACGTCCGTGAAGGCCAGTCCGCAGTTATTCACCAGATACGAGAAGCGGTTCATGTCGAGAAGCACCAGCATGCCGTCCGGCTCGGACTGACGGCTCTTTTCAATCTGCTCCAGTCCCGGCTCCAGCCGATAGAAGCCGGTCACCGGATCCCGCTTATCGCGGGCCTCCTGAGCCAGCACGCGGAGCTTCGTTTTATGAATATCCCGGATATAGCCTACGATGCGGTGCTCCTGATTCTGAGGATCGATGATCCGTTTTCCGCTGTAGGAGTACCAGTGTCCGTCGGCATCATTTTCTTCGTGAAGGCAGATCTCCCCGTTCAGAATCTCCTTTCCTTCCGTCAGAACATGGGCATACCTCTCCTGATCCTCCAGCGACAGCCTGGGAACCATCACCTGCTTCCAGAAATCCGCAAAGTGCCAGCTGCCGTCATACTGCCCGCTGTTGACGAGCTCCAGCATGCCGGAGGCCTCCCGATAGGTGAAGAACACATCGGTGGAGCTCTCCACTGCCATACGGTAGCGTTCCTTTTCCTCGTTCAGCTGATCCTGGGTCCGGCGTTCGCTTTCCGTGAGATGCTGTACGACATCATGGAGCTCATCCACCTCGGCGATGCCGGAAGCACGGAAGCCCAGAAGTCCCTTGATGCCGCCCCGCACACTGTCCATGAGACGGTGCACCGGACGAAGCACATGAATGACGACGGCGAACATGATCACCATGCCGGCCGCTGCGCAGCATACAATGGTGGTCAGAATCCGGCTGTACAGCTGATTCCCGAGTCCGAAAACGGAATCCGCTGTCACGAGGCCGCACAGCACCCATTCCGTATTTTCGTACGGAACCTGCGTCTTATAAAGATCGAGCGGGGATGAAACCGCATAAATGTCCTGTGCCGCCAGCTGTGCATCCCGTACCTTCCAAAGCCCCTGATACGACGTTTCTTCCAATATAAAGGAATCATTTTCCTTATCCAGGGAATCATAGAGAACGCCCTTGCCGATCAGCTTGCGGAGCTGTCCGTCCGTCTGCTGAATCGCCAGCACATAGCCGGATTTCTGATTTGTATCCAGATCCTGCACCTGAAGGTAGGACTTCATCAGGTAGCTGACCGAGATTTCGGCACCCAGCACGCCGTAAATATGACCGTCATACAGAAGCGGAATGGAATAGGTAATCATCTGATGACTGTCCAGCCTCCGGTTATCCTCCAGGATGAAGGGCTCCGACCAGTAGCTCAGGCTGTTCATATCGACATCGGTATTGTCAAGCGCCAGAAGATACGGCTCATAGAAAAACGCATCGGCAGCTCGCTGTCCCGGATTCTCGAAATGGAAGCCAGAGGTCCAGGCATTATCGAGGGAAATGCCGGCGTCCTGCCCGAGGGCCTTGCTGCCCCGCTCGAGCAGCAGATCCGAATGCGTGCCTACCTCTGTGGTCGGATCGGAGTCACGGAGAAAGAAGCCGGTATACTCACCGCCGACGGGCTCTGTGTTTGCAAGAATCAGAAAGAGTCCGCTCGAGCCGTCCCGCTCCAGGTATTCCAGCATATCCTGAAATACCTGCCGGCTGTAGGCCTGCTTCGCGTCACGGTCCTGAAGAAATGCATCAATCTCCATGCCCTGCGCTTCCAAATATTTCTCAAGCTCACTGTACAGATAGGAACTCTGCTTTTTTATGCCGCTCCACTGCTCCTCCATGGCATTCTCCAGAGACATTCTCCGGTTTTCCACGATGTTGCTGTCGATATTCACCTCCGCATCAATCATCGTTTCCTTCGTCCTGCTGAGCAGCAGCGACATAAACGGAAGAAGGCCCTCAATCAGCACCACCACAAGTAAAGGCACGAGCAGAATATACATAAGTGAACGCTTGCGTTTCTTCATGTCACCTCACCGATCGAATCGTTCGTCTTCATCTAAAAAGCGGCCGGGCAGCACTTCATCGCTGCTTATTCCGCATGAACCTTTTCATTGAGTGCCTGTACGAAGGACTCATACCAGCTGTCAAAGGCCTCCTCCGTCACATACGGTGCCACCGCTTCCTCCCGGGTCGCACCGGCCGCAATGGCACTGAGAATCTCGGCCCGGTCAGCGGATGCCTTGTCCGAAAGATTATAGTCCAGCACCTTTCGAGCACTGTATCCGTTCGAAAAGCATTTCGAAGTATAGCCGGTGAAGGAATCCTGATCCTGCATGAGCAGCGTCAGGCTGTCATAGGCCTTCGGATTGATCTCCAGCTTACGGTCCTGAATCACCTGATCCAGTGCTTCCACGGAATTTGCATCCTTCCGCACCGGAAAATAAGCGGCATCGCAGACGAAACGCAGGTTATTTTCCTTTGCAGTAAACCAGCGAAGAAATTCACAGGCGGCATAGGCATGGGTCTCGTCGGAGCTGGTGACGGCCATGCCGGCGCCCTGCTGCACCCGCACATGATCACCGCCCTCCATGATCGGTGCCGGCAGCACCGCATATTCAATCGCCTTGCTGCTGCCGTCTGCGCTCTCTACCTGATCCGGGAAATACATCGCGGAGGCCGTCGAGCCGGTATAGGCCAGTATTTCGCCGGTCTTCACATCATCCGAACGGAATTTTCCGGCACTGGTGAAGTATCCGTTCACATACGGAACATAATAATTATCCCACAGGCGCCGGATCTTGTCCTTGTCGGCCTGCACCGTAACCACGCCGTCCTTCACCGAGAAGAGATCGATCCCCATCTGCTTCATGCCAATGACGAAATAGTTGGACATGGAATCCCGGCCGTAAAGAGCCTTTCCGTCGTCCGGAATGTCCGGTGTCTGAGCATCGGTCCACTCGTAGTAGGCCTTGGCCGCGGCAGCAACACCCTCCGTGGTGGAAAGGTCCTCGAAGCTTGCTCCGGTGGCCTCTGCAAACGGTGCCCAGTCCGTCTTATTGATCATCATGATCTCCATGGACTTCGCCACCGGAAAAAGATACAGGCCGCCGTCATCATCGAAATAGCCCTCCTGGATATAGGAATCCACGTACTCCGACAGCTCTTCCTCCGTAAAATACTGACTGAGATTCACCAGCTTGCCCTGCTGCTTCACGGCATAGGCGGTATCCGCATAGGTCGAAAACAGATCCGGAAGCTCCTGGGAGCCTACCTTGCCGGCAGCCGCATCCGTAACGGCCTTCTCAAGATCCGACACAGAGCCCTGACTGTAGCCCTCTACATAAATGCCCTCATCCTTACCGATCGTGCTGTTGAAGTCGGACAGGAGCTCATCGAAGGCCGCCTGCTGCGCACCGTTATAATAATGCCAGATCGTCAGCGTCACCGGATTCTTCGGATCCAGCTTTACCTTCGTGCTCTGCGTGCTGCTTTCGGAAGCAGCACATCCCGAAAGCAGTGTGGATCCCAGCATCGCCGCCAGCATCACGGCGGCCACAGCGCTTCTTCGTCTCATCGTTCTTCTCATACCCACCTCATATAAGCTCTGGTTTCGGTGCTGCACGGTTCCCCTGATGTATGAAATTCTGTGCGGCGCCGGACATATTTTCAATAGTTTACATCATATGATTTTTTCGCGCAATGCATAAACCGGCCGGCGGTCGATGTCTTCTTTAGCGCGTCTCCCGCTGTGCATCCCGATATTTCAGATACTCCATGAATTTCTCCATGGCCGGAGACAGCCGTGTCCTGTCCTTCACGGCAATTCCGATGTCCCGGTAATAGGGCTCCTTCAGTCTCCGGATCTCGATCTCATACGGAATCCTCTGAAGGATCAGCTCTGGAAGAATTCCGATGCCGAGTCCTTTTTCCGCCATGGCCATGATGGCATAGTCCTCCCAGGTGGTAAAACGAATCTTCGGATGAACCCGGCTTTTCTCCAGAAGCTCCGACACCTCTGTCCGACCGCCGTGCTCCAGAAGCAAAAAGGGCTGTCCCTCCAGCTGATGAATATCGATTTCCTTCTGCTCACACAGCGGATGTCCCTTGGGCAGCACGGCCAGATACTCATCCTTCTTTAAGGAAATGGTGTCAAATGCCGATCCGGCGGGCAGCCGCAAAAATCCGCAGTCCACTCTTCCCTCCTCGATCCAGCGCTCCACCTCCTCATAGTCTCCCATGAGCATCTCATACTCCATTCCCGGAAAATCCTTCTGGAACTCCGCAAAAATATTCGGGAGCCAATGAATCGCCACACTCGAAAAGGTGCCGATCCGTATCATTCCGGTCTCGATCCCGTTGATCGCAAGGACCCGGCTTTCCAGCCTCCGGTAATCCTCGATCAGCATTCTTGCAAAGGGGAGCAGCTGCTCACCGGAGGTCGTCAGATGCACTCCGTTTCGGTCCCGCTCCAGCAGCACCAGATTCCATTCCTTTTCCAGATCCGCAATCATCTTGCTCACGGAGGACTGGGCATAATGCAGGGACTCGGCCGCCCTTGTGAAGCTTCCGGTCTCCACTGTCTTCACAAATGCCATATATTTCAGAATATTATTATCCATACCCATTCGTTTTTTCGATACATCTCATCAAATACATTCGTTTTTCATATTTTAAAAGCTTCGTTATACTTTTACAAGGAAAAGGACGGAAAGGAGTTGATTTTTTGAAGAATACGAAAGCTGATTCCGTGGATATGCTCCACGGACCTCTGACCCTGAAAATCATTGTATTTGCGCTGCCCGTTGCACTCAGCAGCATGCTGCAGCAGTTATTTAATGCTGCGGACACGTCCGTTGTGGGACATTTTGCAGATTCCGACGCACTGGCGGCCGTGGGCACCAACGGAGAGATTGTGGCCCTGCTGGTCACCCTGTCCGCCGGTTTGTCCGTAGGGGCCAATGTGCTGCTCGCCCGATATATCGGTGAAAAGAAATCCGGACAGATTTCTTCTGCCGTACATACCGCGCTGGTGCTTGCAGGTCTTACAGGATGTCTGGGCGCTTTACTTGGGCCGTTCATCTCCCGCCCGCTGCTCACATGCATTCAAACGCCGGAGGAGATTCTCGACTCTGCCGTTCTCTATCTTCGCATTTATTTTTGCGGATTCCCGTTTCTCATGCTCTATGATTTCGGATCCGCCATTTTACGTGCGAAGGGCAACAGCCGCTTTCCCTTCATTGTCCTTATCCTGTCCGGCATCCTGAATGTCCTGCTGAACCTTTTCTTTGTCATTGTCTGCCATGCAGAGGTGGCCGGCGTCGCCGCCGCCACCGGCATCTCTACTGCGGTCGCCGCCTTTCTGGTTCTCCGGAGGCTTCATCTGGAAACGGATGAATTCCGGCTTCGGATGCGCGCGCTTTGCCTTCACAAGGACGATCTTACAGAAATCCTGATGATCGGCATTCCTGCGGCCGTACAGGGATCGGTCTTCTGCCTTGCCAACATTTTTGTGCAGGCCTCTGTCAACAGCTTCGGTGCCATCGCCACCGCCGGAAGCACCATTGCCATGAACTTTGAATACTTCGGGTATTTTATCATCACCGCCTTCGGGCAGGCTGCCACTACCTTCACCAGCCAGAATGCTGCCGCCGGCAATGGAGACCGCTGCAGGCGGATCCTCCGGATCTGCCTCCTCAGCTCCTTTTTCTTCAGCGCACTCATCACCGTGCCGCTGACCCTGTTTCGCTCCGCTGCATCCGGGCTCTTTTCCACCGACCCGGCCGTCATCGAGGCCGCCGGCCTGCGGATCGGCATCATTCTGCTTTTCGAGCCCATCTGCGGATTCTACGAAACACCG
Source organism: Succinatimonas sp. CAG:777 (assembly GCA_963650995.1). Classification (GTDB taxonomy): domain Bacteria; phylum Bacillota; class Clostridia; order Lachnospirales; family Lachnospiraceae; genus Oribacterium. Next base: position 1,816 of record CAVJMS010000026.1, on the reverse strand, counting down.
GCGGGGGTTCTGCGCGGCATCGGACACTCCACCCTTCCGGCCCTCGTCACAATCATCGGCACCTGTCTCTTACGAATCGTATGGATTTTTACAGGATTCCGAAGCATTCACACCCCGGAAAGCCTGTTTGTCATTTTTCCGGTATCCTGGGCAGTTACCATCTGCCTTATGCTTTTTCTGCTTCACCGGTCTTTAAGGAAATGCTGCTTTCATCCGCAGGGAGGCCCGAAGAGCCCTCTTTATCCGCATCCGCCAGCCAGCGCTCCGCACAGTGTGCAAGGCATGCTGCACCGATCGGACACACCTCTTCATTGAAGCGCACCTTCGGGTTATGCGCAGAATAGGCGCCGCGCTCATCCATGAAGCCTGCGGAAAGGTACATAAAGCTGCTCGGCACCCGCTCGGCAACATTGGCGAAGTCTTCGGAAGCGCTGGCGGTCACATCCGGGTATTCCGTAAAGCCCGGTATCTGCAGCTCCTTCATATAGGAAAGCATCTTCGTCGTGAGCTCCGGATCGCAGACAAGCGGCGGTACATCGGACAAGGTTTCCAGCTCGACCTGTCCGCCGTAGACAGCGGCTGTACGTTCAGCAACCTCGTGTATTCTCTTCACCAGCTTCATACGTTCGCTCCGGTCATTCGTGCGGAGCGTGCCCTCCAGAACGGCCGTGTCCGGTATGATGTTCGCGGCTGTTCCGGCCGAAAACCTGCCGATGGTCAGTACACAGGCCTTCTCCGGATCCGTTTCTCTCGCGATCAGCTCCTGCAGTGCCAGATGAATGTGCACACCGATATTGATCGGGTCAATGCTCTTCTGCGGATAGGCACCGTGAGAGCCCTTTCCCTGGATCCGGATTCGGAAGCCGTCGACCGAGAACATCATGGTACCACGGGCATTGTACATCACAAGCCCCACCGGCATTTGCCCCGGCGACACATGATAGGCCAGCGCCGCATCTACCTTCGGATGTTCCAGGATGCCGGCCCGGATCATGTCCATGCTGCCCTCGAAGGTCTCCTCCGCCGGCTGGAACATCAGCTTCACCGTTCCCTGCAGCGCGCCTTCCTTTTCCTTCAGCATCCGGGCTGCGCCAAGCAGCATGGCCGCATGGAAATCATGCCCGCAGGCATGCGCCTCCGTTCCGCTTTTGCAGGAAAAGACTTCGCCGCTCTCCTCCGCCATCGGCAGCGCATCCATGTCGGCTCTGAGAAGAATGCAGCGGCCGCCCTTTCCAATCGTCGCGGTGACGCCGTGACCGCACGGCTTTGCTGTAATCCCGTAGGACTTAAGCGCATCTATGACATATTTCTGCGTCTCCGGCATATGGAGCCCCACCTCCGGATGCATATGAAAATGCCTTCGGTTCGAAATGATCTCTTCCTTCAGCTCTAAGGCTCTCTTGTAATCGTTCGATGTTTCTGCTGACATTTTTTATTCTCCTTTCTGTATTCCATTTTCAGCTGCTGTATCACTTAATTCCCGAAATGCTCTTACTGCTCTTTCGGCCTTAAAATCATGCCGCAAGGATAGGCCGCCATCTCATTTTCCGAAAGAAAAGTGCCGGTATTTCTATACACGGTTAATTCTGTTTCTTTCAGAGCTTCTTTCAGACTTCTGCAACAACCCGGCACGGCAAATCTGTCATTTCTGCATAATTCATCGGATAGGTAGGTTATGTCTGTATAATGGTGTAAATTAAAAATTTAAAAGAGCCACCGGCTCATCTCTTAGGTATAATGAAAATCACCACAATCAACAATAATACCGAGGAGGATGAATACGATGGCTCAACTCAATATTACATTGAATCAGGAG
>CAVJMS010000025.1:0-22827 GCA_963650995.1 Succinatimonas sp. CAG:777 | reverse complement strand
CGTTCGACTTGCATGTGTTAGGCACGCCGCCAGCGTTCATCCTGAGCCAGGATCGAACTCTCATATTAAATGTAAGGCCGAAGCCTCTTAAGTTCTTTCCGATTCAGAACTCGCTTAGCTTTGTTCTGTCCGTTTCTTTACTGCGAATAAATTCGCTGCAGTTTTTATCTGCATTTTTGACCTTTACGGTCTCTGAAAATTCTTAGAATCTTCAGGGTCTGTGTATTAATCGATCTTTGATTTTCAAGGTTCTTTGCGCTCTCGTCATTCGCGACAGCTTGTTTATAATAGCAAACCGTTTTGATTTTGTCAAGAGCTTTTTTGAAATCTTTTTAATTCAGACTTCAAACGCAGAGGGTGGGGTTCGAACCCACGTGCCCTTGCGGACAAACGGTTTTCAAGACCGCCTCGTTATGACCACTTCGATACCTCTGCACTTCGTCGTTCGTTTTGAGCGACTGTGATATAATATCCATAATCGGATCGCTTGTCAACAGTTTTCTTGATTTTTTAGGTAAAGTTCTGCGATATATACGTCCTCCGGTGTCGTGACCTTGATATTTTCATATCTTCCCGGAATCACCTTAACGCGCTGTCCCGTATAGGCCTCCACCACCATGGCATCATCCGTCACCGGAATCAGCAGCTGTCCGTTCTCTTCCTGCCGGATCAGCCGTTGATATGCCGCATAAATCAATCCAAAGTCAAAGCTCTGGGGTGTCTGCATAAGCCAGACCGCACTCCGCTCCGGTGTTTCCCGTACAAAATGATCCGCATCCAGGATCTTAATGGTATCCTTTACCGGCATACCGACCACAGCTGCATGATATTTTTCTGCTGCATGCAGCGCATCATCCAGTATACTATGGGTAAGCAGCGGACGAGCGCAGTCATGGATCATCACGATCGGATCCTTTGAATCCACGGATGAAGGCACCGGAGGCTCCCCTTCTGCCGCGCGTATTGCTTTCAGGCCTTCATAAACCGAATGATAGCGTTCCCGGCCGCCCTTCACAATCTGCAGAGGCTTACGAACCGGATAGGTGCCCTCTTCGCCCGTCAGCTGCTGTATACGGTCGATATCCTCTTCTCCCGTCACAAGAACGATCCCATCTACCGCCGGATGACAATCAAAGCGGCCGAGACTCCATGCAAACAGCGGCCGTCCCAGAATTTCCAGAAACTGTTTCTTCGTTTTACTGTGCATGCGGCGTCCGTTTCCGGCCGCCAGCACGACGGCATATACCTTTCTGCCGTGATACATGACTCGTCACCTTTCTCCCAATTTAAGATTCGGGCAGGCATTCAGAGCCAGTCCGTCCCTCTGCCCGCGCAGGTATGCATAGTAGCCGGCACAGCCGATCATCGCAGCATTGTCCGTGCACAGCACCGGACTCGGTCGATAGAAGCGAATGCCGTTCTGTCGGCAGGCCTCCTCCATCCGCATGCGGATATGGCTGTTGGAGGCCACGCCGCCGGCAATCGCAAGCTTCCGAACGCTCCGTTCATTGCAAAGGCGAATGGCACGTGTCACCAATGCATCTGTAACGGCCTCCTGAAAGGATGCACAAAGATCCGGCACGCAGATCGCTTCATTTGTCATCTTCGCCTTGTTGATATAATTAAGCACCGCCGACTTAATGCCGGAAAAGCTGAAATCATACGGATGATCCGACACCGTGCCGCGCGGAAAGGCGATGGCCTGCGGATTCCCCTTCTGTGCCTCTGCATCTACCTTCGGTCCGCCGGGATAGCCGAGTCCGACCGCACGCGCCACCTTGTCGAAGGCTTCTCCGGCTGCATCATCGCGCGAACGACCTACGATCTCGTACTTGCCGTAATCCTCCACCATCACAAGATGCGTATGTCCTCCGGACACAATGAGGCAGGCAAACGGCGGCTCAAGCTCCTTATTTTCAATATAGTTTGCGCTGACATGCCCTTCAATATGATGCACGCCGACCAGGGGCTTATTCAGTGCATAGGCCAGCGCCTTGGCTTCTGCAACACCGACCAGCAGTGCGCCGACAAGCCCCGGCCCGTAGGTCACTGCAATCGCATCGATCTCTGAAAAGCTGCAGGATGCCTCCGAAAGAGCGAGTGCAATCACCTCATCGATTTTTTCAAGATGCTTGCGGGAGGCAATCTCCGGCACAACACCGCCGTATTCTGTATGAATCGCAATCTGCGACGAAATGATATTGGACAGAACCTCCCGCCCGTTCCGTACGACCGCTGCTGCCGTCTCATCACAGCTCGATTCAATTCCGAGAATTGTAATATCGCCCATAGACACTCCCATCCATTTATTTCGCCGAAAACCGGCACATTTCGAAACCGGATCTCAAATGTGTTATGCCAAGCCGGTGCAGCATCACCGCCCCTTCGAAGTCAAACCGGAGCTTTCATCCGCAGAATTCTCCGGCTTTTCCTCATCCTCAAACATCAGTTCCCTGATCCAGCCATCGCGTGCGAACTTCACCGGCCAGATTTTCGAAATTTCCTCCCGATAAAGATCCGGCTTCATTTCGCTCGGCGAATAATGCGTAAACCACATCTCCTTCGGCTTGGCCTCTGCGCCGATGCGGGCCGCCTCCGTCATCATCATATGCTTGTATTTTTTTGCATTATCCAGCTTTTCACGCTCGCCGTACATGCCCTCGCATATAAAAAGATCCGCGTCGGCCGCCATTTCCGTAATCTTCGGCGTCGGCCGTGTATCCGTGCAATAGGTCACCGAAAGTCCGCGGCGGGCTTCTCCCATAACCATATCCGGCGTATAACGCTTCTCTCCGTCCTCAATGGTTTCACCATGCTGAAGACGATTCCAGAAGCAAAGCGGAATCCCCTGGGACATTGCGCGCGGCGCATCAAACCTGCCCAAGCGGCGAATGCTTATACGATAGCCGTAGCAGGTAATCTTGTGATTCACCTTGAAGGCCTCCACCACAAAGGGTGCAAACTCCAGTGTTTCCTCGGCCTCTGAAAGCTCATGATATACAATTTCAAACGGAAGCTCCGGTGCCACAACACGAAGCCCCTCCACCACTCTCCGAAGGCCCTTGGGACCGACGATCTGCAGCGGCTCCGTCCGTTCTGCATTTCCCATCGAAAGCAGCATGCCCGGCAGCCCGGATATATGGTCCGCATGGTAATGCGTGAAGCACATGACATCAATCGGCTTCGGCGACCACGCTTTCTCCTTCATGGCAATCTGAGTTCCCTCTCCGCAGTCGATCAGTACGCTTCTGCCGCCGCAGCGCAGCATCAGGCTGGTCAGCCATCGATTCGGAAGCGGCATCATGCCGCCGGTTCCAAGTAAACAAACATCAAGCATATTCTATTTCCTTCATCATGATGATCGCGTCATCCGTCGGCGACTGATAGTAGGCCTTTCGAATATACGCATCCGAAAAGCCCATCTTCCGGTACAGGGCCTTCGCCGGCTCATTATGTGCTCGCACCTCCAGAAAAATGCGGGAGGCGCCGTTCTTTGCCGCCATGTTCAGCATTTCCCTCATCAGACATGCACCGATGCCCCGGCGGCGGTCGTCCGCACGAACACAGATATTTTCAATTTCCGCCTCCGGTGCAAGAATCCGCAACACCGCATAAGCCGCAATGTACGTATCCCTGCTCCCAGATGCCGTATCCTCCGACGACCGGTGCAGCACCAACGGAGCATCATAGCCGGATGTCATGGCCGATCGAAAATCGCGCTCCGTCCAAGCCATTCGTCCGAAATTTTCCTGTTCAAGCCGGAGCACCTCCGGAAGGTCCGCCGAAGACATCGGAAGTATCCGGAGTTCTTTCGTATCCATACATTTCATCTCTTGCATTCCGCTCCCCTATATCGCGGGCTTTGAAAAGCAGCACAAAAAACACGCCGATACCTACAGATTCTCCGGCACCGATGCATCCTCATAGCCGACGGCATCGTCAATTTTATAGTTTCGTGCCTCCAGCCGATCCACCTTCTGTCTACGAAGAAGGCTCGGATCCTCATGGGTAATGTCATACTCCCGAAGACCGGCGGCTTCCCGTTCACGTTCCGCCTGCGGCTTACGAATGTAGCTTAAGCGGAGGTCCTTTCCGCGTACGGTTTCGCCGTGCTTCAGATGCTCTGCACCGAGAAGCGCCACGGACGATGCCCGCTGCAGAAGATTCACAGCCGAAGCAAAACGATACGGCACACGAAGATGCTCCTCCAGGTACGTACGATAGACCGGAACCGCATCTCCGAGAAAGAAATGCTGACCCGGCTGCTGATTGATGCGGGCCACCAGCTCCTCTACACTGACCGCTTCCTCCTCGCCGATCCGCCGTCCGTCCTGATACATCGCGGTATATACCTGATTTCTCCGCGCGTCCATGATCGGATGCACATAAACGGCATGCTCCGCCGAAGAAGCGCCGCTTCCCTGCATGTGCAGACCGTATGAACCGGCGACATCCCGAACATTCATCATGAGGCCTTCCAGTGTGCTGACCTCAACGAGCGGAATATCAAAGCCGAGGGCCAGCCCCTTGGCCGTAGCGGCACCGATGCGAAGCCCCGTAAAGGAACCCGGACCTGCACTGACCGCAATCGCATCCAGCTCCGCTGCCGTATGTCCTGTACGCGAAAAAATCTCAGCCACCATAGGCAAAAGTGTCTGAGAATGCGTAAGTCCGATATTGGCCGAATATTCCGAAAGGGCCGTATCATCGGCGAGCAGTGCAGCGCTCGCCGTATGTCCTGATGAATCAATTCCTAAAATCAGCATATTTTTCGTCTGAAAGGAGGATACGCGGCTGCGCATCCTGCTCTGTGTACTCAATTCTTCGATAATCAAAGCCGCGCGCCGGATCCTTCTGGATACGCACCCAGCGTGCGTCCCGCGGAAGCAGTTCTTCGATCTGTCCCGGCCATTCGATCACGCTCACACCCCGTCCGTAGAAGTAATCCTCATAACCGATCTCTTCCATTTCCGAGGGATCACCGATCCGGTATACGTCAAAGTGATACAGCGGCAGCCGGCCGCCTTCATATTCCTTCACAATATTAAAGGTCGGCGAATTCACATAATCCTGAATTCCGAGTCCGGCTGCAAGGCCCTGGGTGAAAACGGTTTTGCCGACACCCAGGTCACCATCCAGGCAGATGATTTCTCCCGGCACAGCTTCCTCACCCAGACGCCGTCCGAAGGCGAAGGTTTCCTCCGCCGAATTACTTTCCAGGATCATTCGTTTTCTTCCTTCTCCGTACGGACATAATGGAAGATCCGGCGTCCGGTTGCTTCCTCAAACGCACGCACATTCTCCAGAAAATCACCCTCAAACATAATGTCCGTGAGGAAACCGAACTCATCGCTGCGTCCGCCCAATGCGATCGGCACCAACTTGGAGCTTTCCTCCAGGAAAAGCTCCCGGAGCTCCTTCTTCACGCCCTCCGGCGTACCCTCCACACGTACGAAATATGCAAATGCATTGGCACTCATCGGTTCGATCTCGAGCATTTTCTCCGTCCAGCCGATGCCCTGGAAATCATGCTGATGGCGAACCGCCGCAATGATATCTGATACCACCGCACTCGCCGTCGGCATCTTGCCTGCGCCCATGCCGTAAAGCATCGTGGTGCCCAGGCAGTTTCCGACAATGCGGATGCCGTTGTATACACCATCCACACTGAACAACGGATCCGTCTTCGGAAGCATCATCGGCACAACATATGCAAAATACCGGTCCTCCACCTGCTGTACAGAGCCCAGAAGCTTGATCGTCATGCCAAGCTCACGTGCATACATGAAATCCAGCTTCGAAATCGAGCGAATGCCCTCCGTATAAATATCCTCATGACGGCAGCGGTTGCCCGATGCCATGCTGAGCAGAATGGCCGTCTTACGGGAGGTATCAAAGCCGTCAATATCCGAGGACGGATCGCGCTCTGCGTAGCCGAGACGCTGTGCCTCCGCCAGTGTTTCTTCAAAATCCGCACCCTTTTCCCGCATCTTTGTCAGAATAAAGTTCGTGGTGCCGTTCATGATGCCCGTAATCTCCGTCAGATTTTCACCGGCATAGTTATGATAAATGGTCCGAATCACCGGGATTCCGCCGCCGACGGAAGCCTCGAAGTAAAAATTGCAGTGATGCTCGCGGGCAATGCTGATCAGCTTCGATCCGACGGCATCCACCAGCGCCTTGTTGGAGGTCACGCAGTGCTTGCCCTTTTCAAGGCAGGCCTTTACAAATTCATAGGCCGGATGAATGCCGCCCATCGTTTCCACCACCAGATTTACATCCGGATCATTTTCAATCACAGAAAAATCGGTCACCAGCTTATCGCTGTCCTCACCGATCTCGGTCTTTCGATCCAGTACATACTTCAGTTCCACAGCCTCGCCCAGCTTCTTTGCGATCTGCTCCTGATTAATCCGAAGCACCTCTGCCACACCGGATCCGATGGTGCCATAGCCTAAAATTGCAATCTTCATGCGATCCCCTTTCAGAAACGTTGGATGGTTACAAATCTGCGCAGCACACGCTTATCCCGGTATGCTTTCCTGCGCCAGAATCTTTACATATTGAATATTCGGAAGACCTTCAATCTCCCGAATCATCGCATTGATATCCGAGGTATCCTCCCGAACCTCAATGGAAAGCGTCAGCGTGGCGATTTCATTCACCGGAATCGCCTGATGAATCGTCAGGATATTGGCCTTGTACTCCGAAACCTTCGAGCAGATCTTTGCAAGATTTCCAAGCACATCCCTCATCTGTACGATCAGGGTGATGGTTTTTCCCTTGGCGCTGTCATAAAACGGAAAGATATCTTCCTTATACTTGTAAAAGGAGCTGCGGGAAAGCTGTACCCGCTCGGCAGCATCGGCCACCGAAAGCCCTTTTTCCGTCTGGAGAAGCCGCTTGACCTCCACAACCTTTTTGAGAACCTCCGGCAGGGCCTTGGTCCGGACAACAAAATAATCTGATCCACTGCTCATCGCTGTTTACATACCTCCCGTCGTCCATGCTGCACTATGCGCCTTGCTTAGGAAAACGCTGATTAAATCCGCATTTCCTTAGTCATCTCCCTGTACACGGCGGTCCGGGCATCCAAGCTGCATCCACTTAAGATATGCTGTAATGAAACGGTCAATATCGCCGTCCAGTACCGCGTCTGTATTGGAGGTCTGTTCACCCGAACGCAGGTCCTTAACCATGCGGTACGGCTGCAGAACATAAGAACGGATCTGCGAGCCCCAGCCATTGTCCTTGACTTCACCGCGGATTCCGGCCAGCATTGCCTCCTGCTCCGCCTTTTCCTTCAGATAGAGCCGGGCCTTCAGCATCTGCATTGCCTTGTTCCGGTTCTGAAGCTGTGAACGCTCCTCCTGACAGGCAACTACGATACCGGTCGGAATATGAATGAGACGTACTGCCGAAGAGGTCTTATTGATATGCTGTCCGCCGGCACCGGAGGATCGGAATACCTCCATCTTGATATCCTCCGGACGAACCTCGATATCAATTTCCGTCTCAATATCCGGCATAATATCGCAAGACACAAAGGAGGTCTGGCGCTTGGCCTGGGCATTGAACGGTGAAATGCGCACCAGGCGGTGTACACCGGCTTCCGAACGAAGGTAGCCATATGCATACTCACCGTCTACCTCAATCGTAACGGATTTAATACCGGCCTCATCTCCCTCCAGATAATCCAGCAGCTTTACGGTGAAGCCATGGCGCTCGGCCCAGCGTGTATACATACGGTACAGCATGCCAGCCCAGTCATTGGACTCTGTACCGCCGGCGCCGGCATTCAGCCGCAGGATCGCGTTCATATTGTCATATTCACCGGACAGAAGAAGCTTGGTGGACATCAGCTCGAGCTTCTCGATAAACTCATCCAGCATTTCCTTCACTTCGGCTGCCGAATCCTGATCCTCCTCTTCCTCTGCCATTTCGATCAGCGCACCGATATCATCATAGGACTGCCGAAGATCCTCATAGCTCTTGACATCGTCCTTCAGACGGCGGTCCTCTGTGGAATACTGATTCGCCTTCTCCGGATCCGTCCAGAAATCCGGCTCCTCCATCATACGATCAAGCTCTGCAATGCGTTTTTTCTTATTATCAAGGTCCAGCGAAGCACCAAGGTCCTTCAGGGCCTGTTCCCGCTGTCCGAGCTCATACTTATACTGGTCTAACTCTACGATCATTTATTTTCCTTTGCACTGTGCATTCCGTACTGCAACGATATCCCAAGAATGCCGCGAAGCATAGTGTTCCGCGGCATAAACTCAATCTTCTTTTAATCCTGGCCGGCCTTTTCGAGCATTTCGTTCTGGGCCTTCTCCGCCTTCGCTTCAGCCACCTTCTGATTCATGATCTTCATGAATTCCGCGCGGCCGTGGCACTGCTTGTATTTTTTGCCGGATCCGCAAGGGCAGGGATCATTCGGATATACCTTCCGGATCTCACGCTTCTGCGGTGCCTGTACAGATGACAGATCCCGGTTCGTGCCGGTCACCTGTGCCTGCTGCTCACGCTCCACCTTCTGCTCCACCTGGATATGATACAGAATGCGTACCGTATCCTCCTTGATGGCGCGGGTCATGTCACCGAACATCTGATAGCCCTGAATCTTGTACTCTACCAGCGGGTCCTTCTGTCCGAAGGCCTGCAGTCCGATACCGTCGCGAATGATATCCATATCATCGATATGATTCATCCACTTCTGATCAATCACCCGAAGAAGGATTACGCGCTCCGCCTCACGGAACTGCTCCGGATTCGGGAAGGATGCCTCCTTCTGCTCATACAGCTTGATGGCTTCTTCCTTCAGAAGCTGCTTGAACTCATTCTTGTGCATCTTCTCGAACTGCTCCTCGCTGAGCTGCAGCTTCGGAAGCGGAATGATGCTCATCAGCGTATCATTCAGACCGCTGAGATCCCAATCCTTCGCCGTCGAATCCTCCGGCACATTGGCATCCACATAGCTCTCGATGATATCCTGAATGAAGTTAATGATGGTCGGGCGGAGATTGTCACCGTTCAGCACCTTCTCACGCTCGGCATAAATCACATCTCTCTGCTCGTTGTTGACTTCATCATACTTCAGCAGATTCTCACGGATGCCGTAGTTGTTCAGCTCGATCTTCTGCTGTGCACGCTCGATGGCATTGGAAAGCATCTTATGATGAATCTGCTCACCCTCCGGAACACCGAGGGCCTCAAACATATTCATGAGGCGCTCCGAGCCGAACAGACGCATAAGATCATCCTCCAGTGAAATGAAGAACTGCGACTGTCCCGGATCGCCCTGACGTCCGGCACGTCCGCGGAGCTGATTGTCGATACGTCTGGACTCATGCCGCTCGGTGCCGATGATATGAAGTCCGCCGGCTGCCAATGCCTCCGGATCCAGCTTGATATCCGTACCACGGCCGGCCATGTTGGTGGCAATGGTAACGGCGCCGTGCTGTCCGGCATCTGCTACAATCGCAGCCTCCAGCTCATGGAACTTTGCATTCAGCACATTGTGCTTGATGCCGCGGCGCTTCAGCATGCCGCTCAGAAGCTCGGAGGTATCAATGTTGATGGTGCCGATCAGGATCGGCGCGCCGGTCTCATGAATCCGCACGGTTTCTTCTACAACCGCCTTGAACTTCTCTTTTTTCGATTTATATACAGCGTCATCTAAGTCTCTGCGGGCCACCGGCTTGTTAGTCGGAATGCAGATAACGTCCATGTAATAAATATTACGGAACTCCTTCTCCTCTGTCTGCGCTGTACCGGTCATGCCGGCCTTCTTCGTAAACTTATTGAAGAAATTCTGGAAGGTAATGGTCGCAAGGGTCTTGGACTCACGCTTTACATTTACGTGCTCCTTCGCCTCAATCGCCTGATGCAGTCCGTCGCTGTATCGGCGTCCCGGCATGATACGTCCGGTAAACTCATCGACAATGAGCACCTCATCATCCTTTACAACGTAATCCTTGTCACGGTGCATCAGATTATTGGCACGGAGCGCAAGAATCACGCAATGCTGAATCTCCAGGTTCTCCGGATCTGCCAGGTTCTTAATATGGAAGAACTGCTCTACCTTCTGTACACCGGCCTCCGTCAGATTGACGGTCTTTTCCTTTTCATTGACAATGAAGTCGCCGGTTTCCTCGATCACCTCGCCGAGGATGGCATCGAGCTTGTTGAACTCCGCCGACTCCTCGCCGCGCTGCAGCTGACGTGCCAGCACGTCGCAGACCTCATAGAGCTTGGTGGACTTGCCGGACTGACCGGAAATGATGAGCGGTGTACGCGCCTCATCGATCAGGACAGAATCCACCTCATCGATGATGCAGTAATGAAGGCCGCGCAGCACCTGCTGGTTCTTATAAACCGCCATGTTGTCCCGGAGATAATCGAAGCCGAGCTCGTTGTTGGTGACATAGGTGATATCGCACTGATATGCCGCCTGACGCTCCTCGGCCGACATGGAGTTCAGAACCACACCGACGCTGAGCCCAAGGAACTCATGGATGCGTCCCATCCACTCCGCATCACGCTTTGCGAGATAATCATTGACGGTAACGATATGAACGCCCTTTCCCTCCAGTGCATTGAGATACGCCGGACAGGTGGACACCAGGGTCTTTCCTTCACCGGTTCTCATCTCGGCGATACGTCCCTGATGAAGGACCACGCCGCCGATCAGCTGTACCGGGAAATGCTTCATTTTATTGACACGCCAGGCCGCTTCACGCACGGTGGCATACGCCTCCGGCAGAATTTTATCCAGCGACTCACCCTGGGCAAGACGCTCCTTGAACTTCGTTGTCTGTGCCTTTAATTCTTCATCTGACATCGCCGACATGGTCGCATCATAGGAAAGGATCTTCTTAATGATCGGATCGATGCGCTTCAGCTCATGATCAGAGTGACTGCCGAAAACCTTTTCAAAAAAACTCATTTGCTCTCGTACTCCTTATCGCTGCGTATACATTCGGAGATGCTTATACGCACGGTTTCTTCTGCCTGTGGCTATAACTCTAGAATCTTATCACTAAACCATTTTTTATTCAAGGAAGCTTTTGATTGTTAACACTTAATTCATAAATGACCGGCAGATACCGCGGAATTTAATTTTTGCTTTAGAATTAATATGTGGAAATATCTTTTTGAAGGTGATATAATATAACCATCCTGAATGAATAACATTCGGAAATAATTTAAGGGAGCGTGATTTTATGAAGTTTAACATCACAGGAAGAAATGTTACTGTATCCGACGGCATGAAGGACCAGATCGACCGCAAGCTCGGCAAGCTGTCCAAGTTCTTCAAGGAAGACGCCACATGCAATGTCACTCTCTCCACAGAGAAAAATAAATATAAGGTTGAGGTGACCATCCCGGTAAAGGACGGTGTAATCCGTGCAGAGGAATCCACACCGGACAAGTTCCAGTCCCTGGATCTGGTGGTAGACGTGATCGAGCGTCAGATCCGCCGCTACCGCACGAGACTCATTGACCGCCATCAGAGTTCTGAGTTCTCTGCCGCATTTGCAGAGGAACCGGAGGATATGGCAGACGAGGACGAGATCCACATTGAACGTACAAAGCACTTTGATCTGAAGCCGATGACGGCGGAGGAGGCCTGCCTCCAGATGGAGCTGGTCGGCCATACCTTCTTCGTATTCCAGAACGGAGATACCGGAAATGTCGCCGTTGTGTATAAGAGAAAGGGCGGAACCTACGGACTGATTGAGCCGGAATACTGATCCTTTCCGCTGCTGAAACTACAGATACCGCATGTTTGAACAGCATCCGGTGTTTCTCACATTCCCCCATAAAAGGGAGGGGCTCCGAAAGCGTATATGCTTTCGGAGCCCCTCCCTTTTTCATGCTTTCTGTTCAGATCCGGCGGCATTTTAAAATCCGGGTAACTGTTTAGCACCGCATCGCTGCATCGCTTTGCGATGCAGCGATGTGTCGGTTCAGAGGCGCTTCCTTAATCCTGCAGGAATCTTCCGTAGCCGGCCGGTGTACGGTAATCGTAGCGTCCGGTACAGATGCCGGTACGTTCATTGGCCGCATGAATAATGACGCCGTCACCTGCATAAATGGCAACATGATTGATATAATCACCGGATCCGTAGAAAACAAGATCGCCCGGCTGCAGCTCTGAAAAGCTGATGGACTGTGCATTCTCATACTGGTCGCGAGAGGACCGTCCGGTATCAATGCCGAAATGCTTGAAGATCTGCTGTACAAATCCGGAGCAGTCCGCACCGCTTGTCAGCGAGGTACCGCCGTATACATACGGATTTCCAAGGAACTGCTTTGCATAATAGATCAGCTCCTGCCGCATAGCCGTCGTAGCGATCGTCGGAAGACTCGCGGACGTCGTTTTTTTAGAAGAAACCGCCTCCACGATCGATGCGCCGTTAAACAAGGAAGAGCTTGCTACCGTAACGCTGACGCCGGACTTTGTTTCCTTACTGCTCTTCGATGTTGTGCCAGAGCTTGAAGAGGTACCGGAGGAAGCCGCGGAGCTGTTTTTCGAAGAAGAACCGGAGGCCGCAACCGCCGATACAATCGTACCCGGCTTAAAGACCGCAAATTCATCCACGGAATCCACGACCTCAAGCAGCTTGTCCACCCCGCCGGACGACGTGGTTTCCTTCACGGTTTCCGTCGCCGTAGAATCCTGCGCCACCGCATACTTCTCGCTGACAACATTGGCCGTCGTTTCCGAAACATTCGTAATCTTATATTCCGGAATCATCGAGCCGTCCGTAGCCGCAGCCAGATCCGCATCCGAAATGCCGAGCTCTGCATCATCCACCGGACCGTCGTCAATCGCAATCAATACCTCGTCTGCCAATGCCGTCACCGGCACACTGAGACTAAGACTCAGCGCCAGCAGGAGCCGAAGCGCATTGCGCCGAAAGCCTGCTGCCATTCCTCTGCCGAAGCGTTTCTGAAGCTTTTCTGTATATATATAGGATGTACTCACACTGCCTCCATGATGGTCATGTTCTTTTACGCCGAACAACTACACTTTAGCACAAAAGCAGGATGTTTTCCTTATAATTTGTATTACGATTTATTTACGGCAGTCATTTTAGGAGGCGATGCGGGCAGCGACAGGGTGCAAATCCTGAGCCGTCTATCCTTAGGGAAATGCTGATTAAAGCGTTTCCCTCGCCGGATTTGCGCTGCAACGCAGCAAATTCCTTTGCAAATCCGTGCGATCCGCCGGAGGCTGCTAAGGAAATGCTGAATTAATCAGCATTTCCTTAGATCCAGCCGCCGTCAAAACGGATCACCTGCCCGGTCAGATACGCCGGTGCTTTCGAAAGCAGCCGTATAAAGGATGCCGCTTCCTCCGGAGTGCACATGCGCCCGTATGGAATCTCCTCCTCCAGCTGCGCCCTGTCCGCCGCACTCATCCAGCTGTTCATGTCGGTATCTACACAGCCGAGTGCGACGGCATTGACCGGAATATGATTCGGTGCAAGCTCCTTGCCAAGCGCTGCGGTGAAGGCATTGACCGCTCCCTTCGTAAGGCTGTAGACCGATTCCATGGAGGCTCCGGTGACGCCCCAGACCGAAGAAATGTTGATGATCCGTCCGCCGGATGAGCGAAGCATATGCGGAATGACCGCCCGCGTAAGACGGAACATATCCGAGACATTGGCCTCCAGCATCTCCGAAAGCTCCTGATCTGATACGTCCTGCGCAAGATGGAAGGTCGAAATGCCGGCATTGTTTACAAGAAGAATATCTTCTTCATTTTCTCCTGAAGAACGCATGTCATCCCCGGCCGGCATGTGTGCCTCCGTAAAGCCCCGGAAAGATGTTTCGCCGGACGCCAGCAGCTTTTCCAGCACCGCTTCAGTGATCGGGCCGTGCACGGTCTTCACCTCTGTCCGGCACCGCAGCTTCTCTGCCTCCTGTTCCAGCAGCTCGAAGCGGGAACGGCAGTTCAGAATCAGCCGCCATCCGTCCTCTGCCAATGCTTCTGCCGCCGCTCTTCCGACACCGCGGGAGGCACCTGTAATAATTGCCGTTTTCATATACATCCCCTCCTTCCGGCATCTGTACCGGATTCTGCATACAGGCTCAGGCGACGCGCGAAGCCCGTTTTTTCAGCTGCTGCTCCATCTTAAAATATGCCAGCATCATCACACTGGTCAGAAACCAGGAAACCGGATATACCGTCATCAGCGCACTGAAATCATGCATCTGCGGGAAGAACAAAAATACCCAGCCAAGACGATATACACAGGTGCCGAGAACCGTGAGAACCATCGGCACCATGGAGTGGCCATGTCCGCGGAGGGCCGACCCCGGTACAACAAAGAATGTTTCCAGAAACTGCGTGATGCAGGTAATGCCCAGCTTCACGGATGCAAAGTGAAGCACCATCGCATCGCTGGAATAAAGCCCGAGCAAAAAGGACTGTCCGCCGTAAAAGCTCAGCGAAACAGCCAGTGAAAACAGTACGCCGAAGACGGTGCAGAGACAGAAAATCCGCCGGCAGCGGTCTTCTCTTCCGGCGGCCGCATTCTGACTCGTAAAGGTCACGCAGGCTTGGCTGAAGCCGTCACAGAAATAGAAGGAAAACATATCAAAATAGAGTGCTATCGATGCTCCGGCCACTGCTGCCGAGCCGAAGGCATTGATCGCACTCTGTACCGTGACATTGGAAATGGAAAATACCGCACTCTGCATACCGGCCGGAGCGCCGATCAGAATGATCCGCCGAAGATGCTTCCGATGGATACGAAGCTTCCGAAAGTCCAGGGTATACGGTGCCTCCGAGGTGCAGAGAAAGCGAACCACGCACAGCGATGCGATGATATTGGACACCACCGTCGCCACCGCAACACCGTCCACGCTTCGATGCAGCAGCACCACAAAGAAAAGGTTCAGCACTACATTGATGAGGCCGGAGAACAGCAGGCTGTAGAGCGGCCGCTTGCTGTCGCCGCGGCTTCGCAGAATGGCCGCGCCGAAATTATAGAGCATTTCAAACGGCACACCGAGAAAATAAATGCGAAGATACCGTACGGCAAGGTCAATGACATCCTCCGGCGTCGACATCAGGCGGAGAATCGGCACGGCGAGAAGCTCTCCCAGTACCAGAATCCCCAGGCTCGCCAGCAGTGAGAAGGCAATGACGGTATGCACAGCCTCCGAGATCTCCTGCTCCCGTTTCTGTGCAATCAGTCCGGCAATGACAACATTCGCACCAACCGACATGCCGACAAAGGAGGTCACGATCAAATTGATGACAGAGCTGTTGGCTCCGACTGCCGCCTGAGCCTCACTGGATACAAAACGTCCGACCACGGCGGTATCTGCGGAATTAAACAGCTGCTGCAGAATGCTAGTCAGCGTCAGCGGAATTGCAAAGAAAATCAGCTTCTGCCACAGGCTTCCGCTCAGCATATCCATCTCATAGGATGTGGATTTTTTCTGCATAACACTCCTGTTCAGCGAAACGACGGCAGATTCCAGCGATAATAAATCGCCAGCGCCCGAATCAATACCGTCACCAGCATGCTGGCCGCAGCGGCAATCATCGGGCTTCCGAAGGCGCCGGCCGGGCGCGCCAGCAGGGACATGCCGCAGTAGACGACGGCCCCCAGGATGGCGGCGATGCCGTATACCCTTTTTCGCATGATCAGCGGCATCTGTCCGGCAAAAATATCCCGGAGGATGCCGCCGCCGATGCCGGTCAGCACACCGACAAAGGAGACCAGAAACAGATGATCCCCGTAGCCTGCATTGAACGCCGTGCGGCAGCCGACCACAACAAAGGCCGCAAGTCCCACCGAGTCCGCAGCATTCAGCACAAAGGCCGAGGAAACAAAATGCCGCTCCGGCCGGTACGGAAGCTGGCCGTCCATCCGGCTTCGCTCGAAAATAAAGTCAATGACGCAGGTCACAAAAGATACGAGCACGTAGATCGGCTTCGTAAACATGGCCGGCGGAATTTGTCCGAGAATCAGATCCCGGATCATACCGCCGCCGACCGCGGTCGCGCAGCCGAGGATGATGGCACCGAAGATGTCCATCTTCCGCTCCTTCGCCACCATCACCCCGGAAATCGCAAAGGCCACGGTTCCGATCATTTCCAGAATAAAAATCACATGATCAAAGTTCATAGCATTTTCCGGCAGCCGCCTTTTCAGCCGATCTCATCCGGAAGCTCGAGCGTATGCTCCTCGTTCAGTCTTCGACAGAACGAAATGAACTGCTCCAGCGGCACATTCTGAATCTGCTTGTTGGAGCCGCGGACATTGACGGAAACCGTATTCTCCTCGGCCTCGTGATCTCCCAGTACGAGGATATACGGATCCTTGTAGCCCTTGAAGCCCTTGATCTTCGTCTTCATATTCCGGTCGCTGTAGTCGGCTTCAACGCGGATGCCCGCCTTCATCAGGGCCTCCTCTACCTTATGGGCATAGGCATTGTGCTCCTCACGGATCGGCACCAGTGCTACCTGATACGGGTTCAGCCAGAACGGGAAGCTGCCCTTGAAGTTTTCAATGATGATGCCGATGAAACGCTCCAGTGAGCCGTAGATGGCACGATGAATGACTACCGGCATCTGCTGCGTGCCGTCCTCGGCGGTATAGCTAAGGCCGAAGTTGTGCGGCAGCTGGAAATCGAGCTGCACCGTACCGCACTGCCACTCACGCCCTAATGCATCCTTGATCTGAAGATCGATCTTCGGGCCGTAGAAGGCACCGTCGCCTTCATTGATCTCATAACCGCCCTCGCCGTACTTCTCATCCAGAATGGACTTCAATGCGGCCTCTGCACGGTTCCATACCTCGATATCGCCCATGAAGTCATCCGGTCTCGTGGACAGCTCTGCCCGGTATGTAACACCGAAGGTCTTATAGATCTCATCTGCAATCGAGATCACATCTGCAATCTCTTCCTTGATCTGCGATTCCATCACGAAGGTATGATCGTCATCCTGACGGAACTCCTGTACACGGAAAAGGCCGTTCATCTGGCCGGATTTCTCCTTACGATGCAGCACATCATACTCGGAGTAACGGATCGGCAGCTCCTTATAGGAACGGAGCTTGCGCTTGAAGGTCATCATGGCATTCGGGCAGTTCATCGGCTTCGCAGCCATGGTATCGATATTCTCACGGTTGTAAATGACCGATCCGGCCTGAATCTTCGCGGTCTTTCGGGCAGCATCCTCCTTCAGGTCCTCTGCCACATTTTCAATCTCTGCATCGGCCGTGGTATAGCCGTCAAGGCCCGGCACGATGAACATGTTGTTGAGATAATGTGCCCAGTGTCCGGAAATCAGCCAGAGACGCTTGTTGTTCACCAACGGTGCTGCAATCTCGGTATAGCCGTGACGGCGCTGAATCTCACGGCTGTAGCTGAGAAGGGCCTGATACATCTGCCAGCCGCGCGGCAGCCAATACGGCATACCCGGTGCGGTCTCATTGAACATGAAGAGCTCCAGCTGGGCACCGATCTTCTTATGATCACGCTCCCGGGCCTCCTCGATCATCTTTACATGCTGCTTCAGCTCATCCTTCGTCGGGAAGGCATAGAGATATACGCGCTGCATATGGTCGCGCTTTTCGTCGCCTCTCCAGTAGGCCGCCGAGCAGCTGTGGATCTGATATGCCGCGCTCATGAGCTCCTGCGAATTCTCCACATGCGGTCCGCGGCAGAGATCCACATAATCCTCGCCGGTATAGTATACTGTAATGGTCTCTCCCTCCGGAAGCTCATGGATGAGCTCGGTCTTAAAGCGCTGTCCCTTGAAGATCTCTCTGGCTTCTTCCTTTGATACCTCCCGGCGGGTCCAGTTCTCGCGGCGCTTGATGATTTCACGCATCTTGTTTTCGATGGCCTTGAAATCCGCCTCCGTAATGCTCTTGCCCTCCGGCAGAACAAAATCATAATAGCAACCGTCCTCGATCTGCGGGCCGATGCCGTACTGTACCTCCGGACCATAGATCTCAATCACCGCCTTGGCGAGAATATGCGCAAGAGAATGACGATACACCTGCAAAAGCTCTTCCTTTTCCATTTTCTGTCTCCTTTTAAGCTCTCAGACTCCGCCCTTTGGGACAGCGGATCTGATGTATACATGCAGTTACGGTTCCGTACCGGCTTCAAATTTCCGATGCTGAGCCATAACAAAAAAGTCCCAACCAGTTCCTGTAAACTGATTGGGACGATGCTTCGCGGTTCCACCCAAATTGCCACCTGCCCCACCTATTCGTGGGCAAATGCTTTCGCATTCTCCTCGATGGCCACTCTTTTGACGATAACGTAGTCAACGGATCCGATTAAGGACCTCTCCGAGGTGGTTTTCACCGTTCTCTCCTCCGCGTCTCGCACCCACCGACGCTTCTCTGCATCCGAGATGAACTGCTACTGTCCTCTTCAACGATTTATGCTGTTCATTTGACATCGACATTGTAGGTTTGCGGGCATGGTTTGTCAAGAGGGCGAATGCGGATTACTTTCCACGTTCCATTGCCGGAGGCCACTAAGGAAATGCTGATTTAATCAGCATTTCCCTAACGGTTTATAATGCAGACTCAGAAAGGAATGACCCCAAGAATCGTAGATGCAATGAGCGTAAGGATGCTCATGGGCCAGACAAATTTCAGTGCATATTTGATATGATCGCCGATGGTAACGTCTGCAAGGCCGAGGCCGACATATACAGCCGCCACGGAGGGACTGACCGGCGTGCCGAAGGTAGCTGTCAGCAGGAAGGTCGCCGCAACTGCCTGTGCGGAGACACCGAAAGGTGCAACGACACCAATGATAATGGGAAGCAATGCGTAGTAGAAGGCATCTGTGCCCAGAATCATCATCAACGGCACGCTGAACAGCGCCATGAACCAGTGCATATGCGGGGCCATCGATGCCGGAAGGACATTGACAATCGTGGTCGCCATGGCATCCACCATGCCTGTACCGCTGATCACTCCCATAAAGATGCCGACGGCAAACAGCGTAACGGTCATTACCATGGCATTCTGACCCAGTTCCTTGATTTTTTTGTTCTGCGTCTTGGTCTCCGGGAAATTGACGACCAGGGCAATGGCATAGGCAATCATGAAGACGGAGTACAACGGCAGCGGCGTATCGAGGAAGAGAAACACCAGCATCACCAGGGTCAGTGCCAGATTGAACCAGTACCTCCAGGTATGCTTTTCGGACTCCGAAGCCGCTTCATCCGCAGCGATCTCCGCTTCACTTTCGGGCTTCAGGCCGTGACGCACTTCGTTCAGGTTTACGAGGAAGCCGTTCACAAAGGCCAGAATGACCAGAACCACGACACCGGGAATGATGAAGGAATAGAGATCTCCCGTTTCCACTTCTGCTACAGTCGCCGCTCGCATCGTGGGACCGCCCCAGGGCACGATGTTCATCACCGCATAGGGGCCGCACATAATGGCCAGCAGTGCTTCCTTCCGGAAGCCCAGACGCTTGATGATGGGCAGGAATGCAGGAACCACAATGAGGAACGTAGTGGCACCGGAGCCATCCAGGTGTGCCACAAAAGTAGTCAGGATGATGGCCGCAACGATCATCATCCGACTCTTCCCTGCCTTTTTGGTCAGGAAATTGATAATGGGGTCAAACAGGCCGATTTCATCCATCAGTGTGAAGTAGGAGATGGAGAAAACGAACAGCACCGCTGTGCTGAGCATGGATTTCATACCGGAACCGATGAAGCCGCCGATCTCTTCGGCACCAAATCCGGCAATCACGGCTGCCATGAGAGGCAGGCCGATGAAGGCCACCGGAGGGCTTACCCAGCTTTTGATGAGGACGACCATAAGTATGATCATCAGAATAAATCCAATCAAAGCCAACATATCTGCTATCCTTTCTGTATCAGTCAAAGGTATATGGCTTCACCTGACGAACGACATCGAGAATGGTGCCGTCGCGGGCCTCCACCAGGGCCACGACCTTGTCCTCCCACTCCAGCGGATCCGGCTCGCCGACCAGCTCATAGGCCTTCTCCTGCAGGGACTCGATGGTGACGTGCTTGATGCCGGCCTTATCGAGGCAATCGATGATGTCCTGGCGCGCCGGATTCACGGCGATGCCGTAGTCCGTCACCAGTACATCGACGCAGTCGCCCGGTGTCGTCACCGTCACCACATCCTTGCAGACGGTCGCCATGCGGCCGCGGGTCAGCGGCGTCACGATGATGCAGCACTTCGAGCCTGCAGCGGTATCCGGGTGTCCGCCCGGCGCACCGCGGAGAACTCCGTCGGAGCCGGTGATGACGTTCACGTTAAACTTGGTATCAATTTCCAGTGCGGACAGGACGACGTAGTCAAGCTTGTTGACATAGGCACCCTTGTTGCCTGCATTGGCATACTCACTTAAATCGATCTCGATATGATGAGGATTCGAGAAGAGATGCGCTGCCGCACCCTGATCGAAATCCTGGGTATCGAGGATATAGTCCACCAGACCCTTGTCCTGCAGTGCACAGATGGCGCTGGAGGTACCGCCCAGGGCGAAGCTCATTTTGATGCCGGCCTTCTTCATATGCTCCTCGAGGAAGCGGTTCACGGCCAGAGACGGTCCGCCGACACCGGTCTGGAAGGAGAAGCCGTCCTTAAAGTACGGCGTTGCGGCGATGACATTGGCCACATTCTCCGCCATCATCAGCTCCCGCGGGTTGTCGGTCATGCGGGCTTCCTTCGTCGCGATCTTCTTCGGATCACCGATGGCATCCACCACGCAGACCGCATCCACATCGATGCAGCTGATGGAGGACGGAAGGTTCGGGAACGGAACCAGGGTATCGGTGATGATGACCGTATGGTCGGCGAAGCGGGCATCGTGGCTTGCAAAGCCCATGCTTCCGCAGTTGTTCTTGCCGCCCTGGCCCTTTGCATTGCCGCAGCAATCCGACGTCGCTGCCGCAAGGAAGGCGATGTCAATGTGCACCTCACCGGCTTCAACGGCACGCGGACGTCCGCCGTGGCTCCGGATGATGACCGGCTTCTCCATCTTGCCGGCGGAAATCACTTCACCGATACGGCCGCGGACACCGGAGGTCTGGGCCTCTACGATGATGCCCTTCTCCATATAATCTGCAAAGATATCCTGTGCAGAGCCGAGGGAGGTAGCGGCCACATGGAGATCCTTGAGGCCCATCTCCTCCACCAGCACCTTCGCCACCATGCTGGCAACATAGTCACCGTCACGGAACTCTGTATGGAAGGAGAAGGTCATGCCGTCATGGGCGCCGCACTTCTCACAGGCCTCCCGGATGGATGCGCACAGCTTATCCTCCTCCGGCTTCTCGTGACGAACGGTGGTCGGACTCGCCTTCTTCACGGTCTGACCGTCCTTATAATTCTTACCCTGATAGACTTCTCTGCCATTGACGAGCAGGTAGTCCGGAATGTCTCTGCCAACTGCGTTGATCATGCTTCGTTTCTCCTTTCTTACAGCTCGCCGTGGTAGACGCCGCAGGCCTTGGCCAGCGCGATGATGCGCTTTGCGTCCTCAAAGAACGGAATATCCACCATCTTGCCGTCTACCGTATAAACACCGATTCCGGCATCTGCCTGTGCCTGACAGCCGCGTACCAGCTTCTCTGCATAGGCGATTTCCTTTTCGGTCGGTGCAAAGGTCTCGTGTACAAATGCAATCTGCTTCGGATTGACGATGCTCTTGCCGTCAAATCCCATCTTGTGGTTCTGAATGACCTCAGCCTTGAAGCCCTCCATGTCGTCGATGTTCGGGAACATCGTATCGAAGCACTGCACGCCTGCGGCACGGGCAGCCAGCAGCATCTGGCCGCGGGCCACGATCATCTCCACACCGTCGCGCTGGATCTGTACATGCATGCTCTTACGGAAGTCACCGCCGGAGATGGCGCAGCCGAACATCCGCGGGCTGGCCGTCACGATCTCATAGGCATTCATGATGCCCAGCGGGCTCTCGAGTGCCGCCATCAGAAGCGTACGGCCCTCCTCCACGCCGAATTCCTTCTCGGCTGCAGTCACTGCGGCATCCACCGTGCGGACCATCTCGGCATTCTCGCACTTCGCAATCCGGATGCCGTCGGCACCGCCGGCGACGCAGACACGGATATCCTCCTGCCAGTGCGGCGTGTCCAGACCGTTGATCCGGACGATGACCTCGGTATCCCCGTAATCAATGCTCTTCAGCGCATGATAGAGGCTGAAGCGCGCCGCATCCTTCTGGTTCTCGGCAACCGCATCCTCCAGATCCAGGATAATGCTGTCGGTGCCGTAGATATAGGCATCCTTAATCAGTCCCGGCTTCTGCGCATTCATAAACATCATAGTACGGCGCAGACGCTTCTTGTCCGGCTTCGGACGACGAATTTCCTTACTCATTTCACAGCACCTCCCCAAGGAATATCAGATTCCGACGCGTCACAGCTGCGAAACACCGCGCACTCTACGCGTGCCTTCAGTGTGCAGTCCAGTGCGCCCTTGTCCACTACGGTTACCCTTGCATTTGTGACACTGAGCCGCTCCAGTGTCTCCAGCACGGTGGCCTTGATCTGACGGCCGTACTGATTGAGAACGCTGCTCTGAATGCTCAGCTCCAGACCCTCTGCCGGCTCGACGGTGACCTGTGCATCGCTGGATTCCAGCGTGCCGGCCATCGCACTCTTCTCGATTTTCATGTGCTACCTCCTGTATGTTCTATTCCACGGAGTACTGCCCGCAGTATCCATCGGGCATCTCCCTTTCGCTGATATGAATGTACCAGTCTTTCAAGGAATTGTAAAAGGCATAAAAATCGTTGATTTTAAGTCCGAATAGGAAT
>CAVJMS010000024.1:0-23413 GCA_963650995.1 Succinatimonas sp. CAG:777 | reverse complement strand
CGCCGGATTTGCGCTGCAACGCAGCAAATTCCTTTGCAAATCCGTGCGATCCGCCGGAGGCGCTAAGGAAATGCTGATTAAATCAGCATTTCCTTAGCTGTATTATACCAGATGGATCCGCGTTTTCACACTATCCTGCTTCATCATCCCGTCACCATCAGAAGCTCGGCCCGACCGCTCAGGCTAAGGTCAATGCTCCCGGCCGGCACGAAGATGCAGTCGCCCTTCCGAAACGGCAGCGCGACGTCCGAGCCGTCCATCCGGCCGCATCCGTCGATACAGAGAAGCACCGTAAAGGACTCTGTCCCGCTCGAAAAATGCACGGCTTCATGCTCTTCCGGCTGCTCTGTATCGAGGCAGATCCGGTCCGTCGTAAAGTACGCACACTGCCCGAGCCGTTCCCGGCAGATACGGCCGTGCTGCTGCCCTGCATGCATCCGCTGCACCGGCACCTGCTTCCGCCAGAGGGAAGCCACGTCCAATGCCTTTTCAATATGAAGCTCCCGCGGCTTTCCGTCCTTTCCGGGTCGATGATAATCATACAGACGGTACGTGAGATTCGAGCTCTCCTGAATCTCGGCAATCACCGCGCCGGCACCGATGGCATGCACCGTGCCCGCTTCGATCAGAAAAACATCGCCGCGGTGGATTTCCACCTTCTGAAGACAGTCCTCCACCGTACCGGCCCGGAGTGCCTCTGCAAGCTCCTCCCGCGTCAGATCCCGGCGAAAGCCGTATACAAGGCTCGCGCCCGGCAGTGCCTCCAGTACATACCACATCTCGGTTTTTCCGAGCTGACCGTGCTCATGGAGACGTGCATATTCATCGCTCGGATGCACCTGCACCGAAAGATCCTGCGCCGCATCGATAAACTTGATCAGCACCGGAAGACCGCCCTCGCCGTCGGTCTTCGGACGCAGACCGATCATATCCGGATGTGCCCGAAGAACCTCGCGCAGCGTCTGTCCGGCGAAGGCTCCGCTCGCCGCCAGTGACGGTCCGTCCGGGTGCGTCGAGCATTCCCAGGTTTCCGCCAGCGGCGTCGTATCTATATTTTTATGATATTCCTCCTTCAGCCGTGTACCGCCCCAGATGTAGTCCTTGGCAGCCGGTGAAAGAAGAAAAGGTTTATTCGCATTCTGCATAACATAAAAAGAAGGGCCATGCCGATCGCACGGTCCGCAAAAAACAATGCACACGTGGAATTAATTATACTACCACTGAACCGTGAATTGTCAATCTTTCCGATCCTTGTACGCCCGTATTCATGAGCTGTAAAAAATGGCAACTGTTGAACACCCCATCACCGCGGCCGTTCAAAGCTCAATGCACTCCTGTTCCAGCTTCATGCCTCTTTCAAGCATAGCGGCAAACAGCCTGCATTGGCCTGAAAAAAACGGATCCTCCTTCATATGAAGAAGGGTGCGCCGATCATGCTCCGTCAGCGGGCGACCCTCCCCGCAGTAACGAAGGTACGTTTCCTCATCCATGGCACACAGACGGAAGGAAATCCCGGTTTCTTCACAAAGCGCCTTCCAGATCTGAAAACCGCCGCAATCCATATCCCCGAAGTGGACAAAAGCTGCCTCCGGGTACTGCTCCCGAAGCTGCATCAGCAGTCTCCGCCGGTAACGGTTTGCAAAGCCGCCGAGATATACGCAGAGGGTATCGTTCTTTCGATCCCGCCAGCGGTGAAAGGAGGTCAGATTTTCAATGGTCAGCACGCGCTTCGGGGCATGCTCCGGATCCCAGGAGAGCCTGTCCGCATCCGCGCCTGCAATTCCGAAGCCGAGCGGCAGTGCAGCAAGCCCGATCCGGTTTTCACCGATCTGCAGCTGCCCGCTGCCCTTCAAAAGAAGCCAGCTTGGATTTCGGTAGACATTATACTCCGTCAGCAGATCCTCATCACTCATCTCCCCAGAGGCCGCGATGGACGCTATGCGCTCCGAATAGCGCCGCAGAATGCCGACGGCCTTTCCCATGTACTGCTCGGCTGTTTTGGAATCCCGGAAGGTCCGCACCGAAAGCTCCCGCAGGAAGCATTCCGCCGGATTTTGTTCGATGGCATCCACCAGAACGCATACGGTCCGAAGGCTCTCCGGATGATCCGGATCGAACTCCGCACGGACACTCTTCCCTTCGGAAAGCCGGCTCTCAATGTACTCAAGATACGCATGCACGGACGCTGCGCTTAAGCTCCCGCCGAGCTCGGAAAGCAGTGCCCGCAGCCTCCTGTCCTTCTCCCGCTTCGGCGTACGGCGAAGCCATGCATAGGCCCGGTCCGCCGCGTCCACATTCAGTATGCAGCGCTCGATGATGTGCGTATGGGTCCGGCCCCAGTCGAGACGGATCAGTCCGGTTTTCTCAAGCGCGGTCAGCTGCTCGTCAATCACCGTATACTCCGTACAGGTTTCGTCATAATACTCCGGCAGAACCTTGCGTGAGAGCTTCACAAAAATCGAGACGTTCACCTGATTGCGTCCATCATAGAGCAGGCTTCCCTCATACCGGTCCAGCAGAAGGTTTAAAATGCGTTCATCGTAGCGCTTCATTCGTAAAGTCCTCAATAAAGCTCACATCACCGTCCGGCATCGTCAGAAGGATGCGGTCGGTGAATTTGCCGATGGTCTGAATCTTTCCGGGCGGTACCACGATGATCAGCTGCAGCTTCAGCTCCGGATTGGTCATGAACTCCAGGACGCTGTCCATACGCTCATTGTCCATGTTGTTGAAGGCCTCGTCCATCATCATCAGACCGACGGCGTCTCCGCCGATGCTGCCCTTATACAGCTGAATGAAGGAGGCCGCCACCGTGATATAGAACGGACTCTGGGTTTCACCGCCGCTCTTCTCCGCACTGACCTTCGAGTACAGCATATAGCTGTTGTCCGGCAGAACGATCCGGATGTCATAATCCATATAGGTCCGGTAATCCGTATATTCCGCCAGCACCTTGTCGGTATTGTCATCATGATCCAGCGCAAGCTTTTGAAAGAGGTCGTCCATCACCTCCTTATGCTCGCCGGCAAAGGCGGCACTGAAGATCGACTCGCCGCCGATATTCCGCTCATCCATGATCATGGTATAATACTTCTTCATGGCTGCACGCGGCTCGTAGATAAATTCATACCGCTCCCGGTCAAAGGAAATCTCCGCGAGCGCACGGTTCAGCTCTTTGAAATCCTGCCGTGCCTGCCGGATGTTTTCCTGAATCTTCGAAAGGAACTGCTCCCGGAACTCCTCCTCCGCCGCGTTGCGGGCACGATAGACCTTCTCCTCGTATTCGAGGAGCTGTGAGTTTTTCAGCTTGTCATATTCTGCGGCAAACTCCGGATATCCGAGGAGGCTGTCGGCCGCACCGAAATCATGCGCCGACTTGTAGGCCTGCATGGCCTTCACCATGTCTGCCTCGGCCTTTTCCCAGCGGGTCTGATTGCCCTTCCGCGTACGGTCATAATCCTCCCGAAGCTTCGACGGGTCCTTTCCCTTCCGAAGCTTCTGATATTCTGCTTCTGCATCGCTGAAGCTCTCCCAGAGCTTTTCACCGAGCTGCGACGCATACCCGGTCTTACGCTGAAGCTCCTCCTGCAGATGCTGCTCTAGCTCCCGGTCGCGCGCCGCCGCTCCGGTCGCCTGTCCCTTTTCTGCATACAGCTCCCGGATGGCCTCCTCCAGCTGACGTGCAGCCGTCTTCAACTCCTCGAGCTGTATGTTCTTCTGAATCAGCGTTTCATTTTTCTTCAGCTTACGGATGCTCTCATTACAGGATGTAAGCTCTGTTTCGTGCGCACGAAGCTCCTCGAGACAACGCATACGGTTTTTCACCTCGTGATCCAGAATGGCATCCGCCTTCTCCGGAATCGCCTCCAGCGCCGTCATCCGTGCATTCAGCGCCCGGCAGCCTTCCTCCAGCTGACGCCGGCGCTCCTCTGCGTCCTGCAGCTGCCTCCGGATGGCCTCCGCACCGATAAACGGCGTTTCATAAATCTCCGGCCGGATGGCGGATACGACATGATTCTGGTAACGCATGCACTGCCGCGTGATGGCCGTCGGATAATTCTTGAGCTCCCGATAGCTGCTGCAGCGATGCACCTTTCCAAGCACCATATTAATATAGCGCCGCGCCCAGATATTTTTTGAGCAAACGGCCTCCGCCAGACTGTCCTTCGGAATTTCATCATATTCCTCCAGCTTTCCGGTATTGATCAGGCCGACGCCGTATACCCGCTTCGCTTCCCGCAGCTTATCATATACACTGACCGCCAGATCATAGTCCTCCGGCTCGGCCAGGATATAAAAGCGCTGGGTGTTGAGATAGCCCTCCACCGCATTCTGCCAGGCCGGATTACATATCTCCAGAAGCTCGCACAGAACCCGGACCTCCGAGCTGCGTCCCAGACGCTGCAGCTCCTCCTGTATTTTCTGCCGAAGTTCGTTGACTCCCTTCGGATAGATAAAGCGGTGTGCCTTCAGCTCATCCACACGGTGCTTCACCTCTGAAAGCGCCGTCCTCTGCTTCTGAAGCTCCATGCTGCACTCCGCCTTCGTTTCGCTGGCCTTCCGGAAGGCATGCTGTCGGAAGGCCGCCGCCCGCTCTGCCTGCAGAGAGAGCTCCGACAGCTTTTCACTGTGTTCGATCTCCGGGAGAAGCTCCAGATATTTCTGAAAATTCTCTCTGTCCGCTCTGCTCTCCGGCAGAAGCTCTGTCTCCAGCATAGCCTGAAGAAGCGCCCGGCCGGCCGCAGCTGCCTTCTCTGCACAGCGCTTCAGGGCAGAAGCATTCTGCCGATCCTGTTTAAGCTGTTCCTTCAGCTCCGCTGCTCTTCTTTCAAATTCATGCAATGCCCGATACTCGCTGTTGGTGCTCAGCTCCGCCTCCAGCGCATGCACCATTTCATCCTTGGCCCGCTTCGAAGCCTCCTGCTCCTGAATCCGGACGGCCAGCTCCGACAGCCTCTGCTCTGTCCGACGGATCGCCTCCTCCGTACGGGTCAGCCGCTCCGCGGTTATGTCCTGCTCCGCCCGCGCAATATAATACTCGTAGCTCTTGTCCAGTGTGATATATCGCTGGGTCTCCTCCTCCCGGCTCCGGATCAGCTCCAGCTCCGCGATACGGCAGCGCACATCCTCCAGCATGCGCTCCAGCTCCTGATAGCTCCGGACATTCTCCCTAAGCGTATCAATATTGACCTCCCGTTCATCCAGAACATAGGAATAGACAAATTCCTTGATATCCCGGATCGGCTTAAAGGCCATGGCCTTCGGAATCAGGGAAAAAAACTTCTCATTCAGACGTCCGAAGCGCGACAGAATCATGGCCCGGGCCTCCGACAGCGTCGGTGCCCATTTCCGTATGCCCTTGTTGGTACGGAAGGCCTGAATGCTCCTGATCCGGCTGCCGTTAAAGAACAGCTCATCGGACAGCTCCCGGTCCTCCATGAGATACCAGGCCGTATTCGGCTCCTTTTCCTCCGTCTGGGAGTCCATGACAACGCCGATCAGAAAGCTTTTATTCTTCGCTTCGTCAAAAAACTCCAGGCAGATATGTGCCGAAAGCTCACCCGTACGCTCATACGGACGATTTTCCTTTCCGGTCTTGCAGCGAATATAGCTGTTCAGATTCCGCCTGCCCTTTTCATTGGCTGCCTGATTAAAGTGCGCCTTGGAGCAGGTCACCGCAAACTGTATGGCGTCCAGCACCGTGGACTTGCCGGTGGCATTCTCACCGGACAGCAGGGTTGCCCTTCCGAACTCGATGGTCTCATTCGGAAAGCGGTGCCAGTTGATCAGCCGAACCCTTTTCAATATCTTCATCTGAATTATTCCCTCTTCTGTATTTATTCAGCAGCTCACTGACACGCTTAATGTCATCGACCCGTATGGCCATGAGAATAGAATCATAGATCACGATCCGGGCATCCTCCTGCGTCAGATCGCGGTCCAGGAGCTCCACAATATTAAAGCGCCTGAAAAGCTGCAGTGTATTGCTCATGGTCGTCTTATCAATCTGCTTTTCACGTATCTTCATGGAAAGGTATTTTTCCTGAATATCGCCGATATTGATCACCACATCGCCGAGGGACAGCTCCCGCTTCTTTTCATCATACAGAATGCGCAGAATCAGAAGAATGATGGACTCATTCAGCCTGAGCCGTGCATGATTATAGCCCTCCCGATTGGTCAGCTGCATCACGCCGTAATGCTCATTGATATCCAGCGTATAACCGAGGATCTCCAGATAGTGCACAAATACTTCCTTGTGGCGCAGAATGAAGTAATAATCGCTTTTGGTGGATGCATTCTGCTTATTTATAAAGCACAGGCTCATCAGCTTATTGCATACGTGCTTAAATTCCTCCCGGTCACGCTCATGCATACCTTCAAATAAATCCATAGCGTCAGGCCTTTCTTCTGATCACAAAATCCCGAAAGCCGTAGCCGGACAGCTCTACCCGGTCCAGCGGCTCCGTTTCATAGCTCATGTTTTTCCGAATATCATAGAGGCGAATGTAGACAAGCTTCAAGAAGGACTCGATATCCGAAAGGCCGGTCTCGGACGCCCGGATCTCCTTTCGGTCACCCAGGAGCGACAGAACATACGCATCGATGCGCTCCGGCGTCATGTCCTTCTGCAGCCTCTCCACCATCGCCTGATGGCTGCGTTTTCTCGCCGCCGGATCGATTTCCGGCAGCTCCAGCGGTGCCGGCTCGAAGCTCTTTCGCCCGGCTGCCGGTGCATACAGAGAATCCATATCCAGGTACTGCACCGTAAACAGACGGATCAGCCCGTCCAGCTTTTCAAGCTCATAGACGGTATTGTGGTCCAGCCGCCGCTCCTGCATCTCACTGCTGATATATTCAATGATTTCCTTCAGCTGTCCGCGGACATCATCACTGCCGGACAGCAGAAACCGCGCACGGTTGATCGCAGCCCGCTGGTATTTCATGTTTTTCTTATTGATGTCCTCGATGATCTGGTCCATCTTCCGGAAGGCATCGACCACCTGATGCAGCATGGAAAGGGCCTCCTCCCGTGCCTCCTCCGGTGTGATTTCATTAATTTCCGCAATCTGTACTGCCGCCTGATCAAGATATTCTCTGCTTTTTGAAAACTCCTCCAGCCTCTGCACAATCTCCGGCCGGAACTTGGCGACATTGTCCGAGGTCATGAGCCGATGATAGGCCTTGTCAATGATGTTGGTATAGTAGTCATTGAGAAGCGCATCCAGAATCTCCGCCACCGTGCTGTAGCGGGTCAGTGTATCAATATATTTTTTAATATTGGCATTCAAGCTCTTCAGTCCGGCGATCAGGTCCTCCGTGTTTTCGACGATCTGCCGAAGTCCGACCCCCGCCTGCTCGGTTCCCGCCTTCACCAGATTATAAATGGTATAGACATAGCCCTGATACTCCGGATGTGCTCCGGTACTCAGCGCATTCAGGGAACGAATCACGGAGATGGCATAATCACGGAAATTGACGCGCTGGACATAGCTCATATCCGTATCCACATAGATCCAGCCCCAGCGCTCCAGCTGACGGAGCATAAGATTGGCCTTATCCCGCGGCGACATCTGTGCGGATGCGGAAGCGGCCTCACCGCCGTTCTCCGACTCATCCTCACTGAGATCCGCAGCCATATTGGATTCAAAATAATATTGAAGCTCGTCTACCAGATAATTACGCTCGATGCCGAAGCTGAGCTCCGAATTTGTAATGCGGAACAGAATACAGATGCATTCCCAATAGGCTCTTTTGCTTCGGGATACCAGCGGATGAAAAAATTGATCCGGGACGATATCAAACAGCATGGACTTTTCCTTTCATCGCTCACCTTGCATCAGAGGCACTATACCATCAGCTTCATCGCCCGCTTCTCAATCTGAATGTCCGCGCGTTCTGCAGCGCCGCCGTCCTCACCGTCCAGAGTCCAATGCAGCGGCGCGGAAAATTCGAAGGCGATTCGGTCGGTCTGGAACACCTCGATATACGGATTATCTGCATTGACCGTGCCGAGGGACAGGGAGGCCACGATTTCCCCGAGCTCATAGACATTGGCCGGCGCCTTTACCAGCAAAACCTCAAAGAGGCCGTCATTCAGCTCGGCGCAATGGCTCAGCGGAAGCGCAAAGCCGCCGATGGAGGTGGTATTGGAAACCGCACCGAAAATATAATGTCCGGCCTGCTCCGTGTCTGCGGTCTGATAGCGGAGCTCAATGTTCCGGCTCAGACTCTGGGGCAGGCTGGCAATGCCGTTGACCACATAGGCCATATATCCGATGGCGTTCTTGAATTTCTGCTCGGTACTGTAGCTGATATCCGTAAAGGCGCCGAAGGCTGCAATATAATTAAAAAGCTGCGTATTAAAGCGGCCGAGATCATAGGAAAAGACCTCCCCCTCCGCAATGGACCGGCTGATGCTCGGAATATCCGGATGCTTCCATACGGTCTTTGCAAAGTCGTTGGTGCTGCCGAGCGGATAATAGCCGATGGGCTGCTCGAGTCCGACGGCCTGATAGGCATTGATGAAGCGGTTCAGCGTCCCGTCGCCGCCGCAGCAGGCATAGACATCGAAGCCGTCCCGATGGTTCCGCAGAATCTCCTCCACCGGCCGGTGCTGCGGTGAAATGGTATAGACCGTCACCTCGCAGCCCAGATCGTTCAGGGAGGAGATGATATCAAATAATTTGCTTTTTGACTTTCCGACCCCCGCCTGGGGATTGATGCAAAGCAATACTTTTTTCATGGCAGACTCCCGGCTCCTTCAATGATTGGCCTAATTCTACCATTTTTATGATAAAAATCCATAGGGAACCGCTGATTAAAGTGTTTAAAGCGTTTCCCACGCCGGATTTGCGCGACGTCGCAGCTTACAGCTTCTTCGCCGGCAGCACCACGGTAAAGCTGATCTCTTTTTTCTTCACCGAATACGCCGCGGAGATATTTCCTTTAAAAAGGGTCGTCAGATCCTGCGCCATCGCAAGGCCGATGCCGTAGCCGGCAGAGCGTGCATCCCGGGCATGGGAGCTGTCCGCGCGGTAAAAGCGTTCAAAGAAGCGGCTGTAATCTACCTTTTCTCCGTCCTTATAGGGATTTGAAACCGTGAGCCGCGCATTCTTCCCCTTGCCGCCGCTCAGCTGCACCGTGATGGTGCCGCCGGCATCACAATATTTCACGCCGTTGTCCGTCAGAATATTGACCAGCTCCCGGAGATACCGCTCCTCGGCCAGCACATGCACATCCTCCATAATGGAAAGCTCCAGATGCTTCCCGTCCTTTTCGGCCACCGAGCGGAAGGAGGAGGCCGCCTCCTCCGCTGCCAGCGAAAAATTCACATCGGACAGAATGACCTCCTCCCGCTCGCCGGCCTTGGCCATGACGATCAGACGGTCCACCAGCTGCGTGCCCCGCTGCGTCTGATTCAGGATGCTGTCGGTCCATTCATTTTTTCCGTTCAGCATCTCCAGCACCTCTACATTAGCCGAGATGATGGCAAGCGGAGTCTTCAGCTCATGGCCGGCATTCGTAATAAACTGCTTCTGGCTCTCGATATTTCGCCGCATGGGCTCGATGACACGCCGTGAAATGAAGGTAAGGATCGCGGCATAGAGCAGCGTCAGGACCACGCCGAGGCAGATGGAATTCTGCAGGAAGCTGCGGGCCGTCTGCAGATTCCGCGTGCAGTTCAGCACCACAATGAGCCGCCGCCCGTTATTCATCTGCCGGCATTTGTAGGCATATACGCTGCCGCCGACCAGGAAACGGCCAATGCTGCGGCCCCGCTCGCAGATATGCTTTGCGAGGTCTCCGGCCTCCTGCTCCGAAATCGCCGCAATGTGCTTTAGGTTAATCTCCTGCACATCTCCCTTTTCATTCATCCATACCGAAAAATAGCGTGTCTGGTAATAGGCCTCCTCCGAATCGTCGTACAGCTGATCATCCCGAAGCTCCTCCGGATCTTCCGGAAAAACACCCTCATGCTCCACCAGCACATTGAGGATGGCATTCACCTCCTGACGTGCCCGTGAGAAATTAAAGAGGTTCACCATGCCGAGCGAAATCATAAGAAGAATGACGACAGCAAAGGTCGCAATCACGATAAACCGGCGCTGCAGCCGTCGAATCATGCCCTCCATACAACCTCCCTCAGCTCGTCGCTTCACTGCTCTCCCGGGTCAGCAGCCGGAAGCTTCCGTCCTTCTCTCCTTCGATCTGAAGATCAGCAGCAATGGCGGAGAGCTTCTGCCGAAGGTAGGAAATGTAGACCCATACAAGTTCGGAGGAGCCCTCCGGCTCATCATGCCAGATCCGCTCATACAGCTCCCCGGTTGTAAAATACTTTCCCTGATTCAGCAGAAAAAGCTGCATGAGCTGAGCCTCCTTCCGGGACAGACGCACGGAATTTACGGCCGAAAGCTCCTGCTCTTCCGTATTTAACTGTACATTTCCGAGCGCCAGCCGGGTCGGTGTATAGGACCCCGCCCGTCGAAGCAGGGAGTTGACCCGTGCCACCAGCTCCTTCACCGCAAAGGGCTTCGTCAGATAATCATCCGCACCGGCATCCAGACCGTCTACCCGGTCCTCCACCTGGGACTTCGCGGTCAGAAGGATCACCGGCGTCACATTTCCGGACTGCCGGAGCTCCTGCAGCACGGCAATGCCGTCCTTCTTCGGCATCATAATATCAAGGAGAATGCAGTCATAGCTGTTGCGCCCCGCCAACGCGGCCGCCTCCTCCCCGTCATAGGCTGCATCTGTTTCATATCCGAAGTGCTGCAGCACCGCACATACCGCCCGGGAAAGCTCCCGCTCGTCTTCTGCCAGCAATAGCTTCATTTCTGTCCTCCGTCTTCATGCATCGGTATGCATAAAGTCTATCCTGTCTGTAATTCTGTTCCGATCGTCCATCCATCATGCTAAGGAATTTGCTGCGATGCCGCACAAATCCGGCGATGGAATCGCTTTAAGCCGCGTTTCCCTCACATCCCGGCACCGCGGATCAGCTCCCGGATCGTCTGCATGGACAGATCACAGGAATTCAGCTCATCCGCACAGCGCTTCAGCTCGGCCGTAATGATCTCCGGATTCCGGATGGATTTTTTATACTTAAGCTCATGCTCCAGGCTGGCCCAGGAATCCATGGCCAGCGTACGGAGCTGAATTTCTACATAAAACTGCCCCGGCTGCCGTCCCAGGATATCCTCATACGGCGCCGTCACCTGAAGAATCATATGATAGCTTCGGTAGCCGTTCGGCTTGGCATCCCGGATATAGTCCTTCTCCTCTATGATGCGCAGGCCCGGCGTATTCCGGATATATTCCACATTCCGGAACACATCATCGATGAAGCGGCAGACCACCCGGATGCCGATGGCATCGTGCAGCTCCAGCAGTACGGACTCCGCCGTCTCCGGAAGCCCCTTGCGCCGGCACTTCTCCCGGGCGCTCTCCTCTGATTTGACGCGGGCCAGGATATGCTCATAGATGGAGTGCCCGTTCTTTTCTTTTTCCGTCCGGTTGTGCTCTGAAAGCAGATCAAGCACCTGCTCCTTCACCTTTTCAAGGTTTTCCTGCTGCCCTCTGTAAATACTTTCGTCCTGATGTTCCAACATTCTGTCCTCTTTTTCGTA
Organism: Succinatimonas sp. CAG:777; assembly: GCA_963650995.1. Classification (GTDB taxonomy): domain Bacteria; phylum Bacillota; class Clostridia; order Lachnospirales; family Lachnospiraceae; genus Oribacterium. Next base: position 11,783 of record CAVJMS010000024.1, on the reverse strand, counting down.
CCTCTGTTCGCCGCTTCGCCGTACCGGAAATCAAAAAGGCGGTAAGTCCTCATGCAAACTTCCTTCAGTGTAGCAGAGATCTGTGTAAATTCTGTGATGCGGTTTTGTATCCATTTTGGCCGCTTTTTCACGAGGCTGCAAGCTTCCGCTTTACTTCTTTACGGAATCCGTACAGTAATTTGTGTCCTAACTTTACGGCATCGGTACAGTACTGCAGCTTTCGGCAAATTCATATTCCGGAAGAGAACCGATACAGTAGAATCAGCGTCCGCAGCACGCGGACACAGATTTTGAACGAAGGAGCAAACAAAAATGTCAACTTTCATGCCGCGCGTAAAGCACAAGGAAAATACCGTATATACGGAGGACCCGGTCTACAATAACCGGGATTATCATTTCGACTGGAAGCTCTTCGGCCGGACACTGAAGCGTCTTCGTGTGGATGCCCATCTGACGCAGGAGGATCTTGCGGCCATCACCGGCATTTCCAGTTCCCTGATCTCACAGTTTGAAAATGCCTACCGGGGCAAATATCAGGCCACGCCGAAGCATCCGAATCAGGAGCAGCTGATCTGCCTCCTGCATGCCCTGCATGCCGATGCCAATGCACTGTTTTCGCCGCATCTGTCCACACCGGTCATGTCGGCACGGGACCGCGCCGTGGAGGATCTGGTGAATCAGTTCCGCACCATCCTGAAGCAGTCGGATATGTATCTTCATTATGACGAAAAGCGCATCCATGAGCTCCCGAATCCGCATGCCGAAAAATCCTACTATACCAAATGGTACGAAACAGCCGTCGCTGAGCAGAAGCGGCACTCCTGATGCCGCTTCTCCGGCCGTCAGCGTTTCCCCCGCCGGAGGCATCTAAGGAAATGCTGATTTAATCAGCATTTCCTTAGATAGGTCCGGATATAGCGACCGGTATAGGAGGCCCTGACCTTCGCGACCTCCTCCGGCGTGCCGCAGGCGATCACCGTGCCGCCGCGGTCACCGCCCTCCGGTCCCACGTCAATGATGTAATCCGCGCACTTGATCACATCGAGGTTATGCTCGATGACCACCACGGTATTTCCGTTCTCCGCCAGGCGGTCCAGCATGATCACGAGCTTATGCACATCCGCAAAATGAAGGCCGGTGGTCGGCTCGTCCAAGACATAAATGGTTTTTCCGGTCGGCCGCCGGCTGAGCTCCGTCGCCAGCTTGATGCGCTGTGCTTCACCGCCGGAGAGCTCCGTGCTCGGCTGTCCCAGCTTCACATAGCTAAGGCCCACATCGTTCAGCGTCTGAAGCTTCCGGGTGATGCCCGGCACATTCCGGAAGAACGCGAGTGCCTCCTCCACCGTCATATTCAGGACATCGTAAATGCTTTTCCCTTTATACTTCACCTCCAGCGTTTCGCGATTAAAGCGATGACCGCCGCAGACCTCACAGGGCACATATACATCCGGCAGAAAATTCATCTCGATCTTCACGATGCCGTCCCCCTGGCAGGCCTCACAGCGGCCGCCCTTCACATTAAAGGAAAAGCGGCCCTTGCTGTAGCCCCGGGCCTTCGCATCCGGCGTGCCTGCAAAGAGATCCCGGATCATATCGAAAACACCGGTATAGGTCGCCGGATTTGAGCGCGGTGTACGCCCGATCGGTGACTGGTCGATGGCAATGACCTTGTCGAGCTGCTCCAGCCCCTCCATGGCGCGGAACTTCCCCGGGATCGTCCGCGCCCGGTTGAGCTGCCGGGCCAGGTTTTTATACAGAATTTCATTGACCAGCGACGACTTTCCGGAGCCGGAAACACCGGTCACGCAGGTAAACACACCGAGCGGGAAGGAAACATCGATGTTTTTCAGATTATGCTCGGCGGCCCCCAGCACCTTGAGCCATCCGTTCGGCGTACGGCGCTTCTTCGGCACCGCAATTTTTAATTTCCCGCTCAGATACTGTCCCGTGATGCTGCGCGGATGGGCCATAATTTCCTCCGCAGTGCCGACGGCCACCACCTCACCGCCCTCGGAGCCGGCTCCCGGCCCGATGTCCACGATACAGTCCGCCGCACGCATGGTATCCTCATCATGCTCAACGACGATCACGGTATTGCCGAGATCCCGAAGATGCTTCAGGGTTGCGATCAGACGGTCATTGTCCCGCTGATGAAGACCGATGCTCGGCTCATCCAGAATATAGGCAACCCCCACCAGGCCGGAGCCGATCTGCGTTGCGAGACGAATGCGCTGCGCCTCACCGCCGGACAGCGTACCGGCCGCACGGCTGAGCGTCAGATAATCAAGGCCCACATCCAGCATGAACTGAATGCGGTTCCGTATCTCCTTCACCACCTCATCCGCAATCTGATGCTGCATCGGCGTCAGCGTAAGCTCCGCGATCCAGTGAAAGAAGCGCTCAATGGAAAGCTCCGTGGCCTGGTAGATATTCATATTCCCCACCGTTACGGCCAGACTGGAGGCTTTGAGACGCGCGCCGTGACAGACCGCACACGGTGTGATCCGCATATACTGCTCATATTCCGCCTTCATACGTTCGGAAAAGCACTCACGGTAGCGGCGGCCGACATTGGCCAGCACCCCTTCAAACGGCACCTGATGGACATTGCCCTTGCCAAACTGGGATTCAAAGTAGACGGTCACCGTTTCACCCCCGGTTCCGTACAGAATAATGTTCCGGATGTCCGCCGGAAGCTCACAAAAGGGCGTATCCAGACTGAAATGATAGTGCTCTGCCAATGCCTTCAGCATTGCATGGGTGAAGCTCCCCTCCTCCTTCGAATTCAGCCAGCCCAGCACCGAAATCGCACCTTCATGGAGGCTCAGGCTCTCATCCGGAATCATCAATGCCGCATCGAACTCCATCTTATAGCCGATACCGGAGCACTCCGGGCAGGCACCGAAGGGATTGTTGAAGGAAAAGCTGCGCGGCTCGATCTCCTCGATGGAAACACCGCAATCCGGACAGGCAAAGTTCGTCGAAAAATTGATCGGCTCTCCGCCGATGACATCCACCGTCATCTGCCCGCCCGTAAGCTCCATCACCTGCTCGATAGATTCCGTCAGACGCTTCTCCACGCCCTCCCGGACCACCAGACGGTCCACCACAATTTCAATGGTATGGCGGAGGTTCTTTTCCAGTGAAATCTCCTCGGACAGCTCATACATGCTGCCGTCAATGCGCACACGCACATAGCCGGAGCGCCGGGCACTGTCCAGCACCTTCTCGTGCATGCCCTTCTTTCCCCGCACGATCGGCGCGAGCAGCTGAATGCGGGTGCCCTCCGGCATCCGAAGCAGCTGATCCACGATCTCATCCACCGTCTGGCGCTTGATCTCCCGGCCGCACTTCGGACAGTGCGGCGTCCCGATGCGCGCATATAAAAGACGCATATAGTCATAGATTTCCGTCACGGTTCCGACCGTAGAGCGCGGATTCCGGTTCGTCGACTTCTGGTCAATCGAGATGGCCGGACTGAGTCCCTCAATGAGATCCACTGCCGGCTTCTCCATCTGTCCGAGAAACTGACGCGCATAGGAGGACAGGGACTGCATATAGCGGCGCTGTCCCTCTGCATAAATCGTATCAAAGGCCAGGGACGACTTTCCGGAGCCGGACAGCCCCGTCATCACCACCAGCTCATCCCGCGGAATATCCACATCCACATGCTTCAGATTGTGCTCACTGGCACCCCGGATTTTAATATATGTCTTCGCCATCGCTGCTCCTGCCCTTCCCATCGCAAACGTCTGTTTGTCACGTTATTTTATCATGCCTCCGGCCGTTTCGCAATGCTTTTAAAAAAGAAACCGCTTCGCTCCGAAGCCGTAACCGTTCCGTCCGTTTCTGCTACAGCACCGGCCGAAGCCGTTCCGACACCCATCCGGCCGCGAGCCCGATGAGCGCCCCGGCGAGAAGGCCGGCCGGCAGCAGCACCGGCAGATAACAGAAAAGCACCGGACTTCGGAGCAGCAGCACCGCTGCCAGCAGCTGGCCCAGATTATGCACCGCACCGCCCGTCACGCTGATCACGATGCGATGAAAGCCGCCGAGCCTCCGAAGCAGCAGCATCGCCGCCAGGCTGAGCACGAAGCCGCTGAAGGAATATATAAGCGTCATCGTATTGCCGAAAAGAACGCTTACTAAAAGAATCCGAAGCACACCGAGGACCGCTGTCGGCACAGCCCCGAGGCTGTACAGTCCGATCACGGTGACGATGTTCGGCAGTCCCAGCTTTACGCCGGGAACGCCGAGATGAATCGGAATCATCGCCTCTACATAGCTAAACACCATACTGAGCGCCAGCAGCATTCCATATAAACTGATTTTCCGGACATTGGTTTTCATTCGGGCTTCGATTCCTCCGTTTCGCAGAGCGGCAGGACTTCACGATCCTGCTTCCTGCGCATCATAAAGAAAAGGCGATACCCCTGCGGATATCGCCCTTTGCTTCTGTTTAATTCAAGATACTATCTTGCAGCAATATATACTTACAATGAAGGTACTTGGAAACAAAATCCGTCACTGTCCGGCACAACGCTGCAGCATGCGGCACGGCAGAACAGTCACATCCATCAAAGCTTTACTACGTTTACGGCCTGCGGTCCCTTTGCGCCGTCCTGAACGTCGAACTCTACCTGCTGGCCCTCATCCAGAGACTTGAAGCCGTCTCCTACCAGACCTGAATAGTGAACGAAAACGTCCTTGCCACTCTCATCAGAAATAAAGCCATAGCCCTTCTGATTGTTGAACCACTTTACTGTACCCTTCATTGTGTCTACCTCCATAAAATCCGCAGCGTTATCGCTGCATGAAGTCCATATTAGCATAATCGAAATTACGCGTCAATCGATTGTTCAGCCGTTGCCGGGGCATGCTCCCAGGGCCAATGCAGGCGGCTTCAGGCCTTCGCCAGCGCCTTCAGCTCGTTCTCCTGATCAATGCGCATATGGCACTTCTTGTACTTCTTGCCGGATCCGCACGGACATGCATCATTCGGGTAAATCTTCTTTCCCTCGCGGCGAACCGTACCGGAGGCCTTCTGCTTCCGGAAGAGCTCATGACGCTTCTCCTCGCTCAGGATCGCATCCCACTCCGGCAGGCCGTAGAGCCAGCTGGCCTTCGCCTCTACCATGTTGTAGTAGAGCTTTTCCGGATCAATCTCAATCTTGACATTGGTATTCTCATCCATCTCCTCCAGCGGATTATGATATCCCTTCAGAGAATCATCGATGCCGTCCAGCACACCCGTGAAGCGGAACACGTCAATGTTGAAATGCTCAGCCAGCTCCTTTACTGTGCCCTCATATACATGGCTCGGATCCTTCAGAATCTCCTCATAGAAGCCCTTCTCCAGAGCGAAATACTCCTGCCAGAGCTTCTCCTGCTCTGCTGAAGAAAGTCCGTTTCCGTACGCCTGTGTTCTCCAGGTTTCAAGTAATGTTGCCATAATCTCTCCCCACCCACTCAAGGGTTTTCGTTTTATTTTTCAGCGGCCGGAATCGCACGGAATGCGCCGGCATACAAAAAGGTCCGCGGACCATACTGAAGCGTATAATACCACGGACCTTATGAAATTTCAATGCTGCTTCCGAACCGTACTCAGCGGAGATCCGGCGTATAGATATTATCCATATCGTCAAATTCCTGGTTCTCGCCGCCCATCGCCCAAATGAAGGTATAGCTGTGGGTAGCCGAAGCACAGTGGATCGACCAGGACGGAGAAATAACGGCATCATAATTATGCATTACCAGATGTCTCGTCTCCTGCGGCTCGCCCATGAAATGGAAAACCACCTGATCCTCCGGAACCTCGAAATAGGTATAGATCTCCATGCGGCGCTCATGGGTATGGCACGGCATCGTGTTCCATACAGAGCCCGGCTTCAGCTCGGTCATACCCATGCTGAGCTGTGCGGTCTTCAGAACATCCGGGTGAATGAACTGGTTGATGACGCGTGCATTGGCCAGCTCCGGATCACCGCACGGACGATGATTTGCCTCGGCCATGGTGATCAGCTTCGTCTCGTAGCTTACATGGGCCGGTGCGGAAACCATGTAGAATTTCGCCGGCTTCTCTGCATCCTCGGAAGAGAACAGCACCTCTTTGGCACCTTTCGTGATATAGAGGCAGTCCTTGTAGCCGAGCTTATACTCGGTGCCGTCGACCTTGATGGTACCGGCGCCGTCGCCAATGTTGAAGATGCCGATTTCACGGCGCTCCAGTACATAATGCGTACCGAAATTGTGCCAGCAGTCGATGCCCTTGTCGAGCGGAACGGTCTCATGCACCGGCATGCAGCCGAAGGTCACCATACGATCCACGTGGGAATAGACGGCTACCACCTCATCCGGCTTGTAAAGATCCGTGATCAGGAACTCCTTGCGAAGCTCCTCGGTCGTATACCGCTTCACGTCCTTCTGGTTTGCACTATAACGAATATCCATATCAAATCCTCCTTGAATTGATGTTTGATTTCGGTGTTCAAAGCTCTTCTGAACATATACGCTGATTATACCTTAGTTAACCGGTTTTGCCAACGGATTTACGTCTTATTCCTGCATTCGCTCCAGCTCTTCGCCGGAAATATAATCGATGCCCTCCGTCGGAAGCCCCTTCTTTTTCAGGAGATACCGGCTGCAGCGGCGAATAAAATTCAGAATCACCGCCCAGAGCGGAACGCCGATGATCATACCGATGAAGCCGAACAGGCCGCCGAAGAGAAGAATCGAAAACAGCACCCAGAAGCTGCTAAGTCCGGTCGAGTTTCCGAGCACGCGCGGTCCGAGAATATTTCCGTCGAACTGCTGCAGAATCAGAATAAAGACCAGAAAATAGAGGCTCTGAATCGGACTGCTCAGAAGGATCAGCACAAAGGAGGGAATGGCTCCGATGAAGGGTCCGAAGAACGGAATCACGTTGGTCACGCCGACAATCACCGAAACGAGCATGGCATACGGCATCTTCATAATCTGCAGACAGAAGAAGCACAGGACACCGATGATGAGGGAATCAATAAGCTTTCCGATAATGAAGCCGCCGAATACCTTATTGATATAGATAAACTCCTGCACCACGCGTGCCGCCCAGTTTTCCGGCAGCAGCGCAAAGACCAGCTTTCTGGACTCTCCCAGCATTGCCTCCTTAATATTCAGAAGGTAAAGCATCACAATGAGGCCGATGATAATGTTTTTGAACCAGCTGACCACCGACCATATACCGATGCCGAGGGACGCTACGATGCTCTGCATATTCGGCATCAGATGGTCCTGCAGGAAGTTCATAATATAGCTGTAGGCTGTATTGTAGTACTGCTGCACCGTTTCCCGAATCTCCGGATAATCCTGAAGATACTCCATGGTATTCCGATAGGTCTGAGACAGATCCTGCGGCAGTGTCGCAACAAGATTTGAAATCGAGTTATAGAGCTGCGGAATAATCAGCCATACGAGTCCCACGGCCACCAGAATCACGAGACCGAGGCAGGTAACCGTAGCTGCCGCCCGCGACAGCATGCGATAAAAGGCCGAGGATCGGATCTTGCCGGTGCGGCTGAGGTACATGTATCTGTAGACACCGTTATAAATCGGTGCTGTAATGTACGCCAGTACGGCACCATAGATGATCGGCGCCAGTATTGAAATCAGAAATTTAAAAAATAAACCTATTTTCCCGAGGTTAATCAGCAGTCCTGCCACCAGAACACTGGCGGCCACGACCAGAAATGCGGTAATTCCCCAACGAAACTGCTGCTCCCACTGCTCTCTTTTCACAAACCCACTCCTGCACGATCGTCATAATATACAACACAACATCACTATGATACACAAAAGGCGCGGCAAATGCGATGACTTTACAGAATTTTAACAGTAGTGATTCTCACCGCCGGCAGCCGTTTCGCCGCGCAAAAAAGGACAGGCAGCGCCTGTCCTTCCAAGTATCTCATATGCAGCTTTCTTAGTAAAAAAGTAACACCGGAACGCCGTACTGCACGCTTGACTCCTAGCTCTCCTGCTAGGTGGGAAACCTCACGTATGCCACTATAGTCCTCAAACCCGAAGGGAGGCATTATATTATGCATACAGATATCGGAGCCCCGTAGGTCGTATTTGTAGGTTCAATATGTACAGCCTCGAACGCCCCAGCTCTTTACTTCTTACAGGCATTATAGCAAAGAGCCTCCCTGCAATCAAGTGCAGAAAAGCCCGGTTACCCAGCCCGGCTACCCAACGTCAAGTGACACCAGTGCTTTTCTTCTATTACATATATTTTTTGAAAGCCTTTTTCATTTTAAGCATAACATCGATGATCCAGTCAAACTGTGCGTTCCATTGATGTTTATCCCCGAAGTCAACATTTTTCTCTACGACAATACGGCTTGCCTTACGCTCCGGCAGTTCACGCCAGTCAAAAGTCAGTCCACTGTCAGATTCAATCGCAGCTTTCTTGTCAAAAAGAGCGTGATACAGCTCTTTGTCATCGCTGATATACAATTCCACATCAATCTCGTTTCGCTTTTGGATCTGCGACACATCAATGTGACAGGCCGACGACCCTACGCTGAAATTCATCCAATGATCCATAGACGGTTTTCTGCGTTTGAAATTCTTCGCAAACTGCGTATTCTGAAAAGCATAATCCTGGAATGCCACCCAGTAGTCATATCTCTGCTGCTGAGTGGCATTCACAGATTCATTTTTCTTTACTTCCTTCGTCCAGTCATTTGGCTTTTCTATAATTTCGAATTTCACAGCCGGTTCTGATGTGCCGATACGATATAATTTGATTTCGCAAAGAAAGAACCCGATCTTATCATCGGTATGGTTATTCAGCCATTCAATCGCAGCTTTGTGTTCTTCTCGTGCGTGTTTTACCACCCAAATAATTACATCTGCCGATTTACCGGATGCATACGTGATCAGCTTTCCCAGATGATCATGATTCGTATCTTCCAGCTGATTCTCGATTATAATTTTACGATCTGTGCCTGTTTCTGATGCAAAAATATCGACATTAAAATCACCCACCGAAGATTCCGTTTCATCTACAGTGATATCAAGTCCGATTGCATCTGCGAGAATGGAAATGTTATCATCCTGCGAAAGCCATGGCGTAAAATCCAAAGCTTCATGCGGCCATACGGTTCGCAGATCCTTTATTTCTTCGAGTTTGCTCAGGTTCACCATTATTTCACTCCTCCCGCAGATGACCGACCATTTTTATATCAGCTTAAACTCTTTCATCGGCTTTGTATGATATTCGGCATCTTGGCATGAAAGCGTACATCAAAGTACACCGTACCTTTATGGAGGGAGCTCGACTCGGAATTCAACTTCGTGATTTGTTCATCGCCGTTGATTTTCTTGTTCTGCTGATCCTGGTGAACGGCGTGCTCCGATACCTCCACATGGCCGACCATACAATGATTCATGATGCATTCAACGCAGTGAAACGAAAACTCCTTGGTACAATACTTCAGAATCCATGCGTCAATCGCCTTGAACGCAAGAAGCTTCTTTGCATATTCATCATATTTGGCTCTGTCTGCGACAGTATCCGATCGTCTCAGCAAGATCCGTCTGTCTTTCCATCGCCATCATCTCCATCCCTTTGTGTAAACTTTTGTTTCTAAATTAACACAAAGTAATACTTTTATCAAGCGGTATTCGTGCAGGTGGTTCAAAACCACACGGCTCTTCACTCGCTGTCATCGATGCTGTTTACCGTATCTTGCGAAGCTCATCATGCCAATGTTGGCTGCGCGAATTCCGCGCGTAAGCTGAACTGCTATGAAGTGAAAAAACATGCTCAAAGCAATCTTTTGATGATCCGGCCCCATCTGCCACATCAAAAACGCCTCCCGACGATGGGGAGGCGTTTTTGATGTCCATTCAGAACAATATCTATAGGATGAGGCTAATGCAAACAACTCAACGTCTGCTGTTATCCTTCGCTTTGATTTATGAATTTTTGCAAATGTATATTCTTCGTTTTGCCAGAATTTCTTAAGAATGTTTATTCTTTCATTCGAGTGCCTGACACCAATGTGCTGATCGCAGACTTAATGATATCGTTTACATCCTCTTCCTTATATCCCACTGAAGATGCCCATTTTTGTGCTTCATCAAGAGAGGCTTCGAATTCCTCGGCTGTTGGTAGCTTTAATGTCTTCAACATAATCGAGTCCCCGGAAGCATATGCCACTAACTTATCACCAGCATCAATCGACAATAACTTTCGGATAGCAACAGGTAAGGAAATTTGCCCTTTAGACGAAACTGTTAAAACCTGTGTGTTCATAGAACCACTCCTTTCGCAAGTAAGATTTTCTTACCTATATTATGCTCTTTTCCATTTCTTTATGCAAGAGGAATCGCGAAAATTTCACAAAAGATAATGTCTTCAGGCCGCAGATGCTCACAATGCGGGAGGTTCAGAGCAGCAAAAGGATCCCATCGCTCTGCTAATCCGCTGTGAGCATAACGCCGCTCTCCCCCGGATCCGCGATGTTCCATCTGCCAAAACAGGATGCGGCCAATCATGTGAACCTCATCGTCCTTCGCCACCTTTTTCGTAAGATTCCACATCCCTTTCTCGTCAGAAATTCTCAAGAAAGTTTATTCTTTTATTCGAGTGCCTGACACCAATGTTGATCTGCCCTTCGCTGTGCGCACTGCCTGACACCAATGTTTTTTTTAGCCGGGATGAATTCCAGCTTCAGCCGCATTCCCATACCGGCCGCCAGCCTTTTCATCATTTCAAGGCTAGGGTTACGTGTTCCATTTTCAATTCTGCTGATATCGGCTTGTGTGATGCCGGTTGCCTCTGATAAATCTTTCTGCGTCATGTGCTGACTTTTCCTGGCATCGATCATCGCCTGGATGATGTCATATTCCGGCTGGAGCTCATCGTAGGCCGTCTTTACTTCCGGGTTTGTCAAAAATTCTTTTTTAAGCTCTCTGTAGCTGCTCATTTCAAATGCCTCCTCTCATAATCCACCTTGTACTTCTTTGCAAGCTCAATCTCACGCTTAGGCGTTTTCTGCGTCTTTTTGATAAATCCATTTGTCAGAATGGCATTGTTGCCCACAAAGAAAAAATACAGCACTCTGGAAATGTCCGAGCCTTGCTTGGCTCTCAGTTCAAAAATCCCATCGCCTATGTGTGATGAATAGGGATCTCTTAGCTTTGTGCCGTTCTCCTCAAGAAGGTCGATCGTTCTAAGCATTTTGGCTTTCATCTTTGGATCAAGCGATTTCAGGAAATCCCCAACCGGACATTTTCCATCCGGTGTATCGTAAAGTTCAATATTAAATGCTTCCACACTCTCCCCTCCGTTCGCCATAATTGTATGTCGTATACGACATATTGTCAAGCATGTCTCACAAGCTGATCCTCTTCTCCGTCCCATCCATAAATCGCAGCGTGAATGTCTTCGGATCCTCCAGTACCATCTGGGTGGATTCCGGGATCTCGAACTCGAGTGGTCCTTCAGCGATGAGTAACATCATCTGCTTTCCCCGGACGCGGATCAAGGCATTTATATGTTGGAAACGAAAACTACCAGGAATTGAAAACGAAAATCCCTGAAATTGTAAAAGGAATTCCTTAATCTTTTATTCGAGTGCCTGACACCAATGTGGTCTGGTTTTATGAAATGTCTCCAACGAAATGTTCAAAAGAAACAATTTATCAAAATCTCTTCTTAAGGTATACTGATAAAGTGAAAAAATCACTTTGTGAACATGAGGTAAATTTATTATGAATGGAACATTATACGG
>CAVJMS010000023.1:0-24564 GCA_963650995.1 Succinatimonas sp. CAG:777 | reverse complement strand
GATGTCCGATCCTAATGGGAACTCTGTATGTGAATATCATCAAAGGCGGGGAATCTCAAATGTTGCTGTTTGATCGGCGAATGGGTTACGCGAACAGAAAAACCGCCGTCGGCCGAAGGGCCGACGGCGGTTTTTCTGATTGCTTTGACGGATCAGGCTGTTTTCACCGTGAGACCGGCGCTGCTCAGTGCACGCTCGAGCACCGGGATGATGATGCATACAGCGATCATCTTTGCGCAGTCACCCGGAATGAACGGAATGACGCAGGCGCCGAGGGCGCCGCCCAGTGTCGCCATGGCAGCATTGCCCTGTGCACCCATGAGATACATAAACCATGCAGTACCGAATACGTAGAGGACGAATTCACCGGCGAGCTGTGCCACAAAGAGAAGTGCAAGCCTCGGACCGCCCTTCGTTGTATGGCCGAAGCGGTGATAAATAAGACCGGTCAGAAATGCGAGGAACAGGTATCCGATGAGGTAACCGGAGGATGGCTTCACGAAGGAGCCGAGGCCGCCGTTATAGCCGGAAAAAACCGGAAGACCGAAGGCGCCGAGCAGAAGATAGACGCATATGGAAACGGTGCCGTATTTCGGTCCCAGCAGCGCACCTGCAAAAGCGGCTGCGAAGGTTGCCAGTGAGATCGGTACACCGCCCGGAAGCGGCACGGAGATCGGCGCCAGTACGCAGAGAAGCGCGGCGCATAAAGCGGTCAGCGTCAGTGTTTTCGTTGTTGTATTCATGTTAGTCAACCTCCAAAATGATTTTAGTTTACGAACTGAGTGCATTATATGGAGTTGAGGGCGGAAAGTCAAGAGTCGGATGCCGGGGTCCGCTGCTGATGCATTTCCCGAAACACGGCATATTTCAGAGTCGCGGCAGGCCTTTCGGACGCAAAGGCTCTTGAATAAGCTCTTGAATGAGCTCTGACATAATGCACAAAAAAACTAAAAAAAATGTCAGAATATCATTGAACATTGACAAAATAACCACTGAATGATAGCGTTAATGTTTAGAGGAACGTGTTCTGATTTTGTGGGACTATTCATGCTTAAATCAGAAGATCGTGAAACAGACAGGAGGATTTCCATATGGCAGCATTTACAGAAGAGGAAAAGAGGAGCTTCCGCATGCAGGACTGGTATGCGTTAGACGGCGAGGTGGCCATTGTGACGGGCGGTGCGTCCGGACTTGGACTGGCCATCGTGCGTTGCCTGGTATCAGCCGGTGCGCGCGTTGCGGTGACGGCATCCAGAGCGCCGGAGGCGGCGGCAGAAGCATTGGCAGAATTCGGCGACAAGGTGCGATATTATCAGCACAATGTGACGGATACGGAGCATGCGCAGGCGCTGGTGGATCAGGTGGTGAAGGATTTCGGCAAGGTGACGATACTTGTGAACAATGCAGGCAATCACTGCAAGAAATTTATCTGGGACATGACGGTGGAGGACTATCAGTCGGTACTGGATGTGCATCTTGTGGGGGCATTTTCGATGTCCAAGGCCGTGATTCCGTATTTCAAGGAGCAGCGCCACGGACGCATCATTTTCCAGGCCTCCATGACCTCCTACATCGGTCAGCCGCAGGTGGCCGGATACGCCACGGCGAAGGCCGGTTATCTCGGCATGATTCACGTGCTGACGGCGGAGCTTGCAGAGTACGGCGTAACCGTCAATGCCATCGCGCCGGGCTGGATCGATACGCCGATGTTTCATAAGGCAACCGACAACGATCCGCCTCGTCTTTCAAAGATCATGGGACGCATCCCGGCAAAGACCGTCGGGGATCCGATGGACATCGGTATGGCGACGGCCTTTCTCTGCAGCAAGGCTGCCCGCTATATCTCCGGCTCCTGCCTTCCGGTGGACGGAGGTGCATTGATCGGATTCTAAGGAAATGCTGATTTAATCAGCATTTCCTTAGAGCCTCCGGCGGGCATTTTTCGAAAACATTGTTTACGCGCCATTTTCATCATGGTATAGTTTTAGATGATAAAACATGGTTCGGAGCCAATGGCGGCGCCTTCAGGAATGTACAGGGCGCACTATGCCTTGGTATCCGGATTATTTTTGAACAAACCAAGCAAAAGCTTCCTGAAGGAGGAAAATTATGTCTTATGTTGATGAAGTTTACGAAGGATTGAAGGCGAAGCATCCGCATGAGCCGGAGTTTCTCGAGGCTGCAAAGCGGATTCTCGAGTCTCTGGATCCGATCGTTCAGAAGAACGAGGCGGTTTATCGCAGAAATGCGCTTCTTGAGAGATTCGTTGAGCCGGAGCGTATCGTTTCCTTCCGCGTGCCCTGGACAGACGACAAGGGCGTGAACCACGTGAACCTGGGCTACAGAGTACAGTTCAATTCTGCCATCGGACCGTACAAGGGAGGCCTTCGCTTCCATCCGTCTGTAAACCAGTCGATCCTCAAGTTCCTCGGCATGGAGCAGATTCTGAAGAATTCCCTGACCGGCCTTCCGATCGGCGGCGGCAAGGGCGGTGCTGATTTCGACCCGCACGGAAAGTCCGACGCAGAGGTGATGCGTTTCTGCCAGAGCTTCATGACCGAGCTTTATAAGTATATTGGCAAGGATACCGACGTACCGGCCGGCGATATCGGTGTCGGCGGACGCGAGGTGGGCTATCTTTACGGCCAGTACAAGAGAATCACGAACCTCTATGAGGGTGTGCTGACTGGCAAGGGTCTCAGCTTCGGCGGTTCCCTGGCAAGACCGGAGGCAACCGGCTACGGCCTTGTATACATTACCGATGAGGTGGTCAAGGGTGCCGGCAAGGAGCTGAAGGACAAGACCATCGTGGTTTCCGGCTCCGGCAATGTAGCACAGTATGCGATCCAGAAGGCAACCGAGCTGGGTGCGAAGGTTGTGACCTGCTCCGATTCCAACGGCTATATCTACGATCCGAACGGCATCAATTTCGATGTTCTGTGCCAGATCAAGCAGGTTGAGAGAGCGAGAATCAAGGAGTATGCAGAGCGCGTTCCGGGCTCTGAGTATCACGAGGGCGAGCGTCCGTGGGGCGTAAAGTGCGACATCGCGCTTCCGTGCGCAACGCAGAATGAGATCAACGGTGAGGATGCAAAGAAGCTCATTACGAACGGCTGCTGGTGTGTATGTGAGGGTGCAAACATGCCGTCCGATGCCGATGCCATCGATGCATATCTTGCGGCGGGCATTCTTTACATGCCGGGCAAGGCAGCCAATGCCGGCGGCGTAGCGGTATCCGCACTCGAAATGTCTCAGAACTCCGAGCGCCTGAGCTGGAGCTTCGAGGAGGTAGACAGCAAGCTGAAGGACATCATGGTGAACATTTACAAGAATGTTTCCGAGACCGCGAAGCGCTACGGACATGAAGGAAATTTCGTAGTCGGTGCCAATGTAGCCGGCTTTGAGAAGGTGGCCGATGCCATGCTTATGCAGGGAATGGTATAACGCTGCATAACTGATATAACCAAAAACTATATATATTTTCATGAGTATCACTTGAAATCATGAAAGCAGATGATACAATAAGCCCATCAGATAAAGGACACATCAAGTTTTGACCGAAAATCAAGCAAGAAGTAAGCCCTCATGACGCTGATAGACATTAATATTCATCTGAAACGGCAAGGGCGTCCATAATTTGATTTATGGCGCCCTTTTTTCGTAGAAAGGAATGCACTGTGGCGACGATCAGACTGGAAAACATCAATAAAAACTTCGGAGATCTCCATGTATTAAAGGACGTGAACCTTGAAGTAAAGGACGGAGAAAAGCTGGTTATCATCGGACCCTCCGGATCCGGAAAATCAACCACAGTTCGCTGCATGAACTTTCTGGAGGTGCCGAGCAGCGGCCGGGTCCTGATCGACGGCGAGGAGATGACGGAGAAGAACCAGCGGAAGATCGTTCGGGAGAAGATCTCGATGGTATTTCAGCAGTTCAATCTTTATCCGCATCTGACTGTCCTTCACAATCTGACGCTGGCACCGATGAAGCTGCACGGCGTTTCACACGCCGAGGCAGAGGAAACCGCATATCACTATCTGGATGTTGTAGGGCTCCGGGATAAGGCAGGTGTATATCCGCCGGCATTGTCCGGAGGACAGCAGCAGAGAATCGCAATTGCAAGAGCGCTTTGCTGCAAGACGCCGATCATCCTTTTTGATGAGCCGACCAGTGCACTGGATCCGGAAACAATTCAGGACGTACTGGATGTTATGATTAAGCTCGCGAAGGAAGAAAACATCACGATGGTGGTGGTTACCCACGAGATGGGCTTCGCGCGGCAGGTGGCCGACCGTATCGTTTTCATGGAGGACGGACGCGTCATCGAGAGCGGCACACCGGAGCATTTCTTTACAGCACCGGACAGCCCGAGAGTCAAGGAATTCCTTGGAAAGATTATTCGTTAAGCAGCCGAAGGAAGGCAGGCTGTTCCGCCGGTGTCTGCAGCCGGAGAAACAGCTTATGAATCAATGTAAATGCCGGAGCTTTGAAATCGGCTTTGCAATACAGGGTCAGATGCATCACGCAGAGCTGGCCGTTTAAAAGAGGAGGAGAGTAATTATGAAAAAGATCACAGGATTTACCAGTATGGCCCTGGCAGCAGCCATGATGATGGGACTTGCGGCGTGCGGATCTTCCGGTACACCGGCAGCAACCACAGCTGCTGCAACGGAGGCAGCTGCAACCGAGGCGGCAGCGGATACGAGTGCTGCAGAGGATACCGCTTCCTCCGAGATCGGTGCAAATACACAGAAGATCATTGACCGCGGCGTGCTGCATGTCGGCGTAAAGGATGCGGTTCAGGGCTTCGGCTATAAGGATCCGCTGACCGGTGAGTATTCCGGTATGGAGATCTCCATCGCAGAGGACATTGCAAAGGATCTTGGCGTGGATGTAGAGTTCACCACCGTTACAGCCGCAACCAGAACCGAGCTTCTGGATTCCGGTGACATTGACTGTGTACTGGCGACCTTTACCATCACCGATGAGCGTAAGAAGACCTGGGATTTCACCACACCGTACTATACAGATCATGTCGGCGTTCTGGTACAGAAGTCTTCCGGCATCACGGATCTGGAGGGCCTGAAGGATAAGGTAGTCGGCGTATCCTCCGGTTCCAACTCCGCAAAGTCGCTGGTAAATGCCATGATCGACAACGGCGTTCTGACGGGCGACGGCTTCGACGAGGAGACCTTCGATCCGGCGACCTGGACAGACGGTGTAAGCTTCAAGCAGTATGATGATTATCCAACCATTTCGACCGCGCTTTCGGCCGGTGAGGTGGATGCGTTCTGTGTAGATAAGTCCATCCTTGCGATTTATCATACGGACGATCGTGAGTACATCAAGGAAGAGTTCGCTCCGCAGGAGTACGGCATTGCAACCACCAAGGGATCGGATTTCTCTACCTATTGTGAGAATGAGATTCAGAAGTTCCTTTCTGACGGCACGATCGATGCACTTAAGGCAGAGAACAATCTGGATTAATCAGAGAGTACGGCCGTATAGAATGCGGATGCATTCGGAAGCATAGGTTCATCACGAGCCTGCCTTTGATTACAGAACATGCTGATGAGACCGGGGCAGCACATCACTGCCCCGGATTGTTTTTAGATAGAAAGAGGTTGACATGGGCGGTTTGTTTTCTGCATATGCCTGGAATAAAATCTGGGATTTCCGGCAGGGCTTCCTGCTGGGCTTCGGCAATACGATTCTGACGGCGCTTTTCGGCATTCTGCTGGCCCTGGTGCTGGGCATTCTGTTCGGATTGATGGCGACGGGCGGAAATAAGGGCCTCAAGCTGATTTCCCGCGTCTATGTTGAGTTTATACAGAATACGCCGATCCTGCTGCAGCTTTGCTTTCTGTATTATGCACTGGCGTTTTCAAAGCACTCCATCGGCGTCATTCCGACGGGCATCATTTCCCTCGGCATCTATACGGGAGCTTATATGGCGGAGGTGTTCCGGGCGGGCATCGAATCGGTTCCCTTCGGACAGTTTGAGGCCGCGAAGTCCCAGGGCTTTACCTATTTTGAAGAAATGTTCTACATCATCCTGCCGCAGACCATCAAGATCATTCTGCCGCCGATGGTGAACCAGGTGGTCAACCTGATCAAAAATACATCCTGTCTGTATATTGTCGGCGGAACGGACCTGATCTCCATCACCTACAGCTTCGTAACCGGAGAGAAAACGGGCGGTGCCTACGGTCCGGCGTATATCCTTTGCGGTGCATTGTTTTTTTTGATCTGTTTTCCGCTTTCACATCTGGCCAGCAGCTGGGAGCTTCGGCTCAAGGCGCGCGAGGCAGCCACAGTTCGTAAGCTGGGAGGTGCAGCATGAGTAGTCTGGGAGCAAGCTTCAGTATTTTTACTGTGACGGGCGTTCTGCAGTTTCTTCTGCGGGGCGTAGCCTTCACGGTGGTCATTTCTGCCGTTGCAGTACTTGTCGGCGTGGTCTTCGGCTATCTTCTGGCCATCGCGCGGAATTACTGCACGAAGAAGGATAACCGCATCCTTGGCATTCTGGCGACGGTATATATCGAGGTTTTCCGTAATACGCCGCTGCTTCTGTGGATCTTCATCTGCCTGGTATTCCTTCCGATTCCGCCCTTTATGAAAAAGAAAATGCTGGGGCTCTCCAGTGTAGAGGCCGGGCTTCTCTTCAAGGGTGCGTTTGCGCTCATCCTGTTTGAGTCATCGGTCATCGCAGAAATTGTCCGCGGCGGACTGAATGCCATTCCGAAGGGACAGTTTGAGGCCGCCAGATCCCAGGGCTTTTCGCCGGTGCAGACCATGATTTATATCATTCTGCCGCAGGTTTACCATAAAATCGTGCCGACCCTGCTCAGCCAGGTGATTTCGACGATCAAGGATTCCTCGTATCTTGCCAATATCGCCATCATTGAGCTGATGGCGCGGACCAAGCAGGTGCTTGCCAATGCAAACCGCTATAATGGTACAGGCCAGATCAATGTTTCGGACGTATTCGTATTGTTTGGATTTGCCTTCGCTATTTATTTCGTGATCGATTTCACACTGTCGATTATTGTACGGCGGACGGCAAAAAAAGAACTCCGCGCACGCTGAGGATGTGCTATGATAATTACGGTGCAAACAGTTACTCGAAATTACTGGAAACGCTAAAAGGAGTTGCAGCATATGAACAACCACTATGTAATCACCATCTCGCGGCAGTTTGCTTCGAAGGGACGTGCGATCGCAAGAAAGGCCGCACAGAACCTGGGCATCTATTTTATGGACCGTGATATCGTAGAAGAAACGTCCAAGCGCATGGGACTTCCGGTATCGGAAATCGGAAACCGGGAGGAGATGAGCAAGGGGAACCTGCTGTATTATCAGAAGTTTCCGCTCGGCATCGGCCGGACCTCGCTGGAAGATGAGATTTTCGAGGTGCAGAGCAACATCATACGTGATACGGTGGAGAAGCAGGACTGCATCATCGTCGGCCGTCTGGCAGAGTATGTGCTGCGGGACAAGCAGCGCCGCCTGTCCTTCTACATTCAGGCACCCTATGATGAGCGCTTCCGGAACTGTACGGAGATTCTCGGCATGAGTGACAGCACGGCGATGAAAATGATCCGTGACGTTGATCTGGCCAGAGAGCGCTATCGCACACGGTACTGCGAGGGCATTGAGAATGCCTATACCTATCGGAATATCATCCTCGACAGCTCGGTATTTGACGTAGACGAGGCTGCGGAGATCATTGCGGATCTGGCCAGAAAGAAGTTCGAGCTCTGATCCGCTGAAGCAGGAGAGCAATGCATAAATTTCTGAGAACGCTCGGCTTTTCCGGGCTGAATACAGAGCTGCAGCTGGAGCCGCTGCTTGCGAGGGCTGCCAACGAGCGGTACCGCGTGCAGACGATTCATGTGGGCGACGGCGTTGTAACAGAAGAATATCAGCTCCCGGTGGCACCCTCTATGGGGATCACGGTGGTGGGGCAGCGTATGCCGGACGGCCGCTTCCACCGAGAGTATTATTTTCCGTATATGCGTTCCTATGACGGAACGCTGACGGAGGAGAGTGTCGTTGAGCGGCATCTTGAGAGGGAAACCTATGCGGCTGTGCTGGAGGATTTTCGCTCGGGGATACCGCTGATTTTTTATGTTACGAATTCGGTGCAGCTCATGGAGCTTCGGTGCATGGGCATGCATGTGCGTGCGCGTCAGGCCTTTCTGTCCGGACTGGCCGAATACGGCACCATCCTGCTTCCGACGGCGAAGCAGGCAGAGGATCCGGAGCAGACCCGGCGGCAGCGGAATGAAAAGAAGCGCCTTTACGAGGCCGCCCGTCAGGGAGATCCGGAGGCTATTGATACCCTGACGGAGACGGAGCTTCAGTTAAGCCACGAGGTGCAGCAGCGCATTCTGACGGAGGACCTGTACAGTCTGGTGGAGAGCGCCTTCGTGCCGACCGGTGTCGAATGCGACATGTACCAGGTGCTGGGCGAAATTCAGTCCATTCGTGTAAAGGAAAATGTCTATACCCACGAGCATGTCGTCGATCTGAAGCTCTGCTGCAACGACTGCATCTTTCATGTGGCGGTGAATGAAGCCGACCTGACCGGCGTGCCGATGGTCGGACGCCGCTTCAAGGGGAAGATCTGGATGCAGGGACTTCTGGAGGTAGAGGAATGCAGTCCGCCGGAAATCGGACATGCGTAGGGGCTTGTGATGAATGCTTTTTTCGCCGGATGGCCCGGCTAAGCTGTTATGAAAAAAGGGGAGGAACCGCCGAAGCGGATCCTTCCCTTTTTTTTGACCGGATATGTGATACACTATGAAGGAAGAGGATGAGGTGCATATATGAAGAAAATGATTTCGTGGAATGTAAACGGGCTTCGGGCAGTGCTCGGCAAGAACTTTACAGAGGTCTTCGGGCAGCTGGATGCCGATGTGTTCTGCCTTCAGGAGACGAAGCTGCAGGCCGGACAGCTGGAGCTCGAGCTTCCGGGGTATCATATGTACTGGAACTATGCAGAAAAAAAGGGCTATTCCGGTACGGCACTGTTTACGAAGGAGGAGCCGCTTTCGGTGACCTACGGCATGGGAATCGAAGAGCACGACCGTGAGGGCCGGGTGATTACTGCGGAATTTCCGACGTATTATGTGGCCACGGTCTATGTGCCGAATTCCCAGAATGAGCTGAAGCGCCTTCCCTACCGGATGGAGTGGGAGGATGCCTGGCGTACGTATGTACATGAATTAAATGAAAGGAAGCCGGTCATTTACTGCGGTGATCTGAACGTGGCTCATGAGGAGATCGATCTCAAAAATCCGGCGACGAATCATAAAAATGCCGGCTTCTCGGATGAAGAGCGGGCGAAGATGTCGCGTCTTATGGATTCCGGCTTTATTGACAGCTTCCGCTGCCTGCATCCGGATGCACGGGATGAATACAGCTGGTGGTCCTATCGCATGAAGGCACGTGAACGGAACGTCGGATGGCGTATTGATTATTTTATTGTTTCCGAAAGCCTGCGGGACCGTATCCGCAGCGCTTCGATCCACCAGGAAATTACCGGTTCGGATCATTGTCCTGTTGAGCTTGAGATTGAGGTCTGAAGCTATGGAATGCGGCATATTTATGCTATGATCAGGGCATGCATACGCCGCGGACGGATTGCAGCTCCGGCGTTTGGAATATGCGTCCGGAAGCCATGAGGGGGTCGGGAAACCTCATAACGATCATCAGAGAAGGGACATCATGCTGGGCTTAAAAAAGGAAAATGACCATTATATCTTCGAGGCGGCCGTTCATACGGAGCAGCTGTACCTGAATCTATATTATAAAAACCGCCGTGTACGTCAGATCGCCTTTGACCCGGATGCGCGGATCGGGGATGTCTGGCGTCTGGAGCTGCCGATATTCCGTAAGGAACGGGCGAAGACTTTGACCGCTGCGCAGACAGCGGAGGAGACGGCCGAGACCCTGAAGCATACGAAAGAGCTGCCGCCGGAGAAGCTCAGCTACTGCTACGAAGCCGACGGCCGTGTTTTTACGGATCCGAACGGAACGGTATTTGAGGGGCGCAAGAGCTTCGGAAATCTGAAGGATGGAACGCGTGTGCTGAAAACCTCCATCGAGGAGGCCACCGCCGCACCGGAGGACAGCGAGGACTGGCGGCAGGACCGTCCGCTGGATCTGCCGTATGAGGACAGCGTGATTTACCGCCTGCATGTCCGCGGCTTTACGGCGCATGGCTCCTCCGGTGTTCCGCGGGATGTGCGCGGAACCTTTCAGGGGATTCTGGACAAGCTTCCGTATCTTGAGGCCCTCGGTGTTACGACGCTGGAGCTGATGCCGCCCTACGAGTTCAATGAAGTCATGCTCCCGGAATACGGCCAGGACAATCCATATGAGACAGAGCTTCGTCCGACGGGCCGCATCAATTACTGGGGATTTACGAAGGATGCCTTGCAGCTGGCACCGAAGGCGAGTTTTACCTCGGATCATAAAAATCCGCGTCATGAGTTTCGGAAGCTGGTTTATGAGCTTCACCGGCACGGTATGGAGCTGGTGGTGGATCTTTACTTTACAAATGAAACGATTCCGGATCATATCGTCAACGTGATGCGCTACTGGCGGATTCATTATCATGTGGACGGCATCCATCTGATCGGTGCGGCACCGTACAATGTCATCGCCCGGGACCCGTGGCTGAGCCGCTTCAAGATCTGGGCCGACAGCTGGCAGGGACAGATTCCGGAGCCGGCTGCGCACGGAAGCATCAGGGCGAAGGCTCCCGGCCGTTACCTTGCGGATTACAATGACGGCTTCCAGAACGATATGCGGCGCATCCTGAAGGGCGATGAAAGCATGCTGCCGGCGCTGATGCAGCGCCTCCGTGAAAATCCGGCTCATCGCGCCTGCATTCAGTATATGGCCAATGTTTCCGGCATGAGTCTCTGGGATATGCTGTGCTATGACCGGAAGCACAATGAAGACAATCACGAGGACAACCGGGACGGCACGGACCAGAATTACAGCTGGAACTGCGGCGAGGAGGGGCCGACCCGCAAGAAGACCATCAAGCTCCTTCGGAAGAAAATGTGGCGGAACGCATGGCTGCTGCTGATGCTCAGTCAGGGCACTCCGCTGATTCATGCCGGCGATGAGTTCGGGCAGACGCGCCTCGGAAACAACAATCCCTATTGCCAGGACAATGCCGTTAACTGGCTGGACTGGCGTCTGACCGAGCGCAACAAGGAGCTTCTCGAATTCGCACGCTATGTCGTTGCCTTCCGGAAGCAGCACGGCGTATTTCATCAGGCAGAGCCGCTGCGGCTCATGGATTACCGCTCGGTGGGCATTCCGGACATCAGCTTCCACGGTGAGAATGCCTGGCGGCCGGAGACGGAAAACTTCCGTCGGCAGCTGGGCGTCATGTATGCCGGGGCCTATGCAGATGACGATACCTTCCTGGTGCTGTACAATCTTCATTGGGAAAAGCATGATTTTCTGCTGGCGCATCCGCCGCTCGGCATGAAATGGACCGCGGTGATGGATACCTCTGCCGAAGCGGTCAACGGTATTTACCCGGAAGCACAGCTGCTTCCGGAGGAACGATATAAGGTGGAACCGCGTTCCATCGTGGTGCTGAAGGCCGTGAAGGATCCGGCCTTTCAGCCGAAACAGCATCGGAAGAAACACAGGAGGGAGAATAAAGCATGAACGAGCAACTGGAAGAAATTATCAACTGGGCGGAGGTAGAAGACATTACCTATGCGGAGACGGCGGATCCGAAGAAAATTCTGGGCGCGCATATCATTCCGGAGGGACTTCTGATTCAGACCTATCTTCCGACGGCGAAGCAGGTGGAGCTTCATCTGGCCTCCGGAGAAACGCATCCGATGGAACTGGTGGATGAATCCGGATTTTTTGCGCTGCTCCTCCCGCTGCAGGAGGCATGGAAGGAGAGCCTTCCGTCCTATACGTACCATATCACCTATGACAATGATACGACGGAGGATACGGAGGATCCGTATGCCTTCCCGAGCATCTATACCGACCGGGATATTAAGAAATATCAGGGCGGCATCTGGTACGACATTTATGAGAAAATGGGTGCCCATCCGATCCGGATCAACGGCACGGACGGCGTTGCATTTTCGGTATGGGCGCCGAATGCAGAGCGCGTGTCTGTAGTGGGTGACTTCAACCTCTGGGACGGCCGCCGCCATATCATGCAGCGGCTCGGCGACTCCGGTGTATTTGAGATCTTCATTCCGCATCTTACGCCGGGGAGCCTCTATAAATACGAGATCAAATGTCATCATCAGGAGCCGTTCCTGAAGATTGACCCCTATGCCTTCGGCTTCGAGCTCCGTCCGGGCAATGCTTCCGTGGTGGAAAAGATCGATGATTTTGCATGGTCGGACAGCGAATGGCAAAAGCAGAAGGAAGCGTCGGGGGCTTCCGGCAGTAAGACGGCGGCCATGTCGGTTTATGAGGTGCATCTCGGCTCCTTCGCACGGAAGCCGGAGACTGTGCATGAGGACGGCAGCGTATTGGCCGGCTCGGAGTTCTATAATTACCGGGAGCTTGCCGTGAAGCTTGCAGACTACGTAAAGCAGGAGGGCTACACCCATGTGGAGCTCATGCCGGTGATGGAGCATCCGCTGGATGCCAGCTGGGGCTATCAGGTGACCGGCTACTATGCACCGACCAGTCGGTACGGCACGCCGGAAGATTTCATGTATTTTATGGATTACATGCATCGGGAGGGCATCGGTGTCATTCTGGACTGGGTACCGGCGCATTTTCCGCGGGACAGCTGGGGACTGGCACAGTTTGACGGCAGCGGACTCTATGAAAATCCGGATCCGCGCCTGACCAGTCATCCGCATTGGGGAACCCTGACCTTTAATTACCGGAAGAATGAGGTTTCCAACTTCCTGATCGGCAGTGCCATGTTCTGGGCGGACCGTTATCATGCGGACGGCATACGTATGGACGCCGTGGCTTCCATGCTGTACCTCGACTACGGACGGCAGGGGGAGGATGCACCGCGCAATATCTACGGCGGAAATGAAAACCTGGATGCGGTGGAGTTTCTGAAGCATCTCAATTCACAGTTCCATCAGCGTTTTCCGGGCACACTGCTGATCGCAGAGGAGTCGACCGCATGGCCGGGTGTCACCGGCGAGGTGGAAAAGGACGGCCTGGGATTTGATCTTAAGTGGAATATGGGCTTCATGAATGACTTTCTGAGCTACATGAAGACGGATCCGTATTTCCGGAAGGGAAGCTATCATCAGCTGACCTTCTCCATGATTTATAATTATTCTGAGGACTTCATGCTGGTGCTCTCACATGACGAGGTAGTGCACGGCAAGGGCTCGATGCTCGGAAAGATGCCGGGAGCAACCTTCGAAGAGAAGGCGCAGAATCTGCGGGCGGCCTACGGCTATTTCTGGACACATCCGGGCAAGAAGCTGCTTTTCATGGGTCAGGATTTTGCACAGTATGATGAATGGTCCGAGGAGCGGGAGCTGGAGTGGGATCTTCTCAAGTATCCGGTGCACAAGGGTGTACAGGACTTCGTCCGGGATCTCAATGCTGTCTACCGTACGCATCCGGCGCTCTGGCAGCAGGATTATCTGCCGGAGGGCTTCGAGTGGATCAATTGCTCCTACCGTGAGGAATCCATGGTGATGTTTATCCGGAAAACAGAGAAGCCGGAGGAAACACTTCTGGTGGTATCGAATTTTGATCATGTGGATCATATGAAGTTCCGCGTCGGTGTGCCGTTCATGTGTACGGCGAAGGCATTGATCTCCAGCGATGAGGAGAAGTACGGCGGCCGCGGTGTGGTCAGCCACAGTACCAGCAGAGCCGAGAAGATTTCATGGGATGACCGGGACTATGCCGTCAGCATTTCGATTCCGGCCATGTCCACGACGATCTATCAGCTGACGCCGTGCGAAGAAACGACCAGCGGCCGGGCAGCAGCGCCGAAGAAGACGTCCGATACAAAAAAGAAGGCATCGGGCGGCACCGTAAAGAAGAAGGCCGCCGCTACGTCTAAGAAGCCGGCATCTAAGCGGACAGAAAAGACGACGGCATCCGGTACATCTAAGAAGTCCGCGGCCGGTACAGCCGGGAAGGCGGAAACACCGAAGACCGCACAGAAATCTGCGATGGATCAGAAGCTGACTCACCGCCGCAAGGGATGAGATAAGCTGCGCCGCAAGCGGCGCAGAATATTAAAAAAGGGGTACGGTTCAGCACCTGATGGCTGAACCGTTACAGCAAGGGAGAGCAGAGAAATGAAAAAAGCAGGGATATTGCTTCCGGTGTTCTCGCTGCCGGGCAAATACGGCATCGGAACACTCGGAAGAGAGGCGTATCGTTTTGTTGACTTATTGAGTGAAACCGGCAATAAGATCTGGCAGATTCTGCCGATGGGACCGACCGGCTTTGGAGATTCACCGTATCAGTCGTTTTCCGCCTTTGCGGGCAATCCGTATTTTGTGGATCTGGAGCTTCTGATTGAGGACGGACTGCTGACGGAGGAGGAGCTTGCAGACCCAGCACAGTTTGATTTCGGAGACCGGGCAGACGGCTCGGCGGAGCGTGTGGATTACGGAAAGCTGTATCACAGCAAGAATAAGGCACTGCGTCTTGCCTACAGCCGCTTCAAGGCGCAGGGAGGCGATGTACTGAGTCTTTTCAAGGACCTTCGTAAGGAAACTGAAGAATACTGCATTTTCATGGCCATCAAGGATTCTCTTCAGGGCGCCAGCTGGGATGTCTGGCCGGAGAAGCTCAGGGACTGCGATCCGGCGGCGGTAGCGGACTTCTATAAAGAGCACGAGGATGAGGTCGGCTTCTATGCCTTCGTGCAATATGAATTCAACAAGCAGTGGGCGGCGCTGCGGGCCTATGCAGCTCTGCACGGCATTGAGATTCTGGGCGACATTCCGATCTATTGCGCGCCGGATTCCGCCGATGCATGGTCCCATCGGGAGCTGTTCCAGTATACCAGCGACGGCCATCCGTCCAAGGTAGCCGGAGTACCGCCCGATGCATTCTCAACCACCGGTCAGCTCTGGGGTAATCCGCTCTACAACTGGCCGCAGCATAAGAAGACCGGCTATGCCTGGTGGTGTGCGCGGATGGAATACTGCCTGTCCATGTATGACTGCCTCCGGGTAGATCATTTCCGCGGCTTCGAAGCATATTATGCGGTTCCGTTCGGCGATGAGACGGCAGAAAACGGTGAATGGGTCAAGGGCCCGGGCATGGGACTCTTCCGTGCGCTGTATCAGCATTTCGGCACGAAGGAGCTTCCGATCGTTGCAGAGGATCTCGGCGTGATCACGGATCAGGTGCGGAAGCTGATGGCTGAAACCGGCTTCCCCGGGATGAAGGTGCTGCAGTTTGCCTGGGATTCGGGCCCGTGCAATACGTATTTGCCGCACAATTATACGACGCCGAACTGCATCTGCTATACCGGTACGCATGACAACGATACCCTGCGTCACTGGTTTGAGACGATTCCGGACTGGCAGCGGAACTACATGTATCAGTACATGAGCCGTTCCGGCAATGACTGGAATGCGATGCCGGAGCTCCTTATTAAGCGGGCCATGGCCTCAATCGCCGATACGGTGATTGTTCCGGCCGGCGACTATCTTGAGGTCGGCGCGGAGGGACGGATCAATCAGCCGGGAACCTCCGGAAAGAATTGGCAGTGGCGCATGAAGGCCGACGCCTTTACGGAGCATAAGAAGCAGGTGATTTCCGGAATTCTCCGCACCTATGACCGCTATCGGGAGGCACCGGCGGTGCCGGAAGCGGAGGAGACGGAGGAAGTGAAAGCGAAAAGCTGATTTAAACCGCAATTTCTCCGCATTCTCCGGCGGATCGTCCGGATCGGTGCTGAACCATTACAAATACTATACTTTTCCGGTAGAATGAGCCGAAAAAACCCGCCTGCAGCAATGCAGGCGGGTTTTTTATTTAAACTTCGGCGCGTTACTCGCTGACGGAGAAGTTTGCAGAGCTTTCGTTGTTGGCCAGATCCTTGATATAAACTGTAATGGCGTCACCGGCCATGGAGAAGGTGACGCGGCCGCTGGTCTTGTTGATATCGGTCGGCTTCACGTTGTTTCCGAGGGAGTCCACACCGTAAATGGAATCCCAGTTTACGCCGGACTGAGTGTCAGAGGCATTGAACTCCAGGTATCCGGCGCCGAGATTTACGCTGTCCTCATCGATCGTCGGTCCGGTATCATCGAGAAGATTAATCTGTACGTATACGGTTTTGGACATGCCGTTGATGGACTTCGCCGTCAGTGTCATGGTGCCGTTCTTTTCAGTCTCTACGTGCCAGGAGGAACCGGATTTCTCCAGCGGCAGCTCGGTGCTGTCCATCGTGGCCGTCAGGGATTTCAGCGGAATCAGGGAATCCACCTTGATGTCGAGGGACGCCAGCTGGTAGTCCTTGGTGTCCGGCTCCGTGGTTTCGATGGTCGGCTGCTGAATCATGAACAGCAGGATGAGGCCGTTGATCACGATGTAGGGAACCAGAAATCCGAAAAGGAAACGGAGAAGCCTGTTTTTAGGTTTATTCTGGATCCGCTGTCCCCGGGCGTTGTAGCGAAGGGCAGACGCACCGGCGGAGGTGTTCTTTTTAGTCATAATATACTTCCTTTAAAAGGGCGTTGTCGTACGTGCGGTTCAGCGGCGGACTTCAAAACGCGCTGCATTTTACAGGCCGCTGAACGGTAACAGTATATCAAAGTGAAACTTGCGTTACAAGGGCGCGCTTGTTATACTTTAAGTACGATTCTTATAAGGGGACCGGAATTTCCGGTCTCCTGTATCATACTTTATGAATCAATCGTACGTATTTCGGGATGCTGTATCCCGAATTCCAGGATTTCCAGAAAAGTAATCACCATCATGATACCAGGGAGCCTTCTTTCCGCGCATAGGCCGGAAGGAAGGTATACACCATTATGAAAGACAACGGGTCTGTAACGAGAGTGCATGCTGTATACAGCATGCCTTGGAGGCGCTGCAGTATTCGGGCGGAGAGCTTAGGAAACGTTGTCCTGCATTTGAAGCAATCAATCACCGGATGGAGGCAGTATGGCAGAGGAAGAGAAAGAGAAGAAAGAGGCAGCAGAGCAGAAGCCGCGGACCCGGAGAACCAGGACAGCATCGGCCGCTGCCGAGGGCACAGAGGAGGAGAAGAAGCCGCGGACCCGAAGAACGAAGACGACGGCAGCGTCCGAGGAAACAGCTGAGCGGAAGCCACGGACCCGCAGGAGGGCGGAATCGGACGCAGCGGAAAAAACAGAGACCGGGATAACGGAACGGAAGCCCCGGGGACGCCGGCCGAAGGCGGCAGAGGCGGTAGCTTCAGAGGAGACGAAGACTGCGGCGGAGGCGCTGGCGGAGCTGTCTCTTCCGGCAGCGGAAGGCAGTGACTTCGTGAAGTCGGAAGCAGCAGAGACCGTGCAAAAGCCGCGGGTGCGCCGAACGAGAGCTGCGGTAGATGAAGCGGCAGCAGAGGACCGGAGGACTGTTCCGGCAGCAGTAAAGGCGGAGCCGGCAAACGAAATGGCGGAAGCAGCTGCAGCACCGGTGCGTGCCGCAGAAAAGACGGATGTCCTGGACAATGAAATTCAGCGGACGCCGAGCGGCAATCCGTGCGGCGGTGTGCTGGAGGTGATGACCGAGGGCTTCGGATTTACGCGTGCGGAGAATTTTCTGCCGGGCGACGGTGATATTTATGTAAATCCGGCGATTATCAAGCGCTACCGGCTGAAGACCGGTGATGTCATTCACGGTCTGGCCCGGGCCAAAAATCCGACCGAACGCTACTGTGCACTTTCCTATATTGAGACGGTGAACGGAAAGCCGCTTTCGGAGCTTTCACGGCGCAGGGGCTTTGATTCCCTGACGCCGATCTTTCCGAATCAGCGGATCCGTCTTGAGGTACCGGGGGAAAAGACACCGACGTCGCTTCGCATCCTGGATCTGCTGGCACCGATCGGCAAGGGGCAGCGCGGCATGATCGTTTCACCGCCGAAGGCCGGAAAAACGACCCTGCTCAAGCAGGTCGCAAAGGCCATCGTGAAAAATGAGCCGAAGATGCATCTTCTGATCCTACTGATTGATGAGCGTCCGGAGGAAGTGACGGATATGAAGGAGGAAGTAGAGGGCGGCCAGGTGACGGTCATCTACTCGACCTTCGATGAGCTTCCGGATCATCACCGCCGCGTCGCGGAGATGACCATCGAACGCGCGAAGCGTCTCGTGGAGCAGGGCGAGGATGTCACGATTCTGCTGGATTCCATCACGCGTCTTGCCCGGGCATATAATCTGGTGGTTCCGGCCTCCGGCCGTACCCTGTCCGGCGGTCTGGATCCGGCGGCGCTGCATATGCCGAAGCGCTTTTTCGGTGCGGCCCGCAATATGCGGGAGGGCGGCTCGCTGACGATCCTTGCGACGGCGCTGGTGGACACGGGCTCCCGGATGGATGACGTGATCTACGAGGAGTTCAAGGGTACCGGCAACATGGAGCTGGTTCTGAACCGTGAGCTGCAGGAGCGCCGGATCTTCCCGGCCATTGACATTGTGAAATCCGGCACACGCCGGGACGATCTCCTTTTGTCAGAGCTTGAGCAGAAGGCGGTCAACATGATCCATAAGCGCGTTTCGGATGAAAAGGCCGGATCGGCCGAGGAGGTCATCCAGCTTTTCGAGCGTACCTCTGACAATGAAGAGGTCTGCCAGTTTGTAGTAAACGGAAAGGCGATCGCCGCCCGTCCGTCCATGAGCATGAAGACGCCGGCGGCTGCCAAAGGCGGCCCTGTTTCTCGAACAGACGCCGAGACGAAGGCCGGCGCAAAGTCCAATGCAGGCAGCGCTTCAAATTCGCGGCTGGCCATTAAAATCAACCGCGAGCTTCGATAAGCCGTGAGAAGCGCTTGCAATCCGTTTTACTTTATGGTAGTTTATTAGGGCTTAACAATTCACTAAGCGATCGTATGCGGCATGTCCGGACGATACGCAAGCTGGCATGGTTGGGAACCATGCAGAAAGAGGTAGAACATGAAGGAAGGAATCCATCCGAAGTATTATCAGGCAACGGTTACCTGCAACTGCGGCAACACATTCGTAACAGGCTCCACGAAGCCGGAGATCCATGTCGAGGTTTGCTCTGCTTGCCATTCTTTCTATACCGGTAAGGAGAAGGCTTCCAGCCTGAAGGGTCAGATCGATAAGTTCAACAAGAAGTTTGGTCTTGCCTGAGCGATACGAAGCTGAAGATGCAATCCCATACCTGCGCCGCCGAGGTGTCAGGTATGGGATTTTCTTATATTGAATCAATAATCGTTTTCGTTTACACTTAGGGCCATAAAAAGAGATGAAGGACGGGGTATGAAGAAAACAGAAGAAGAGAAAAAGCAGATCTACAGCGGCATCGGCGGACAGGCCGTCATCGAGGGCATGATGATGCGAAACGGCAAAAAGTATTCGGTGGGCGTACGGAAGCAGGACGGCAGCATTGCCGTGATGGAGGATAGATATATTTCCATGACCGACCGATTTCCGATCCTGAAGGCGCCGCTGATCCGCGGTGTATTTTCCTTCGCGGATTCGCTTATACTGGGGATGCGCTGCCTTAGCTTCAGTGCGTCCTTCCTGGAGGATGACCCGGAGGATGCCGACCGGGAGCCGACGAAGCTGGAGGCCTTTCTGGAACGAAGCTTCGGGGACCGGCTGGAGCCGGTGCTGGAGGGCGCCGTGATGGTCTTTTCTTTTCTTCTGGCCATCGTGCTGTTTGTGCTGTTTCCGACCTGGATCGCCGGCCTTCTGAAGCCGATGCTTCCGCATGAGGCGATGCTTGGCCTTGTGGAGGGCCTGATCCGCGTGCTGCTGTTCGTGCTTTATATCAAGCTGATTTCCCGCACGCCGGATATTGCCCGCACCTTTCAGTACCACGGCGCAGAGCATAAGTGCATCAACTGCGTAGAGCACGGACTGCCGCTGACGGTGGACAATGTAGCTGCCTCCAGTAAGGAGCATAAGCGCTGCGGCACCAGCTTCATCGTTTATGTTATGCTGATCTCCATCCTGCTGTTTATGGTGATCCGCTTCGATAACATTTGGCTGAAGCTTCTGAGCCGCATTGTGCTCATTCCGGTTATTGCCGGCGTCAGCTTCGAGGTGCTGCGCATCGTAGGCATCCATGATAATGCATTGACGCGTCTTCTGTTTATTCCGGGGAGATGGATGCAGGGACTGACCACCCGTGAGCCGGATCGGGAGGAAATTGAGGTGGCCATTGCGGCCGTAGAGCGTGTTTTTGACTGGCGGGCCTTCGAGAAGGAAAGCTTCGGGCTGGATTTTTCGGAGCAGCCGTCGGATGTACACTCGAAGATCATAGTTGTGCCGGTTGTGAACGGAAAGCCGGTGACGGAGACCATGCCGCAGGAAGCGTAACAGGAAGAGATGGAAGAGAAAACATTGCAGCAGCTGTACAGAGAAGCCGCCGACCGAATGGAAAAGGCTGGGGTGCCGGACCCGCGTTATGATGCGCGGGCACTTCTCCTGTCTTCGTACGGTC
The DNA here is from genome assembly GCA_963650995.1 of Succinatimonas sp. CAG:777. GTDB lineage: Bacteria > Bacillota > Clostridia > Lachnospirales > Lachnospiraceae > Oribacterium. Next base: position 3,944 of record CAVJMS010000023.1, on the reverse strand, counting down.
TTACATCCGCACAATATCTTCTGTATGCGCAGGTGCCGCCGTCTTCCCTGATTCCGCGGATTCTGCCGGATTCGGCGGCGCTTCAGGCATCGGCGCAGCGCTTTTCTGAATATATCGGCCGGCGCTGCCGCCGGGAGCCGCTGCAGCAGATCCTCGGGACGGTCGGCTTTTACGGGCTTGAATTTCGTGTGACGCAGGATGTGCTCTGTCCGCGTGCCGATACGGAAACGCTGGTGGATGCCGTGCTTGAACGCGTGAAATCCGGCGGCGCACTTCTGGACATCTGTACCGGCTCCGGCTGCATTGCGCTTTCACTCGCAAGGTACGGCGGGTTTCGTACCGTAACCGCGGTGGATATCTCCGAAGCCGCGCTTCGAGTAGCGAAGGAAAATGCCGTCCGGATTCTGGGAGATGAGGCGTTCCCGAAAAGAGCGGATCAGAAAAGCAGAACAGGAAACGGCGGCGATCCGGCCGCAGATGCCTTGGAAATCACCGGGCGCGGAACCGTGCAGACGGACATCCGGCGCGGCGGTTTCTGTTTCCGGCTTCTGCAAAGTGATATGTTTTCGGCACTTGCGGAGCAGCGGGATGCGGACGGAGCCATGCAGAAATATGACTGCATTGTTTCCAATCCGCCGTATATTCCGTCGGACGTGGTGGAGCAGCTGGAGCCGGAGGTGCGGGCGTATGAGCCGCGGATTGCATTGGACGGCGCGGCAGACGGACTCTTTTTTTACCGTATTCTTGCATCGGAGTGCCCGCGGTATCTCCGACCGGGCGGCCGTGTGTTTTTTGAGATCGGCTATGACCAGGGAGAGAGTGTTCCGGCGCTTCTTCGCGCGGAGGGATTTCGGGAGATTTCGGTGATTCGTGACCTGGGCGGACAGGACCGGGTTGTGGCCGGCCGTTTATAACGGAGGATAAAGATGGATATGTTTGATCGTCTGGTGTCGATTTCCAGACATTATGAGGAGATCCAGCGCTTCATGACGGAGCCGGAGATCGTCAATGATACAGAGAAATACCTGAAGCTGATGAAGGAGTCCGGTGAACTGGAGCCGCTGTATACAACATACAGACGCTACCTGGAAGCCGAGGCAAACGAGAAGGAAGCGCTGGAAATGCTGGATTCGGAGAAGGATCCGGAGCTTCTGGAGCTTGCAAAGGCGGAGCTCTTCGAGGCAAAGGAGAATAAGCCGCTTCTGATCAAGGAGCTGCAGCTTCTGCTGCTTCCGAAGGATGAAAATGATGACAAAAATATCATCATTGAAATCCGCGGTGGTGCCGGCGGCGATGAGGCTGCGCTGTTTGCAGCGGAGCTGTACCGCATGTATATCAGCTATGCGGAGCGGCGGGGCTACCGGACGGAGCTTCTGTCGGTCAACGAAACCGGCATCGGCGGCATGAAGGAGGTCGTTTTTGCGGTCAACGGTCAGGGTGCCTACAGCCGTCTTAAATATGAGGCCGGCGTGCATCGCGTACAGCGTGTGCCGGTGACCGAGTCCGGCGGCCGGATCCATACCTCCACGGCGACGGTGGCCGTGATGCCGGAGGCAGAGGATGTAGATGTGGAAATCAACCCGGCGGATGTGAAAATGGAGGTGTTCCGTTCCTCCGGCGCCGGCGGACAGCATATCAATAAGACCTCCTCGGCGGTGCGTCTTATCCATATTCCGACCGGTATGGTGGCGGAATGTCAGGAGGAGCGTTCGCAGCTGCAGAACCGTGAAAAGGCCATGCGTCTTTTGCGCGCGCGGCTCTATGAGATTGAGTATAATAAAAAGCACGATGAGGCCGCCGAGGCCAAGCGTTCGCAGGTAGGGACGGGCGACCGTTCGGAGAAGATTCGCACCTATAATTTTCCGCAGGGCCGTGTGACGGACCACCGGATCGGGCTTACGCTGTATTCGATTGATAAGATTCTGAACGGTGATCTGGATCCGCTGCTTGATCCGATCATCGCAGCCGATCAGGCGGCGAAGCTTGCCGAGCTGAATCAGGAGGTCGTATAAACTGAAGACGCGCGGTCGGATCGCGCTTCCGGACACACGGCAGGACAGGATGAGCAGCATATCCCGAAAAGCGAGTTTTCGCTGCGGTATGCACATGCAGAAGGAGAAAAAAGTGGACAAGGAACAAGCGCATCACCCTCGGCAGAGATCCAGACGACGGCCGCCGCACAGAGGGAAAAGGATCATTCCGGTGCTGATCGGCATACTTCTGTTTCTGGTATTTGCAGGTGCAGCCGGCGGATACATTTATCTTAAAAAATATGCACCGACGAAGGAAGCGGCGGATCAGAATGCCTATTTCGGTGTCACCGGCGATGAGGTGGCGATTTACTTTAATGAAGAAAAGCAGACAGATGACAGCGGGCAGACAGTGACGGCCCGTTGCGTGAACGGCGGCGTATTTCTGCCCTATGAGTGGGTGATGTCCAAGCTTAACCGGCGCTTCTTCTGGGCATCGGATCTGAATGCCGTGCTCTATACCATGCCGACGGAAACATTGTGCTACCATGTAGGTGATACGCTTTCAGACGGCGCGACGGCGGTGCTGAAGCTCGGGGACAGCACGGATGAGCTTTATCTCAATGTGAAGCTGGCGGCGGAGCACTGCAATATCCGTTTTCTGAGCTACGCAGACGGAGAGAATAAGCGTGTTTTCATCTTTGACGATTTTTCACCCTATACGGAAGCCACGGTGCGGCAGAAGGAATCGGTACGTCTGCTCGGCGGCGTAAAATCCGCCGTTTTAACAACGCTTGAAAAGGGTGCCAAGGTGAAGGTGCTGAAGACCCTGGAGCATTGGTCGCAGGTGGAGACCGCCGACGGCTATATCGGCTGGATGCGGAATCAGCGGCTCATGGATATGCAGACCGTAACGCCGGAAAGCAGCTATACGGCGCCGGAATATACTCATATACTGCTGGATCAGAAGGTGGTGATGGGCTTCCATCAGGTGACCTCGCTGTCGGCCAATGCCGGCTTTTCGAGTGTTACGGCCGGCACATCCGGGATGAATGTCATCGCACCGACCTGGTTTGTGCTGAATTCGGATCAAGGCGATTTTACAAGCTTCGCATCCGCAGATTATGTGCAGGCGGCCCATGCAGCCGGTTATCAGGTCTGGGCGACGGTGAATAACTTTGACGCCGGAAGCATTGACGAAGGGGCGCTGCTCGGAAGCACAGAGCTGCGCAGCAAGCTGATCGCAGCCCTTGTACAGGCGGCATCGGACGTCGGCATAGACGGACTCAATATCGATTTTGAGCTGATTAAGGAGTCCGAGGGACGTGCCTATGTGCAGTTTATGCGGGAGCTTTCAGTGGCCTGCCGGCAGGCAGGACTCGTGCTGTCAGCCGACTGCTATGTGCCGTATGACTATAACAGCTATTATGACATCGGGGAGCTCGGCGCCTGCATTGACTATGTCGTCATCATGTGCTATGACGAGCATTATGCCGGCGGCGAGGAGGGCTCCGTGTCCTCCATTGAATATGTAAAGCGCGGCATCCGCGAGGCCGGAAAGTATATGGACAGCAGCCGTGTGATCATTGCCCTGCCGTTCTATACCCGTGTCTGGATTACGGGAGCCGACGGAAAGACCCGCTCCGAGGCCCTCAGCGTGAAGGATGCGCTGAGCTGGGTCGAGCGGAAGGGTGTCGAGCTGCAGTGGCTGGAGGACCTTCAGCAGAACTACGGCGAGGTGACGGACAGTGACGGTCTGAAGAAGATCTGGCTGGAGGACGATCAGTCGATGCAGCAGAAGGTGTCGGCCGTTCGGGATGCGGACTGCGGCGGAGTGGCCGGCTGGAAGCTCGGGCAGGAGCCGGAGAGCTTTTGGAAAATTCTAAGGAAATGCTGATTTAATCAGTATTTCCTTAGTAGCCTCCGGCGGATCGCACGGATTTGCAAAGGAATTTGCTGCGTTGCAGCGCAAAT
>CAVJMS010000022.1:0-38226 GCA_963650995.1 Succinatimonas sp. CAG:777 | reverse complement strand
CCTCATGCACTTCCTTATCCATTGAAACCTCCTTGAAAAAGTCAGCTGACTTTTTACATTTTTTGAACTTTTTCAAGTATGGCAAACTCGCAGTGGTTTCGGAAGGCGAGTAATTTGACGTTTACTCTTATTCACCTCCATAATAACGTTTATTATCATAAACGCGAATACCGATTTTGTTAATATTAGAAAATGTTATGTAATCATTCTCCTCACTTCCTCACTGCCATAAATAATAACTGGCAGTCGCTTCCGGAAAAGGAGCGGCAGATACAAAAAACGGCAGCGGCTTGACAATGCAAACCGCTGCCGAGAATTTGTGGTGTCCCTGATGCGATTCGAACGCACGGCCTTTCGCTTAGGAGGCGAACGCTCTATCCTGCTGAGCTACAGAGACAATTATGAAACTTTCATAATTGCTTCGCTTTATAATGCACTAAACAATTACAAACTTTTACAATGCTTTATGCTATCATATTTGCAAAAGACATTCAATGTCGGATTTCAAAACCATAGATTAAATTCAGGAGGCCGCACAATGCGTCATCATATCCATTCATTCCTCGGCATTATATTTGCCGTTCTGCTGATTTTTATCAGCTTTGTAACGAGCTTTGAAGCCGTCTGTTACCGGACACCGGGCTTTTACCGGGAGGAGTTCACGCGCTACCATGTACTCGAGGATATGGAGCGCTGGATGGGGGATCAGATGACGATGGACGATCTCTGCGAGGTCATGGATCAGACCATGATATATCTCCGGGGCGACCGCGAAAATCTGATTATCGAAACTACAATAAACGGCCAAACGGATGAATTCTACAACGAAAATGAAAAGTCACATATGGCAGATGTCCGGGACCTTTTCGTGCTCTGCCTGATCTGGCGGGCACTGGCCATCCTGTCCTGCATCGCCATCGCCGGCTTTCTGATTGTGGCCGACAGCCTTGGCCCGGCACTGCATGCACTGAGCTCTGGTTTTCTCCGTGCCTGCCTTCTGATCCTGGCTTTCGTCGCCGTCATTGGCCTCCTCGCCGCCATCAATTTCACAGAAGTCTTCACCGTCTTCCATGAGATTTTCTTCAGCCAGGGCAACTGGCTGTTCGACCCGCGGGAAAGCCGGATGATCAATATGCTACCGGAGGGCTTCTTCTCCGACTGCGCGCTCCGTATCGCCGTCGTGTTTGTCGGGGCAATGCTGGCGCTGTGCACGGCTGCCGGCCTCACGAAGCACTTCACACGTCCGCAGTGAAGCCATATGCCGGATACAAACATCGATCCGTAATTCCCTCCCTGCAGCCATAAGGAATGCGGGAAAATAAAAAAGGAGTAAGATATGTACGAAACAGACCATAGCCATGCAGCACGAAAAACCATTCTGGTAGGCGTGTGCCTCGGCAGCGATGAGGACTTTGAGGTTTCCATGCAGGAACTCAGCGGACTCGCGGAAGCAGAGGGTCTTGAAGTTGTGGCCGATGTCACACAGAATCTCAGCACGCAGGATACCGCATTTTATATCGGCTCCGGAAAGGTCCGAGAGCTGAAGGGACTCGTCTTCGAGCTGGAGGCAGACCTTGTGGTGGTCAACAATCAGCTCTCGCCCTCACAGCTTGCAAATCTCGCACATGATCTGGAGGTCGAGGTCATTGACCGCACCAACCTGATTCTCAATATCTTTGCCGATCGGGCCAGAACCCGGGAAGCCAAGCTGCAGGTGAGCTATGCAAAGCTTCAGTATATGCTGCCGCGACTCGTCGGGCTTCGGCAGAATCTGAGCCGTCAGGGCGGTACCGGCGGCTCCATGTCCAACAAGGGCGCCGGTGAGACACAGATCGAGCTGGACCGCCGCCGCATCGAAAAGGAGATGTCGGAGCTTCGACACGAGCTTCGTGAAATCACGAAATCGAGAAGTACACAGCGCCGCAAACGACAGTCCTCCGGAATCCCGCAGGCTGCACTCGTCGGCTATACCAATGCCGGCAAATCCACACTGATGAATCAGCTCATCCGAAGCTGCTGCCCGGATGAGGAAAAGGAGGTCATGGTCCGGGATATGCTGTTCGCTACCCTGGATACCACCGTGCGGAAAATCACGCCGGAAAATCATCGCGCGTTTCTTTTGTCCGATACCGTCGGATTTATCAATGATCTGCCCCATGACCTCGTGGATGCCTTCCGTTCAACACTGGAGGAAGCCGCGCAGGCCGACCTTATTCTGGAGGTGATCGACTGTGCGGACCCAAGCTATGCCATGCATATGGAGGTCACTGCACGCACGCTGAAGGAGCTCGGTGCCGGCGCCGTTCCGGTCCTCTATATTATGAACAAGGCTGATCGGGTCTATGACGATGCAGAGCTTCCCATCGACCGCGGTGACAAGCTTTATATTTCAGCTGCACAGGGCATCGGACTTGAGCTGCTGCTTAAGAAAATCGAGGAAAAGCTTTTTGCCGGATACATCACCATGGACCTGATCATCCCCTACAGCGACGGACGCATCGAGCATGACCTGCAGGAGCGTGCCCGCGTACATGCCGTGCGCTACGAGGACGACGGCATCCATATGCGTGCGGACTTAAATCAGGAAATGCTGCAGCGCTACAAAGCATATCTTCAGTAAAACGGCCGAAAACGCATCCAGCATAACCTGCCCGCATCGATCGAACCACATCCATCACCATCTTATCTTAAGCCCGGAGGAAACATGGAACCATCGAAGCTTCTGGAGGGCCGCATCCGCGACCTGTCCGAAAAAGCCTACAACAGTAATTATCTCACCCATACGAATTTTCTGACCGCGTCTGAGCTTTCCCTGTTTCATACGATTCTGCAGAAGCAGGGCATCGGTCCTCAGGTTCATGCCGTACACGGTGTCCCGTATATGATCTACGGAGGGCATGCGGATGCCGACCGGAACGTAGTGCTTTTTCTTCCGGATTATATGACAGCGGAAGGCTTTCAGGCAGACAGTACACTGCAGTCCGAGGTCATCTGCTGCCTTCATGTCACGCCGCTGAACCGGAGATTCACCGATGCGCTGACACATCGCGACTATCTGGGGGCACTCATGCATATGGGGATTGAGCGGGATCAGATCGGTGATATTCTCTGCGCCAAAGGAGAAGCTTATCTATTCGTGCTTTCCAATGTCGCAGACGTGATCGCTCGGGAGCTTAGCCGCATTCGCCATACCTCCGTCCAATGCGAGGTCGTACCGCCGGATGCCTGTACGCTGACGCCGGCCTGGGAGGAGGTATCCGGCTCCGTAGCCTCTGATCGTCTGGATGCCGTGCTCGCCATGGTTTATCGTCTGAGCCGCACGAAAGCCCAGGAAATGATTGCTGCCGAAAATATCTGCATTGACGGGCGTATCATCACGGACGGAAGCTATTCCCTGAAGCCGGAGGAACGTATTTCCGTCCGCGGATACGGAAAATTTATTTTCATCGGCCTTGGAAATGTTACCAAAAAGGGCCGCGTCTATGCCCACGTGAAGCTCTATTCCTGAAGGCAGGTCTTTAAAGCCGAACGCAAACGATCCGATCGTCCAAATGCTCATAAAAAAGGAGGAAGCATTGCTTCCTCCTTTTCTATCCGGGAAATACGGATCTACTTCGTATTTCCTCAGCCCTCCGCCTTCGTCGTTTCTGTTTCTGTCTCCGACTCTGCTGCTGCCGCATCTGTTGTCTCTGCAGCTTCCGCTTCGGTCTCATCACTTGTTTCTGTAATATTGACCTGAGACTGTACGTAATCAAGGACTGCCTTGTTGACAGCCTCCTCCTTTACGGCATCACCGCCGTACTGCTCGATCAGCTGCACCTTGTTGAGTTCCTTGCCGGCCAGACCGCTCAGCTGCTCCGCAAGCTCATCAATCAGTGCATCGCTGGACTTGATATTCTGCTCATCTGCAATGGTCGCTACAACCATTCTCTGCTTTGCATAATCCGTCGCATACTCTGAAATCTCGGACTTGAAGTCATCGACCGTCATGCCGTACATGTTCAGCATATCCGCCAGTGTATAGCCATACTGCTGGATGGACTCAACCTCCTGCGAAATCACATAAGCCTCTGCATACTCCTGCATCTTGTCGGACACCGTGATCTCCGACTGGTCTACGATCTGCTGTAGAGCATCCTGCTGAATGCCGCTGTTGTACTGATAATCCACCTGCGCCTGCAGAAGCTTCTCCTGCTCTACGCGGAAGGATGCCACATCACTGGCCTTGGAGCCCATATCCTCCGCCTTGTCCTTCACCCACTGATCGGTAAGCTCCGGAAGCGTAGATACCTTATTCACCGTAACGTCAAAAACAGCTGCCTTGCCGGCCAGATCCGTGTTGCTGTAATCCTCCGGGAAGGTGACATTGACGGTCACCTTATCGCCCTTTTTGGCACCGATCAGCTGATCCTCGAAGCCGTCAATGAAAGTACCGGAGCCAAGCTCCAGGTCATAGCCGGTGGCAGAGCCGCCGTCAAATTCCTCACCGTCCATCTTTCCGACGTAGTCGATGTTGACGGTATCGCCTTCCTTGGCTGCATCCTCCGTTTCCTCCATATACTGCTCACGAAGATAATCGATCTGTGAATTCACCATATCCTCATCAACTGTAAGCTTCGGGCTGGTCTCTACGGTAATGCTCTTAAGATCACAGAGCTTGATCGTACCCATATCCGCCAGATCCGGGATCTCCGGTACCTCGGTATTTTCGAGGGCCTGAATGTCCGGATCATCCTCACTGAGCTGTGCGCTGGTTTCCGTATCCGACGCGCTGGTTGTTTCTGCAGCCGTTGTCGTCTCCTCTGCCTTTTTCGATGATCCGCAGGCGGCCAATGCAAGCACGCATACGGCCGCTGCTGCTGTCCGAATAAGCTTCTTTTTTTTCATAATATTCTCCTAAGATAAAATGTTTCGCACCGCATCATAGAACAATCGGGCGTGCGGTGCATGGTTGCGCGCCGAAAGCAGTCTTACCGGTTAAAGGCCTTGAATGCCTTGTAGGTATAGTACACATCCAGCTTTGATGTGATCTCAAACGGTGCATGCATGGCGAGTACCGGCACACCGAGGTCTACCGTATCCACGTCCATATTGGCAATGAACATGGCGATGGTTCCGCCGCCACCGAGATCCACACGGCCCAGCTCGCCGATCTGCCACATGACGCCGTCTGCCTCCATATAGCTGATCACGCGCTGCATCGTTTCCGCCGAAGCATCATTGGACTCCGACTTTCCGCGGGAGCCGGTATACTTCGTAAGAACCGGTCCGTGATTCAGATAGGATGCATTGTTCGGCTCAAAGGCGTCTGCGAAAGTCGGATCGAAGGCGGCATTGACATCGGCAGACAGACACATGGAATGCCGGAGCACATCCCGTACGCGCTCTCCCTCTGCCTCAACCAGATCCTCCAGATAATGAAGAAGCATGTCACCGGCCATACCCGTCGTACCGATGGAGCCGATTTCCTCCTTGTCCACCAATGCCGTCACACTGGTATACTCCGGTGTCCGGGTCTCCAGCTCTGCCATCAGCGCCGTATAGGCACATACCTTATCATCCTGTCCGTAGGCACCGACCATCGAGCGGTCCAGACCGACATCCACGGCATGCTGTGCCGGTACCATGGTGAGCTCTGCACGCATGAAATCCGCCTCGGTGATGCCGTACATTTCATTCAGAATCGACAGCACCTTCAGCTTGAAGGCCTCCTTCACTTCCTTGTCTGCGATCGGTGTAGAGCCGAGGAGAATGTTCAGCTCCTCCCCCTTGATGCCCTCCGAAAGCGGCCGCTTCACCTGCTCCTGTGCAAGATGCGGCAGAAGATCGCTTACAACGAAGACCGGATCCCCCGGATGCTCTCCGAGATCCAGATCCAGTGCACGCCCGTCCCGCAGCATGATGCGTCCGTGCAGCGCCAGCGGCGTAACGGTCCACTGGTACTTCTTGATGCCGCCGTAGTAATGCGTCTTGAAGTAGGAAAGCTCCTGCTTCTCATAGAGCGGATTCGGCTTAAGATCGAGCCGCGGGCTGTCAATGTGGGCAATATTAAAATGTACTCCCTCCGAAAACGGTCTGCGTCCGATCGTTGTCAGAATGACATTCTTTCCCCGGTTGTTGAAATAAACCTTATCGCCGGCCGCATACTTCCTGCCGCGCTCAAACGGTATATAACCCTTCTCCTCTGCAAGCTGTACGGAATAGCGCACTGCCTCCCGCTCGATCTTTGCATGGTCAAGATAGGTCTTGTAGCCCTCGCAGAATGCAAGGGCCTTCTCCGCCTCCTCCGGGCGCTCCATTCCGATGTTCTTCATCTGATAACAAAGCTTTTCCTCCAGCTTCTGTCCTTCTGTTTTTCCCATATCCTTTCTCCTCCCGGACACTGAATAAGTCCGAATTGTATCAGCTGTCTGTGTTATTTCTGTGAAATCACTTCACAAGTCCCATATCATTCAGCGGCCAGTACTTCACATAGACCTTGGCCACCATCTTATCACGGGATACCATATTATAATCGCCCCAGTACCGGGCATCCATGGAATTGTTCCGATTGTCGCCGAGCATGTAGTATTCGCCCTCCGGCACCGTCACATCCACCTCCGGGAACTGATTTCCGTCGACGATCATCGGCTCCGGAAGATAGGTTTCGGCGATTGCCTCGCCGTTGACATAAACCGTTCCCACCGGCACCTTCGGTGTCGTACCGTCTGCATTCTCCCCGATCTCAATGTTGTGAAATTCGGATGCATCGGCGGTTCCGGTCTGCTTAATCTCGATATGATCTCCCGGCATGCCGATGACGCGCTTCACATAATAAACGACGGAATTCTTTTTGTCCTCGCGGCCGCAGTAAGGGCAGACACCCTTGTCCGTTTCACGATAGGTCTGTCCGCAGCTCTTGCAGGTATATCCATAGACGAAGATGGCGATGTCACCGCGCTTTACCTCGCCGAAGGTATACGTGAGCCGGGAGCCGAAGACCCGGGCACCGGCCATGATGGTGTCCTGCATGGAGCCGGTCGGGATCGTGGAGTTGGCAATGATGAAATTGTTGAGCAGAAAGGCCAGCACCGCGGCCACTGCGATGACCTTGACCCATTCGATCAGCTCCGTCAGAAAACTCACCGGTTTTTCTTCCTTCGGTTTTTCTATGGATGCATCCGGTGCAGCGGCCGGATCCTCGCCGGACAGACAGTGCCCGGAGTCATTCGCGCTCCGCTCTCCATCGTTTTCCTGACCACCGCTCTTCTGTTCTTCAGACGTCTCTGTATCTGTCCCGTCTGTTATCTCAAAAAAATGCTTATCCATCCGTCATCTCCTGTATTCTGCATTCACTCCGTCTCCGAAGCATGCAAGCTTCATCTGAACGCATCTATTCTAACAGATACCGAAAAAAAGGCAATCCGAGGCGCGGCCTCAGACTGCCTTTTGTGTATTTATGCTTTTGATATCGAGAAGAATTACAGCTTCGGACCTGCTGCAACCAGTGCCTTGCCGGCCTCATTGCCCTCGTACTTTACGAAGTTCTTCTGGAATCTCTGTGCAAGATCCTTTGCCTTCTCATCCCACTCGGATGCGGATGCATAGGTATCACGCGGATCAAGAATTGCCGGATCAACACCCGGAAGCTCTGTCGGAACCTCAAAATCGAAGTACGGAATCTTCTTGGTCGGAGCCTTGGCTACATCGCCGTTCTGGATCGCTGTGATGATGCCGCGGGTATCCTTGATGGAAATTCTCTTTCCTGTGCCGTTCCATCCGGTATTTACAAGATATGCCTTTGCACCGGACTTCTCCATCTTCTTTACGAGCTCCTCTGCATACTTTGTCGGATGAAGCTCCAGGAAGGCCTGACCGAAGCAAGCAGAGAAGGTCGGAGTCGGCTCTGTGATGCCGCGCTCTGTACCTGCAAGCTTTGCTGTGAAGCCGCTCAGGAAGTAGTACTTGGTCTGCTCCGGTGTAAGGATGGATACCGGCGGAAGTACACCGAACGCATCTGCAGAAAGGAAGATCACATTGTCTGCAGCCGGACCGTGAGAAATCGGCTTTACGATCTTCTCGATATGGTCGATCGGATACGATACACGTGTATTCTCGGTTACAGACTTATCTGTGAAGTCAAGCTTTCCGTTCTCGTCTACGGTAACATTCTCAAGAAGTGCATCTCTGCGGATTGCACCGTAGATATCCGGCTCTGCCTCCTTGTCAAGGTTGATTACCTTTGCATAGCAGCCGCCCTCAAGGTTGAATACGCCGTTGTCGTCCCAGCCGTGCTCATCATCACCGATGAGAAGTCTCGTCGGATCAGTGGACAGCGTGGTCTTTCCGGTTCCGGACAGACCGAAGAAAATGCAGGTATGCTCGCCGTTGAAGTCGGTATTTGCAGAGCAGTGCATGGAAGCAATGCCCTTCAGCGGAAGGTAATAGTTCATCATCGAGAACATGCCCTTCTTCATCTCTCCGCCGTACCAGGTATTTACGATAACCTGCTCGTGGCTTGTGATGTTGAACATAACAGCGGTCTCACTGTTGAGTCCGAGCTCCTTCCAGTTCTCAACCTTCGCGTGGGAAGCATTGTAGACAATGAAGTCAGGCTCGAAGTTTGCCTCTTCCTCCTCGGTCGGACAGATGAACATGTTCTTTACGAAATGTGCCTGCCATGCAACCTCCATGATGAAACGAACTGCCATACGGGTGTCCTTGTTGGCACCGCAGAAGCCGTCAATCACGTAAAGCTTCTTGTTGGAAAGCTCCTTCTTTGCGATATCCTTGACAGCAGCCCAGGTCTCCTCGGAAGCCGGGTGGTTGTCGTTCTTGTACTCATCCGAAGTCCACCATACGGTGTCCTTGGAATTTTCATCCATTACGATAAACTTATCCTTAGGAGAACGTCCGGTATAAACACCTGTAAATACATCTACAGCGCCAAGCTCTGTCTGATAGCCCTTCTCATAGCCCTCAAGCTCCTGCTTGGTCTCCTCCGCAAACAGCTCCTCGTAGGATGGATTGTATACGATCTCTGTTGTTCCGGTAATGCCATACTTCGTTAAATCAATCTTTGCCATTTTGCTTAACCTCTTTCTCTTCGTTCGCTGCGGTGAACCGACCGGTCCGAAATACCGGATCCCTCGGCTCATACACCGGGAAAACGCTTACATTCCGTTCGGCTCTTATTATACACCATATTGTTTCTTTGTCGATACAATTAATTTATTTTTTAACAAACTTCAGGACTGCTTCACCGGATTTGAGACCTTCACCTTATGGTCATACCACTTGCCCTTGGTGCCGACCAGTGCGAGCGAAAACTCCTCATCGATGGCTTCTACCGGAATATCAAAGCCGTTGACAGTCTCCTCTGTGCCGTCACTGTACTTCACTGTATCCTTGGTCGGCTCGAGAAGCACAGCGCCGTCCTTCTGTGCATCCTCTGCACTGCCCGGGAAGAGATGTACGATATGATCGGAAGCAAGGCTTACATGAAGAGTCATCTTGCCGTCCTTCACCGTCAGCACGCCCTTTCCGTCCTCTGCTTCGCTGACATGGAACATGCTGCTGTCGGTGGTGAAGTCAACCGTATAGGTGCCGTCCTCCAGGACCGCCGTATGGGACGCCGTCCCGGAAGCGGACGTTTCACCGGTCGGTGCACCGATCACAGCAGCCGTATGATCTACATAAAGCTGCTCGATGGCTTCGATGCCGCCGAGTCCTGCGATCTGGCAGCTGACCTCCTTAAATGCACCGGACGCAAGGAACTGACTCTTCCAGGAATCCTCCTCATCACCGGCCATATCATTGTTTGCATGATCACCGGCCACCACCATCAGCGGACGAAGCACAACCTTCGTATAGCCGGCATCCTTAACACTCTGAATGACCGCCTCACAGGCCGTATCCTCCGGCTTGCCCTCCACGGTTCCGATGAAGACATTCTTATATCCCAGCTCTTCCATCTGTGTCTGCATCTGATCGTAGGTAACAGCAGCCGCGTGGCTGGTGCCATGCCCCATGAAGACAAAGGCAGTGCCGTCCTCTGCTGCGGCCTCCAGGCTGTCGAAGCCGGCGGTCTTTACGGCTTCTGCCGTCAATGCCTCTGCGACAGTCTTCTTATCATCATTTGTCTCCGATGCATCCTTTCCGACTTCACCAAGAAGCGGCTCTGCAATCTCGATGGTCTCGATCTTATCCTTATAGGATTCGGCGGCAGCTGTCAGCTCGTCGTACTCTGCACCGTGCATGAGATGGGTCGGCTGGATCACCAGATGCTTCACGCCGTTATCCACGGCACGCTGCAGCGCCTGCTCCATGTTGTCGATCTTCTCACCGTCCCGGGCCTGCACATGATTGATGATGATCTGTGCAGTGAAGGCACGCCGTACAGACCAGTCCGGATAAGCAGCCTTCAGTGCCTTTTCGATTCCGCCGATGTCCTGCACACGGCTGTCATTAAAGGAGGTACCGAAGCTTACAACCAGAAGCTCCTTCTCCCCAATGTCATCCTGATTCAGCGGATCATCCTTAGCTGCATCGCCGGTATCACGGCCGAAATAATCCGGATCGGCCTCCTCACCCTCTACCAGTGCCTTCTGCGCATCCGTCAGCTGATCCCAGGCGGCCTTGGCCTCCTCACACTGAGCGTCTGTGTTTTCATTACGCTCCTGTACGTAAATTGCATCGATCAATGCAGCCACATGGTCTGCAGCCTCCTGATCACTGACGGCATTCTCGGCCGCTTCCGTACCTGCTTCCGCTGTCGTTTCAACGGCCGCTTCCGTTGTCTTCGTACCGGCAGACGAACCGCAGGCGCTTAAACCAATCGCTGCGATCCAGACGAGCATCATAATCTTCGTTTTTTTCATTTTTGTCCTCCTGATTCAAGCACGGTTCGTGCTCGCACGAACCCGTATTTGAATCACCAATCAAGTTTGGAAGCTTACTTCCAAACTTCCCTCCTGCTTCTGTGAAAGGCTGAAACTGCCTGTCTGATGTCTTACTATACCACAGCACGCATATTTTTTGATATACTGAACCGCATATGTTTTGTTTATTCACTGATACACACCATAAGGAAAATCACAATTATGATTAAGATCATCTTTTTTGACATTGACGGCACACTGCGTCCCTTCGAAACCGGACGCATTCCGGAAAACACAAAAGCGGCTGTAAAGCGGGCGCAGGCGGCCGGCATTCTCTGTGCTGTTGCCACCGGACGCCACTGGATGGAGCTTTATAATGAAGACCTGATCGAGGGCATGCGTTTCGATGCCTTCGTGACCCTTGACGGAGAATACTGCTATGTTCTTCCTCCGGAGGCCGTGGACAATGCCATCGCCCGGGGCGATCATCTCCGGCGCTCCGCGCATGCTGTATTTGATGCCGACGGTACAGAGGCTCCGCTCTGCTACTTCGATCCACGAAACGGCCAGGTCATTCAGCGCATCGAAATTCCGACAGAAGCCATTGAAAAGGTACTGCAGCTCTGCGAGGAGCAGCCCTTTGCCTGCCTCTTTGAGGAGGAACGGGCAATCTATGCAAATCAGGTAACGCCGCAGCTTCTTCAGGTACTGCATGATATAAAATCCGATCAGCCGCCGATCCGGCCGGCCGCGCGGGCACTCCGGCATCCGGTCTTCATGCTGATTCCGGTCATGTCCTTCGAAGAAGCGGCCGTGCTGGAGGCGCGTGTCCCGGAATGTGAGCTGGTGCGCTGGTCCGACGGACTCAGCTTCGACCTGACACGGAAGGGCATTTCGAAGGTCGCCGGTATTGATGCGATTCTGAAGCATTACGGATATTCGGTCTCGGAAGCCGCCGCCATCGGGGACGGTTGGAATGATGTCGGTATGCTTCAGCACTGCGGCCTCGGCATTGCCATGGGCAATGCAAAGCCAGAATGCAAGGAAGCCGCAGATTATGTATGCCGCCCGATTCTTGAGGACGGCATCTGCGATGCGATTGACCATATACTGAATGTAAATAAAAAAAACGGGCCCTACCCTCGGTAAAGCCCGTAATAAAATGCTGGTAATTGTTTAGGGAAACGCTGGTTAAAGCGTTTCCCTCGCCGGATTTGCGCCGCATCCCTTAGCTCTGCTGTGCTGCAGCTTCCTTCTTTTCCTTTTCTTTTTGCTCCTTTGCTTCCTTCGATTCGATGGCCGCCTTCTCATCGATCTGACCAAGCTTCACCATCAGCTCTGATTTCTTTTCCAGCTCCTTCTTTTCTTCCGACCGGCCGTATTGCTCGGACAGGGTCGGTACGTCGGAATAGAGATTCGTTCCAAGTCCCAGCCGCTCGCCCTCGATCTTCACGCCAAGGGCGGCCAGTGTCGTCGGAAAATCATCAAAGGTCGTAAAATCCCGGCGCTGATCACTGACCGGACGGAGCGGTGCATTGACATAGGCTGTATAAACGGTCCGCGCATATTCCTTCGATACATTGTCACAGAAATCATGATCCATCGTCGGATGATCACCGGTGATGACAATGGTGGTGTTTTCATACCAGTCCTGCGTGCTGCACCATGCAAGGAAGCTTTCGATCTGCTGCGATGCACAGTGATAGACATTGGCATACGAGTCCGTAAAATCCTTCGGGCAGATGCCGCAGACATAGCCATTCGGAAAATGTGTATCCACCGTCAGCATCGTCAGATTGAAGGGCTTGCCGCTGCTGCCAAGGCGTGTCAGCTCCTCTTTTGCATACTGATAGAGCTTCTGATCCTCAAATCCCCAGTTGACCCAGTAGCCGGTCGGAAATTTATGCTGATTTTTCCAGTAGCTGTAATCCTTGACGGCGTAATTTCCATGGCTCTGAAAATAAAGCTTCCGTCCGCCGAAATAACCGACGGAGCCCAGCATCAGCACCTGCTCATAGCCCTGATCCTTCAGGATGTCGCCGATGGTACGAACCCCCGGAAAGAAGCTCTTCTGTGAATCCATCGCATTTTTATCAATGGAAATCTTCAGCGGAAGTCCCGAGGTCTGGGCAAACATGGCACCCATGGTCCAGGTAGCCCCCGGCATCGCATAAGCTCCGTTCAGCTTTTCATCTGTGCCGGAAAAGTCTTCATTGTCCCTGGCAATCCTCGTGAGCTCCGGAATCGTATTTTCCGGAAATGCACCTCCGGACGCTTCATCTGCAAAGGTTACCTCCGTTGACTCGAGAAAAATATAGATCAGGTTCCGCTTCTTTTCCGGAAAGCTGAGCTTCACATTTTTCGGATCCACATAATGCTCATCAATAAAGCTTGAGGTTTCAAGCTGCGACTTGATATAGCTTCCGATGTCCAGGTCATCCCAGGCATCCGCCACGGTATATCCGGTCGTGAAAAAAGACGCCAGCAGCGCCAGCAGTACGATCCGCCGATAGATTTTTCTGCGCCGGCAGACCAGAAAAACAGAAATGATGATCACAGCGATCACAGCTGCCGGAACGGCACATTTCAGTACATATTCTCTCACCATCGAGGCACTGGTGCCCTGCAGCGGTGCAAAAAGATGATACAGCACCTCATCCACCGTAAGCTCCGACCAGGTGCTCATAAGCCATCGAAGACTGAACAGAAGAAGTGCGGAAAGAAAAGAAAAGACGACGGCAAGCATCGTCGTCAGATCCAGAACGGCCGTCCTGTGGTTATGATAAAAACGCTTCATTGTGATAAATCTCTTCCAAAACAATATATCCTTGATCCGTTCTATAGTTTAGTCATCCGGATATACCTTCACAATGTGCAGAATTTCTAAGTTTATGCGTTCATTTTACCGTCACTTTTCAAAATTTTCACCAAAGCAGATTGACTTTCCTGCAATGTTTCGTATATAGTCGATTTATCTATGGACCCTATACACGAAATCCATACCGTTGTTCAGAAAGGATTCCTTCCATGATTTTAAAGGACGATGCCGTTCGTTTTGCAGAGCAGCATAAAAGCATTACAGAAAACAAAGAATATCAGAAGCTGAAGGACGTACCGCGTCACGGCAGCACCAACACCTATGATCACTCCGTTCGTGTAGCAATGATGGCTTCCGCCATCGCGCCCTACCTTGGCGTAGATGCCGAGAGTGCCGCCCGCGTCGGTCTTCTGCATGATTTCTGCCTGGTTGATTATCATATCGTTGACAAAACCATTCACGATGGCCGTTGGTACTGCTTCTATCACCCGGAGGATGCCGTGATCAATGCCGAAAAAGAGGGCTATTACCTGAGCTTTACGGAAAAGCGTGCCATTTGGAGCCACATGTTCCCGCTATCCACCTCGATTCCGACCTCCCGCCTCGGATACATTCTTACCCTGAGTGACAAGATCGTCGCAGTGCAGGAATCGATGGCCAATGCAGCCGACGGCTGGATACGCTTCTGCCTTCTTCTGCATCGGGGCCGTCTTCGTGTCGCGCGCGTTGTACGCGTCGTACGTCCCGATCACGAGCAGCACCTGCCGAAGCATGGATGATATTCTATAACCTTAACTGCAGAAATCTCCCGGTGTTTTCCGGGAGATTTTTTTATAAAAGTATGCTACACTACGCCTATGAATAAATTAATCAATCCTCAGGAAACCATACGCATCATACAGCAGAACGACTTTCGTTTTCAGAAACGCTTCGGACAGAACTTTCTGATTGATGAAGGCGTACTGCGAAACATTATCACCAGCTCCGAAATCACCAAGGACGACTGTGTTCTGGAAATCGGTCCGGGCATCGGCACGATGACGCAGGCCCTCGCAGAAGCCGCCGGACAGGTAGTGGCGGTGGAAATCGACGGAAACCTTATTCCGATTCTTCACGAAACCTTGAAGGATCATGCCAATGTCTCCATCATCCATAACGATGTACTGAAGCTGGACCTCCATGAGCTCATCCATACCTATAATCATGGAAAACCCGTCAAAGTCGTCGCTAATCTTCCGTACTACATCACGACGCCGATCATCATGGGTCTGTTTGAGAGCCATGCACCGATTCTGTCCATCACGGTCATGGTACAGAAGGAGGTCGCCGACCGCATGCAGTCCGGCCCGGGCAGCAAGGACTACGGTGCACTTTCACTGGCCGTGCAGTATTACGCAGCGCCGATGATCGTGCAGGAGGTACCGCCGAACTGTTTCATTCCGCGCCCGAATGTCAGTTCCGCCGTGATTCGTCTGAAGGCCCATACCGAACCGCCGGTACAGGTGCAGGATGAACGCTGGATGTTCCGTATCATTAAGGCGGCCTTTGGCCAGCGCCGGAAGACGCTTCTGAATGCGCTGTCCTCTCTGGCTTCGGTTCCGAAGGAGGAAACCCGCGCCGCCCTCTGCTCCCTCGGGCTTTCAGAAACCATCCGGGGAGAAGCATTGACGCTTGAACAGTTTGCGAGGCTTTCGAATGTATTGTCGGAGCATACGGCAGAAGGATGAATATCATAGAAAAAGCTTCGGCAGATCACATACCGCGCAGCAATGCCGGACAATCGAAAAGGCAGACGGATTTTTCCGTCTGCCTTTTCTTTTACCTGTTCTCAGGTCTTATGCGGCACGATGCCGACAAAGCGATTGCCGTCCTGCCGGAACATGGCCTCCGCATCAGATCGTCCGATCACGTTCTGCGTACCGCTTTCCGGATCCATCAGGCGAATATTGAAGGAATCATAGCTGTAGATCAGGTAGCAGCTGTTCTGAAGATATGCCACCAGCGGATATCCCTTATTCAGAAAATACAGAGCCGATCCCAGGTCCATGCCGAAAGCATTGACCATAATATAATCGTCATATACCGCCATCGTACGAAGCTCTGTGAGCTTCTTCAGGGCATCTGCCGCCCGCTCGGACGGATTTTTCAGCGTCACCATGGTGCTCTTATCCGCACGATTCCACAGAAGCTCTCCGCTTTCTGTCATCACATAACCGTAATCATCATAGATCAGGTCGTAAGCCTCTTCCAGCGTCTGCGTGACGGCACGGAAATGTCCGTGCGCATATGCATAGAACTGCGAATTCACCTCTTCCGCTTCCGAAATTCGAAGGTCAATGGAGGATGTTCTCTCCAGGGAGAGATTCTTCGGTACGCTGCTCTGAATATTCCGGGAGCCGATGTCCTGAATACTGATATACCAGCATTTTTTCAGTGAAGCATCCGTATAGGATTCCACACCGTTCAGAGCTTCATTTTTCTCCTCCCGATTCGAAATAATGGTATCCTCTCCGGCCGCCTGATAGCTTCCGTCCGCTGCAAGCGTCAGCTTATCGAAATGGATACGCGTTCCGTTGACACTGACATTATAAAAGAGCTGGCCGTCCTTTGCGTAGCTGGTCTTATCATTCAGCGACGCATCCGCGATATGAATCTCTCGAATCGGCACATCGCCCATTTCCGTCGGCTGATCGGCATACGCAGGATCGATGACACCGTAGATCAGATCATTTTCATTAAATCCGAGCACCCGAAGGTAGGCATCCTCCTTATATATTTCGCTGGACCGGTTGCCCTCCAGATTGACCAGTGTGAGCTTCTCCGCATGGTAGCGGTCAGCTGCATTGGCATCCTGATAGGCGATGTATTGCTGATTTTCCGAGCTGACAAGCTCAGACTCCTGCAGTCCGTCAGCAATGGTCACAAGCTCGAGGCTATTGGTATCGATTCCATAGACACTGCCGCCGTAATAAAGATACAGCATGCCGTCCGAGGACAGATACGACAGTTTGTCCAGATTCCACTTGATTTTTTCAAATACCTCCGGAATCGCAATGAAGAAATTTTCCGTTACTGTATCATTTCCGCTGTCATAGCTGTAATAAAGAATGCCGTTGTTTCCTTCATGGCGCCCTCGGTTTACATAGCCATAGACCAGAAAATCCACATCTCCCTGATCGGAAACCGACAGAATTTTAATGTCATGCCGGTCGTAATTGGATCGTACACCGTCGTCCTGATTCGATCGGTAACTGAAAATGTTGACGGCACGTCCATTCTTTGACTGATCGTAGCACCACAGCCCCTGACTCGTTTTAAAAGCAATATAATGCTCATTTTCAGACTTCCGAACGGCGATATCCTCCGTATTTTCGACACCGAGCAGCATGCGCTTACCTTCAAATTCTGCGCTGCTGCCATTAAAAATCTGATGTGTACGGCGGTCAAAATCCATCATATAGACACGTTCCGTATCCTTTCGGAATACAAAATTGTCTTCATTCAGAAAATGCTGCTCATTTCCGTCTTCATCTGTCCGATAGCTCTCATAACTGATCTGCACCTCACCCATCACGCCGTCAAATTCCTTCAGCGTCATATAAAAGGTGCCGGCCGCCTGCATATTGCTGTCTCCCCAGGTAATCTGATCAAAGCTGGACTGCAGCGTCACATGACTGAAATCACTGTTGTTCGCCGTACCATCCGACTCCAGATAAGTCGTGATTTCCTTACCCGTAGACTTATCGAAGCTTCCGCGGGTAAAGCTGAAGGCGATATCCTCCATTTCTTTCGTATAATCATGGTCCGTCCACAGGATGCGGGTATAATAATTCAGTGTATGTGCACCCGTATCCAGTGTAATATGCAGAAGATATGCCTGGTCCTTGTTGATCAGATTCTGAATGGGCAGGCAAATGTCGGCACTGCCGTTATCCCGGGAGATATCTGAAACGGTTCCCTTCTCGATCAGGTGACTGAGATCCAGTGTGCGGATCTCATAGCTGGCCGAAGCCACCATATTATCATATTCCTGCACAACCAGCCGGAGCTCCCGATTTTCCGGCAGCATCGTAATTGTATCCCGGGCAGCCTTATTTCCCATATCCTGGAGATACGCATGCATCGGATTCATCAGGTAACCATTGACCGATACATAGGCAAGCGGAAGCGTCGGCTCATCCATGGCAGAATATACCGTATTCTGCCGTTCCATAGAGTGATAGGCTCTAAAAAAATAGAGTATGAGTGCGATAAAAAATACCGCACTCATGATCATAAACCTT
The DNA here is from genome assembly GCA_963650995.1 of Succinatimonas sp. CAG:777. GTDB lineage: Bacteria > Bacillota > Clostridia > Lachnospirales > Lachnospiraceae > Oribacterium. Next base: position 20,266 of record CAVJMS010000022.1, on the reverse strand, counting down.
TTTAATTTTTTTCTGCTTTTCTTTTTCACTGCTGCTTTTCTCTCTCACGATAGCCGAGGGCCTGCTCCAATGCAAGCTGCTCCTCTGCACCAAGCTCGACCTCCGTGGTTCCGGCGTCCACATCCTTTATATACAGGAAGCAGCCTTCTCTGGAATGCACAGAATTAATAACAAAGCCGCTGTTGGTGCTGTCCAGCATAGCGAAGGCAAAGGACATATTGCCGCCCATGCCGCCGAACGCATTATAGCGAATGACGCCGTAGCGCTGAAAAGAGCTGCGAATGCTTTTATTCAGCACCCGCATGACATCCTTATTTTTTGCATCCTCCTCTTCGAGAGCCTCAACATGTTTCTGAAGATCAACGAAATAATCCTCCAGTGTCTCTGCGTCCTTTCCGCGCATGAAATAATCATACTGACGATACAGCTTTTTATATTTTGCATTTGCCCGAATGGCCAAAATCAGGGAAATCACTCCGATCAGAAGTCCTGCCGCCGCCATGCCAAGCAAAAGTGTTTCTGTAGCAATCATATCATTCTCGCTCCGCTTCATTGTTTCGGCCGGAATTCAGGATCATAAAAATACGGTCCAGATCATCCTGCGAATAATACTCTATTTCAAGCGTTCCGCGTTCTGTGTTTTTCGGAACAATGGACACCTTCGTTCCGAGCTTCGACTTCATACGTTTTTCCAGATCCTTATAGATGATTTTCAGACGCTTCAGCTCCTGTGCCTCCGGAGATGATCTTTTTTCCTTCTTTTCCTTTGACAGCTTATCCAGCTTTACCAGTGTTTCAATCTCCCGTACCGAAAGATTCTCCTTTGTACACTTTTCTGCGATTTTTCTGCGAAGCTCCGGATCCTCAACCGAAAGAAGTGCCCGCGCATGCCCCTGCGTAATTTTTCCACTCTCCAAAAGCGCCAGAATTTCCGGCTCCAGCTTCAGCAGACGAAGACTGTTTGTAATGGTAGAGCGATTCTTGGAAACACGGGCGGCCACCTCTTCCTGTGTCAATCCGTATTCCTCAATCAATGACTGGTAAGCTCTCGCTTCCTCTACAGCATTCAGATCATCCCGCTGAATATTTTCAATGATGGACATCTCCCGTCCGGTTTTTTTATCCACATCCTTGAGAATTGCCGGAATTTCCTGAAGCCCTGCGATTCTGGCCGCCCGCCAACGGCGCTCACCGGCCACAATTTCATAAAAGGCGCCGTTTTTCTTTACCACAATCGGTGAAATAAGGCCGTAATTTCGGATGGATTCTGCCAGCTCCTGCAGCTTTTCCTCATTAAAATCCTTTCGCGGCTGACTTTTGTCCGGCTGTATGCGGCTCAGCTTGATCAGCAGCATATTCTTCTCTGCATTTTCCCTGGCAATGGATGCACGGGTCTTTCGAACATAATTATCCGATGAAGCTGCAGCTTCCGCTGTTTCCGACATTTGCGTTTTCTCTGTATTCTCTCCGGAAGCCCCCTCTTCCTGCTTTTCGGATGTGCCTTCTGCTGCTGTTTTGTAACGATGCTCCGGCCGTGCGCCTGCAGCTGCACTGCTTCCGAAAATCGCACCGATTCCCTTTCCTCCAAGTCCATGCACCTTAGCCATACATCTCATCCCCCTTACTCATGAGCTCTGCGGCTAGCCGCCGATAGCTCTCTGCACCGGTGGAGGAGGACTCATATTCTGTAATCGGCACGCCATGACTCGGTGCTTCCGCAAGGCGTACATTTCTCGGAATCAACGTATCATAAATATTTCCGCCGAAATTCTGCTTTACAGCCTCTACAACCTGCTGGGACAGCTTATTTCTTCCGTCATACATCGTGAATACGATGCCTTCGATGCTCAGTGAAGGATTCAGCCCTTCCTTTACGATGCTGATGGTATCCATCACCTGATGCAACCCCTCCAATGCATAATATTCGCACTGAACCGGAATAATGACAGAATCTGCAGCGGTAAGCGCATTCACTGTAATCGTACCAAGGCTCGGCGGACAATCAATCAATATATAGTGATATTGATCCTTATACGGTGAGAGAAGCTCCTTCAGCATCTGATTTTTATTCTCTGCATCTGCATACTCCACCTCAACGGCAGCCAGGTTCATATCCGACGGAAGCAGATCCAGATTCTTTTCAACTTCTACGAGAATTGCTTCATCCATCGTGCAGCTGCCGTTCATGACATCATAAACCGTGTGTTCAATTTCATCACGTTCTACGCCATATCCGCTGGTAGCATTGCCCTGCGGATCGAAATCCACCAGAAGCACACTCTGATTTGCCTCGGCAAGGGTTGCAGCCAGATTCACTGCGGTTGTTGTCTTGCCGACACCGCCCTTCTGATTTGTGATTGCTATAATTTTCCCCATTTCATTCTCCTGTTTAAACAAAATGTTTCACGTGAAACGTTTCAAGATTTCTTCTTGGTTTCACGTGAAACATTATCACTGACGTTATTCTACTCTATCGTTTTATACGTGTCAAACAATCTGTGCAATGATCACAGCTGCAAACACAACGGCACATCCCACCAGCTCCTGCAGCGACAGAATCTGATGCAGAATCAGAAATCCGCCGATGGCTGAAAATACAGATTCGAGGGACATTAAAAGGGATGCCACGGTCGGATCCGTATTTTTCTGTCCAATCACCTGCAGTGTATATCCCACAGCTGACGACATAACCCCTGCATATAATATAGAAGGAAGTCCTCCTATAAGTCCGGCCGCGGTCGGGCTTTCAAACATAAGCATCCCGATCAGCCCGACCATCGATGCAAAGAAAAACTGAAAGTTGGCGAGCAGCACTGGATTGATCTTCTCTGAAAAATAATCGACTGACATAATCTGCAGTGAAAACAGAACGGCGCATAAGCTGACCATGGCATCCCCGCGGCCGATGGACATGCTGCCGTGCATGCTGATCATATAAAGACCGATCAATGCAAGCACCACGCTGATCCACAGGCTTTTTCTCGGCTTCTTTCCTATAAGAATGCCGAAGATCGGAACAAGCACGACATAGCAGGCTGTAATAAATCCTGCCTTGCCGGCCGTTGTTGTCATCATACCGATCTGCTGCGTGATGCTGGCAAGCCCAAGAAAGCATCCGCATACAGCACTTCCGATCAGCACCTCTCTCTGATAGCTTTTCTTCTCGGTTTTCACCGGCAGCGATGCATGATAGCTTTTTTCTGAAAACAGAGAAATCGGAAGGAGCAATATGGATGCAATTATGAAGCGCGTAAAAACAAAGGTCCACGGGCCCACATAGTCCATACCCACGCTCTGGGCCACAAAAGCAAATCCCCAGATAATGGCAGTGAGAAGCAGCAGTAAATTTGACACCAGTGCAGCACTTGATTTTTTCATAATGTAATAAATCTGTCCCCTCTATGATGTTGTATTATTTCAAAGGATCCTTCGCCGGTGTTCCGGCCTTTCTCGGATAAGCCTTCGGTGTTTCCTTCACCTTCCGTACAATCACCAGCGATCTGTGAATATCCGATGACGGCAGCATATAACAAATCTCCTGCTCGATCTGACCGCCCAGCTTTCGGATCGCCGGCTCCGCTGCCGAAAGCTCCGCTTCAATTTCGCTGGATTTATATGCGATGAAGAAGCCGTCCTTTTTTACAAACGGAAGGTCATATTCTGCTAATGTTGACATATTTGCAACTGCCCTTGAGCATACGAAATCATAGGATTCCCGCAGCGCCTTCTGGTGTCCCAGATCCTCTGCTCTTCCGTGCACGGTATTCACATCCCGTAAATTCAGCCTTGCAATAACATCATCCAGAAAACGCAGCCTCTTCTTTAGTGAATCTGTCAGCGTCACCGAAAGCTCCGGAAATGCAATTTTCAGAACAAGGCCCGGAAATCCGGCGCCGGTTCCCACATCAATCAGGGTTTTTCCCTTCAATGTTTCACGTGAAACATTTTCACCATGCACAATGGCCTTCACAAGGGCCATCGAATCAATAAAATGCTTTGCAACCACCTCCGATTCTTCTGTGATCGCCGTAAGATTCATGACCTTATTGGTTTCAACGAGCATTTCGTAATATCGAAAAAGCTGCCGGCACTGCTCTTCACTGAGTTCGATTCCGAGCTCCGCCGATTGCTCGCTCAGCTGTTTCAAAAACGTATCTGTCATACTTCTCCCCTTCTGTAACCTTCCAGATAAATCAAAAGCACCGAAATATCCGCCGGATTTACACCGCTGATCCGACCGGCCATACCAATATTTTCCGGCCGGATCTTTTCGAGCTTCTGCCGTGCCTCTATACGAAGATTTTTAATTTTGTCATACTGAAGATTTTCAGGTATGTGCTTATGCTCCATCCTGCGGAAGCTCTCCACCTGCTGCTCCTGACGATGTATGTAGCCCTCGTACTTAATTTCGATGCCAACCTCCTCACGTACATCGTACGGAAGCTCCGGCCGCTTCAGATCCAGTGCATGCAGGGACTCATAATCCAGTTCCGGCCGTTTGATCAGCTCGGCCAATGAGGCACCGGAGCTGAGCAGCGCAGAACCATGCTCCTCCATGAAGCGATTGCTTTCATCGCTGACACCGATAAAGGTTTTTCGGAGACGCTCCTCTTCCTGATCGATCAGCAGCCTTTTTTCAACAGTCTTCTGATATTCCTCATCCGAAATCAACCCTATTTCATGTCCGATTCTGCGCAGCCGAAGATCAGCATTATCCTGACGAAGCAAAAGCCGGTATTCCGACCGACTCGTCATCATACGGTACGGCTCCGTGCTTTCCTTGGTCACCAGATCGTCAATCAGTACACCGATATATGCTTCCGAACGGTCCAGAATCACTGGTTCACGATGAAGAATCTGCATCGCTGCATTGACACCGGCCATAAAGCCCTGTACGGCAGCCTCCTCATAGCCGGAGGAACCATTAAACTGCCCGCCGGCAAACAGACCGGAAATCTTCATGAATTCAAGACTGGAGCGCAGCTGTGTAGCATCGATGCAGTCATATTCGATCGCATAGGCATTACGAACAATATGTACATGCTCGAAGCCCTTCATCGAATGGTACATCTGATACTGTACGTCCTCCGGCATCGAACTGGACATTCCGCTCAGATACATTTCGTTGGTATATTGTCCCTCCGGTTCAATGAAGATCTGGTGCCGGTCCTTCTCCGGAAACTTCATCACCTTATCCTCAATGGAGGGACAATAGCGCGGACCGACGCCGTGAATGGAACCGTTGTACATCGGCGAGCGGTCAATGTTTTCACGAATGATTTCATGCGTTTTTTCATTGGTATAGACCAGCCAGCAATCTTCCTGCGGTCTCTGGACCTCCTGAAAATCCGTCGAATATGAAAACGGAATAACCGGTACATCTCCCTTCTGCACTTCGAACTGTGAAAAGTCCAGACTGCGGCGGTCCACCCGCGCCGGCGTTCCGGTCTTGAAACGCCGCATCACGATGCCGTTTGCAATCAGGGAATCGGTCAGATGCGTAGCACTCCTGAATCCGTTCGGACCGGTATATTCAATCAGATCTCCGGTCAGGCAGCGCGCATTCAGGTAGGTGCCCGTACATAGGATCACTGCCTTCGCATGGTAAACCGCACCGGAGCTGGTGCGAATACCGATTACTCTTTTATGCTCTTCATTTATATTTTCCGTAAGAAGCTCCGTAACCTCCGCCTGCCGGATCTTAAGATGCGGCTGATTTTCCAAGCGCTTCCGCATTTCCTCGGTATAGGCCTTTTTATCTGCCTGCGCACGAAGACTGTGGACGGCCGGGCCCTTGGATTTATTCAGCATCTTCGACTGAAGAAAGGTTCGGTCAATCACCTTTCCCATTTCGCCGCCCAATGCATCCAATTCACGTACCAGATGCCCCTTCGAGCTTCCGCCGATATGCGGATTGCACGGCATAAAGGCAATGCTGTCGGCACTCACTGTAAATACGATGGTTTCAAGTCCCAGTCGGGCCGCTGCAAGCGACGCCTCACAGCCTGCATGTCCTGCACCGATTACAATTACATCATATGACTCTTCTACTACTGACATTTTTCCTCCAGGCTCCGCTCAGGCACATTGCCTAAGCGATACGGTGCAAATCGTTATTTCAAAATAAATATACTCTACTTTCCCATACAGAATTTCGAAAAAATCTCATTTACGAGATCCTCAGATACCTGTTCACCGAGAATATAGCCAAGTTCCTCATATGCACGCATCAGATCGATGGTATAAAAATCCTCCGGCATATCCATGGAAACAGACCGCAGAACCTCCTCCAGTGCCTCCGCTGCCCGAATCAAACACTGCTTATGACGTGCATTTGTAATGATGACCTGATCATTGAAGGAAAGCTCCCGGCAGAAAAACATTTCCCTGATCTTCTCTTCCAGTGCATCCATCCCGGTTTCCAGCTTCGCCGAAATCGGAAGCACCGGGCAGCCGGTCATGTCCTGCAGCTCTGCTTCTCCGATCGCCTCCGGAAGGTCTGTTTTATTCATCAGAACGATGCATTTCCGATCCTTTAATTTCTGTATAATGCTGTCATCCGACGCATCCAGCGGTACGGACGCATCCACAACATAGATCAGAAGATCGGCATCCGACGCTTCCTTTAGTGCACGCTCTACGCCGATTTTTTCCACCACGTCCTCGGTTTTTCGGATGCCGGCGGTATCCACAATCGTCAGACTGATTCCCTTCAGGTTAATATGCTCTTCCAATGTATCCCGAGTCGTTCCTGCAATCTCTGTTACGATCGCCCGATCCGCTCCGACCAATGCATTCAGAAGGGAGGATTTTCCGGCATTCGGTTTTCCCAGAATAACCGTACGTATACCCTCACGAAGGCGTCTTCCGTCCTCGGCGCTTTCGATCAGCCTGTGAAGCCCTGAAAGTATGTCCTCTGTATGCTGCTTCAGCGTATCCCGGAATCCATCAAGACAGATATGCTCCGGATCATCGATACCGGCTTCAATGAAGGCATCATCCTCCAGAATCTGTGCTCGATCGACCCGGATCACCTCGGATACCGAGCCGCGCAGCTGCTGAATCGATGCCTTCAGTGCGTTTTCATTCTCCGATGTAATGAGATCTCCGACCGCTTCAGCCTCAGAAAGATCGATGCGGCCGTTCAGAAAAGCCCGCTTCGTAAATTCCCCCGGATCCGCGAGACGTGCGCCGTTTTTCACAACCAGTTCCAGAATTCTTTGCATCATCAGAACGCCGCCGTGACAGTCAATTTCCACCGTATCTTCACCGGTATAGGAACGGGGGCCCCGCATGGTCAGAAACAAAACCTCATCAAGCGGCTCCTCTCCGTCATAAAGAAAGCCATACCGTATGCGGTGGCTCTCGGAGATATCCACCGTGTGTCCGTTTTTTGAACGTGCAAGCTTCGACACGATCTTCACCGCATCCGGCCCGCTGATGCGGATAATTCCGATGCCGGACGGTACGGCCGCGGTTGCCAATGCACAAATCGTATCCTCTTTCATCGCTTCTCCCTTCAAAATGCGGAAAGTTATCCACAATACTCACCCTAAAACTCCACCTATTCTAATAGCTAATGCTTCTCTTGGCAAGACGTTCAGCAGCACCACATCGCCATATCGCTTTGCGATATGGCGATGAACAATTAAAAAATCCCGTATGCTTTCTGCATACGGGATTTTTCCCACAATATCTGTAAATCAGCTGTTCTCTTCTGTGGAAGCAGAGCTCTCAGCGGCCGGCTGTGTTTCTGCCCGCTCGCTCCTCTCCGTCCGCTTTTCATTCTGCGGATACGGCTTTCGATCCTTTTTCTTCATGAAAACAATGACATGACGGAAAGGCTCATCTCCCTCCGAACGGGTTGTTACAAAACGGTCGTTCTGCAGTGCACTGTGAATGATGCGGCGTTCATACGGATTCATCGGCTCCAGCGCTACCGGCTTTCTGGAACGGCGCACCTTGTATGCAATGTTCCGGGCCAGATTTCGAAGTGTGGTCTCCCGTCTCGAGCGATAATCCTCTGTATCCAGCTTTACCCGGATATAGTCCTCCTTGTGCTCCTTATTGACCACAAGCGATGTAAGATACTGAAGCGAATCCAGCGTCTGTCCGCGCTTTCCGATCAGAAGTCCCATATCCGGGCCCTCCATGTTCAGCATAAGCTCATTGCTTTCATGCCGGAAGCTGGTGGTCAGCTGAACATCCATATTCATCCCCTTCATCACGGAGGTAATGAATTCCTCTGCATGCTTCTGTGCAGTCAATGCTTCCTCCTCGGAAACCGGCTTCAGCTCACGTACCTTACGCTCCGTTTCAGCTGCACTCGGGATCACAATATCCTTGACCTCATATCCGCCGCGCGGATATCTTCTGCTGTTATTTGAGGATGAATGCTCTCCGCGGCGCTCATTACGGTCTCCCCGATCCCGTCTCGGACGGTGCTCACCACGATCCGTACGTTCTCTCTTTTCACGTCGCGCACCCTCTTCTGTACATGGTTCCGGCTTTTTCTCTTCGCGGCGCTCTGCCTTCACATTCTCCGTCTTCTCCGAAGTCTCTTCCGGCTTATGCAGCTCTTCTTTTTTCGGAGCCGTCTCCTTTTTCTCCTCCGCCGGCTTCGGAGCCTCCTGACCGGTGGTTATATTATGAATTTCCTTCTCCAGACGCTCAAGCTCTGACTTCTGTGCCGCTTCCTTGACCGCAGCTTCAATGATCCAGGGCTTTGCGCCGATGCCGAAGAGACCGGATTTTCCTTCTACAAGAACACTGTAATTCAGCTGATCCGATGTGATGCCCAGCTGAATCAATGCTTTTGTAATCGCTTCATCCTTTGTTTTGGCTGAAACTCTGATTTTGTCCATATTGCACCTCTTTATTTCCCACTGTGCTTTTCCTGCTTCTCATTGTACATCTGTACCATGTTGGCCTTCGATGCCAGAGAGCCGGGTGCAGCATTCTTATTGTAGTACTCTGTAGACTCCTTGGTTTTTGCACTCTGCTTCGCAATCACTTCCATGCGATTCTCTTCTGCAGCCGCAGCCAAGGATTTTGCCTTTTCGATGCGCTTCTCCACGGCCTTCTCATCGATCGGAGGAAGTCCCTTCTTTGCACGCTTCTGATTCGTCTTTTCCATAGAGGCCTGCAGAAGCTCCTGATCCGTAAATTTTCCGAAATACTGATTCATCAGAAGCTGCTGAAGAATCATGAAGAAGGAGGATGCACACCAGTAAAGTCCGATACCGGATGCAAAGGTGAAGCAGAACCATACCGACATCAGCGGCATCATCAGATTCATGCTCTTCATCATCTGTGCGGACTGATCATTGCCGTCGGCCATACCTGCATTCTGCTTCGACATCAGCTTCGCACTGATATACTGCAGAACACCGGCCAGGATCGGAATGATCCAGTATACACTCGGCATATATCCCATCGAAATCGGCGAGGTGGACAGGTTAATGCCAAGGAAATTATTGATATGCGAGGACTGCTCGGCAGCCGTTTCGATCGCACTGACAGCATTTGCATCGGTAAATACATCCTGCAGTGCCGTCCACTGGCTCGGATTCAGCTTGTACAGAAGGTCAATGATGAAATTGCCGACCTGTTCGGCTGTATAGGAGGCATTCTCTCCCACACCGAGGTTATGAAGCTGCGTAAGGGTTGACTTCATGCCGTTGTCCGTCGCGAAATCCACCAGCTTCTGTGCTGCAGAGGATCCGCCGATGGCATTCAGTACATTTTCATAAATCGAATATACATGCGGAACATATGCCGGAATATTCATGATGATACGATACAGTGCAAAGATGATCGGCATCTGCAGAAGCAGCGGCAGACATCCGCCGGTCATAGAGGTACCGTACTTTTCATATACGGCCTTCATTTCTTCCTGCTGTGCCATCATGGAAGCATTGTCCGTTTTATTCTTGTACTTTTCCTGAATCGCCTTGATCTCCGGCTGCATGATCTGCATCATGCGGGAGGACTTCTGCTGCTTCAGGCTGGTCGGGAAAAGGAGTAGACGCATAACAAGCGTAAAGAAAATGATCGCAAGACCGATATTACCGATGCCCAGGGTCTCGAGCGTTCCGTAGATCACATTCATGATCGCGCCGAGAATATTTACGATCAGATTCCAGATCGGTCCCAGAACCGGGATAGCCGATGTATTTTTTGTGAGTACAACTAAGGATAAATAGTCCAAGATTTACCTCCGGATTAGGGAACAGGATCATAACCGCCCTTGGCCCATGGATTGCATCGGAGGATGCGCCATGTGGCCAGCAATGAACCTTTGATACACCCATACCTTTTGATGGCCTCAATGGCGTATTGAGAACAGGTCGGTGTATATTTACAGTGAGCCCCTGTATAGGGAGAAATATATTTCTGATATCCACGGATGAAACATACCATGAGCTTTGAAATCATACCCACTTCGATACCTGATTATACGGATGCTGTCTCCGTATCCTTTATAAAGATATGATGCCTGTTCAAAAGATTGAGATACTGCTTCTCAAGCTGCTGATAAGTACAGTAATTTGCCTTACCGCGTATGACAACGACGATGTCTACACCCTGCTTCGTTCTGAAATTATTTAATCTGAAGATTTCACGCATCTTTCGTGCAAATGTATGGCGGACAACGGAATTTCCAATCTTCTTAGAGCAGGAAATTCCCAGACGATTCCGTCCGCTTTCATTTTCTGCCACATACATCACCAATGCACTCGACGCCAATGATCGGCCGCTCTGATAGATTTTCTGAAATTCGCTATTCTTTTTAACGGATGGGAATCGCTTCATCTGTGCTCCATTTCGGCCTTTATGCTTTTTGCTGCCTGTGTAAATGAAAAAAGACCGCTTTCAAAAGCGGTCTTCATCATATGTCGTGGATTAAACGGTTAATGCTGCTCTACCTTTTGCTCTTCTGGCAGCCAGTACCTTTCTTCCGCCTGCGGTAGCCATTCTGGCTCTGAATCCATGAACCTTGGCTCTCTGTCTGGTCTTCGGCTGTAAGGTCATCTTTCCCTTATGCATATACTGACACCTCCTTTTCTGATAATCTTTCAGGACTCCATTGAATTTTCGGTTTTCAATGTTGGACTCCTTTATAGCCCTTCGTCCTGAAGCAACTTCAGATCTAGGGTAAACATCGCTTTAGTATTATATAGAAAACCCTATTTTTCGTCAATGCTTTATTTATGCACTTTATCAACAATTTTATCCACTTTTCCACAGTATAAAGGGTTATCCACAAAATGTGCACAACTTGTGGATAAATTGGGGGTAATTCTGGATAAATCCCCCGGAAATTGGTAATTTTCGGTTCATCTCTGTGGAAAAGCGAATGTTCACATCTACTTATCCACAGAGCATCTTGCCATTCTATCCACAATCGAGTATAATTTATCCGTGATTTTTTCGTTTAAGGAGCATCTCAATGAACGATTTTGAGACTATTAGAAAAAGCTGGGATGATATACTGAACAATATGAAGGCGGAGCATGATATTCTCCCTGTGTCCTTCGACACATGGCTGAAGCCGCTTCGTTTATTTGACTGCGTCAACAGCACGCTGCTCATCCTTGTGCCCGAGGAAGGCTATATCAAATATCTGGATAAAAAATACTCCTTATTTTTAAAGATCGCCGTGGAGGAAAAAACAGGTATCCCTGTGGATATCCTTTTTATGGTTGAAAAGGATGCCCGTGAGTATGTGAAGCGCCTTCACGGAATCTCAAATGATAAAAAGGATCCGGAAACCCTGCTGGCCGAGAGTATAAAGGAAGCAAATCTCAATACAGAATATACCTTTGACACCTTCGTTGTGGGCTCCAGCAACAATCTGGCGCATGCAGCCTCTCTGGCGGTAGCCGAATCACCGGGTGAAATCTACAACCCGCTCTATATTTACGGAGGCGCCGGTCTCGGAAAAACCCATCTGATGCATTCGATTGCTCACTTTATATTAAGGAACAATCCGCTTGCAAAGATCCGTTATGTAACCTCCGAAACCTTTATCAACGAGTTTGTCGACTCTATTCGAAACAAGAACAACATGTCTCCGGCCGATTTCCGCAACCGCTATCGTGAGCTCGATGTTCTTCTGATTGATGATATTCAGTTTATTATAGGAAAGGAAGGAACCCAGGAAGAGTTTTTCCATACCTTTAATACACTGTACGAAAACAAAAAGCAGATCGTCATCGCATCCGATAAACCGCCGAAGGACATCGATAACCTGGAGGACCGGCTGCGTTCCAGATTCGAGGTCGGTCTCATTGTGGATATTCAAATGCCGGACTTCGAAACACGTATGGCTATTCTTCGCAAGAAGGAGGAGCTCATGCATGTTAACATTGACAACGAAATCATCAAATATATTGCGACCAATATTAAATCCAACATCCGGGAGCTGGAGGGCGCACTTACGAAGATCGTAGCCATGTCCCGTCTGAAAGGTCAGTCCATCGATCTTCCGCTGGCGGAGAGCCTGCTTAAGGATCACATCACACCGGACGGACCGAAGGAAATCACGCCGGAACTGATCATCTCAACGGTGGCCGAGCACTTCGGCATTACAAATCTGGAAATCGCGTCGCAGAAAAAAAGCAAGGAAATCGTTTTTCCGCGGCAGCTTGCCATGTATCTCTGCCGGAATATGACCGATGTCCCGTTAAAAACCATTGGCGAATATCTCGGCGGGCGGGATCATACAACCATCATGCATGGAATTGAGAAGATTTCCACAGAATTGCGCACAAACGAACAATTGAAATCCACAATTGAGACACTGAAGAAAAAGATCTCTCCATAGTGTCATAATTTGTTCACAGCGCATAAAGATGCTGTCAACTGAGTTATCCTGTGCTTAAAATGACGGAATTATGCCGTCCAAATGGCTTTTCTACATTTCCACAGCACCTAATAATAGTACTAAGAATTAAAGTTATTAATTAATATATAAGCGAGGCCCCTCCCATGAAGCTACAATTCAAGAAAACAGATCTGATTAATGCGATCAATATTGTGTCGAAGGCCGTCCCTTCCAAATCCACCACCTCCATTCAGGAATGCATTTTACTTGATGCATCCAACGGAAAAATCGACCTGGTCGGCAACGATTCGGAATTTGGAATTCAGACTGTAAGTGCCGGCAGTATTTTAGAACCCGGAAAGGTCGCTTTGGAAGCGAAGGTTTTTTCTGAAATCATTCGCCGTTTGCCGGAATCCGACAATATGGAGGTTTTCATCGAGACAGATGAGCGTAATAATACGATTATTACCTGTGAAAATTCCGTTTTTAAGATTATCGGCCGTGACGGCAATGAATTTACTGCTCTTCCGAAAATCGACAAAAATCAGTCTGTATCCCTCTCCCAGTTCACACTGAAGCAGGTCATTTCACAGACGATTTTTTCGATTGCCGCAAATGACAGCAATAAAAAAATGACCGGCGAGCTTTTTGAAGTAAATGGTGATACCTTTACCGTTACTTCGCTGGACGGTCACCGCATTTCGATTCGCCGGGTAAAGCTGAACCAGAGCTATCCGGATGCAAAGGCCATTGTTCCCGGTAAAGCATTAAACGAACTCAGTAAAATTCTGAGCGGCGGAATGTATGATGAAGTGGTGATCTATTTCTCTGCAAACCACATTATGTTTGAATTCAACGATACACTGGTGGTTACACGACTCATTGACGGTGAATATTTCCATGTAGCACAGATGCTTTCGGAGGATTATGAAACCAAGATTATCGTAAACCGAAAAAAATTCATGGAATGCCTGGATCGCTCGACAATTTTCGTAAAGGAAAATGATAAGCAGCCGATGGTGATGCGCATTGAGGAAAATGTGCTGGGCCTCAAGGTAAAAACAGATATCGGTGCCATGGATGCGGAAATTGCCATCAAAAAAACAGGTAATGATCTGATGATCGGCTTTAATCCGCGTTTTCTTCTGGATGCCATGCGTACCATTGAGGAGGATGAGGTGACACTCTATATGTCGATTCCGCGTTCTCCGTGCTTCATCCGCGATGATCAGAAAACCTATACGTACATGATTCTGCCGGTAAACTTTAACGCAGATGCGTATTAATCCCTGCGTAAGGAATGATAGTTGAAACACTTGAATTAAAAAATTTTCGGAATTATGACCGTCTGAAGCTGAAGCTGAGTCCCGGTACCAATATTTTTTTCGGTGACAATGCCCAGGGAAAAACAAATGTACTGGAAGCGATTTTTCTTGCATGTACATCCAAGTCCTACCGCATTGCTCACGATCGGGACCTGATTCAGTTTGGTTGTGATGAAGCGCATATTAAGACAGAAATACGGAAACGCAAGGTTCCCTACCGGATTGATATGCACCTGAAAAAAAATAAATCAAAGGGGATCGCCATTAATGAGATTCCGATCCGTCATGCATCGGAGCTGTTCGGCATTGCGAATGTTGTTTCCTTCAGTCCGGAGGATCTGAGTCTCATAAAGGACGGACCGGCGCTGCGCCGCCGCTTCATGGATCTTGAGCTTTGTCAGCTGGATAAGGTGTATTTATATCATCTGACCAGATATAATCGCACATTAAATCAGCGAAACCGGCTTTTGAAAGATATGTTGCTGCGCCCGTCACTGGAAGAAACGCTCCCGGTCTGGAATGAACAGCTCTGCCGCTACGGAGAACAGATTATTTCGATTCGTGAGGAATTTATTCATGAGCTGCAGACGATCATCGGACGAATTCATCATCAGCTTAGCGGAGGCACGGAGGAGCTGATCATCCGTTATGACCCGAATGCTGCAAAGGACCATATGGCAGCGATGCTTCAAAAAAACTCGGAGCAGGAAAAACGGCAGCATCTTACGCTGACCGGACCGCATCGGGATGATTTAAGCTTTTTCATCGACGGACGGGACATCCGGAAATTCGGCTCCCAGGGTCAGCAGCGAACGGCTGCTCTGGCCTTGAAGCTCAGTGAAATTGAGCTGGTACGGAAGCGCATCGAGGATCAGCCGATTCTTCTTCTGGATGATGTGCTTTCTGAGCTTGATGCCAAGCGTCAGAATTATCTTCTGGATCTTTTAAGTGATACGCAGAATATCATTACCTGTACAGGGCTTGATGAATTTGTAAACCATCGTTTTCATATCGATGAACTCTTCCATGTCGTCAGCGGAAGTGCATCGATTGTAAAGTAGTCAAAGGAGACGTCGTCCATGGCAATAGAAAAAAAAGAAAATGAAGATCTGAAGCGTGAGGAGGAGCTGATGAAGGGCTCTTCGGATTATGGTGCGGATCAGATTCAGATTCTGGAGGGACTGGAGGCGGTTCGCAAAAGACCCGGCATGTACATCGGCAGTACCTCCATCCGCGGTCTTCACCATCTCGTTTATGAAATTGTGGATAACTCCGTTGACGAAGCATTGGCCGGCTTCTGTACCAGCATTCAGGTGACCATTGAAAAGGACAACTCGATCACGGTACAGGATGACGGACGCGGCATTCCGGTGGATATCCAGAAGAAGGCCGGGAAGCCGGCCCTGGAGGTTGTCTTTACCGTTCTTCATGCAGGCGGAAAATTCGGAGGCTCCGGCTATAAGGTATCCGGCGGTCTTCACGGTGTCGGTGCATCGGTGGTCAATGCTCTTTCGAGCTGGCTGGAGGTTCTGGTCTACAAGGGCGGAAAAATCTACAGCATGAAGTTTGAGCGCGGCAAGGTGACGCAGCCGATGACCATTGTCGGAGATTGTGATGCGGATCGGCACGGAACAACGGTGCATTTTCTTCCGGATCCGGAGATTTTCGATGAGACGGTCTATGATTTTGACACGCTGAAGGTGCGTCTTCGGGAGACCGCTTTCCTTACCAAGGCACTGAAAATCCGTCTTCAGGACACGCGGGACGGCATTGAGCAGGAAAAGACATTTCATTACGAGGGCGGCATCAAGGAATTCGTACAGTATCTGAACAAGGGCAAGGAGCCTCTGTATTCGGATGTGATTTACTGTGAAGGCGAGCGGGAAAAGGTTTTTGTTGAGGTTGCCATGCAGCATAACGATTCCTATACCGAAAATACGTATACCTTTGTCAATAATATCAATACGCCGGAGGGCGGCAGCCATCTGACAGGATTTAAAAATGCCATCACAAAAACCTTTAACGACTATGCGCGCAGCAATAAGCTCTTAAAGGATTCGGAGCCGAATCTGAGCGGGGATGATATCCGTGAAGGACTGACCACGGTTATTTCCGTTAAGATCGAAGATCCGCAGTTCGAGGGTCAGACCAAGCAGAAGCTTGGAAATTCGGAGGCCATGACGGCTGTGCAGAGCATTGTCAGTGAACAGCTGACCTACTATCTCGAGCAGAATCCGGGAGTAGCCCGTATTATCTGTGAAAAATCGGTGCTGGCGCAGCGGGCACGTGCAGCTGCACGCCGTGCGCGGGATCTGACGAGACGAAAGTCCGCCCTGGATGGCGTTGGTCTTCCGGGGAAGCTTGTGGACTGCAATTCCAAGGATCCGAATGAATGTGAAATTTTTATCGTAGAGGGAGACTCTGCCCTCGGACCTGCAAAGGATGGCCGAAATGTGCATACACAGGCGGTTCTTCCGCTGCGCGGCAAGGTTCTGAATGTACAAAAGGCGCGTCTTGACCGGGTATATGCCAATGAAGAAATCAAGGGAATGATTACGGCCTTCGGCACCGGCATCAATGAGGATTTTGATATTTCGAAGCTTCGCTATAACAAGATCATCATCATGACGGATGCCGACGTGGACGGCGCACATATCGCTACGCTCATGCTGACTTTTATTTATAATTTCATGCCGGAGCTGATCCGACAGGGACATGTCTATCTTGCGCAGCCGCCGCTTTTTAATATTACAAAAAACAAGAAGCATTACTATGCGTATTCGGATGAGGAATATCAGACGATTCTGAAGCAGATCGGTGCAGAGGGTACGGATGTATCCCGCTTCAAGGGACTTGGTGAAATGGATACCGAGGAACTTGCGGAAACGACGATGGATCCGGAAACCAGAACACTTCTTCGCGTGAATATGAATGAAGACGATCGGGCAGATCTGGATGTGACCTTTACAACACTGATGGGCGATCAGGTGGAACCGAGACGTGAGTTCATCGAGGAAAATGCGAAATATGTGACAAACCTTGATGTCTGAATAAAATCGATGACAGGTGGTTGCGGTCAGAACGTACATCACCTCAGCAAGTTCGGAGGGTAAGATTTTGGAACCAAATGTTTTTGATAAGGTCCAGGATGTAGATCTCAAGAAAACCATGGAGAACTCTTATATTGATTACGCGATGAGCGTCATTGTATCAAGAGCGATTCCGGATGTTCGGGACGGACTGAAGCCGGTGCAGCGGCGTGTACTCTTCTCTCTCCAGTCTTTGGGAGTTACACCGGATAAGAAAACGAAAAAATGTGCCACGATTGTCGGTGAATGTATGGGTAAATACCATCCGCATGGTGACTCATCTATTTACGGTGCCCTGGTATATATGGGCCAGGCCTGGTCAATGCGGCATGTGCTTGTGGATAAACAGGGAAACTTCGGTTCCGATGATGGTGATTCTCCTGCAGCCATGCGGTACACGGAAGCCAGAATGTCGAAGCTTGCGGGTGAAATGCTTGCGGGCATCAATAAAGACACGGTGGATTTCATGCCGAACTTTTCCAACGAGTACGATGAGCCGACGGTGCTTCCGGCCAAGCTGCCGAATCTGATTGTGAATGGTGCCACCGGTATCGCCGTCGGTATGGCGACCAATATTCCGCCGCATAATCTGCGCGAAGTGATCAAGGCCGTGGATCTGATCATTGAGAACCGGATCCGGGATCAGGAAACCACCATGGAAGACATCATGAAGGTGATTCCGGGGCCCGACTTTCCGACCGGAGGCATTATCCTGGGACATAAGGGGATTGAGGAAGCCTACCGCACCGGCCGCGGCAAGATCAAGCTGCGTGCGGTCTGTGAGATTGAGCCGATGCAGAACGGAAAGCACCGGATTGTAGTGAAGGAGCTTCCGTATCTCGTATATCGTTCGCGGGTGATTGAAAATATCGCAAATCTCGTAAAAGACAAAAAGATTGACGGCATCACCTATATCAATGATGCCTCCGGCAAGGGCTCTACATCAAAGATCAACATTGAGCTTCGCAAGGATGTAAATCCGAATGTGATTCTGAATCAGCTGTATAAGCATACCCAGCTGCAGAGCACCTTCGGTGTCATCATGCTCTGCATCGTCAACGGTGAGCCGAAAATCCTGAATCTTCAGCAGATTCTCGAGGAATACCTGAAGCATCAGGTGAATGTATTTACAAGACGCACGAAATTTGATCTTAATAAGGCACAGGAGCGCGCTCATATTCTGGAGGCGCTGCTGGTGGCGGTTGATCATATCGATGAGATCGTGCATACGATCCGGGCGGCTGCCAATACAGATCAGGCCAAGCTTCATCTGAGCGAAAAATTCGGTTTCGATGATGCTCAGGCCCAGGCGATTGTAGATATGCGGCTTCGTGCACTGACCGGCCTGGAGCGCGACAAGCTGAAGGATGAATATGATGAGCTCGAAAAAAAGATTGCATACTACAATGAGCTTTTGGGTGATCCGAAGAAGATGCTTGCTCTGATCAAGGATGAAATCGATGTTATTTCGGAAAAGTACGGGGATGACCGGCGGACGAAGTTCGGCTATGACGATTCCATCGATGATGAGGATCTGATTCCGGACGATGACACGGTCATTGCAGCGACACGTCTTGGCTATATCAAGCGCATGTCACCGGAAAATTTCAGGCAGCAGAATCGCGGAGGCAAGGGAATCAAGGGCATGCAGACCATCAATGACGACATCATTGAGGATCTCTTTATGGCGACGAATCATCACTACATCATGTTCTTCACCAATACAGGACGCTGTTTCCGCATCAAGGCCTACAACATTCCGGAGGCTTCCCGCACGTCCCGCGGAACTGCGCTGGTGAATCTTCTGCAGCTCGGGCCGGATGAGAAGGTGACGGCAAGCTTTGCGCTGAAGGATGACTATCCATCCTCCGATCAGTATCTTCTGCTTGCAACGAAAAACGGAATGGTAAAGAAAACACCGATCTCGGATTATGCAAATATCCGTAAGAACGGTTTGATTGCCATGTCAATTCGGGAGGATGATCAGCTGATCGAGGCGAAGCTGATTGATCCGAACGAGGAAATCATGCTCGGAACGAAGAACGGCATGTCCATCCGTTTCAATGAATCGGATGTACGCATCACCGGACGAAGCTCTATGGGTGTACGCGGCATTTTATTGAGCAGCGATGACGAGGTGATCGGCATGCAGAAGCTCAGTCAGGGAGACTATGTTCTCGTTGTTTCTGAAAAGGGAATGGGCAAGCTTACGCATGTTTCGGAATTCAAGATGCAGAAACGCGGCGGCAAGGGACTGCTCTGCTATCACATTACAGAGAAGACCGGAAGGCTTGTCGGCTTCAAGCTGACGTCCAAGGAAAGGGAAATCATGCTGATCACCAATGAAGGAGTGATCATCCGTATGTCTCTGAAGGATACAAAGGATATCGGACGCAATACCTCCGGTGTAAAGTTTATGAATATTGATCCGGACTCCAGTACCGTCATTGCTTCCATTGCCAAGGTACGTGAATCCACAACGGAGGCCTATGAGGCAGAATTAGCCGAAGATGCGGAAAATACGGAGAAGGATTCAAATCCGACCGGTGATTTATAATCGTGAATCATAAAAAGTATATTGACAGAGCATAAATAACTTGCTAATATATCTAAGCATCCTTTTTAAAGGGTGCTTTTATTAACCGTTTTCCCAGTTTGAGATTTAAATCATCCTTGGCAGGGAAACAGAGGTTAATACGGAGTAGTACTCAAGAGGCCGAAGAGGCGCCCCTGCTAAGGGTGTAGGTCGGATAAAACCGGCGCGAGGGTTCAAATCCCTCCTACTCCGCTGAATTTCAATCTAAAAAAATTGAAATTCAGCTTGACAAGCAAGATAACTTTTGATAAAGTGTCTTCTCGTCACTCCAAAGTGATGGTTTTAAAGAGATGAAAATTCTCAGAGAGATCAAAAAAGTGCTTGACAAGCGATACACAACCTGATAAGATATATAGGCTGTCGCAAAACGAGAGCACAAAGAACCTTGAAAATCAAAGATCGATTAATACACAGACCCTGAAGATTC
>CAVJMS010000021.1:0-40212 GCA_963650995.1 Succinatimonas sp. CAG:777 | reverse complement strand
AAGTTCTGTAATTTTTCTTGATTGAATGCAATGTCAAGGGATGGAAGGTATATCAAAAACGTCTTCACCTTCATATTTATAACCTGCCTTCCTGCAAAATGCCTATGCTTTCTCTCGTTTTTTCGGAAGAACGATGACAGTTCAGCCGACACTGACTTTCATCATGCACCATTCAGCATACATCCCGTGAATTGATACTTATCAAAATAGAGATACGCTCTATCTTTATCTTCCGTAATTTTCACTGTCGCGCCATTTAACCCCTTCTCTAAAAGTTCGGTCAGCAAATCTATACTGTGTCTCGTGTCCGAATGCCTATCATCTGTTTGGATCTCAAATGTCTTTCTTTTTAAAACGGGTTTACCATACGTATTGCAAATTTCAAATTTGATATGAATGCAAATGCCTCCTTGGTTATCAGCACCTATGCAATACGTATATTCATCTATTTTCTTACCTATTCCCGGAATTTTCAAGCTCATATAGTGCTTCTTCCCTTCATTACACGCAAAGAACAAGTGTACCATTTCATAAAGTGCATTGAGTCAGATCATCCAACCCTCTTCACCTTCTCCCCGTTCGTTTCCGAAATAATATAATGCGGCCGATGCTTCGTTTCCATATAGGTTTTTGCAATATACTGTCCCATGATGCCCATACAGAACAGCTGAATACCGCCTATAAACACAATGACGCACATGGTCGATGCCCAGCCGGCCACCGGATCACCGAACAAGAGCCGACGGACAATCACAACCAGCATCATAATAAACGCGATCAGCGTCATCCCCATGCCGGTCCATGAAGCGATACTTAACGGTGCCTCCGAGAAATTAATGATGCCGTCAATCGCATACTTGAAGAGCTTCCAGAAATTCCACTTGGTTTCACCGGCTACCCTCTCCACGTTTTTAAACGGAAGCCAGTAGGTTTTAAAACCGATCCATCCAAAAATGCCCTTGGAAAACCGGTTCATTTCCCCCATCTCAACGATAGCATCCACCATATTCCGGCGCATCAGGCGGAAATCCCGAGCGCCATCCACGATATCGGCATCTGAAATCCGATTGATCAGTGCGTAGAATCTCCTAGCAAACCAGGAGCGGATCGGCGGTTCTCCCTGCCTATTCATTCTCCGGGTAGCTACACTGTCATATTCTCCGGTTTCCAGAATCTTCAGCATTTCCGGAAGCAGCGACGGCGGGTCCTGCATATCTGCATCCATCACCGCCACATAATCTCCATCCGCATTGCAAAAGCCTGCATACATGGCCGCTTCCTTTCCGAAATTTCTGGAAAACGAAATATAGCGCACATGCACATCCTTTTCTGCAAATTCCTTCAAGATCTGAAGCGTACTGTCCTTCGATCCATCGTTTACAAACAGAAGCTCATACTCATACGGCAATGCCTGCACCACCGAAGCAGCTTCTTTATAGAAAAACGGCAGCGCCTCCTGCTCATTAAAGCAAGGAACAATTAATGTCAGCTTTTTCATCCCTTCACAATCTCTTTATACCGCTTCGCCATCCTCTCGCCGATCCGATCGCGAATCAGCGAATACGTCCGTTCAAATTTTCCTGTCGCCGCCAGATCCTCTCTCGCATGCTTAAGATAATAGTCCTTGAATTCCGGCTTTATTTTATCAAGGCCATATACATGCGTCTGCACCTTCGAAATCTGCAGCCGATCGGTCAGCTCCGCCTTATGCTTCGATGCAACGGACTTATTTAAATGCTTAAAAATATCAAAATGGACATACAGCCGGTCATCATCCGCTGATACATCCTGTCCAGGACGTGCCAGACGATAATAATACAGATGCTCCGGTACGGCGATTACCGAACGCGCGGCAGCGAAGGTCTCAATCTTGAACGGAAGATCGTCGAAGCGCCGAAGATCCGTATAGAAGTGAATATCTGCCTTCTCGAGCATCTCCTTACGGAAGATACAGCGCCAGATCGCCACCCGGCAGGTATAGATCAGATCATGAATAAGCCGTTCATCCGCTGTTCCGTCAATAAACGGCCAGCCCAGGGCATCCTCTACTCTCTTGATCTGTTTGGTATTTTCATAATATTCATTGTAGCCGCAATAGCTGATGTCATAGGAGCCGGTCATGGCCGCCTTCAGGAGCTTACGGTACATACTTTCATCGACGAAATCATCCGGGTCAATGAAGCCGATATATCTGCCCTTCGCCCGTTCCATGCCGTACTCTCTGGCAGAAGCGCAGCCGCCGTTCGGCTTATCGAGCAGCTTGATGCGCGGATCCTTTTCTGCCCATTTCAGTACCACATCTCTGGAATGGTCCGGAGAGCCGTCATTCACAAAGAGAAATTCAATATACGGCGCCTTCCAGGCGGTTACGCTTTCAATGCACTGATCGAGGTATTTCTCAACATTATACATCGGGAAAACAACGCTGAGTTCCACGTCATTGTCTTCCTGCTTCTGCCATTCCAGTATCTGATAATCCTTATCTCGACGCTGGGTACGGATCTGAATGTACGCGGTATGCTCTTTATAGGCTTCCCATATTTTAAACGCACTGATATAATCCTTCTCAATTCTGGCCAGAAGGCAGGAAGGCTTCCATGCATGGGCCTGATATACAAGCTCTGCCGGCACCTGATATGCGCACAGGCCCCATATGCCTTCCTTCATTTTAAAGTCTTTATATTCTGTAAACTCAATCTGCACGGAGCTGCAGCGTCCGGTAAGCGCATTATCTGCGATCAGTTCCTCCTGCAGCTTTTCCATATCATTTTCTGCAGCGACATTAACGATACAGAGCTCTTTAAGTCTCGCATTTCTCAGAAGATCCCTCAGCTGTTCATAGAAATAACCAGGTCCAATCAGCAGAACAATCCGATCCAGCTCCGGATGGCCGTTCAGATAGCACAACATTTCATCCATATATAATCCTCCCCTTATCTTAGCATGCCCATCCATGCCCGGATATCCTTATTTTCTTACTGCCATTTCCGAAGTTATGCATCCGCGCGGCGGAAGCGACGGCCGATTTTCCGCAGTGCCAAAAGGAACGTATAGCTGACGCCATGGTCACACATGCACTGCAGACCTCCCAGGAAAATATTGTGCTTCTTTTCCGTCTCGCTTCTTGCAAATCGGTCAATCACCTGATTTCTCGAAATATAATCCTCAAGCTCCTTATACTCATCACTCAAAATGCACCGTATAAAGCCTGTCTCATAGTACCGATCCGGTGAAAGAGAGTTTAAATACTCTGAGAGATCCTCTTCATCAAATTGCTGATAGACCTCGTGCAATCCCTCCAGAAGCTTTCCGAGGTACTGCTGATTCGTAACATCCACACTCCAACGGCTGAAATTCAGAATCTGGCGTATCACATGCATGCGTTCAATCTGGACGAAGTCATTATCCTCCTGCACCTGCAGCAGCAGCTTGAAAATCGGAATCATATCCAGTCGACCTGCACCTCCGCTAGAGGTAATAGTTCCGCCCTGATCGACTCTGTAGAAGAAACCCACCTCCGGCAGCGCCATGCAGGTATTGGCTTCATGAAGGAGATAAAAATGGCCCGGTACATCTTCCCACTTTAATCTCTTCGGAAATGAGAAATTCCGGTCCTTCAGAAAAGCCGTCCGATATATTTTTCTGCAGGCGTTCACCTCCAGCCAGTACAGATTCGGATTCAGTCTTGTATTGGTTTGAATTCTCGATTCACCGTTGCCCTGAACTTCAAATACCGTCAGAAAGGTGTTCCGGTCCATCCATGGATCCACATGATGCGTCACAGAATTATAGATCCACGGCAGCGTGAAGACCAGATCCGGCGCTTCGTCGGTATCATCTATTAATTTTGCAAACGCCTCCACATATCCGGTATTCAGCCAGTCGTCACTGTCCAGAAAGGCCACATACTGTGTATCGATATGCCGCATGCCGACATTGCGGGCCTCTCCAAGTCCCTGATTTTCCTGATGAATATAGCTGAACAGCTCCGGGTATTTCTCTTTATACCGAAGACACACCTCTTCCGTGTGATCTGTTGATCCATCGTTCACGATGATCACCTTATGACTCATAAGCGTCTGATCCACCAGACTCTGCAGACAGTCTCCGATATATTTCTCGACATTATAGGCCGGCACGATCACCGTCAGTAAGCAATCTTTCATACTCTATCTCCTCTACCCTCTATCATCTCTTTTCCTTCAGCACCGAAGCTCTGTTCACTTCAGCTGTGCTCTTCTCCTGCGCGCCCGCATCTCATGCCTTCCTGAGCTCATACGCCAGGCATCGTGATTCGAATAACGGTTCCCATGACGTAAACCCGAGGCTTCCGCACAATCGGTTCAGAATTTCCTCCTGGTTAAAGTCCTCATCTATATAGACAATCATCCGATCAATGTCCGGGTCCACCGAAGAAGGCAGCTCCTCGATCCGGTCCGGTATATCCGCATGCACGGTTCCCATATGTTCAAGCTCCAGTGCATTGCCCGCCAGCTTATAATAATCATAGGTGATATACAGACAGGCCTCGCCCTCATGCTCTTCCATGATTTTAACATTATTCTTATGATTCGCGTATATATATGCTACATGTCTGCCATTCACACCGAAGGCAGCCAGTCCGATGGCCAGAAACAGCATAAGAACGGGCACCGCCGTCTCCAAGCACAAACAGCAGAGCATCTGATACAGCAGATAGAACGTAAGAAGCACGGCCACCGGATACATACCGAAAATATATCGGTCCACCTGATAAGGAGCGATTTTCACAATCACTGCAAAATAACTGCACAGCACCCACATAAGCAGCAGGGCGGACGTCCGCGCTCCGTTCCCAGACAGAATGCTGTGTTTCAGCGCATGCAGGTTCAGGTGCTGCTCTCCATATTGTTCTTCTTCTGATCTTTTCTGCATCCGGCAGATCAGCACACATATCATGCCTGCAAGAAGCACCCCTGCCAGCAGGTTCAAATGATTCGCAAATAATTGCTCGCTGAGAATGTCCCAATACTTCTTTGCATGCTCCAGAAGCCCCTGAAGGTCGAACAGATTCTGAACCGCTTCACTGCCTCTCTGATCAAAGAACAGCTTTTTATATGCCGTCGGAAAGGTAACCGCGATCCAAAAAAGGTTCAGCACCATCGCGATGCAGTACCGAAACGCATCGACAATTTTTTTTCCTGCCAGCAGATACACGGCAAAGAATGAAGCCGATAGAAACGCAACAATGAAGAAATAATAATGCGTCATACAGCCAAGGTATGCGATCACCATCAAACATATCAGATCCCTCGATCGGATATGCTTCTCCAGAAGCCACCGGACATGCAGTTCCAGAAATGCGGTAATCCACAGAGACAGAAGCATATACATGCGGATATAGATCACATTACTGATGGCGCCGGCGCTGAAGCCATAGGCCACAACTACGCTCAGTGCCAACCATTCATTCTTAAACAGCCTCCTGCTGAGCCTGTACAATACCAGTATGGACATCAGAAAGTAGAAAATATTCGGGAGAATACCGTACCACTTGCTGAAGGTATCCGGGAACAATGAAGAAATGGTATGCAATACCATATAAAACAGCGGCGGATGCGCATCATTCTTCTGATTAAACAGCACCGATCCGTAGCGGAAGCGCTGGTTCGGAAGCACCTCCAGATATTCCCGGAAATAATCCCCGGACACCCAGGTGCCCTCCAGTGCATTGTCTGAATATACATGCGGATGATAATAGCTGTTGGCCAGTCCGTAGGACCAGAGCTCATCTACGAAGTATCCCTGCTTCGCATGACCGAAGTACAGCACGCAGAGCAGCTGCATCAAAAGAACCGCGCAGAAAA
This sequence comes from Succinatimonas sp. CAG:777, assembly GCA_963650995.1. GTDB lineage: Bacteria > Bacillota > Clostridia > Lachnospirales > Lachnospiraceae > Oribacterium. Next base: position 34,366 of record CAVJMS010000021.1, on the reverse strand, counting down.
TAAGTTTATGTTTTTTATCTGACAGCGCTTTCACTTCGTTATACTCCCAAATACTTCTTCCAGAATGCAGCGGATGTCATCTCATCCCGAGCGGCTCGATACTGTTTCTCGAGCTCCGTCTTCTGATTACGGTATGCCCGGAAGAGCTTCTCACTTCGCTTCCTTAGTTCTCTGTACTTTTCTTTATTAAGCACACGCATGCATCCGGTTCTCAGATGCGGATTGACCGCAAGAAGCTTCTGACGGCGGAAGTTCTTTTCCGGCGAATAAAACCAGTCATAGGCTACAATGCCCGGCTTTTTCTTAAGACTGGCCGGTGGGAAGAAGCGATGACCGTTGTAGGTAAGACGGTAAATCCATGTATTCAGAAAACGTCTGGGCGGATCAAAATAGACGTCATTCAGGTCAATGTCCAGATCCGTAAATTCTCTAAGATCCACCAGCTTCTCGTTCTTCTGTCCTTTTTCCTTCATGATGCGCTCACCGGCATCTTCCATGATGAAGGACGGCCCCTTCAGGTAATCCTCGATGGCATCCAGGATCAGCTCCGCTCCGTGATAGTCCAGCGAAAGCATACGTGCGCGGAACAGTCGGGTCATACGATGCATGAAGTCAATCCTTCCGCATACGCTGCTGGCCGCCTGTAGGATCAGACTGTTTCTGTGTACCTGGTAGAGCTCCATGGCTGCATTAAACTTATAGGTGAAGCCCAGATGCCAGATGCAGATACCGTTCATCGTAATGAACTTCGCCTGGTTGCGAAGGCTGAATTCCACATCGTCTCCGCGGATAAAAAGCGGAAGCGGCAGGCCGTTTCGCTGAATGGCCGTCATCGGAATACAGCAGAACCACCAGCCGGCGTACATATACGGGCGATCCAGCCAATCCCGATCATCCTCCATGATGTCTTCCAGCTTAGAAAGGTCAAAGATGTTCTTCTGCGGTCCATAGCTTCCGTCCTTATGCACGAAGCCTACATCCTCATGCTGGATGTTCATTGCTTCATAGCAAAGCATGGCGCCGCTGATGAAATGCTCACTGAATTCCGGCTTCAGCATGCGCAGCAGATAATACATGCGGCGTATGCTCTCCGGCAGAATCAGCACATCATCATCCATCAGAAGCACATGCGTGATGGGTTCGGGCTGCTCCATGGAAACCAGCATGCCCCGGGCATAGCCGCCGGAACCGCCGACATTCTTATTCGGATGGATGGTAATTCTGTCCGAATTCCACTTATCCGGATCCAATGTACGTCCGTTGTCCACCACATGAATCCACAGATGCTCACGGATCTCATCCGGGCTGTTCAGAAGCTCCTGCTGCAGCAGCTGGAGATTTGACTGAATGAATTCTTCCTTTTTAAAGGTCGTGGTGGCGATGGAGAGATTCACCGGACGCTGGTCCGCTTCATCAAAGCGTCCCTCATACCAGCCGCCGTACAGCCGGCAGTCTGAATCGGTTTCGATTTCAAAGGCAAGCAGTGCACTGTCCGTATCCGGATATGCCAGCATGACGTTCTCATCTTCTGCTTCCGTATGCAGCTGCTCAAGCAGTACCTTTTTTTCGGGACTATGCACATTCAGAGTATATCCTACCAGACGAATCGTACAGCTGCCCTGCACATGCAGGTGAAGTCGTACGCTCTGCAGGCCGGTATATGTTTTCCATTTTCGAAGTGAAAAGGCATTTAAATAGGCCATAAAATCGGTCACATGATACTTCGGCAAATACAAAATGCCTTCGTTTGCGTCCGTCCGCAGACGTTCTCCGCGATAAAACAGGTTCCACTGTGTTTCAAAACGGCTGCCGATCGGAAAAAGTATATTCTGCAGCTTCAAATCAATGCTTTTCATGTATCCCCCAGAGCTTTTCTGCTCCCTCATTCTTTTTCAAACTTCAGGTATTCTTTTGCGATTCTGTCCACCGGTCCCATGTCCTGTACCTCACCCTTATGGAGCCACAGGGCCTTCTCACAGACATTCTGTACGGACGGCATACTATGCGACACATACAACAGCGTCGTCCCGGCATTCCGCATCTCGGTCATGCGCTTCTCGCACTTCTGCTGGAACGCATAGTCGCCGACCGAAAGCACCTCGTCACAGATCAGGATGTCCGGGCGGACGATGGTCGCTACCGCGAAGCCGAGGCGGGCGGACATACCGGAGGAATAGTTCTTGAGCGGCATATCGAGGAAATCCCGAAGCTCTGCGAAATCCACAATCTCATCAAAATGCTCTTCCATGAAAGCATGGTTGTAGCCGAGCACGGCGCCGTTCAGGAAGATATTTTCACGGGCGGTCAGCTCGCCGTCGAAGCCGGCGCCCAGCTCGATGAGCGGCGCGATGGAGCCGTTGACGGTCACGGTGCCCTTGTACGGCTTCAGAATGCCGGAAATCAGCTTCAGCATCGTCGACTTGCCGGAGCCGTTGGTGCCGATGAGGCCCCAGGACTCGCCCTTCTTTACCTCGAAGCTGACGTCCTTGAGTGCCAGAAACTCCTGGAACATGAGGTCTCCATGCATGAGCTTCACAAAATATTCCTTCAGATTATCGATCCGTTCGGATGCCATGTTGAAGCGAACGGTGGCATGATCCACCTTCACTGCGATATTCGTATCCACGTAATCCCCCTTAAATATACAAAATAAACTTATCCTGCGACTTGAAGAACGCCCAGGTGCCAAAGATCAGCATCGCAAAGGCGACGCCGAAGCCATAGATCATGAGCCCCGGATCCGGCGCGGTGCACTCCAGTGCGACCGTACGGAACTGCTGAATGTAGCTGTACAAGGGATTAAACGTACGGATCGAATTCTGAAGCCAGGTCGGCAGCTGCTCCATCGGATAGAAAATCGGGGTCAGGTACATCCAGGCCGTCATGATCGCCGTCCAGATATACTGAATATCCCGGAAGAAGACGGTAGCTGCGGACAGCAGCATGCCCACACCGAGGCTGAAGATATAGACCTGCAGCAGGATGACTGGCACAAGCAGAAGCCACCAGGACAGCTGTACCTGACAGATGACAAATACGATAACCAATGCGCCCATGGAAAAGATCATATTGACGCAGGCACTGGTGACCGTTGCAAACGGGAAAACATATTTCGGTACGTAGACTTTCTTAAGAAGGGAGGCATTTCCGAGGATCGCCCACATGGCGCGGTTGCTGGCTTCGGAAAAGAAGTTATAGATGGTCTGTCCGACGATCAGATAGACCGGATAATTCTCAATATCAAAACGGAACATCTGTGAAAACACCAGCACCATGATGCACATGATGAGCAGCGGATTCAGGATGCTCCATAAATAGCCGAGGAAGGAACGGCGGTATTTCAGCTTGATGTCCTTGGACACCAGCTCATGAAAGAGGTCACTGTAGCCCCAGAAGGTACGGACTCTTGCCTTAAATTTTTCCATATAAAATCTCCATCTAAATTTACAGCTGCAGGCCCGGCCTGCATGGGACGAGCTTGAAACGGCCCACAGCTCAGTATAACACAGTATATAAATTCGTGCGAGGCTTTCGCTCGCTTGTATTCAGAAAAGTAATATCTTACCCTCTCATCCCCCGGTACTTCCGAAGGCTCCGGTGTACATACGAAAGCCAATACCGTCCTGCGATCACAGGCGGCAGCCCGATGAAGCGATAGGCCCGGAAGGTCATGACCGCAGCATGCAGCTTGTTACCGGAGCGGGAGGATGCGGTCACGCGGTAGCGAAGCAGCGGCTCGTCGAGGCCCAGGGCATCGATCTGCTCGTTTTTCAGGATCGTGAGCCAGGTGGCGAAGTCCTCATGGAAGCGGTCCGAGCAGGGCATGGGATAGCGCGCGATCAGGGATTTCCGGATCAGCACCGAGGAGCAGGAAATGACATTCTGCTTCAAGAGCTCCCGGAAGCCCACCCGGGTCGGTACATGAAGAACCGACGGCAGTGGCTGTCCGTTTTCATCAATAAAGGCAGAGCCTGTGAACAGGAAGCCCGCGCCCCTATCCCACAGCGCCAGCTGCTTTTCGAGCTTATCCTCCGTCCAGAGGTCATCACTGTCGAGAAATGCGATCCACTCACCGGCTGCCCGGCGGACGCCCTCATTCCGCGCATGGGATACGCCCTGATTGCCCTCGAGATTGATGAGACGAACCCTGGGGTCCCGGGAAGCGAAGCTCTCCACGATCTCGGCGGTCCGGTCCTGACTGCAGTCATTCATCACGAGTACCTCGAGGTCCCGGTAGGTCTGGGCACAGACGGACTGAAGTGTCGCTGCAATATATTTTTCTGAATTATAGCTTGGGATGATTACTGAAACCATCGTATCCTCTTCTGTTCGTTTCGTCACTGGTGTTACCGGAATGCCGCCCCGGCCGCCGTCCTGCAGGTACATATAAAAGCTATCGACTGTCCTTCAGCGCATCGGAAAAGCCGTCCTCTACGCCCTCCGTGGCTTCCGAGGAGCAGATCACCTGCAGGGTCCGCATCAGAATCTCGATGTCGAGTGACAGCGTATAGTTCTGAATGTACATGAGGTCGAGCTTTAATTTGTCATACGCGGTGGTGTTGTACTTTCCGTATACCTGGGCATAGCCGGTAAGTCCGGCCTTCACCTTCAGTCGGAAGGCAAACTCCGGTATGGCCTCCTCATACTTTGCGGCAATCTCCGGCCGCTCCGGGCGCGGTCCCACCAGGGACATGTCGCCCTTCAGGATGTTCCAGAACTGCGGAAGCTCGTCGATCCGGGTCGCCCGGATGAAATGCCCGACCTTCGTGATGCGGTCATCGTCCTTCTGGGACAGCCGGGCCTTTCCGTCCTGCTCTGCATTCTCCCGCATGCTGCGGAACTTATAAATATAGAAGCTTCGGCGTCCGGCGGTCAGGCGCTCCTGCTTATAGAACACACTGCCGTGGTCCTCCATGTGGATCGCCAGCGCTGTCAGCAGCATGATCGGGGACGTAAGGATAAGAAGCAGCAGCGAAACCACGATGTCCATGCAGCGCTTCACAAATTTCTTTTCGATCGTCAGGCCGGAATTCCGGGCCATCAGCATCGGTGTATCAAACATATGCTGGCTCTCGCAGGAGCGAATGATGATGTCCGAGATCTTCGGTGAGATGTAGGTACGGATGTCCCGGTCATAGCAGTACTTCAGGATGGCATTCCGCTGCTGCGCGCTGATATCGCAGATCACGACGCCTTCATATTCCGGAATCCTCTGAAAGACGAGATCCATGCCCTCGTGGATCGATATCTTTCCGCTGACCGTAAAGCGGTCCGTGCGGTCCGAAATCTTCCGGATCAGGCTCGCCGCCGGTCGATCTCCGTAAACCATCAGCACCCGCCGCGGCGGATAGGCCGTGAGGTAAATCCGGTTGCAGGCCCAGGCCCAGGGAATCGATGCGAAAATCTGGACGACATTGATAAGCACGAGTGGCAGCGGGTTCTCAATATGCTTGGTCAGCAGGATGATGGCGACATAGGTGCCGCAGTTTGTAATGATGCTGCCGAGGGCCTGCGCGAAGATAATATTAAAAACGCGGATGTAGCCGTTCTTCCAGCCGTTGTAAATCTTGATCACCAGATACATGGCAAAAAGATACGCGGCCATGATAAGAACATGGCCCTTCCGCCAGAAGATCCGCTCCATCCGGAGATTATAATAGCCGTACCAGCCAATCCAGAAGATCAGTCCATATAGGGTGATCAGACAAAGACAGAACAGCCCCCGGAGGAGCCGCCTGTACTGACTTCGATTATCCAAATTATTTATCCTCCAGCTTCAGGTAGCGGCGCCAGAAATCCGCACTCCGAAGCGTGCCGATCTCTGCACGATAGTCCCGCTGCGCCTTCCGGTAGCGAAAAGCGATGAGCCCGTAGGTCCGAATCATCAGCATTGCCCCAAAAAGCAACTCCCGCCAGCTCTTCCGGACGTGAATGCCGGTGCCGGAATCCGGATCAAAGAGGATGAGCTCCTTCTTCCGGAACAGGGCATAGGGATGAATGCCCATCGGATAGGCATAGATCCGGTCCTTCCGGGCCGGCAGCAGCCAGCCGTTCATCGTGATCATGTATTTCCATTTGTGCTTCACCGTATAGCCCTTGTAGACCTCGGTGATGTCCTCGGGCTTTCGGTAGCCCGCGATGGCCTGCTGCACCGCCGTATCCTTCGTCAATGCCGCAATCGGTTCCATTTTATAGCCCAGTGCCATCAGCTTCCGGTTCTTCTCCTGGGGATCCAGCCCCATCAGATACTTCGGTCCCCGGCAGAAATCCCGCACCGCCAGATAGGTCATGCGGATGTCCTTATAGCGGTAGCGAAGCGTATTGGCCATGAAGCGCTTAAAGATGTACTTCTTCATGAAGCGGAGATTTCCGTCGTCCTTGTAGAGTGCATTGGTCAGCATGATATTCCGGATGTCATAGTAGGACAGGGTCGACGCCCGCTTGTCCTCAAACACGGAATGCCATACATTGATGCCGTTCAGGGTCATGATGCCGTTCCGGTTCCGAAGGCCGAACTCCACATCATCCATATGAAGGAAGAACGGAATCGGCATATTGTCATCCCGCATGATACAGAGCGGATAGCAGGCATACCACCAGGCGGCATAGTCGCCCTCACGAAGGGCCTCGTTCTGCATCACCGAAGAGAACGACCGGAGGTCCAGGCCCTGATTGGTCACCACCGGATCCCCGCCCTGCCAGTTGGCTGCAAGCTCATGCTGTATGAAGCGGCGGTCCAGCCGCAGCATCGCCCCGGCGATGCTCGCACGCCGATATTCCTCCCGTACATAGGACAGAAGTCCATGGGTACGGATCAAGGCCTCCGGCTGAAGGACGATGTCGTCGTCCATAAAGATCATATGGGTGAGAGCGAGACGCTTCTCCACCTTCCGGATCTCCAGAAGCCCCCGCGTGAAGCCGCCGGTGCCGCCGGCATTGACATTCGGAAAGACATGGAGATGCGGATCCTGCAGGCGCGTGCTGTCCAGGGACTGCCCGTTGTCACTGATGAAGATCTGCAGCCGCTCATAAAGCGGCGAATCCGGATTCGTAAGAATCTGCTCCGTCAGAAGCTGCATGTTTCGGTATACGAAGGGCTCCCGCTTATAGGTGCAGATGTCCAGCGCGATCCGGACGTTCTGGGTCGGCGCGTCATCGGTATAATAATAGCCTCCGCGCAAAAGCCGATGGCCGTCGCCTGCATTCGCCTGCTCCTCTCTTCGGTCCTTCAGCGTAAAATACAGAAAACGGCTGTCCTCCCGGTACGGAAGCTCGAGGTCAATGCAGCCGGCCTCTTCCTTTGCGTAGGTATAGGTACACAGGCAGCGCTTCTCGTCGTATACAGACAGCTCCGCTGCAGCCTCGCAGCAGAGATGAAGCCGCAGGTGCTGCAGCACGGTATAGGTCCGCCACTTTTCGAGGGAAAAGGCATTGAAATAGGTATCGTAGGACATGCCGTCCTGCGTTGTATGGCAGAACATCGCCTCATCCCGGCAGATTTCTTCGGTTGGATGCAGAATATTCTGCAGAATCATGATTTCGTTCTCCGTTGTTTCGCACGCGCGATATCGTTTCTGAAAATTCCTTCCATTGTATAGCAGAAGGACTGGAGGGCGGTCACCGCCCCCCGATACAGGGCACGCTTCGTCAGCGTATAGTAGAGGGCATAGAAAATAGCTACTGGAAGCCCCAGCATATAACGGTTGGTGATCCCTCTTTTATAGAAGAAATCCCGGTTATAGCCCTGAAACCAGGTGGAATCCTGCTGCGCCACCGTACCGATGCTCTCCGGCACATAATAAGCCTTCAGCCCCGCGCCGATGCAGTCCCGGAGGAACTTCACCTCCTCGCCGCCGCCGTGGCCGGTCCCGGCTCCCATATCCTCGTCAAAGCGGATGCCGCTTCGCAGGATCGCCTCCCGCCGGAAGCTGATCTGCCAGGACGCAATGCGAAGCGCCGTCCATTTATTGAGCCGCTGCGTTTTCTGCTGAAGGCGGCTTGGCTGATTGGCGATGCGGAAGCATAGGATGTCCGCCTCCGGCAGCCGCGCATACGCCTTTTCGATCGTTTCAGCATAATCCGGGGCCAATGCCTCATCATCGTCACATAAGAGGCAGACATCGCCCCGGGCATGTTCGATCGCCAGATTTCGGCTTTTCGAGAGGCCGCGGGAGGCGATGGTCAGCATGCGGATCTTTTTCAAAGCGGGATCCGGCAAGGATTCCTCCGGGACGCCGCCGGTACCCTCGACCGGCTGTCCTGCTTTCTCTGCTTCCTCCGGCACCTGCGCTTCCGATCCTATATCTTCCCCGCTGCGCTCCGGGCATTGGTTCACCAGAAGCGCCTCCGTCGTAATGCCGGTACGCGCCGCCAGCGTCATATCCTCCTGATGCATACAGGAAATCAGTACTTCCACCCTCATAAAAATTCCCTCTTAGCGACACACTAAGAGGGATTGTAGCATAAATACCGGAATATGAACAGCCGCTTACTGTGCCGCCGTACTGCTTTCTTCGCTGCTCTCGGCTATGGCGGCATTCAGCTCATCAAGGATGGTGTTGCCGTCGCGGCTTGGATCAAGCGGGATGTCCTCGCCGGCAGCGACGGTATTCTCGATGAGCGTCTCACCGTCGCAGGTCACCTTATAGGTATAGCTGTAAATATCATATACCGTACCGAAGCTCGTGCTGTCGGCCTGCTTGAGACGGAAGTCCTGGATGTAGGCATTGTTTGCGATCTTCTTCGTCGCATCGGCAAGCAGCACCTGTACGGCCTCGTCCGAAACACCGTCCTGAATATCGATGCTTAGGGTAATGGTCTTCTGATCATTGTCGCCGTCGACCTCCATGTCCTTAATAAACGGGAAGACGACATGGGTCTGGCTGTAGGAATCCAGAACGTCGTTGTTCAGCTGCGTAAAGTCCATGTCATACGGTACATCTGCAGCCGCGGTGGTCATGACCGGGTCGGATACCGGTGCCTGATAGCTCGGCTTGCAGGCCGTCACGGACAGCGCAGTCAGTGCGGCCATACCGAGGGCCAGAAATCTTTTTGTATATCTCATCGATTGTTCTCCTTCTTTTCATGCTTTCATATGCAGGCTGCGGCGAAGCACAGATACCGTCTGCGCTTTCCCATCTCGCGTCCTTCCATACTTTACCATCAATCTCCAGAAAATCAACCTGAGTTCACCAGATGTTCATGAATTTCCGGCCGGAACACTCCGATCAGAACTCCAGCTCCCGCTTCCGGAAGATGCGTGCGGCGATAAAATATCCCACAACGATATAGAGGAGAAGCCCGAGGATCGCGAAGATCGGGAAGGAAATCTGCAGGCCGAGCTGGGTATTGAACACACCGACCATAGAGGTGAAGGTGAGCTCATTAAGGTGCAGGAAGAGCACGATCTTGTTGGTCGAAAAGAACTGCTCCATGATGACCGAGGCCGGATCGATGAAAAGCACCAGGTACAGAATGGTCGCAAGGCCGGTATGCTGCGTAAAAAACATCGGGATCATCGTATAGACCGCCGGCACCAGCATATACAGCATGTAGCCGAAAACCGTGACCAGCACCTGGTAGATTTCACTGCCGCGAAGCGGAATCCCCATGATATGGCTGCCCACCGTGATGCAAAGCATGAGCACCAGGTTGTCCAGCAGGGTAAGCACGGCAAACTCAAGCATCTTCGCAAGAACCACATGCCGCCGCAGCACACCGGTGCCGATGGCGATCTGCATGGTCTTCGCCTTGAAGTCCGCCGAAAACACGCTCACGAGCTCGATGAGACCGAAGAGCACGGCCGCCACCAGGAAGACCATGCCGCAGGAGCTGACGAGGGCCACGCTGTTCATCTCCCGCATATAGGCCATCCAGAAGCTGCCGGCCACCAGTCCGGCGAGGCACAGAACAAACATGATCCACCGCGGGATGCGGCGGAAAATGCGGTAAAAATCTGCGCGAATGTAATTAATCATGATGCGTACCTCCTACCATGCCGAAATAGAAATCCTCCAGGCTTCGGGTCTCCTGCACGGTATCCAGAATCGGAATGCCGGCGGCCTCAAGCGCAGCCTTCGCCCGCTCGAGATCCTCCACGTGGATGCGGATCGCCTTCTGCTCGCTGATCAGATCCTCCTGGGAAATCACGCCCGGCACGGTGCCTTCATTGACAATGCCGAAGCGATGCGCCGTATGCTGCAGCTCCCCGAGGATATGGGAGGAAATGATGATGGTCATGCCGTGCTTCTCATTCAGCTCCTGCACGAGACCTCGAATGTCCGCGATGCCCTGCGGATCGAGGCCGTTCGTCGGCTCATCCAGAATCAGGATCTCCGGCATGCTGAGGAGCGCGTTCGCGATACCGAGGCGCTGCTTCATACCCATGGAGAAGTTCCGCACCGGCTTCTTCACATTTTCGAGACCGACGATCTCCAGCACGCGCTGCACGGCCCCCCGGTCCTTCACGCCCTTCAGGATGCGGTAGTACTCGAGGTTCCGCCGCGCATTCATATAATCAAAATAGTTGGCGCCCACCAGAAAGCCGATCTTCTCCCGGCCCTGCCGAAGGTCCTTGCTGCCGCAGATCTCGATTGTTCCTTTTTCATAGGTAGAAAGTCCCAGAATGATCTTAAAGAGCGTCGTCTTGCCGGCGCCGTTCCGGCCCACCAGGCCGAAGATGTCTCCCCGCTGAATCTCCATATTGACATTCGTCAATACCTTATGCGAGCCGTAGCTTTTTTCGATCCCATGCAGGGATATTACTGCTTCACTCATGTAATCTCCTCTCACCAAACCAGAATGCGGTCTTCCGCTGCCAGATACATGCCGTCTCCCGGCGAAATGTTGTAGGTTTCCATAAATTCATCAAACTGCTGTACGATCACATTGACACGCAGCATCGCCAGAGGATGCTCATCCCGGGACGAGCTCATCTCCGCCCGGTAGGTATCATGCGTGCGCCAGAGCACGGCATAGCTCCGGAAGAATTCGTCGTAGTTAAAGTCCGGAAGTTCCCGGGCCACCCGCAGCGCGGACTGCAGACCGCCCATGTCGGCGATGGCCTCACCGGAAACGGTCTCGCCGTCGACGTAGGTGCCGCGGCTCACCGGTGTAAGCTTGCTGTAGTAGCGGATCAGGTCCTTCGCCCGGGTATCGAAGGCCAGCTTATCGGCGGAGGTCCACCAGCTCTTGTGCCGGCCGTTCTTGTCATATTCACAGCCCGTAGTATCGAAGCCGTGCGTGATCTCGTGGCCGACGATCATGCCGAGGCGGGCGAGATTGCTTTCCTCGGATGCATTGACACTGAAAATGTTGTCGTCCGATACGATGCCGGCCATGATATTGATGGAATTGTCCGTCGGATTGTAGGCCGCATTGACCATGGCCGTCGGAATGTACTCAAGATTCCAGTTGCTCCGGTCCACCGGCTGATTCACGTAGTCTGCATTGAGCGTCATACGGAACCTGGAGATGCGGGCAATGCAGTCGAGAAGATTGCTGCAGCCGTCAAAGCTCAGCGTGCTGTAATCGATCAGCTTATCCGGATAGAGGACATGGAGGCCCATCACGTCGAGCTTTTCCAATGCCTTCGCCCGGGTTTCTTCACTCATCCATTCGGCCTCGGAAACGGTGCCCCGAAAGGCCGTCATGATGCGCTCCGTCATATCCGAAAGCTGCCTTTTCTGCTCAGCACTGCAGAAGCGGCCAATGTAGATCTGCTGGACGGCATCATTAAGATACGAGGTCACGAAGCGGTTAAAGATCTCCTCCCGCTCCGCGCGAGCGGCCTCCTCCGGATCCTCTGCCTCTTCCTCCGGCAGCTCCCAGGAATCATCCCACTCCGGGTCGTCGGCGGGATCTGTTTCCTCCTCGGTCTCCTCTTCGGCCGAGCCCTCGAAGTTCTGATCCATCTCCCGCATGCGGCGGTAGCTGTCTTCGTCGAGGAGCTGCGCCGACTGCAGCACAGTATTCACGATGAGGTAGGCCTTAATGTCCTCAAGATTACGGCTCACATAGAGCTTTCCGATCTCCTGCAGCGCCGGCTCCTCGGTCACCATGAAGGTTGCGGAGCCGCCCAGCCCCCGGGCCTCGAGCAGCTGTCCGATCGGATAGCTGCCGGCCATCTCCTCCAGTGCGGTCCGGTCCATGACATGATTATGCTTCGAGAGATAGTCCACATCCTGTACGTCCGTGGACGTCGGATGGCAGCGTGCGAGCTTGATTTCGAAGCGGTAGCAGCCGGTCAGGAGCTTCTGCACCTCCGCACTCGAGTATCCGAGCTCGCCGAGCAGTGTCCCGACCTGGCGGCGGTGATACTGATTCGTACCGAAACCGCCGAGGCTTGCATCGGTATAGCCGTCCGCATCCCCGAGGGAAAAGACGTCCCCCGGCGTCACGAAGACCGTATAGTTCATGTCATCGTCGTCCACCGGTGCATTGAGCTCGCTGTCCGTAAGCTGAATGTCGAAGAGATTCTGACCGTCGGCATTACAGAAATACGCGGTCAGGTCATCCATCGTAGAAATCTGCGCGATCGCCTCAATATACGGGCGGAGCGGCTCTGCGCCCTGCGCATTCCGGGTTTTCGTATCTGCGCCCAGGTCGCGCATGGTATAGACGAGCGACTGGATATGCTCGAGGGCCTCGTCACTCATGACGCCGTTTTTGTTTCCCCGGCTGTCGCCGACCGTACCGGACTGCACGGCACTCATATTATCATTAAACTGCTCCTGGACGTCGGTGAAAAGGCTTACGTCCTCTGAATCCTCCGGCAGCGGCTTGAGAAGCCAGTCCTTGTTGACCGCAGTATAGAAGTCGTCCTTTACATCGGTTTTTGTGTCGGCATCGATGGAGCCGTCAATGCTTGAGTTGATCCACTTCGAATCCTCCGAAATCGTCTGATTCTTCGTGACCTCGTTCAGCGATTCCACCGCGGCCGCATATTCTTCACTCCCGCAGGCGCTGAGGCTTCCGAAGAGAAGCGCGGCCGCGAGAAGCACGGCTGTGCCGCGCATGGCATTGGGTTTTCGTTTCATGTACGCTGTCCTTTCATATACTTAGGCTGTCCGTCCCAGCTGCCGTCGGCCTGAAGCTGATAGCCGTCCGGTGTCCGCATCCCCGAGAGCATCGCGCCCCACGGGCGGGCATCACCGATGGGACTTAGGAAATACCACCGGCCCTGATCTTCGATCCAGCCGGTCCGCATGGCGCCGGTCCCGGGATCGAGGTAATACCACTCGACGTTCACTCTCTGCCAGCCGGTCTGCATGCGGCCTTCGGCATCGAAGAAGAACCAGGCCGGTCCGCCGGCATAGTAGAGATACTGCCAGCCGGTGAGACGTTCACCCAACAGCTGATACGACCATTCTCCGTCGGCATCCGTCTGCCACTGCCCGTCCCTCCGCGCCGTCGGCGCGGTGATAAGGTAGCCTATGCCCGCGCGATGGCTGCTGCCGGATGATGTACTTTCTGTTTCTGATGTCGGGTTAGAAGCCGTATTTCCGCTGCCGTCGGTTTTACTGTCGGTCTTACCATCGGCAGAGCCGTCGGCTTTACTGTCAGATTTTTCATCCGTTTTTCCATCTGTATTTGCGGCCCCGTCGGTCTTTCCGCCCGCATCATCTGTCTTACCGTCGGTCTTCTCATCCCCATCCGGCTTCACATCCGGCGTCGGCGTTGGCTCCGGTGTCGGCTCCGGCGTCGGCTCCGGCGTCGGTTCTTCCTCTTCTAAGGTATATTCCGCAACGTAGATGGATGCATCCTCACCCTTTCCGACGACGATCCAGAGCTCGAAGGAGCGGCAGGTTTCCGGAATCTCCCAGCCCTCCTCCGTAAGCTCGATGACCTGTCCGTCATAGAAAATATAGTAGCTTATGTCCTCGTCCTGCAGCGTCGCATCCTCGAGCTTCGCGCCCTTCAGCTTTCCGCCCGGCTTCAGGGCCTCCTTCGGATCAAGCTTCACCTTGGACGGATCGAGACTCTCTGTTTTCGGAATCGCATGCTCGACGGAAAAGCGAAGGCTCTGTCCGTCCTCCGATACCTGCACATCCTTCACCGTATGTCCGGCGGCATAGACCGCACAGTCGGTGACAAAGAAGGCATGGTCCTTTTCATTGATCGTAGCCCGCATATGCGTGGTATATGTGCGTCCCGGTACAACGGCAAGTGTACTCTTTTCTGCATCAGCAGCAGAAATCACACCGTCCGGACCGCAGTCCCAGGAGAGGATTTCGATCTTCATCTGCCGGTCGGCTTCAGCATTCAGCTTCTCCGTTTCCAGGGCCTCCGTCAGCGTCTTCTGAAAGCTCTTCAGCGTCTTCGCCGTTCCGGCGGCCTCCAGCTTACAGCTTTCAAAGGCGGTATATTCTGTGATCACACGGGCGGCATTGTCTGTCGCCGGATGGAGCTCAAGCCAGGTCGTTACGGTTTTCGGCTGCAGCTTCGCGTCGTCATATTCTACGGTCGCCCGCAGCTGGTAGCAGACTGCATTGGCCTCATCCTCGGTATACGGCACCTTCTCGCCGGGCGTACCCGATGCAGTCTCCGCACCGTAGCTGTAATCCCAATAGCAGGTATAGCTGCTGTACCGGTAGGTCGTGCCGCTCAGTCCAACGTTGTTATAGCTTGGCCGCCGGTCCTTCGCAAGCACCGAGACGAGCTGCCCGTCGGCATCGAGCACCTCGATCGTCAGCCGGCAGGCCGCCGTGCCCTTTTTATTGCCGCGCACCGGCTCTTCGTCAAACTGCAGCACCACCGGAAGATAATCGCTGAGCACCGTTTCGCCCCGGTAGACGGCCTGCGCGTCGGCCGGTGTTTCGCTCATCCACGGCGTACGGAACTGCACCGCCTCCGGATGCATGGACGTGTCAACATGAGCCGTACACTTGATGAGCTCGAAGGCCGCATCCATGCCCTCCTCGGACGCCTCCCAGGGATTTTGTTCCTCCGAATAGCTGTTGATGCGAATGTAATAGTACGGATTCTCCTCCGTTTCCGGAATGTCCAGTTCGAGCAAGAGCTTCCGGGTTTCCTGTCCCTCGAGCCGGATTTCACTGCTGCCGTCCTTTTCTACGGAACGGTAGATCAGGCTCTCCCACTTTTCATCCTCCTCTGTGAAATGCTGCTGATCTGGATGATATTGCGAGGTGAGAAGCGTGTCATACACGCCGACGTCGAAGCTTCTTGTTTCATCACTTAAGTTCGTAAGCTTCAGCGTGAAGCAGAGCCGCCCCTTGCTGTCCAATGTGACATCGCCGGACAGTGCGGCATCAAAGTCCGCCGGCGACAGCTCACCGGCTGTGTCGTAGGTAAAGACGGCCGTCGTATCCTTCTCCGGATAAAAGACCGGCTGCGAGGACATCGGCTGCTTCACGATATAGGCCGACAGCTCCTTCATGCTGAGGGCTCCGTCGCCGTCCGTATCCGCCGCGCAGGTATGATAGCCCGTGCGGTTCCGGTTGTAGCCCAGGGCATCCCCGAGGGCACAGGTCAGCTCCCCGCCGATGCCGTCCGACTGGGACGCCGTCTCGAAGCGGGAGGCTGCCGTTATAATACGGAACTTCGATGCGCCCTTCGTGTGCCTTTGGTCCGTATCTTCGCTGCTGTTCGCGTCCTCTTCGGTGTCTTCATTCGCAGCCGCACGGTGATCCACCTCTTCCGAAAGCGCCGTAAGCGTCTTCGCTGCCGACTCTACGGAAAGCTCCGACGGGCTCGCGATCCTTCCGGAGAATTTCTTAAATTCCTTCACGAAATCCTCTGCGAATGCCTCTGAATCTGCATCGTCATCGTCCGAAAGATCGGTGCTCATCAGCATGCCGCCCGAATAGCAGCAGTCCAGAACCACATTGATCTCGCCGGCATAGGGCTCCAGCCATGTGCGAAGCTCCCGCGCATGCACAAAATCCTCCGCATAACCGGACAAGGTAAGCGAAGCGCTGCCCTGGGTATCATAGCCGCCGTGGCCGGAATAATAAATCAGCGTCTCGGTAGCGTCATCATTATCTGAAAGATAGGTATCGATCGCATCCTTTATGATCTGTTTAAGATCCGTATCCTTGGCCGCAGCGGTATCGATCTTAATAAGATGAATATCGTCCTCCGCGAAGTTCTGAAGCCGCAGCAGCATCGCCTGCATGGCCTCGCCGTCCTTCACGGGATCCTCCTTGAGTGCCTCGTCATGTTCAATGCAGAACAGAAGTGCCTTTCCGCGGGTCGCTGTGCTTTCCTCCTCGGCGACAGACGCAGCTTTCGTTTCAGCGCTGAGAGTCCGCGCCCGAACGGCTTCACTGGCGGTGGCAAGGTTCGAGGTCTTGCCGGCGGCGGAGACCTCTTCTGCCTCTTCCGCGGTACGGATTTCATCGGCATCGGCAGATGGATCTGCAGCTTCCTCCTGTTCTCCCGCCTTCTCCATATTTTGATCCGCTCGAATCTCACTGGCAGAAGCCCGCCGAATGTCTTCGCCGCTTTCCTCCACGGTCACGGCTTCTGCTTTCTCTGCCGCCTGCTCCGCGGCAAAGGTGCGCTGCCCGGGCACCGCCGCATAGAAAAGCTGCAGCACCAGCACAAGCGCCAGCAGCGAAGCTCCTCGTTGTTTTCGTTTTTTATCTCGGATCATACATTTTCCTTTCACGCCGTGTACGACCTATAGTACGTACATGATGATCGTCCATTGTAGCACAAGAGCCACCCAAACCGCCATTGGTGTGGGTGACTCAAATGTCATGTACTCCGCCGCCATTCATCGCGGCGGCAGTTCTAAACAATTCCTTTGTTATTTAACGGGACCGCCCATGTTCCTCTCTTTACTTGGAGTTTTCTTGGGGGTTTTTTGGCGACTGTCGATTTTCAGGGCTCTTTCCTCATTTCTCTTTTTTGTCTTCCTTATACCATCATAGATGTATTGTATACTTTGTTCTCTTTGTTCCTTTGGGATAAGCTTGTTTATTTGTGCCTCCAGGGTAATATTGTTTTTAAATTTGTTAGAACTGACGGCCCTCTTCTGCACCGTATTCGATGTATTTGTCAGCTCCTTACCCTTTGACTTCACATTCAAATTCTGAATTTCTTCCGTCTTCTTCTCGTTCTTCGGCAACTTTGTCGTTTGCGTCTTTTCTTTCTTCAGCTCCTGCTTCGTCGCATTCGAATTCGACTTTTCGTTCGTCTTTTCTGGCTTTGTCACCTCCGAATTCGACGTTTCCTTCGTCTCTTCCTTCGGCTTCTCTTTATTCGTCAGCTCATCCTTTTTCGACGTTTCCTTCGTCTCTTCTGTTTTCGTTTTATCCTTCTTCGCTTCTTCTTTTTTCGGCTCTTCCTTCGTCTTCTCTGTTGTCACCTTCAGATCCGGATTGTCCTGTTTTGCAGTATTGTCCTTATGCAACTCTGCCGCCTCCTTTTCAAGTTGTTCAGGTTGTTCACGTTGTTCCGGAGTATAGTTAAATGCTTTCTCTTCACCTTCCTGATTCAGATTCGTCGCCTTCTTCGAATCGGAACTTTCGACCTCTTTCTTCTTGCTTTCCGAAGCGTCCTTCTCCGCCTCATTCTGTGCCGATTTCACCTGTATCTTTTCATATCGGTACAGCATCTTCGGAAAATATGTGGTAACACTGAGATTTTCAACCCCCTTGTACTGATAATCAACGGAATTTTCTCCATTCACCACAGGAGCATTATTCTCTGTATCCCGCTGCAGATTTCCATCCTTGTCATAGGACCACTTTCCCTTCATGGCGGCATCTAACTCTGCTCCCGGTGCTAATTCTCCCTTTTCATTGGTCAGGCTATGCAGCCATTCTACATTAAATCGATACCTTAACGTCTTATTCTTTTCATCCTCGTATGCGCATTTATTCGCAAGTTCATCCAGATTCATCTTCTGTATTCCGTCTTTCAGCGGATCAAAATAATAAATCAGTTGAACACTTGCATTCTTATCAAGCTTTACTCCGCAAATCGTTCTGTAATGATTTCCTGCAACGATGCCCAATGCGGACTTATCCTTCAGTATCGATTTCTTTATAACTGTGTCGAGCGCTTTTTTTGCAGCCTCCTTGGCCTCTTTTCTGAGCTCCTTTGTCAGCTTCACCTCTTTTCCGTCATTTCTGCCGTAAAATCCGAGATACTCTGCACCGTTCATTGCAGTGTCCGGCACCAGCTCCATGGCGAGATCACGAAACAGGTCAATTCGGTTTCCCTCCCTATCCCAGTTGGAATTTATCATATCATCCTTGGTTCCGTAGTCTCCATTCGGCCGATAAGCCCGGATCGCCTTCTGATCAAGCTGTACTCCCTTCTGCCCAAGCAAGGTGGAAAGACAAACAGACCAGCAGCCATTCGGCGTATCCTGCGTTCTCTGCTGTGAAGTATTCTGCAGCATGATTGTTGTGCTGACTGTTTCTTTGCCCTTTTTATCCTTTTCTACCTGTATATCCAGGTCTGATTTCTGATTCTGGAAGGTTGCCTTCGATGTTTCCTGCACTTTACTGATATTTTTCACTTCGTCCATGCGATGCTTCATATACCGCATTTCTTCGCTTGTTTCTTCATAAAAAGGCTTCATTCTTTCATATAAAGCACTTAATTTCTTTATATCATTTGAATTTAAATCCTTTGCTCCGTCTTTTATTCTGCCATATTCCGTAAGGTTATCAATCAGATTGAGATATTTCGCGAGATCCAGATATTCTTCCTTTCGGCTCTTATAATAAACAATATTTCTGTCCGCTTCACTTTTATTCGGATCTGAAAGTGTTTCCCGTGCATTGACAGCTATACTGATGCTTCCCGTGCTTGCCGCTCCTACCGATGCTCCGTTCTGCACCTGTCGCTGACCGGATGCCTGTGCCTGTACATTCGAAGCCACGTGATTTTCAGCAGAAGCCTCTGCACCGATCGCAAAGCTGTGCGCACTCTGTACCTGTAAGGTGGAAGGGTCGAATCCCCTCGGTGCATTCGTCACTCTGACCGTTCGCTCCGAAACGTTGGACGCGATATTCACATCTCTCTGATATACGGTAGACGGTTTTCTGGCCGTCGGATTGGCTCTGTACGCCGATGGCTGTCCCATCGAAGCTGTCGGATTCATCTGCCGGGATGCCGCATTTGTATTGGTGCGTGCGTTGTCTCTCGTATTTGCAGGACCGTTCTCCTGGATCCGCAAGGACTGCGATAGCTTGAGAGCGTCAATATTTTCCTTCAACAATAAAAGCCTGTCCTCCAGCTCCTTTGCAGTATCCTCACATGGTGCCTGACGTACTATTCCGATCATCTGAAAAAATTTGCGCAAGATGCCATCATTCGAATTATTGTATTTTTTTACTGCTTTGATCGCCTGATCAAGCTTATCCTGGAAATCATCAAGATTGTCCATATCAAACATTTCATTGACGCTGCTCTTCCCATTCCGGAGGGCGACGAGCGCATCCGTCAGATTCTTAAACTCCTCCGGAACAATATCTGAAGTTCCGTGATATGTATTTATAACCTTCCCCATGCGGTTCATAATTTCAGTATCATACTGATCAATCTTCTGCAGAAATGCATTCTCAGCGGATGTTTTTGGTATATTCGGCATATTTGACTCCTCTCCATGCTGCAAGTGGTTTCATGAAATTCACCGTGATGCAGACAAATTGTATTTCGTTTTCGTTTTAACTTAGCCCTAGTATAACGGATATCCGTAGACAAATGTAGGACAAAAATAAAGTTCAGCCGGGGCATCTCGCATCCCGGCTGAACTGCTGCACTTTTATTTTATCGTAACTGTTTAGCACCGTATCGCTGCATCGCTTTGCGATGCGCGATGTATCGGTTCAGAGGCGCTTCGCGCCTTGACCGCCACCGAAAAAAGCATATAAATGCTTCGCCGAGCAAGCTCAGCTCAACATTTTATAGCTTTTTTCGGTGGTGCTAAACAATTACATTTTATCTTTGAAAGCTGTTACGCTTTGTTTCTTTGCTGCCTGTCGAGAAATTACGGGATTTTGCCTGTTTTTCTTTATTTGATTCTAATTTCTCAGATAGGAACTTTTGGAGCTCACTTTTCTCCAAAGCTGCAAGCTTTGGATCGATTGTAAATAATCCGGCATTCTTTTTCGGATTTGAAATTATGCTTTTCTCCTTTCGATTCTGATTCGCAGATGTTTTTTCTGGATCTGAAGATTTACCGGTTTTTGTAACTGTATCTTTGATTTTCCTGCCGTCCTTTTTCTCTTTTTTCTCCCCTTTCTTCTCTTTCTTTTCTGTTCCACTGCTTTTATCTGTCTTTTCTATCTTCGTTCCGGCTGCATTTTCCTTCTCATTCTTCTTTGAGTTTTCAACCGGCTTCTTATTTTCCTTCTCCTGCGAGTTCTTCATCACCGCAGCTTCGGTTTTTTTCTGATTAAGATTTTTGTCCTCTTCCTTCCGGTAGATTTTCTCATATCTGTGCAATGTTTCCGGCAGATATGTCGTATAGCTGCATCCTCCATATGCACGAGTGACATAATTACAACTGCCGGTCCCTAAGTCTACAAATTTTTTTCCAATCTTGAGCTCATCATTTTCATAAGACAGTACATCTGCCATACAGGACTCAAGCTCGTCGTTCAGCTTCAGTTTTCCTTTGTCATTCGTCAGATTATGCAGCCAATACGCGTCAAATCTGTACGTTATGCTGGCAGGCTGTGTTTTCTTCGCAAGAGATTGGTTAAGAAACGCATCCAGTGTATACGGCTGTATCCCCTGCTTCAGCGGATCAAAGAAATAGACATTTGTGATCTCGCCTTTTTCATCCTGTTCTGCGCCGCAAACCGTGAGATAATGTCCGGCTGCATTGAATGCCAATGCAGCCTGGTCTTCAATCACTGCCTTGCGAATGATATCGTTCAAGCTTTTCTTTGCGGCCGCTCTATAGTCGGCTTCATCTTTTGCAGTCGGGTTTGATTTGGTCAAAATATAGTCCGCTTTCGTCATGGCTGTATCCGGCACAATATCCATAATCAGATCACGGTACAAATCCAAGCTGTTCCCCTTTGCATCACTGCTGCATGCCAGAATATCCTCTTGATCCCCATAGCTTTTGTCCGGACGATAGGCACGAATCGTCTCCTGATCCAGCTTTACCCCTTTCTGTCCGAGCAAAGATGCGAGCGCAACCGACCAACATCCATGATTGGTCTGCTGCATGCTCGCCTGAGAAACATCCTTCAGCATATACCTTATGGCCTGACCTTCTTTTTTTATCTCCAGATCTGCTCCCGGCTGTTTCCGGAAAGTATCCTCCGCTGTTTTCTTTAAATTCTCAATGTTTTCGAGGCAAGTGATGCGATGCTCCATATACTTTGCCTGCCGGCTGTTCGCGCCATAGTCTTCTTTTACTTTTTCATTCAAAATCTTTAAAAGATCAATTTCGTTCGAATCCAGTGAATGGATTTTCTCGTCTTTGCCATCCACTTTTTTAATTGACGAATACCGATCGCACAGGTCCTGGTATTCATTCAGCGTTAAATACTCTCTGGCAATATGTGCTTGTCTTCTCTGCACCCGTGTTTTCTCATCTGCCATTTCATCCACAGGCTCCGTCCGGACCGGCTTTTCCTCCGTATTGATCGCAAAAACTGCAGGTTCACCTTTTGTTTCGATTTTACCGTTGTTTTCAGTTTTTTCCTTGGTTTTCTCCGGTCTCGGCACGTTCCACATATCATACAAACTGCTTGACGCTTTTTGATTCGAGTCTGTATTCGGTTTCGCTGTTTCTCTTTCCGACTTCTGTTCCACGGGGGCTTCTTTTTTTATTTCTTCGGAAGCTTCTTTCTCCGTTTCTTCGATCGGATCGTCCTTGTTTTCTGCATTGTTTTCTGCATTCTTTTCCGTTTCTTCTTCCTTCTGCTCGTTCGGCTGCTTCGGGTCGTTTTCCGGATGACTCGGTTCCTCAGACTTCACCGGGCCGTTCTCCGGACGATTCGTTACTTCCGGCTGCTTCACGGAAATATCTTCCTGATTTTCAGGCTTCACTTCCTGCTGCGGCGCTGCTTCAAAGGACCGGCGAAATGCCGGCTGCTCCTGCATTGTAAACTCCGGTTCTTTTTTTACCGTTTCAGCTGCGGCCGGTGCGGCGGACTTCTTTGGCTGCTGCGCAGAAATGGTGAAATCAATGACATGCTGTGCCGAAAAGCCATTTGCATTTTTCTGCCCCGGCATGGATGATCTCACATTCGGCTGCGCTGCCCTCATCGTCGGAGCACTGTTCTCCGGTGCTCTCTGCATCTGCGGCGATGGCTGCATGCTCATCTGAGAGGTACGAAGCTGTACCTCCGGCTGCGGCTGATTTTCTCTCTCGTACTCTGTAGAATCCGGTTCCAGCATATTCCGGCTTAAAATACCTTCCTTCAGCGTCTCCAGCTGATCAAGAAGCGTTTCAACCTCCTGCTTTGCCGGTTCCTCATCCACAAGATGCAAAAAGCGGAGAATACGATGAAAGACGGACTCATTTTTTTCCTTATACTTCCTGGAAGCTTCAATCAACGCATCCAGACGCTGGTCCATGCCGTCCGCATCACCGTTCTGCATATTTTTAAGCAAGATGCTCAGGTTCGCAAGCTCCGGCGGAACCGGCTTATTGCTGTTCTGATACGTACTCAGAATACTTACAGCGCTCTTTGTGATCCCTTCACGCGCATTAAAAATCGTCTCCTCTATGGCAGCTCGTTCCTGTGGCTTCGGCATATTGCGCTCCCTTCTCCATTGCATCATGTTCGAAAATCGGAAATTATACGACCGAAAAAATCCTTATCTCATCTATATCCGTAACTGTTCAGCCATAGTATAAATGCCGCATGCGGACAAATGTAGGACAAAATGTAACCGCTCAAGCAAGTTACAGACCCTGCTGAGCGGTTACAGCCAAACAAAATTACTCAATCAGTTTTTCAATCTCAGAAAGAGGGAGTTCCGTATATTCTGCTATTTCATCCATTGTCAGTTTACCGGCCGCAATCATTTTTTTTGCGGTTTCAACCGCACGCTTCAATTCCCCTTCAGCTCTTCCTTCAGCCCTGCCGTCTTCCCTGATTCCTGCAATTGCTACACACATATCAACTTCTCCTTTCTCGTTAATTTCTATTTTTAATCCGGATCCCGTAACATCGTTGGCAATATTTGCAACTAACGGATCCATGTGTCTGAATCGATCTTCTTCAGCCAGTTTGCTCATAGCCCATTTATCTTTTCCACATTTAATAAATGCTGCAAGTTCTCTGAAGCTTGAAGTGAACTTATCGATGTCGGCATCCTTCATGGAAACCGGTGCGATGAGATTGATTTTATAATCCGGCACAAATTCCAAAATCTTCCTATCTGCCGTCGCCAGCATTGCATGGAGACTCATGGGACCGTCCCACGGTTTCTGCCCGAAATATACAACCAGTGTGACTACAGGTGTAATTTTATCCTCTTTTTGCAGACCGGACAAAAAATCTGTACTGTTATCCGCATCCTTGTTTTTTCTATTCTTTCTGGCGATAGCCGTTACCTGTGCCGCGTAATTATATGCGTCATATCCCATATTCCGAACCGGCATAGCGTAATGTATGTCGGTTTGATTTTCCACGCCAAGGATGAGCGCATAAGCCGCCTTTGCATCCTCCATAACCACTGCACTTTTCAGTGCATCACGGTACTTTTGCACCGGAAAGGCCTTCCCATTTCCATCGAAAGGAATGAATGTTCCGGTTGTGTCGAGTTCGGATAACTCCCCCGGCTTGATGACATTTTTGCCGTCATAAATTAAATGATCAAACAGGTCCGCAAATACCTCCGGCCGCTTCACATATTCTTTGGTTTCGCTGTCAATACGTCCCATGTGCACCACCTCTTTTCTACAGTCACAGCAAAGCTGACCTTCTTCTATAATCATCCTAACATAGGCTTTTTTTACTTACAAGCATCGCGCTGCTGCTCCGTAATCATACATCAGCAGCAGCGTCCCTTCACAGACCGAAATCTCTGCCTCCGTTCCGACAAATTCGTTGCTCAGGCCGGTCGGCATGGTATTGTTCAGCACGACATCCGTGACGATATATTTGAAGCCTCGTTCCGTCACGCCGATGCACTGATCGCTCAGCGCCAGCGCCGAAAAATAGCCGCGCATCTCCTTCGGAAAACGCACCGTTTCGTTGCGGATCGCCCGGATCAGCTGATGCTCTCCGTACAGGAAGCCATGCATTCCCTGCTTTGCGAGGAAGCCGAGGATCTCTATATTCGCAAGCGAATGATCCATCCGCTTCCCCGTACCGCCGACGAGATGGAAGGAGCGATAGCCAAGCTCCATGCCGATCCGGACACAGGCCAGCATGTCCGGGTCATTTTTCACCGGATCGATCACCCGGGTCTCAATGCCGTCGAGCTTTATATGCCGGAGATGCTGAAGATAGTCCGCCTTCTCCGCGTCCGCAAAAATATCAAGATCCCGCACCGGTCCCGTCGTGCCCTGCACGCCCTCCACCTGCATGGAGTCAAAATCGCCCACCACGAGGTTTGGGCGAATGCCGGCGCCGCGAAGGTTCTCATAGCCCGCATCGGCCGCGATGACGTAATCGTCCGCAGCCGGCGGAAACGGCAGTCCGAAGAAATCCCCAGCGCCTGCAATGATGCATCGACCCTTCTTTTCCATATGTCAGGTTCCTCCCTTTCAGCCTTTCTCTTCCCGCAGTGTCCGAAAAAAATCCGTCATCAGCTTCGTGCAGTCCGCCTGCAGGACCCCGGTTCGGACCTCGCATCGATGATTGAAGGCCTGTACATGCAGCATGTCGAGCACCGAGCCGCAGCAGCCGGCCTTCGCATTCATGGCGCCGATCACCACCCGCGGGATGCGGGCCTGAAGGATGGCGCCGGCACACATAGGACAGGGCTCCAGCGTGACATACAGCGTGCAGTCCTCCACCCGCCAGTCCTGCAGCTTCCGGCAGGCCGCGCGGATCGCGGAAATCTCGGCATGCATCAGGGCGTTCCGGTCCTTGTTTCTCCGATTATGGCCGCGGCCAAGAATCCTATCCGCCGGGATGTCCAGCGCCTCCGCATGCCGGTCCGCCTTGCTGTCCGGACGGCTCGCATCGTATACGATGACACAGCCGATCGGCACATCGCCGTGCTTCCCGGCCTTTACGGCCTCCCGGATCGCCATCTGCATGAAGAATTCATCCCGCGCCGTGCCGCTCCCCGGCACCTCCGGCGTCCTGCGGCTCCTCCGTCTGACCGGCTGCACGAAGCCTTCCTCCTGTTCTGTACTGCTCTCTTGCGGCTTCATCCGGTTCATCTCTTCTGATCCTCTTTAATCAGGATGCGGATCGCCTCGATAGCCGTGCGGATCGCCTTATCTGTATCGTGCTCGATCTCGTTGCTCAGGCCTTTTTTGACACGTTCCTGGTTGGACATGATAAAGAGCACCGCACCGGCCCGCACGTGAAGATACGACGCCACGGTAAACAGTGCCGCAGACTCCATCTCCGACGCCTTGCAGCCCAGCCGAAGCCAGGCCTGCCACTTATTCAGGAGCTCATAGCTGACCGGAAGCTCCTCCGGCTTATGCTGCCCGTAAAAGGCATCCTTACACTCCACTACGCCCACATGACGGCGGTAGCCAAGCTGCGCGGCCGCCTGATACAGCGCATGCTCCACCTCGAAGTCCGCAACCGCCGGCCATTCGATCGGCGCATATTCCCTGGAGGTGCCCTCCATCCGCACAGCGCCGCTGGCAATGACGACATCACCGGCCTGCACATCGAGGTCCATGCCGCCCGCTGTACCGACTCTAAGGAAGGTATCCGCGCCGCACATATGAAGCTCCTCCATCGCGATGGAGGCCGACGGCCCGCCGATGCCGGTGGAGGTCACCGATACCGGTACGCCGTCCAATGTTCCGGTATAGGTCACGAATTCACGGCGGTCCGCTACAAAGACCGGATGCTCGAAGTAGGCCGCAATCTTCTCACAGCGCTTCGGATCCCCCGGGAGAATGACATATTTTCCTACCTGTCCCGGTGCAACGCCGATATGATACATTGTCTTATCTTCTGAATAATTGATCATGGTTTTCATCCTCTGTAAAAATATCGTATCTGTTTGGCACCGCAGCGCTGCATCGCTTGGCGATACGCCATCCGCCGGTACCGAAGAATAAACAGCAAAGGACCTCCGTTCGGATGAGCGGAAGTCCCTTGCAACACATTTTTTTCTTTCTCAGCCAAGCTCCAGTGCAACCCGCATCATGGCATCAAAGCCTGTCTGACGCTCATCCGCATTCAGATGCTCGTCCCGGTTCAGCTGATCCGACACCGTCAGCATGCACAGCGCATGCTTGTGCGCATAGGCTGCATTCATATACAGGGCCGCAGCCTCCATTTCCACTGCCATCACGCCCATACGTGCCCAGCGCGCGTTCACATCCGGCCGTGCATCATAGAAAATATCGGAGGAGAGGACATTTCCGAGCTTCGTCGACACGCCCAGCCGCTCCGCGGCGTCCACGGCCTTCTTCATAAGACCGTAATCTGCAATCGGTGCAAAGGTTCCCGGCAACTCATACTGTGCAGCATAATTTGAATCCGTGCAGGCGCCCATGGCAATGATGACATCCTTCAGATTCACCTCCGGCTGAATCGCACCGGCCGATCCGATGCGGATAATGTTGTCCACATCATAGAAATGGAACAGCTCATAGGTATAAATGCCGACCGACGGCATACCCATGCCGCCGCCCATCACCGAAATCTGCTTTCCGTGATAGGTACCGGTATAGCCCAGCATGTTGCGGACCGTATTAAAGCATACCGGATTCTCCAGATAGGTTTCTGCAATGAATTTTGCCCGCAGCGGATCGCCCGGCATCAGGACGGTTTTGGCAATGTCGCCGGCCGCGGCCTTGTTGTGTGGTGTAGACATAAATTTTCTCCTTTTCTGAACCGCTGCACCGTAAAAGGATGCAGCGATGTATTGTTTTGTTACGTTTACTTTAAATTCGACGGTCCGAATCCCTCCGGAAGCAGCTCCTCCAGCGTATAGACCTTATAATCCTCGACAGATTTCGCAAGGATGATCCGAAAGCTCTTCGGATCGCAGAACTCCTCCATCACCTGGCGGCAGATCCCGCAGGGTGCACAATACTGCAGCTCCCCGTCCTCCGGACCGCCCGTCAGGACAATGCAGTCAAATTCCAGCACGCCCTCGCTGACCGCATGGAAGAAGGCCGTACGCTCCGCACAGTTCGACGCTCCGTAGCTTGCGTTCTCAATGTTGCAGCCCCCGTAGATCCGGCCATTTCGCGCCTTAAGCGCCGCACCGACACGAAAATGTGAATACGGCACATAGCTGAAGCGCCGCATCTCCAGCGCCTTCTCCACAAGACTTTTAAGCTCTGTATTTTCTCCGTTCATTTCATTTTGCATAGCGGTTTCCTTTCCTGATCCGGCTTTAGAAAGTTCTTCCTTCATTATAGCATGTTTCCGGAAGATTCAGAATAGTTATTACGTTGAAACGAAAAGGTCCCGCAGCGATACGCTGCGGGACCTTCGATGCTGCGGCTCACGGGACTTGAACCCGCACATCAGAGATACAGGAACCTAAATCCTGCGCGTCTGCCAATTCCGCCAAAGCCGCTTATGTAAAAAGAAAGCTCTGTAAGAGAAACCTTACAGAGCGAAAAATCAAGATGAGGCTGACGGGATTCGAACTCGCGACAACTTGATTAAAAGTCAAGTGCTCTACCGACTGAGCTACAGCCTCACAAACAGGGCCAGTTGGATTCGAACCAACGAATGCAGGCGTCAAAGGCCTGTGCCTTACCGCTTGGCGATAGCCCCTCGGTCAGCCTGCTGGCTAGGGTGGGTAATGGAACTCGAATCCATGATCTCCAGAACCACAATCTGGCGCGATAACCAACTACGCTATACCCACCATATTACGGCTGCCTTTCAGCAAACCATCTTCTCTCGAAATACTTCGAGAATGAGCCCGGGGGGATTCGAACCCCCGACCCACGGCTTAGAAGGCCGTTGCTCTATCCAGCTGAGCTACGGACTCAGACGACTCTTAACGAGCGACTCATACATTCTACCGAACAAGACCCTCTTTGTCAATAAGAAAAATCAAAGTTTTGTCCGTAAAAATTTGCCGCAGCGCATCATGCCCTCTGCTTCCTGCCATGCTTCTTTAGAATACAAAAAAATTCATCGAAATGCAAGCTGCATTTCGATGAATGAAATGTTCCGTCTAAAGCATAAGAGGGCCGTCCCGAAGGACAGCCCTCTCTGAAGCCGTGGCCCCTGAAAGGCCGATCCTGACTTATGCCTTGTGTGTAAGATCGTATGCTTCTTGGCAGAGCTTCGTGATGCCTTCCCAGTTCTTTGCGGTCAGCATATCCTTCTTGCAAACCCAGGTTCCGCCTACGCCGATGATCTTGTCAAATGCAAGATACTCGAGTACGTTGTCGGTGCTTACACCGCCGGTCGGCATGAACTTAAGCTGCGGGAATACGGAAGCCAGTGCCTTGATGGTCTTCAGTCCGCCGTATGCAGCTGCCGGGAAGAACTTCACCATCGGAAGGTTATAGCGAAGTGCGTTGGTGATGTCGGTCGGTGTGCAGGTGCCCGGGCAATATGCTACGCCGTGGCCGATGGCACACTGAGCAACCTCATCTGAGAAGGAAGGAGCCACGATGAACTGAGCGCCTGCATTGATTGCGCGGATGCACTGCTCACGGTCAAGAACCGTACCTGCACCGACAACGACATTCGGGCACTCCTTTGCGATCCGTGCGATCGCATCAGCTGCAGCCGGTGTACGGAAGGTAACCTCTGCCATCGGAAGGTGTCCTGCCTCAAGTGCCTTGGCAAGAGGAACTGCATCCTCTACATCATCAATGACCACTACCGGACAAACCTTAATCTCGGAAAGCTTCGCCATAAACTCTTTCTGTGTCATATCAAATCTCCTTTGCATATGCTATAGCCCGAACCATTTCGGACCTTGTAACCGCTTACATTTTCTATTATATATGATTTCATTTTCACATACAAGCAAAATTACACACGGAAACCGACTTCTTTCCCGCAGCGGCAGATCCAGGCCATTCACATGTACCGCCGCCTGCTCTCCGTGGAGAATCAGAGCTTCAGAAAAACCTCATGATAGTCGAAGTCCCCTTCCTCGCTCACGTGAATCACCATATAGGACGGCCGGCGGTCCGACTGCCGCGGATAGCTGATAGATCCCGGATTCAGACAGCATACACCATCGACGGTCTTCAGAAACGGGCGGTGGGTATGTCCGAACATGACCACGTCACAGCTCCGGGCCTTCGCCTCCTCCACGAGGCCGGTGATGCCCATATTGACGCCGTAGCCGTGTCCGTGGGTCAGGAGGCAGCGGTGCTTTCCGATCTCGACAACAATATCGCGAGGCAGGGAGGTGAAGAAATCATTGTTTCCCTGCACGAAATAGGACTGCACGCCGTCGCCCGCATACTGGCGGATCATATTTTCACTGCCCTCGGCGTCCCCGAGATGAATCAGGATGTCCACCATGCCGATCTTCCGGAGGATTTCCTTCAGATTCGCATCATTTCGGTGAGAGTCGCTCACAACGAGAACGGTCTGAAAGGGGCGGACAAGTCCGCATTCCTCCTTTTGTCCCGATGCTTCTGCTATGCCGCCGCGTGCCTCGTCCTGTGCCAATGTCTCCATTAGCAGGCTTCGCATGGCACGGAGTGCCTTGCCGCGGTGGGAAATCGCATTTTTCTCCTCCGGCAGAAGCTCCGCCGAGGTTTTTCCGTATTCCGGAAGATACAGGATCGGATCATAGCCGAAGCCATGCTCCCCCTTCGGCGCCATGGCGATCAGGCCTTCAAAGATGCCTTCTGTATGCAGTATCCGTCCGTCTGCAAAGGCCGCACAGATATTGCAGGTAAAATGCGCCGCTCTCTCCTCTCCCTCCGCATAGCGAAGCTCCTGAAGGATGCGTGCATTTTTCTCGGTATAGGGCGTATCCTCGCCAAGATAGCGCGCGCTGTAAACGCCCGGCATGCCCAGCATGTAATTCACACAGAGGCCGGAATCATCGGACATGATGATGTCCCCATCCTCCAGCATATCATGTGCAAGCATGTAGCTGCGAATGCCGGCAGCCTTCAGCTCTGCATTCTCCGCAAAGGTCTTGCCGGTCTCCACCGGCTCAAAATCGATGCCCAACTCGCTTTTTGCAACGATCTCGGTGGCCACATCCCCAAGGATCTGGCGCACCTCGATCATCTTATTTTTATTATGAGTCGCAAATATGATCCGCATACGAAACTGTTCTCCTTCTGCCCATATGCCGGATCCGAGGGCTTAACCCATGTACTTCTGAAGAGTTGCTCTCACGGCGCCAGGGCCTGCAAGCTCCTCCTTGAAAAGATCCTCGATCAGATCACCGATGCCGGCCTCATAAAGGTCAGAGCCAAAAATATTTGCATTGCTGAGGATCGGACGTACCTTCTCACCAACGCTCTCCGGATGGCCGAGTGTAATGCCCTGAAGCTGCTCAGTCAGTGAATCCAGCATCGGATCCGAGGAGCGCTCGAAGCATTCGCCCTGATCATCTACACCAAGAAGATAACGCAGCCAGCCGGCGATTGCAAGCGGAATTGCCTTCAGCTTCTTCGCGTCGCCGTACTTCGCTACATAGCTCTTGATGGTCTCGCCGTAGCGGATGCCGACCTTCTGGGAGGTATCTGTCGCGATACGCTGCGGCGTATCCGGTACGAACGGATTCGGAATACGCTCGTTGATGACTTCGTTCACGAAGGCCTCCGGCGACAGGATGCCCGGATCCGTCACCACCGGCATGCCCTCCACCGGACCGATCTCATGCACGAGCTTGTTGAGCTGCGGATCCTTCATTTCATCCGCAATCAGCGTATAGCCGAGCACGCAGCCGTATACGGCCAGTGCCGTATGCAGCGGATTCAGGCAGGTGGTAACCTTCATGCGCTCTACCTTGTTCACGGTATCGCGATCGGTCATGTAGACACCGGCAGCCTCGAGCTTCGGACGGCCGTTCGGGAACTTGTCCTCGATCACCAGATACTGCGGGCCTTCTGCATTGACAAAAGGTGCAATATAGGTATGCTTCGAGGTCACCACCGGCGCCATATCCTCGATGCCGAGGGCCTCGAGCTCCTTCTCTACGGACTCGGCCGGGCGCGGTGTGATCTTATCGATCATGGACCACGGGAAGGCCACCTGGGACTCATCCTTCAGATAATCAATGAATTCCGCCGGCACGAAGCCCTTCTTCTCCCACTCCTCTGCCACGGTAACAATGGAGCTCATCAGCTTCTCGCCGTTATGTGAGCAGTTGTCGCAGGAAACGATGGCCACCGGATACTTGCCAGCCTTGAAGCGCTCAAACAGAAGCGCGGTCACGATCGCCATGGCTGCGCCCGGCTTCTCCGGTCCGTTGTCAATGTCAGCCTGCACGAACGGGAAGTACTCTCCGGCCGCATTCTTAAGCGCATAGCCCTTCTCCGTAATGGTGAAGGTCGCCATCTGGAACTCCGGATTCGTGAAGATTTCCTTCAGGCGGCTCCAGGCCTCTGCATCTGCAGACTGCGCCTTGACGGCCTCGGTCAGGGAGCCGATCACGCGCTTCTCGGTATTTCCGTCCACCTTCAGCGTAACGCCCAGCACGAGATTGTCATAAGGCTTATAAATCTTATCCACCACGTCGAAGTCAAAGGTCTCCACGCAGGTGATGCCCTTGTCAAGCTCGCCCTTCTCGATCAGCGTATCTGCGATGCCGCCGAGGAAGATACGGAAAATGTTTCCGATGCCGAAATGCACCCAGCGCGGTGACTTCTTCGTATTCTCTGCCAGTGCGGCAATGTCATAGGCCGGCAGGGTCACACCTGCCTTCTCCCAGGCCTCTCTGTCCTTTAAGCCCTCCAGTGTCAGCTTCATTTTGCAAACTCCTTTCTTGTCTCTGCCTTCTCAATGGCTTCCCAAAGTCCCTGAATATAGGTAGCGCCCAGTGCGCGGTCATACAGGCCGTAGCCCGGAATGACGCCCGGCTTGTCCACTTCATCCCAGATCATGCGGCCGTGGTCCGGACGGATCGGTCCGTCAAAGCCGGTCTCATACAGCGCGCGCACAATCTCATACATGTCGAAATTGCCGTCCTTCGAGATATGGCATGCCTCCTGGAAATCATAGTTCTCACGGGAGGTATCATTGAAGCGAAGGTTGCGTACATGAGCGAAATGAATGCGGCCCTTCAGCACACGGATCATATGCGGAAGGTCGTTCTCCAGGTTCGTACCGTAGGAGCCGGAGCAGAAGGTTACGCCGTTATGTACATCATCGACTGCATTCATCAGCCGAAGGATGCCGGCTTCTGAATTAATGATGCGGGTCAGACCGAACACCGACCATGCCGGATCATCCGGATGAATGGCCATCTTGATATCATACTTGTTGCAGACCGGCATAATGGCCTTCAGGAAGTATACCAGGTTCTGGAACAGCTTCTCGCCGTCTACGTCCTTGTACATCTCGAAGAGCTCCTTGATCTTCGCCATACGCTCCGGCTCCCAGCCCGGCATCACAGCGCCGTTGGACATCTTCTCCATGGAAGCCGCCAGGTTGTCCGGATCAATGGCATCGATGGCCTTCTGATTGTAGGCAAGGCCAGTGGAACCATCCGGGTTCTTACGTGCCAGCTCGGTTCTGGTCCAGTCAAACACCGGCATAAAATTATAGCATACCAGATGAATATCTTCCTTACCGAGATTCTCGAGCGTTTCAATATAGTTAGCGATGTACTTGTCGCGGTTTTCATCGCCTACCTTGATGGAGTCGCAGACATTCACCGACTCAATGCCGCTGAGGCGAAGGCCGGCAGCCTCTACTTCCTCTTTCAGCGCATGAATTCTCTCCTGCGGCCATACCTCGCCCGGTGTGGTGTCATACAGTGTGCTGATGACACCGGTCACGCCCGGAATCTGCCGAATCTGCTGAAGGGTAACGGTATCAAACTTGGATCCGTACCAGCGTAATGTCATTTCCATATCCAATCCTCCTGAAATGTATACCAGTTTTTCGTTGCCCATAGAATACGTCGTCCTGCCGGATATGTCAATAAAAAATAAAAAAATTCCTGTTTTCATCCGCAAAATCCACACAGGGCTGAAGCGCTGCGTCCATTTTTTCCGGCCGCCGGCATTGCTCCCACCTTTTTGTTGGTCCAGGCGGAATGTATACTAGATTTCAGAATTCTTTTGTGTATAATGGTAATTGTTTAGTCACATCGCTTTGCGATGCAATGCTGAACAGTTACGTATACCAGAACGAACGTAACACTTCGAAATCAAAGGAGTTTCCCATGAACGAGCAGATACAGGACGTATTCACGGCCGACAGCAGCATCACAAAGGCAGAAGAAATCCATCATTATCTATGGAATCAGATCGCGGAGCTCCGTCTGCAGCCGGGCGAAAAGCTGAGCGAGGTCAAGCTGGCCCAGATGTTTGACTGCAGCCGCATCCCTGTCCGTGAGGCCGTCCGTCTTCTGAATTCCGAAGGAGCCCTGGAATCGCAGCCGCAGCGCGGCAGCTTCGTCAGCCGAATCGATATGAAGCGCGTCCATGAGGTGCGCTATCTGCGGGAGGTGCTGGAAACACGGGTGGTGCTGGATGCCTATGATGCCGAACTTCTGCAGCCGCTTGTCCCGCTTCTGCGCAGCATGGTACAGGAGCAGCAGGATATGATCCGCTACAATGAGCTCGAGCGGCTCACGGATGCAGACACCCGTTTTCATGATCTTTTTTATCAGCTGCAGCATAAGGAATTCGTACAGCAGCATACCGGGCGCCATGATATTCACTATATCCGGGCCCGCCGCTATGCCCTTGGAATTGAGCGAAGTGACGAGGAGCGCTATGACGACAGCATCAACATCGTGTCGCAGCATGTACATTTGATTCAGGCCATCGAAAAGAAGGACCGTGCTGCACTGGAGGAGGTGCTGGTGCTCCATTTCCGAAACATCAGCCATACCCTGGAGCGCGTGGTCGGCCGGGAGGAATTCGCGGAGATTTTTGTATAGAAAAAAGCCATGGAATGATTCACCGTGCAAGCTCTGCAACTCATTCCATAGCTTTTTCTAGTGCCAAATAATTACAAAAAGCGAGAAGCCGATTTCTCAGCTTCTCGCTTCATACTCATGCGGGAGATGGGACTTGAACCCACACGTCCTATCGGACACAAGATCCTTAGTCTTGCCTGTCTGCCAATTTCAGCACTCCCGCAGACGACCCGGGACGGAATCGAACCGACGACCTCCGCCGTGACAGGGCGGCGCTCTA
>CAVJMS010000020.1:0-44749 GCA_963650995.1 Succinatimonas sp. CAG:777 | reverse complement strand
ATCGGCGGTCTGTCTTGGATTCTGGCAGGTATTATCTGGTGCATCACGATTGTGGGCATCCCTGTCGGTCTGCAGTGTTTTAAATTTGCCGGGCTTGCTTTCTGGCCTTTCGGCAAAGAAGTGATCTATGGCGGCGGCACGTTCTCTTTTATAGTGAACCTGATCTGGATTGTGTTCTTCGGATGGGAGATGGCGCTTGGTAATCTGGTCATTGGCCTGATCTGGTGCATCACCATTATCGGTATCCCCTTCGCAAGGCAGTGCTTCAAAATGGCGAAGCTGTCCTTTATGCCGTTTGGCGCAAGTGTTGTAGGGCGCTAAACAATTACCATCGCTTATCATTTTTGGCAAAACGAGCTTTTGCTCACCGCGCTGAATTTGGAGGGTGGAGATGGCAAAGGAAAGAAGGCAAAAGGTGTCAGGCACTCGGATAAAACAGCTGCCGGAATGAACACAGATGCGGGAGAAAAGTATGGATTACAGAAAATTCGGAACACAGATCGTGCTGCGGGTGGATCGCGGCGAGGAAGTCATGGCGGCGATTACAGCGCTCTGCGAGAAGGAAAAAATTCTTCTGGCGTCGATCGCAGGGCTCGGTGCGGCGGATCGGCTTGTGATGGGACTCTATGATATTGAAACGCAGCGCTTCAGCGAAACGGTGCTAGAGCAGCCGCTGGAGATCACCTCGCTCATCGGCAGCGTCACGGAGATGAACGGAAAGCCCTATCTGCATGTTCATGTTAATGCTGCCGACGTGGAAGGACGGGCTTACGGAGGGCATTTGAAGTCTGTCCGCATCAGCGGCACCGCAGAGATCTTTTTGACCGTAGTTGACGGGCATGTCGGCAGAAAGAAGGATGATATGACTTCCACGGGACTAAATCTGTTTTCCTTTGACTGACGGCTGCTTTTTGGGTTAAAAGGTGTCAGGCAATCGAATAACGGGTGCGATGAAAACGGAATCATAACAGAACTATATAGTCTGGACGAAGCTAGAAGGCGAGGCTATTAAAAAAATAACGTAACTGTTTAGCTCCGCAGGAAAACTGCAGGGCTTTCTTTTTAGGCTCAGAAGGCAAAACTCTTCTGGATCTTTTTATTTCTCATCAAATGAGCTCAGCGTCAGCTCGCCACATGCGCCCGTTTGATATTTCCTAAAAACAATTTGGCGTAATTAACTTGCTATATCTCCCCCCGCAGAGTGACAGATAAATCATCGAAAGAATGTGGTAGAGAGGCACAGCATCCCAGAAGGAGGGACTACATACCACCATGAGGATCATGTGTCGATCGTGCCGGAGGAGCTGATCGCCGAAGACCCGAAGACCTTACACTGCGGTTCATGGATGGGACGGAGAAGAAGATCAGCTTGTGAGACACGTTTGATAATATGTTGCATGCGATATACAATTATGGCGAACGGAGGGGAACGAGTGGAAGCATTTAATATTGAACTTTACGGCCCGTTGTCCCACATTTGTCCACCATTACGTGCTACACTGCGATCATAAAAGCAAAAGATGCTTCGGGGGTACAAAAGCTATGCGAAGAGGCCTGATGCTCAGAGAAAATAGTTTGAGTGAAATCCAAAGGTGTCAGGCACTCGAATAAAACTGATTAGCATAGACATATCAAGGAGGAAAAGAAAATGCCAAGGTTTGCAAAAAACCAGACACGTATTCAGAGTACGGAAATGCTTCGACTGGATTACGGTATGATGAAACGCAGTCAGATAGGGTTTAAGATCAGGGATTTTGAAGATTATTACATGGACATGCATCAGCCGAATGCAACGGTAGAAAAGTCCCAGTATAGATCATGGTCTGCTAATAGACTTGAGGCTTTCGTTGAGTGCCTGCTGGCGAAGAATGAGGCGAAAAAGCGGGGGCAGCTTGATGTATTTGAAAAGGACGACTTTAAAGTTCTCCTGAAGGAGATGCAGGAGGATGAGAATAGCTTCTTGAAAAAGATGCTGCGCACCACGCTGCTGGATATTTATGATACGATGGCCGGGGATCTGGACCATCCGGAAAACAAGGAAAATCTGAATAAGGCAATTGCCCTGAATGATTTGTATGAGCTTGTCTTGAGCGAAGAGGAAAAGCAGGCAGTAGAAAAATCAATCGGTGATGGCAAGGCTAAAAGTTTTCTGATAAATGATCAGGAAATGAACGGCAATTTTTCCAAGACGCTGAAGGCATTGTTCAGAAAGCTGGATGCTGCCGAAAAAGCCGGAGACAATGCAGAAAAGAAAAAGTGGCAGAAGCTTTGCGATTCTTATACTATCCGGCCGTACGTGGATTTGATCAAAGAAAAGATCAAGGAAGAGAAAAAGCCTCGATGGCAGGAGGAAGCGGAAAAAGAGATAAAAAAAGAACAGGAGGCTGCGATCGCACCGGAGAAGGAGGAGAAGATCCAGCTGCAGGAAGAACCAATAGATGTGATCGTACCGGAGGATGAGCCGCTTGATTTGAACGCATGGGAGTGGCCTGTAGATCCTGCAGCACCGAAGTCGCATCAGGAGGCATTGAACAGAATCCGGGAAATGTCTGAACGTCTTGCAAGAGATAAAAATGATCGAAAAGCAGCTGGAGCGTATCTTAAGAGTCGCATCCCGTTGCTTGATTCGGAAGTGTCAGTGAAGCGGCAGATCGATGCTATTCAGCATAAGAGAGAGCAGCTGGAGGAATTACGCAATCGTGCATTTGATACACAAATCGAAATCAGTAATTACCTGGAACAAAAAAATGATCAAATTTTCGAAAAAAAGGACAGGAGTACACTACGCGATTTTCGGAAAGACATACAGACTGAATTGAGAAAGATCAGAGATTTAGACAGAAAAATGCATGCAGAGCTTACGGCATTGACGGATCGATACGAGGAGCTCCGCAATCCGGTAGGCTCAAATCAAAGCTTTGGGGAAGCAGTGGAAGCATTCGAGGCCATTCAGGACAGGAAGCTCAGTTGGGGCCGGACCGGCGGACATGCGCGGCAGTTCGATGCCATCAAGGAGGCCGTGCGGGAATGGAGAACTCCTCATAGCGTCGGGGATGATGCAGAGAAAAAAATGAATGTCTACAAAGCCTGCGAGGCTTATCTGCGAGAGCATGCCAATGATGGCAAGAAAATCGGCGGTCAGGGCAGTGAGGTCGGAAGACTGCGTAAACAGGCCGTTGTGAATTTGCTCCAGGTTCTCAGTAAGGATCCTGGACTGCAGGAGTCATTAGTGGAATATGAGGACAAACAGCCGGCAAGAGTGAAGATGAATTTTGCAGAGCTCGAGAAATCTCTGGCAAAGGCATCCGATGCCAAGGTTAAGCTCAGCAAATACGAAAAGGGAACGCAGAAAAAGGCCTATGCGGAGCTGAAGAATGCGAAGGACCAAATGATCAGATAGTCGAAGTGGGCCTTGCATCTGTAACTTAACAAAAAGGTGTCAGACTGCGTATTTGCAGCACTTATCAAATTCAATAACGCAAAGGAGATGTTTCGGATGGCTACTATAAATACAGGCATCACTGAAGATGCCAATTTACTTAATCTTAAAGAAATCAGCTTATCACAGATTCGACCTGAGGTTGAAGACTTTATGGTGAGCGGCGAAGAAATAGTGCAGTGCTTTCAGACCATAAGAGATCAGGTGATTTTCACAAGCAAGAGAGTATTCGTTATAAATGTTCAAGGAATTACCGGTAAGAAGGTATCGTATATTTCTTATCCGTACTCAAAGGTGGTAACCTTCGGAATTGAGACTGCAGGTGTTTTGGATATTGACAGCGAACTGCTTCTTACAATGCAAAATGGCATTCACTTACAGTTTGATTTTAAGGCACAAGTTGATATAAAGAGGATTGTTGCTAATATTCAACAGTACATTTTATAACAGAAATTCAGTGATGTTGCGAAAGCATCTGCCGGAAATGGCAGGAAATGGCAAGTGCTTTTCTTGTGCCGTTTTTTTAGAACGTTTAAAAGGTGTCAGGTACTCGAATAAAATAGGCAGTGCAATAGATAAAGCTCCGGGTGACCGGGTTTTTCTATATTTCGTTCAGATGTTCTTTCTATTACGCATTCCTGGGACAGGGAGCATCAAAAACCTTTTCACCACATTTTCGGAACCTCTGGATGAAATGAGAACGTGCGGGCGGAATGAAAAGCAGGGCCCGTTGTCCCACATTTGTCCACCATTACGTGCTACACTGCGATCATAAACACAAAAGATGCTTCGGGGGCACAAAAGCTATACGAAGAGGCCGGATGCTCAGAGAAAATAGTTCGAGTGTGTCGGATTGGTGTCTTTTGGAATGGTATAGTGTGGTCATAAGAAAGGAGGGCAGAAATCACCGGAAAGCCGGAAGCAGAGAATGCTGAATGATTTCTGACACAAGTATGGATTTAAAAGCATTTTTAACCATTTGGCCGTCGGTTGCAAAAATGGTACTCACATCTAAGGAAGAGCGGGGAGACATTCCGAGCCATATTGATTTTCTGCTGTATGCGAAGCAGAACCCGACGGCAAGCTTCCAGCAGACGCTGAAAGCGCTGAGCCCGGCTCTCGATAAGTATAAGAGCGAATTAGGCAAGCAGCTGGCCCTGTTCGGCTTCTTCGACAACTCAAAGAGTCAGGAGGCAAACTGGGAGGAACTGGAGAAGAACTGGAAGACAGCTCTTCCGGAACTCCTGAAGGAAAACGAGAAGAGTTTAAATAAGAACGAAGCCTTGGATGACAGCAGAAACAGCATCTTAGACGAGGCAGACAATAAGGAAAATGCAGGCGTCCTGAATGACGGCGGAAACTATATTAAAAAAAAGGATGAAGCGGATCTAAATGCCAAGGAAGAGGAGAAGGAGGTAATCCTTGAAGAACCAAATGATGTGATCGCACCGGTACAGCCTGCACCGGTACAGCCTGCACTGGTACAGCCTGCAGCGAATACGTTTCCGAAGTCGCATCAGGAGGTATTGGACAGAATTCGGGAATTTTCTGCGCTTCTTACAAGCCATAAAAATGTGCAAAGAACAGCTGCGGCGTTCCTTAAGAAGGGCAGACTGGATCTTAATTCGGAAGCATCGGTGAAGAAACGGATGGATACCATCCATCGCAAGAGTGATTCACTGCTTGAATCACGCGATCAAGTAGTTGCTGCGCAAAAAGAAATCGATAAATATTTGAAGCAAAAGAACAATCCGATTTTTGGGAAGAATGACCAAAGAGCATTACGCAAGCTCCGGGCAAACATGCAGACTGAATTGGAGGAGGCCGGGAACGTACATGAAAAGATGGGTGCGGAGCTTAGGGCGTTGTCTGACCGATACGAAGAGCTCTGCAATCCGGTAGGCTCAAAGCAAAGCCTTCGGGAAGCAGTGGAAGCATTCGAGGCCATTCAGGACAGAAGACTCAGCTGGAGACGAACCGGCGGGCATGCGCAACAGTTTAACGCCATCAAGGAATCCGTGCGGGCATGGAGAAATCCTGAGAATCATAAATCTTTTGCAGAGAAAGCAATGGATATGTACAAGGCATGCGATGCTTACCTGCGAGAGCATGCCAATGACGGCAAGAAGATCGGCGGTCAGGGAAGCGAGGTCGGAAGACTGCGTAAGCAGGCCGTTGTGAATTTGCTCCAGGTTCTCAGCAAGCAGCCTGCATTGCAGGAGTCATTGCGGCAATATGAGGCTGAGCGCCCGGCAAGAGTGAAGCTGAACTTTGCAGAGCTCGAGAAGTCGCTGGCCAAGGCATCCGACGCCAAGGTTAAGCTCAGCAAATACGAAAAGGGTACGAAGAAAAAAGCCTATGCGGAGCTGGAGAATGCGAAGGACCAAATGAACAGATAGTCGAAGTAAACCGGTAACGGACATCTTCCTTTGGTTCACCTGCCATCCTTATGTCAAAATAGGAGTTTGGCGTTTGGCGCGAGCGTTGTGGGGTGATTGAAAAATTTGTATCTCATGGTAGAATGAAAACAGGTGGACTCGGTATAGAGGCTGCCGGCATTCAGCCGATCGTCGACCCCTGTTTTGGTTGGCGGTCGGCTTTTGCTGCACTCGTCTTCAGGAAAACGGCACGTAAGTTTATCGCAAAGGAGAGACGTATGCGTTTGATTGGCAATATTCTATTGCAGTCGATCCGATGGCTGTTGCAAGGGCCGGAAGTGTGAAGAAATAGAATAAGGGGGAAATTC
Source organism: Succinatimonas sp. CAG:777 (assembly GCA_963650995.1). Classification (GTDB taxonomy): domain Bacteria; phylum Bacillota; class Clostridia; order Lachnospirales; family Lachnospiraceae; genus Oribacterium. The sequence continues at coordinate 38,564 of CAVJMS010000020.1, read as the reverse complement.
AGTGAATAAAATACTTTTCATCTGCCACGGCAACATTTGCCGCAGTCCGATGGCAGAATTTGTTATGAAGGAGCTTGCTGCACAGGCCGGATTGTCCGCGCAGTTTGAGATTGCCTCTGCCGCCACCAGTACGGAGGAGCTCGGAAATGCCGTTTACCCGCCTGCACGGCGCAAGCTGGCGGAGCATGGCATCTCCTGCGAGGGAAAGACAGCGCGGCAGGTCACACGTCGGGATTATGAGCATTATGATCTGCTGATCGTGATGGATCACAACAATCTGCGGAATCTTAGGCGCATGCTGGGAGAGGACACGGAAAACAAAATTCATCTGCTGATGGATTACACGGATCGACCCGGTGAGGTGGCAGACCCGTGGTATACCGGAAATTTTGAAGAGACCTGGCGAGACGTGCTGGATGGCTGCAGTGGCCTCATGAAGCATTTATGCGGAAGGTAATCTGTAAATAAAAAAGTTCACATAAAGAAACGGAGGCGGTGCCAATGGCAAAGGATCGATTTAAAAAAACATATTCTCAAGGCTTGATGCAGTTTGTAGAGATCTGGGTGGATACAGAGACCGGCGTAAATTACATATATCGTTCGGATTCTCATTCCGGCGGATTAACGGTGCTTCTCGGTAAAGACGGTCAGCCGGTCATCACACCGGTTGAGAATGATTAACTGCCCAGGGAGGTAAAAGCGTATGAAAAAGAGAGCGTGGGCCGTGCTGCTGTCAGTTGTGCTGTTGGGCAATCTGTATGGCTGTGCGGCAGCGGGCCGCAGGGATACCGTACCGGCCGCAGAGGAAACAGAGGCTTCCTCGTTAAATGAGAAAAATGCAGGTGAGCCGACAGAACTATCCGAGGATGGAGCATCTTCGGAAACGACAGATTACGCCACGGGCCATCCGTGGATCAATTCCAATATCGAGAGCAATGTGGAAAATGCATCGGAAGTGGAGATCAAAGACAACCTGGATCTTGCGGTGAACGGAGAGTGGGTAAAGAACCATAAAATTAAGTCCGGTCAATCCGACTTCAATTATATGTCGGTCTTTGAGGACACACTCAATGCCCGCTTACTGGGCATCATGCAGAACGCTTCTGCGAATGAGGATCACAATGCAAAGCTCGTGGGTCAGCTTTACCGTACTTTTACGGACTGGGAAGCGCGGGACGCGGCAGGCACAGCCCCGCTGATGCCTTACCTGCAGGAAATTGAGGCGATCAGAAATTATGAGGATCTGGCAGCGTATATCACGGAGCCGGGATATGCATTCGCAGGTGTTCTGGATATCATGATCGAGACGAATCCGAAGGACGCCTCTTCGAAGGTTCTGGGACTTGCATCGCCGGAAATTTATCTGGAGGATGCTGCGGATTACGAGGACACAGAACATATGTCTGACTATACACGCCTGGCTTATGACTGCGGAAAGGAAAGCGTAACGACGGTCCTTACGCAGTGTGGATATTCGGAGGCAGAGGCAGAACAGATCTTTGAGGGCGCCATTCAATATGAAAAGAAGATCGCTGCACTGTCCTACAGTAATGATGAACTCAATCTGACCGACATCTGGGATGTGCTGGCAGAACAGATCTATACACCGGAGGAATTGAAAAAGTATCGCTGGTATTCGCTTCTTGAAAAATCATTGGAAGCGTATGGCGTTGAAAAAATACCGGCAATATGGCTATATCAAAAAACGGATTATTTTGAAAAGCTGGACGAGCTTCTTTCGGAGGATCATATAGAGATCATAAAGGATTATCTTCTGGCGCATACAGCAAGCTCTGCAATTTCATTATTGGACAAGGAGACATTTTACAAAGCAAGAGATATAGATAATAAACGGTATGGCGCGGAAGGATACAGAGAAGAGAATGAATATGCCGTCCGCGTGGTTTCCTCTGAACTTGGATGGCCTCTCTCCAGACTCTATTGTGATCAATATGTTGCAGCGCAGGATAAGGAGACTATTTACGAGCTCATCGAGAAGATCGTAGATGCCTATAAAGATATGCTTCGGGAAGAAGATTTTCTGTCGGAGGCAAGCAGAGAAAAAGCCATTGAAAAATTGGATAAGCTCCGGATCCATTGTATGTATCCGGATGACTGGAGTAAGTATACATATGATGATCTGGAGATTTCGGACAGCTATTTTGAGGCCGTAGCAGAAATCGACCTGTATAAAGCAGAAAAAGTGTTTGCGGCATTTAATGAACCTGTGGATCAGGACGAGTGGATGGAGGAGCCTATTACACAAAATGCTTTTTATAATCCGCTTGGGAATACCATGGTGATCCTGCCGGGACTTATAGGAGATAATTTCTATCGCAGTGATATGCCGGAGGAAGAGGTGTATGGTAAGGCCGGCGGCGTCATCGGACACGAGATCTCCCATGCATTTGATGCGGTAGGCGCTGCCTACGATGCGGACGGAAATCATGCGGACTGGTGGACCGCCGAGGATAAGGCCAAATTCAAGGAGAAGACGGATCGCCTGGTCGCTTATTACGACAGGATCACTGTATGGGACGGACTCTCCTGCGACGGTGAACGGGTGAAGAGAGAAGCATGCGCAGATATGGGCGGCATATCCGTGCTTCTTCGCCTTGCCTCTCAAAAACCGGATTTTGATTATCGATTGTTTTTTGAATCCTATGCGAGAAGCTGGGCGGCGAACATGACGCCGGAATATGCATATTATCTCGGGACATATGATGAGCATCCATTGGATTATCTCCGGGTCAATACGGTTGCTGCACAGTTTCAGGAATTCTATGATGCCTTTGATGTGAAGGAAGGAGACGGCATGTACATTGCGCCGGAGGATCGGGTCAAGGTCTGGTGATGGAAATAAAAGATATCTGGCCATGCGTGCGGCGTATATTTAAAATCTGTCCGCATCCGCGGTACGACCGTCAAGTGTTTCAAATCTGCGGGTGAAGCTGTCGTATGTGGATTTGACAGATCATCCGAAGAAGCAGGTGAATCCCAGTGCTCCGAAAGCTCCGAAGCACCAGAAGGAGAGTGCGAAAAATGGACCTGAGCTGTAAGAGACCGCATAGTTTCGCTGGTTTCGCTGCCGGATTTATGGTAGAATGACGGAAGCGCACATATATGATGGATCGGGAGATATGAGCCGCTGTGCTCATATCTCCCCTTTTTGTGGGGGAATGATGATGAAACAATTGCTGATGGACCTTCGCGGTCTCATGAAATCCGGTTCTGCGGCGGAGATGAAAGAGAACATCACGCCGCATCTTTTTGACTGTGTGGCCTGTATCCCGTCGCTGCTTTACCTGCTCTCGCCGCTGCTCGTCGTGATCTATGCCTTCCAGGCGAGGCTTCGGATCTTCATCCTTCTGGAATATACGGAATTTCTGCAGTCCATACTGCCGGGGATCCTGGTGTCCTTCGTCCTGATACTTGTGCTTGCGCTTGTAAAAATGAAGCCGGCGTTTCACCCGGTCTATGCGTTTTTTGCATTTGCCATGCTCTGGATGCTGCTGAGCGTCTCTGTGAACGGCTGGACAGAGATCACGCTGCTCGGCGATATCTATCGGCATGAGGGCATTCTGTCTTACTGGGGCTATATCGGCGTACTGTTCTTCAGTGCCAGTCTCATCCGGGAGGACAGCATCAAGCGGCGGCTTGCGTATCTGTCGATCCTTGTGAGTCTTTCGGTGGCCGCCTTCGCCGTGGCGCATGAGTATATTTTTCCGGCCGACCTGTCGGTGAAGGACGCTTATCCGACGGCGATCTTCATCCAGTTTAATCATTACGGCTATTACCTGGCGATCCATATCTTGCTGGCGAGTGCCCTGTATACCGTAGAAGAGAAGCGGCCGCTTCGCGTGCTCTGCCTTCTGTCGATGCTTGCCAATGCTGTAGTCCTGAACCTGAACAATACCTTCGGTGCATGGCTTGCCTGCGTTTTCGGCTTTTTGTTTATGTTCGCCGTGAAATGGGTGACGGACCGAAAGCTGAATGTGAAGGCCTTGCCGCCGCTCGGGTTCTTTGTTGTGACGACCCTTGGCATGTCCCTCGCCGGCTGCGGTGTCATAGGCAGCCTCCGGCAGTTCTTTACGGATATTCTGGATATCGCGGACGATCCGTCCAAGGCCAATGCTGCCGGCACGACGCGCTGGCTTCTCTGGAAGACCACCTGCGGCTATATCCGTGAGCGGCCGTTGTTTGGCTATGGCATCGAGGGCATCGACGATATGCTGCAGGAGGCCACCGGCTCTTCGAGAACGCATAACGAGTATCTCCAGTATATGTCGAGCTTCGGCATCCCGGAGGGCGTGGCCTATATCCTCGGCTGCACCGGAGTTTTCCTTCGGAACCTGCGGCTGAAGCAAGAGCTGAAGGCCTGCAGCTTTGTCTGCCTGACCGCCGCCTTCACGTATCTCGTGTCCGCGTTCTTCGGTGTATCCTTGTATAATACAGCCCCGTTTCTTTTTATCTTCCTGGGACTTGGCTACAACAGCTGTGCGCATGCATGGTGATAAAAAGTGAGGGGAATGCGGTATGTCCGCATTCCCCTCACTTTTTATGCCTTCCAGAGCCGTCCTTCCTTATAGTGCTTCCGGCAGAGGGCGACGTAGCTTTCATTGGAGCCCAGCATGATCTGCTTTCCTTCCCGGACGATCTTGCCGTCGGCGTAGCGGGTGTTGCATTGAGCCCGCTTCCCGCACCAGCAGACGGTCGGCACCTCTTCGATGACATCCGCGATTTCCATCAGACGCTCGGAGCCCGGAAACAGACGGTTTCGAAAGTCGGTCCGGAGACCGTAGCACAGCACCGGGATTCCGCAGAAATCCACGAGATCGGAAAAGGCATCCACCTCGGCGGCCGAAAGGAACTGAGCCTCATCCACGAGGATGGCATCGACGGTCCGGCCGTGATACAGGTAGCTTTTTGCTTTTTCGGACCATGCGGCGGAAACCTCCTTCAGAAAATCATCCACATACTCTGCAGGGGCCGACAGACCGATGCGGGAGTGAATTTCGGTGGCACTGTCCCGGTTGTCCGTGCGGGGCTTGAGAAGCACGGCATACTGGGAGCGCTCTTCATAATTATACCGAACCATTAAAATATTGGCAGACTTCGAGCTGCCCATTGCACCGTATCGAAAATATAGTTTTGCCATTTCGCTGCCTCACAAATCTTCTTTGTCTTCCGGCAGTATACTGTAGAAGAAGCAAATCGGCAAGTTTCTTCTTCCGACGGAAGAATGACGGTAGAATGCGCCATCGCGCTGTGGTAAAATATTCTGAAGGATTGCCGTGCAACGCGCGGCCGTCCGGCAGTATTTTTCGCCGCAGCAGCCCTTACGGTAAAGGCAGAAGGAGAGCAGAACGATGAGACAGATTGTATTAAAACCGGAGCTTTTTAAATTCAGCAGTGCAAAGGAATTTTCAGAGGCGTTCGCCGTGGGTGCAGGCGACCTGATTCTGACAAACCGCTTTATCTATGAGCCGTTTTTCGGCGGCCTCGGACTGAAAGCAGATGTGATTTATCAGGAGGAGTACGGAAGCGGTGAGCCTTCCGACGAGATGTATGAGCGCATTTGCCTGGATGCTGAGAAGAAGGGCGTGCATAAGCGCATCATTGGCATCGGCGGCGGAACTATTCTCGATATCTCGAAGCTGCTGGCACTGAAATATCATTATCCGGCAGCGGATTTATATGACCGGAAGCTGCCGATTGAAAAGGACAAGGAGCTTCTGCTGCTTCCGACGACCTGCGGCACCGGCTCTGAAGTGACGAACATTTCAATTCTGGCATTTCTTAAGCGAAACACGAAGCTTGGCCTTGCCGTGGACGAGATGTATGCAGACAAGGCCATTCTGGTGCCGGAGCTTCTCAAGGGCCTGCCGTTCCGTTTCTTTGCGACCAGCTCCATCGATGCCATGATTCATGCGGTGGAGTCCAGCCTTTCACCGAAGGCCACCGAGTATACGAAGCTGTTCGGCTATCAGGCGCTGGAAAAGATCATCCGCGGCTATCAGCAGATTGCGGAAAAGGGGGAGGATGCACGTTTTGAGCTGCTGGATTCGTTCCTGACGGCCAGCAACTATGCCGGCATCGCCTTCGGCACCGCCGGCTGCGGACCGGTACATGCCATGAGCTATCCGCTGAGCGGCACCTTCCATGTGGCGCACGGAGAGGCGAATTATGCGATCTTCACCGGCGTGATGAAGAAGTATATGGAGCTTCGGCAGGACGGAAGCATTGCCGAATTAAATACCTTTCTTTCGGGAATCCTCGGCTGCGCACCGGAGGAGGTCTATGAGGCACTGGAGAAGCTGCTGAGCAGCATTCTTGTAAGGAAGCCGCTGAAGGAATACGGCGCCGATCCGGATATGCTGAAGACCTGGGCTTCGGCTGTGATCCGAGAGCAGCAGCGCCTGATGGTGAACAGCTTTGTGCCGCTTGATGAACATGAGGTGCTGGAGATCTATCAGAAGCTATATTGATTAAAAGCTGTAATGGTTTAGGGAAACGCTGATTAAAACGTTTCCCTCGCCGGATTTGCACGGCGTCGCAGCAAATTCCTTAGCACCACTTGCGATGCAGCGATATGGTGCTGAACCGTTACGAAAACTCAAAAAACCATGGTAAGGGGGATGCCGGCATGGAGCGTACGTTCGGAAATGATTTTTTTCTCAATATGATGGATCAAAGTCCGCAGGTATATTACATTGTAAAGATTGAAATGAATGCGGACGGAGAGCCGGAGGACTGGACGTACGCATACTGCAACGATGCCGCCGTACGGCTCAGCAAAATGAAAAAGGATGAGATCATGGGGCAGCGTTTTTCGAAGGTCTTTCCGAAGGGCAGTCCCAAATGGCTGAAGACCTATTACAGGGCGGCATGTCTGAACGAAAACTTTGAGTTTGATGAATTTTCGGAGGAAGTCCGTACGGATCTCCACTTTAAGGTCCTTGCCTCCGGACAGTACGGCTACTGCATCTGCTGTGCATCGGATGCCCGGAGAGAGGAGGAAAACCGGAAGCGTCTTCAGGAAATGCTGGAGGAGGAGCGGGTAAAGAACGAGATTATTTCTGCCATCAGCACCTTGTATAAGGAAATTGCGGTGGTGAATCTTCGGGACATGACCTACGAGCTTGTGGCCGGGCCGGACAACGATTATGTGCAGAAGGGCCGGCGCGGCACAGTGGCGCACTTAAAGGAGCTCTTGCTTGAACGGAATGTATTTAAGGACAGTCGGGCCGAGGTGGAGGAATTTGCCGATTTTTCGACTTTGAGTGAACGGCTTTCCGGGAAGCGTTATATCCAGAAGGAGTTAAAGGCCGCCAGCGGCAGGTGGTATGATCTTAAGTTTATCGTGAAGCGGCGGGATGCATCCGGAGATGTCACACATGTGCTGATGGCGATCCGTGATATCGACGAGCAGAAGATTCATGAGCTTGAATACCAGGAAAAGCTGAGGACCGCCAAGGAGGAAGCGGAAGCGGCCCGGATCGATGCCGATCGGGCCAATGATGCGAAGACGAATTTCCTGCGCCGCATGAGTCATGATATCCGGACGCCGATCAACGGCATACGCGGGATGGTGCAGATTGCGGATCACCACGGAGACGATCCGGTGAAAACGAAGGAATGCAGGGAAAAAATCTGGAAGGCCACCGGGCATCTTCTGTCACTGGTGAATGATGTGCTGGATATGAATAAGCTGGAATCCGGCAAATTCATCTTGAAGCATGAGCCCTTCAGCCTGAAAACGATCCTGGATGAAGTTTGTGTGGTATGCGAAGCGCAGGCGAATGAATGCAGCGTGCATTTTATTCATCAATGCACCGATGAGATAGAGCATGACAGCCTGCTGGGCAGTCCGGTCTACCTGAAGCGCGTCTTTATGAATTTTACAAGCAATGCCATCAAGTATAATCGGGAGAACGGCACGGTTTATGTACACGGACGGGAGCTGTCCTTCGACGGAAAAACGGCATTGTATGAGTTTGTGTGCGAGGATACCGGCATCGGCATGAGTGAGGAATTTCAGAAGCATGCCTTCGAACCCTTTTCACAGGAAGAGCAGTCGATGGTGCGGACCAGATATACGGGTACGGGACTCGGGCTGTCCATCGCGAAGCAGCTGATTGATCTTCTCGGCGGTACACTGGAGATGCAGTCCGTACTCGGCGAGGGCACGAAGGTGACATTCCGGATTCCGCTGGACGTCGACCTGGAGGAACGTTCAAAGAAGGAGAATATGGATTACTCCGCGGTTCGCTTTGACGGCATCCGGGCGCTGGTGGTCGAGGACAATGAGCTGAATGCCGAGATTGCCGAATTTCTCCTGCAGCAGCATGGGATCGAGGTGCGGTGGCTTTCGAACGGAAAGCTGGCGGTCGAAGAGCTGGCGGCACATCCGGAGGCATATGATGTGGTTTTCATGGACATCATGATGCCGGTGATGAACGGTCTGGAGGCGGCCATCGCGATCCGCACGGGGCTGAACAGCAGGATTCCGATTTTTGCCATGACGGCCAATGCCTTCATTGATGATTTTCAGCAGAGCCGCGAGGCCGGCATGAATGAGCACCTTACGAAGCCGCTCCGGGAGAAGGACATTGTGCGGGCGCTGTTAAAGCATGTACAGAAGTAAAAAGGACAGGAGGCAATTTTATGTGGGCAGTATATGCACTTCTTTCTGCTGTATTTGCGGCCTTGACATCGATTCTTGCGAAGGTCGGCATTGACGGTGTGAATTCAAATCTCGCAACTGCGATCCGTACGATGGTGGTTGTTTTGATGGCATGGCTTATGGTGCTTCTGACGCATACAGAGAGCGGAATCACAGCGATCAGCCGGAAGAGCTGGCTCTTTCTGATTCTGTCCGGGCTTGCGACCGGTGCGTCGTGGCTGTGCTATTACCGGGCGCTTCAGATCGGAGAGGCCTCCAAGGTCGTGCCGATCGATAAGCTGAGCGTGGTCATTACGCTGATGCTTGCGTTTGTTTTTCTGCATGAAGAGTTCACGTTCCGCTCCCTGATCGGCTGCATTCTGATCGGCGCCGGGACGCTGGTCATGGTCTTATAAAACAATTATAGAAAGGAACCAAAAAACATGTTGATTCTTGTCTTTGCAGTAAGTCTTCTTCCTGCCATTTTTATGTATCGCTGGCTTCGAAAGAGCAAAGAAGCAGACAGCGAATACCGTCGGATCTGCACCGCGGCGCTTAAGCAGGGCGCGCTCCGCTGCGTGCTGCTCGTCGTATGCTTTTCGGCCGTGCTGTACGTCATCCGGGGCATCTTGAGTCTCCTCGGCGTCGGAAAGGTGGCCCTCGCTCTTTATTATAATTTCATTGTTCTGGCCCTGGCGGAGGAATGCGCAAAGTACCTGAGCTTCCGGCAGCTGCTGAAGAAAAATCCCTATCCGTACAGTCAGCTTGACATTACTGCGCTTATGATGATTGTCGGCATCGGATTTCAGCTTACGGAGTCAGTGGTCTATTCCTTCGGTGCCAATGCCGGCATGATGCTGATGCGCGGCCTTACGGCGATGCACTGCGGCTACGGCTTTATCATGGGATATTTTCTCGGAAAGGGCATGAAGACCGGGAAGAAGCAGTACACCGTTCTCGGCATCCTGCTGCCGTTTTTGATCCACGGCCTGTATGACGCCTGCTTAAGTGATGCTCTCGGAGAAATCAGCGAGTATTTTGCATATGTATCCCTCGGTCTGGCAGCATTGGCACTGGTCACATTGATCGTGTCCATCGTATATATCCGGAAGTCTGAAAAGAAGCCGGAGTATACGGAGCCGCTGCAGCCGGAATCGGTATAATCTTATAAAGGAGGAACTATGGATCTGTCCTATCTTTTATTTCTGCAGCATCTGCGCGAGGCAACGAATAATGTACTGACGCCGTTTTTCTGGACGGTCTCGGAGCTTGTGCTGAGTACGATTCCGTTCCTTGTGATTGCCCTGTATTATTGGGTCTTTGACCGCGCGGGCGGCGGATGGCTGCTCATCAGCAGCGGCATCAGCTTCTGGCTGAACGGCATATTGAAGCTGACGGCCTGCGTATACCGGCCGTGGATCCGGGATGCCCGCATTGTGCCGGCCGGCGAGGCCAAGCTGACCGCCACCGGCTATTCCTTCCCGAGCGGCCACAGCACGAAGGCGGCCGTTTATTACGGCGGTGCCGGTATGCTGTGCCTTCGGAAGAAGCGGCGTCTCATCGGCATCCTCTGTTTTATTCCAATGCTGCTGACGATGCTGTCCCGAAACTACCTCGGCGTGCATACACCGCAGGATGTGCTGGTGGGCGCCGGCTCGACGCTCCTTATGATGTATCTGAACATTCGCTTTTTTCACTGGATGGAGGAGGGAGACCGGACGCGGGACCTGCGGGTGCTCCTGGCAGCTGTGCTGGTGACGGTGCTGTCGCTTCTCTATATCAATCTGAAGAGCTATCCTATGGATTATGTCGACGGACAGCTTCTGGTGGATCCGGAGGAAATGAAGCCGGATACCTATAAGGGGATTTTTGCCATGCTCTGCGCCTTTACGGGCTGGTTCATCGAAAAACGCTGGATACGGTTTGAAAATCCGGAAAATAAGCTGCTGGGGCTCGTGGTATCCTTGGCTGCCATGCTTCCGCTGTATTTCTTTAATCAGTTTTTTACTGCATTTGCATCGCCGTATATCGGCAGCATGGCAGCGAAAATCCTGAAGACCGGATTTCCGTTCCTCTATGTTTTTATTGCAGGACCGCTTCTGATGAAGCAGATAAGAATCTATGAAAAGAAACGATAAAATATATCAGAGCTATGTACAGACCCTGAAGGAGGAGCTGATCCCGGCCATGGGATGTACGGAGCCGATTGCCATCGCCTATGCGGCGGCCAAAGCCCGGGAGGTGCTGGGTCGGCTGCCGGAGAGAGTCAGCATCGGTGTCAGCAATAACATCATTAAAAATGTAAAAAGTGTGGTGGTGCCGAACACGGATGGCATGAAGGGCATCGAAGCGGCTGCAGCGGCCGGCATCGTCGGCGGACGTGCCGAACGGGAGCTGGAGGTGATTTCAGAAATCACGGAGGAGCAGAAGACGGCACTGCGGGCCTTTCTTTCCGAGGTGCCGATCACGGTATCCGCCATCGATCAGGGCATCATCTTCGATATCGTCCTTGCGCTGTACAGCGGTACGGATACGGCCGTGGTGCGGATCAGCCGGTATCATACGAATATTGTATACATTCGAAAAAACGATACCGTACTGCTGGACCGCGCGGTCGATTCTGCCCCGGCCGGATGCGGAAGCGGTGACGCTGCGGAGGACGGACTGAGCGACCGGAGTCTTCTGAATATCCATGATATTTATGAGTTTGCGGAGAGCTGTGCCCTGGAGGATGTCCGTCCGATTCTGGATACCCAGATTCTGTACAATACCCAGATTTCCGAGGAGGGACTTCTCGGGGATTACGGTGCCAATGTCGGCTCCACCTATCTTAAGTACTACGGAAGTGATGTCCGAAACCGCGCGATTGCAAAGGCCGCGGCAGGCTCCGATGCCCGTATGAGCGGCTGTGAGCTTCCGGTGGTGATCAATTCCGGCAGCGGCAACCAGGGCATCACTGTGTCTGTACCGGTCATCGAATACGCCAAGGCCCTGGCCTGCCCGAAGGAGCGGCTGTACCGGGCGCTTGTGCTGTCCAACCTGATAGCCATTCATGAAAAGACCGGCATCGGCCGGCTGTCGGCCTATTGCGGCGCCGTCAGCGCCGGCTGTGCAGCGGGCTGCGCCATCGCCTATCTGCAGGGGGCGGATCTCAAGGCCGTTTCCCATACGCTGGTGAATGCACTGGCCATCGTGTCCGGCATCATCTGTGACGGTGCGAAGCCGAGCTGTGCGGCGAAGATCGCCTCCAGCGTGGATGCGGGCATTCTGGGCTATCATATGTACCAGAACGGACAGCAGTTCCGGGCCGGGGACGGCATTGTCAGCAAGGGCGTGGAAAATACGATCCGGAACATCGGCCTTCTGGGACATGACGGCATGCGGGAAACGGATAAGGAAATTGTGAAAATTATGCTGCAGGAGCCGTAGGCGCGGTATGCCGAGGTCCGGAGCTTTTGCAGGATCAATGATGATCCATGAGGGAGAACAGGATGGGAATAGTCTATGCGGTCGGTTTCGGCCCCGGCGATGCACGTTATGAAACCCTGGAGGCCCGGGAGATTCTGACGCATGCGGATGTCATCGTCGGCTATCGGACCTATGCGGAGCTTCTTCGGAAGCAGCTGCCGAATCAGAAGTATCTTATTTCCGGCATGCATGAGGAGGAGGCGCGCTGCCGGCAGGCACTCCGGCTGGCGAAGGAGGGGCAGCAGGTAGCAGTGATCTCCTCCGGCGACAGCGCCGTTTACGGTATGGCGGGGCTTCTGTATGCACTTTCGGAGGAGGAAGAATTCCGCGGCGTGCAGGTTATAACGGTACCGGGCCTCAGTGCCGTGCTGAGCGGCAGCGCCGTGCTGGGGGCGCCGGCAGGGCACGATTTCTGTGTCATCAGTCTGTCGGATCTTCTGACGCCCTGGGAAACGATCGAGAAGCGGCTTCGGACCGCAGCGGAGGCGGATTTCGTTCTCGTGCTCTATAATCCGGTCAGTCGGATGCGGATGCGGCAGTTTCAGACGGCCTGTGACCTTCTGAAGAAGCTTCTTCCGGGGGATCGTATCTGCGGCTATGTCCGGAACATCGGACGGGACGGGCAGAAAAGCCGTATTTTCCGGCTGGAAGAGCTGGAGCGGCTGGCGCTTCCGAGCGGCGCGGAGCCGGCGGAAATTGATATGCTGAGTACTGTTTTTATTGGAAACAGTGAAACGCGGGTGGTCGAAACACCGGGCGGCGAGCGTATGGTGACGCCGCGGGGTTATGAGAACAGGCAGGGCTGAGACGGGGAATGCATATATTTTTATTTGCCGGGACAAGTGAGGGACGAAGGATTGCAGAGGCCATCGCTCGAAGGGCGCTCCGGTGCCGGACTTCAGCGCCGGAGGAGGCTGCCAGCCGCAGCGACCTTTCTGCAGAGATTTATGTAGCGACGGACTACGGCGCACAGCTGCTGCCGGAGGGGCCGGGGGTCACGGTGCATACGGGACGGCTCCGGCAGGAGGAAATGCAGGAAGAATTTGCAGAGGCCGTCCGGCGGAGTGCTGCCATACCGGCGCAGGGGCCGGTGCTTGTCATCGATGCGACGCATCCCTATGCCGTTGTGGTATCCGAAAATATCCGGAGGGCCTGTGCGGCGTTCCGTCTTCCCTGCATCCGGGTACAGCGGCTTTCGGCGCATCCGGAGCCCGCGGACAGTATGCACCGGGTCTCGTCCATCGAGGACGCCGCCGAATGGCTTCGGACCTGGGCGGAAGAAGCAGGAAGCGCTGAAGACAGCCCTCCGGCTGCTCGCCCGAATATTCTGATCACGACGGGCTCGAAGGAGCTTCTGCCCTATACGAGGATTCCGGACTTTGCCGCACGCTGCTATGTGCGGGCACTGCCGACGGAGGCCGCGCTGTCTGCCTGTCGGCGCCTTGGTTTCCGGCAGGATCATCTCATTCTGATGCAGGGGCCTTTTTCGGAGGACATGAACCGGGCGCAGCTCCGGTATGCCCGGGCCGGCGTGCTGGTTACGAAGGATTCCGGTGAAACCGGCGGGTTTCCGGAAAAATGCGAGGCCGCGGCGGCAGAGCATACCGCGCTTCTCGTCATCGGGCGTCCGAAGGAGGTTTCGATTCCGGACGCATCGTGGTATCATATAGCTGATCTTAACGAGGTACTGCGCCTTTTTCAGGCGGACCGAGAATAGTTTCTGGAGGATGAAGATATGAGGATCGTAAACCTGATCGGTGTAGGACCCGGCAATCCGGATATGCTGACAAAAAGAGCCGTGGAGGCCATTACGGCATCGGATGCCGTGATCGGTGCGGCCCGTGCGCTTGCGACGGCGCAGTCGGTTATGAGTGATACGGCGCATCCCGCACTGCTGGAGACCTTCCGGACGGAGGAGATGGTGCAGTACATTCTGACGCATCCGGAAATGAAGATGATTTCGGCGGTATTTACCGGGGATACCAGCGTCTATTCCGGTGCGATCCCCCTTCGGCGGGCATTGAAGCGCTACGAGGGGATGACGAAGGACGAGGATTCCGAGGATGAGAATGCCGGTGAGCCGCTGGAAATCCGGAATTATGCCGGTGTATCCAGTATCCAGTATTTCCTCAGCAAGCGCTCCATCAGCATGGCCAATGTAAAGCTCGTGAGTCTCCACGGCGTCCATAAGGACATGGTGCCGCTGATCCGGGAGAACCGCTTCGTCTGTGCACTGCTGGGCGCCGAGGACAATGTGGCGCAGATCGCCCGGGAGCTGGTGCAGTTCGGCCTTCATCATGTAAAAATCACGGTAGGCGAGCGTCTTAGCTATCCGGAGGAGAGCTTCACGGTCGGCAGTCCGCGGGAGCTTCGGGAGCGCCGCTTCGACCGGTTGGCGATTGCACTCTTTGAAAACGATGATTATGAGATTCCGATCCGCAGCTTCGGGCAGTCGGATGACCGCTTCATTCGACTCGACGGCATTCCGATGACGAAGCGGGATGTGCGGGCGCTGAGCCTCTGCCGCTTGGCACTTCGCGAGAACAGCATCATCTATGATATCGGTGCCGGTACCGGCAGCGTATCGATCGAGGCGGCGCTGGCCTGCCCGGAGGGAAAGGTCATCTCCGTGGAGGTGGATCAGGATGCCATCGACACCATTGAGCGAAACCGCTATCAGTTCAAGATCGACAACCTCCGCATCGTGCGCGGCATGGCGCCGGCCTGCTTTTCGGCAGACGGCTTCCAGAAGCCGGGAGAGCGGAAGAATGTTTCGGACGAGGGTCCGCTGCCGATTCCGGACTGCGTGTTCATCGGCGGCACCAAGGGCCATCTTCACGAACTGGTGGACTGGGCCATCGGACTGAATCCGGATGTGGTGATCGTCATCAACACGGTAACGCTCGAATCCATTGCGGAGGTGCTGGAGGTGGAGCGCCGGCTGATGGATTATCAGTTTGAGATGGTAGAGATTCAGGCCACCGGTCTCGAGCGCCGCGGAAGCTATCATATGCACCGCGCGGAGAATCCGATCACCATCACCCGGATTTCACGGCGCTGAGCCGCTGTACGGGCACAGAACGGACGTGCTTATCTCTCGTATATGAATCAAATGTTTCGGAAAATTATGATAGCCGCGGATCGGAGCGGCGCAGGGAAGACCACGGTGACCTGTGGCCTTCTTTTTGCGCTTCGGGCGCGGGGGCTGAAGCTGCAGAGCTTTAAGTGCGGGCCGGACTACATCGATCCCATGTTTCACCGGCAGGTTCTGGGAGTGCCCTCCGGCAACCTGGACAGCTTCTTTACGGATGCGGAAACGCTGCGGAAGCTCTTTTCGGAGGAATGCCGACGGAGCGAAGCGGAGCTTTCACTCATTGAGGGCGCCATGGGCTATTATGACGGGCTCGGCGGCATTTCCTCCCGGGGCTCCGCGTGGGAGATTGCCGGTATATTGAAGGCACCGACGGTGCTGGTGCTGGACGGAAAGGGCATCAGTGTTTCCATGGCGGCGCTGCTGCAGGGGCTTTTGCAGTATCCGGGAGGATTTGAAGCTACACGAGTACCGGATGTCTCTGCATCCCCGGCTGCGCGGGCAGCAGAAGCCGCGAAGATCCAAAGTCATATCCGGGGCGTGATCCTGAACCGGGTTTCTTCGATGTTTTACCCGCGGCTGAAATCGCTGCTGGAGCAGCAGTGCCCGGGCATCCGCGTGCTCGGCTTCCTGCCGGAGATGCCGGAGCTTCGGCTTCCGTCCCGGCATCTCGGCCTGGTGCAGCCGGAGGAGCTTACGGATGTCCGGCAGTGGGCGGAGACTGCTGCGCAGGCGGTCGAGCGTTATGTGGAGCTGGATGCGCTCCTCGAGCTTGCAGACGAGGCCTGCCGGCGGTCGGATGTGCCGCTTGGTTCCCGGACGGAAAACACGGCCGGGTGCAGCTGTTTTCCTGAAACGCCAGAGAAGGCCGGTCCGGCTGCAGCTTCGTCCGAAAAGGCCCTTTCAGGCGCCGTCCGGGCGCCGGTTCGGATCGCCGTCTCGGAGGATGAAGCCTTCCGATTCAGCTATCAGGAAAACCGGACGCTTCTCGAGAAGCTGGGCGCGGAGCTGGTGCCCTTCAGTCCCCTTCGAGATGCGGCGCTGCCGGAGGATATCGGCGGACTTCTTCTGACCGGCGGTTATCCGGAGCTTCATACAGAAGCTCTGTATGCCAATGCTTCCATGCGTCATGCCGTCGCAGAGGCGGTGCGGCAGGGACTGCCGACGCTTGCAGAGTGCGGCGGGTATATGTATCTCCTCGAGAGCATTGAGGGCGTTCCGATGTGCGGTGTTCTGCCCGGAAATGCCGTGCGTATGCCGCGTCTTGTGCGCTTCGGCTATATCGAAGCCGTAACACAGCGGGTCAGTGTGCTCGGACCGGCCGGGACGGTGCTCCGCGGCCATGAATTTCATCATTATGATGCCGCCTTTAACGGTGCGGACTGCCGGCTCATGAAGCCGGCGGCCGGGATCGGCGGCGCTGCGGTCGAAACACGGAGCTATGAAGGCATCTATCTTACGGACAGTCTGGCGGCCGGTTTCCCGCATTTTTATTATCGGAGCCATCCGGAGGCCGCCGCGTGTTTCGTATCAAAGTGCCGTGCATGGCGTGGGAAAAGCTTTCACAGGCGTTCCTCTGTAATATATGAAGGAGTACAAGGATGACAGAGCAGGAGCGGTATCGCAGTCTGGCGCAGCAGCATTGGGACAGCCTCGGAAAGCCCATCGACGGTCTCGGGGAGCTGGAGAAGCTGGTGATGAAGCTGTGCGGGATCCAAAGGACGGAGCATCCGAGGATCTGCCGCCGGGCGCTGGTGGTGCTTTGTGCAGATCATGGCTGCGTGCGGGAGGGTGTGACACAGACGGACAGCGCGGTGACGCGCATCGTCGCCGGAAACTTTGCGGCCGGGCTTACGACCACCTCCGTGCTTGCGCGAAAGTTTGAGACGGACCTGTATCCGGTGGACGTCGGCATGCTGACGCCGGCCTCCGGGGAAGCAGCGGCTCCGGAAGCACTCCGCACGGACGGTGTCAACAACCGCCGGCTGCAGGCAGGAAGCGGAAACATTGCCGTAGAGGCCGCCATGTCGGAGGAGATCGGGGAGGCGGCGCTTTTGCTCGGTCATCAGCTGGTGCAGGAGCTGAAGGCGCAGGGCTATACGCTTCTCCTCACCGGCGAGATGGGGATCGGGAATACCACGCCGAGCGCCGCGCTGTTTTCTGCGTTTCTCGGGCTTCCGCCGGAAAAGACGGTAGGCCGCGGGGCCGGACTGGATGACGGGGGACTTCGGAAAAAGCAGGATTGCGTCCGCCGGGCGCTTCAGCGTGTCGGACGGGTCGAAGCGGATCCGTCCGGTGCAAAGAAGCTTCTTTTTGAGCTCGGTGGGCTTGAAATAGCCGTGATGGCCGGGATGTTCCTCGGCGCGGTACAGGAGGACATGCCGATCGTCATCGACGGCGCGATTTCAACGGCGGCGGCGCTGGCGGCGTCCCGGATCGATCCACGGGTACCGGACGATGCATTGGCATCGCATATATCGAAGGACGGGGCCGCCCGGCAGGCCCTGGCAGATCTCGGACTTCGGGCGGTTCTGGATGCCGGAATGTCCCTCGGCGAGGGCTCGGGCGCCGTGCTTCTGATGCCGCTCCTCGACGCCGCACTTTCGGTCTATGAGGGCATGGGCAGTTTTTCGGACATTCATGTGGAGGCGTATCATCGGTTTTAGTATGCTGGATTCACTTAAAATTGCATTTGCAACCTATTCGCGCATCCCGACGCCGCGGGCGGACTGGAATGAGAAGAGCATGCGCTATGCGATGTGCTTTTTTCCGCTGGTGGGGGCCGTGACAGCGGTGCTGATACTGCTTTTCCGGACATGGGGGCAGGCGCTCGGGCTTCAGTCCTTCGTGCTGGGCGTGGTGCTGACGGCGCTTCCGATCCTTGTGACCGGCGGCATCCATCTGGACGGATATCTCGATACGGAGGATGCCCTTCACAGCTATGCATCGCCGGAACGGCGGCTGCAGATTTTGAAGGACCCGCAGATCGGCGCCTTCGCCCTGATCTACGGACTTTTATATTTTCTGACGGTGCTTGGCTGCTGGACGGAGCTCCTTCTGCGGTCGGTGCCGATCACCTGCATTGCCGGCGGCTTCGTTCTGTCCCGAATCCTCTCCGGACTCAGCGTGGTGAGCTTTCCGAAGGCACGGAAGGACGGCATGGTCCGGGCGTTTTCAAATGCTGCCGACCGCCGCGTACAGCGGATTCTCCTCCTGGAGCTTTTCGCTATGGTGCTGCTGCTTTTTATTTTAAGCCTGCGAAGCGGCCTCCCGTTTCTGTATCCGCTTTTTACGATCCTTGTCTCCGGGCTTTGCTTCGCCCGTTATCGCTTTCTGATTCTTCCAAAATTCGGCGGCACCACCGGGGATCTTTGCGGATTTTTTCTTTGCAGCTGTGAACGAGATGTACTGATCGTACATCTCATGTGTGCGCTGCTTCTGAAGGCGGGGTAATGCGATGCTGTATCTTATCACCGGCGGAGCCGGATCCGGAAAATCAGAATATGCGGAACATCTTGCGGAGCAGCGGGCCGCAGCGCTTCGGGGACGGCTTTTTTATATCGCGACGATGCATAGAGACACCCGTGACCCGGATACGCTGGAGCGGATCCGGAAGCATCAGAACCGCCGAAAAGACAAGGGCTATCGGACCATCGAGTGCCCGACAGCGATCGAAGAGGCGGAGCGGCTGCTTCAGAGTGATCCCGAGGGCGCGGAGCTTTCTCGGGACACGGTGCTGCTGGAGGACCTCACAAATCTGTATGCCAATGAAGTCTACGGTACAGATGGGCATCCCCATGCGGTGCTTCGCCCGCTTCGGAAGCTTGCACGAAGCGTCGGGGCCCTGATTGTGGTTTCGAATGAGCTTTACAGCGACGGGATCCGTTATCCTTCGGAAACAGATCAGTTTCTCCGGAACTTGGCGAAGCGGACAGCGGCGTTGGCAGCAGAGGCGATCGAGGTAACGGAGGTGGTCGCCGGGCTTCCGCTTCATTTAAAGAAAGCGACCTGTCCTGAGACGTCCGCACAGTGCTCGTCTTCGGACGGGCCGAAGAGCAGCTCTGGGACGCATATACAGGCAGCGGCCCCGGAAGGAGGCACGGAAAGGAAGGAAGGCATGAAGCTTGTGATGGTGATCGGCGGTATGGCGCAGGGAAAGCATCGCTTTGCGGCGGCCTGGCCGGATGCGGGCATCATCGATGATACGGCAGCCTGCATTCGCCGACAGCTGCAGACGGATCCGTCCGTATGGTCCGATCCGCCGCTGTTTTTCCGGCAGCTGCAGGCGGACGCAGAAAAGCTTCTTCAGCAGCTCCGTACAGAACATCAGGATCAGGTGCTTATTTATCCGGAGGTGGGGAGCGGCGTCGTACCGATGGATCCGGAGGAACGGATCTTCCGGGAGGCAGTCGGTCGTGTCGGCTGCGTGTATGCAGCGGCTGCTGATGAGGTCTACCGTGTAACGGCCGGGCTTTCGATCCGGCTGAAATAGAGAGATGCATCGAAACGTGGATGGAGAAAAGGAATGACATTAAAGGAAAATTTTGAGAAGGAAAAGAAGAAGCTTGCACGGCTCAGCTTCGGCGAGAGGCTTCAGTATATTTTTGATTATTACAAATTCTGGTTTCTGGGGATCGCCCTTGTCATTGTGATCGGATGGGGCGTGGGTTCGGCCTTCCTCCACAACCGGCCGACCGGCTTTTATGCCATGCTGCTCAATGCCGGCGGCTCTGATCTCAGCGGACAGGCCAATGAAAACGCAAGCGCAGCCTTCGCCGCGGCGGCCGGACTGGATAATCAAAGCTATAAGATCATTGTAGATACCTCTGCGACCTTCAACCCGAATGATCAGAGTGAATTTTCCATCGCGCAGAATGCAAAGATTGCGGCGCTCTATCAGTCCCATGATCTTGACATCATGGTGGCCGATCCGGGTGTCTTCATTTATTATGCCTTAAACGGCTCCTTCCGGGATCTTCGGGAGGTGCTGGATGCGGAGACCCTTTCGTCCTATGAAGCGAAAGGACAGGTCTACTATATCGACCAGCATGTCCGGGATCTGCTGAATCAGACGGAGTACGGGGACATTTCGGATGTGAAGCTGAGTGAAGGCGAGACCATCGCAAACAGTGATGCACTGAAGACCGATGCGGATGCAGACGGCGACACCTCGGAAACCCTCGATGACATGGCGGCCTTTGCTGCCAATCTGATGGGGCTTGCCTCTGTACAGGCCCGGGAGGACTTCGTGCTGCCGGATCCGACAGAGATGGAAACACCGATCCCGGTGGGCATCATCGTGACCGACGCCTCCTGGCTCAAGTCCCAGGGCCTCTATCAGAATACCGTGCCGATCCTCGGCTTCGCCGTGCATTCGGAGCGGGAGGATGCAGCGAAGCAGTTCCTCCGCTTCCTGGAGGAGGGCTGAGCTTTAGACGCGGGGCATACGGAAGGACTGTCCTTCGAATCCTGGACTGCGAACCGGAACCTGCAGAAGGCTGCAGCTTGCGCTATGATGGTGACTATGGAAACGAAAAACTTTAGGGAAATGAATAAACGAGGTCTCTGTCTGTTCACAGCTCTGCTGGATCTGCTGGCGCTTCTGGCCGAATGGGCTTCGGTGCGGGTGCCGGGCTTTGGAACGGCTTATGCAAAGCATATCTATCCGCTGCTAAGCCGCATGCTCGGGTCTGTTACGGGGATGCTTCCATTTTCACTTGCAGAGCTTCTCCTGTATGTGCTCTGTATATATGTACTGTGGGATGTGCTGCGGCAGCTTCACCGGGTGATGCATGGGCATCCGGCCGGTTTTATTAAGCTTTTCAGACATCTTTTTCTTATAGCGTCGATGCTGTGGGTGTTGTATGTCTTTCTGTGCGGCATCAACTACAACCGTTCCGGCTTTGCAGAGGAGGAACTGCTTCCGGAAAGCGCTTCGTATACCGAAGAGAAGACAGCCGACGGGCAGAACGGTCGGGCGGATTCGTCTGCTTCCGGAAAAATTTCAGGCAATGCAGATGAACACAGTAATGAAAATGAAGACCGTTCAGAAAATCTAACAGCGCTCTGCCGATATCTGGTACAGGAGATCAATCAGCAGGCGGACGTGCTGAAAAAAAGTCGGACAGCGGCGGATGCCGGAACAGCGCTTTTTGAGTCGGCAGATATCCTGGGCCAGACGGAGGATACAAAAAAGCCGGGCCTTCACTGGCTTCAGCGGGCCGGGCACGCCGGGCAGGCTGCAATGAAAAAACTTGGAAAGCGTTATTCAAGTCTTGCGGGATCATATCCGTACCCGAAGCCGGTGTTCAATACACGGCTTCTCAGCATTCAGCAGACCACCGGCATATATTCGCCGTTTACGGTGGAGGCAAACTATAACCGGGACATTCCGTACTACAATATTCCCTTCACCATCTGTCATGAGCTCTCACACCTTCGGGGCTACATGCAGGAGGAAGAAGCAAATTTCATTGCCGTGCTGGCAGCGATCGGTGCGGATGACCGGTATTTTAACTATTCCGGCTATGTTTCTGCCTGGGTCTATGCCGGCAATGCACTGGCCCGTACGGATCCGGGGAACTTCACGGCGCTGTACGGAGAGATCAATGAAGACAGCCGGCAGGATATGCTCTATAACAATGCCTACTGGGCGCAGTTTGAAGGCGCACCGGCGGATGCTCATGAAAAGCTGAATGATACCTATCTTAAGCTGAATGGGCAGGAAAACGGCACAGCAAGCTACGATCAGGTGACGGAGCTGATGCTTTCATACTTCGCCGTGCACGGAACGCTCGCCTGATGTCAGAGCAAAAGTGATATATGAATTAAATCAGTGACAGTTCCGCCAGGGATATGGCCGAAGCCTCGAAGGACGGTCCTTCAGGTTCCGGCTGAACGGAAACTTGTAAGAAATTGTTTATTCACACCGTATATAAAATGATCTATAATGAACAGGCTGTGTCGGCCGCTTCCGGCCGCGTACAGAAACCAAAAAGGGAGATTACAGCAGTATGATAAAGAAGAAATCCGCCGCTGCACTTACAGCGGCGATCACGATGGCGGCTGCCCTTGGCTGCACTGCATACGGAGAGGTGAGTGTGGCCGGTGTGCCGCTGATCACGGAAACCACTGCCGCCCAGACCGCAGGCACAGAAATCAGCACCGGCATCGTAGAAGCCAATACCGTCCTGGACCCGGGCGGCAGCACAGGTGTATCCGCTGCGGCGACAGGAACGGGTACCTCCGTACAAACCGCACCGTCCGCCCAGATCGTGCAGACCGTGCCGGCAGCACAGACTGCGCAGACCGCAGCAGCTGTGCAGAATACGGCCGCGCAGACGACATCGACCGGTGAGATCACCGGTGCCGGACCGCTCGGCAGCAGCACAGGAAATAACACCGGAAATACCACTGTGAATACCACGGTGAGCAGCAACGGCCCGACGGTACCGGGCAGCACGGATACAGGAAGCACCGCCGCAGCTGCTGCAACCGCCGGTACCGCCGCCTCCGGCACCGGCGTCGACTTAAGCGGTCTTTTTAATACCGGTACAGGCACGAGCGGCGCCTCGACGGCCTTAAATACCCTCAGCAGCATTCCGCTTCCGAGCAACTTTTATTTCAGCAATACGGCCACCTATACCTATCAGAACATGGCAGCGGATTTAAATGCCCTGCAGGCGGCCTTCCCGTCGATGCAGATGAGCGTGCTGGCCAATACCGTGGACGGTCGTCAGCTTTATCATGTGGTGATCGGCAACCCGAATGCACCGCATCAGATCCTCGTGCATGCCGGCATTCACGCCCGGGAGTACATCGTATCGCAGCTTGCCATGCGGGAGATCGCCTCGCTTCTTGTGATGCAGCAGGGAAATCTTCTGTATCAGGGACAGTCGGTTGCGGCACTTCTTGAGAATACCTGCATTCATTTCGTACCGATGGTGAATCCGGACGGCATTACCCTCGTACAGGGCGGCATTGACGCACTGAATACGGAGACGGCAAAGGCGCAGGTGCGAAGCATTATCGCCGCCGACGGCGCAACGAATACGACGAGCTATCTTCGTCAGTGGAAGAACAACATCAACGGTGTCAATCTGAACCGGAACTTCGATGCCTACTGGCAGGAGGCCACACCGAAGGTCAACCATCCGTCCAATATGAATTACAAGGGTACGAGCGCAGAGAGCGAGATCGAGTCGAAGGCGATTGCGGATCTCTGCCGTCAGATCATGCCGGACTATACCATCAGCTATCATACGCAGGGCCGCGTGATCTACTGGTATTTCGGCGAGACCGGAACCTATAAGTCCAAGGCGAAGTATCTGGCCAATGTCGTACATAAGAACTCGGGCTACGAGATCTCCGACACCTGGTCGAAGACCGATGCGGCCGGCTTCAAGGACTGGGCAGAGCTGAAGCTGGATATTCCGTCCGTTACGATCGAGTGCGGACACGGCACCTCACCGGTGGCAGAGTCACAGATTTCGCAGATCTGGGAGGAGAATGACGGCATACTGCCGGATCTTCTGGTCGGCCTCATGACAGGCTGATGAGCAGTGCTGAAACGCTGCAGTGTTTAGGGGGAGTCTATGGAAATCACAAAGGAAATCAAACGGGGCGTGGTTTATCACCTCTATCTTGGCTATATTCTGAGCGGGGCGCTGATCACGATTTTCGGCGCCGTGCTGCCGTATCTGATTGCAGAAGAGAAGCTGAACTATACCGTGGCCGGCGGGCTGATCAGCATGCTGGCCATCGGCAACTTCAGTGCCTCCATCCTGTATCCGATGGCGAAGCGCTTTCTGCCGCACCGCCGCATCGTGCTCAGCATTACCGTGCTTTCGCCGTTCATCATGCTGATCTTCACGCTTCATCCGCCGATTTTTATCATGTATGTACTGGTGTTCCTTCTGGGACTGACGAAGGGCACCATCACCATGATCAACAATCTCGCCATGAACATTGTAACCCACAGCTCGACGAAATATCTGAACATCCTGCATACGACCTATGCGATCGGGGCTTTCACAAGCCCCTTTATTATGGCCGCCATGCTGGCACTTGGCTTCCCGTGGCGCAGCATTCTCTATATCCTCTGTGCCGCGGCCGTGCTGTTTCCGCTGACCTATGCCACCATGGACTATACACTGGTGGAGCAGTCCAATGAAGACCGCGGGACATCGTCACCGGCTTCCCAGGGACCGGGTCCGCGGGAGCTGCTCTCGAACCTTGGCTTCCTTCTGGTGACCTTCATTATGTTCATGTACCTCGGCTTCGAGAATGCGGTCAACGGCTGGTTCGTTACCTATCTTCAGGATACCGGCGTCATGTCCGGCACCCTGGCCACGGTCATGGTTTCCGTTACCTGGGTGATGATGATGCTCGGACGCATGGGGACGGCGCAGTTCCTCCGGAATGTCAGCAAGCTGAAAATCATTCTCGTGAGCTCGCTTATTGACTTCATCGCTATCGTGCTCCTCGTGAACAGCCATACCGCGATGATGGCGGCGGCCGTCATTACAATTCTCGGACTTGGCATGAGCGCCATTTATCCAACCACCATTGCCGCGGCCGGTCCCATCATTGAAGGCTCCACCATCGGGCTTTCCCTCCTCACCGGCATCAGTGCCGTCGGCGGCTTCCTTTTGCCGGAGATCATCGGCCTTCTCGCTGACCGCCTCGGCATCGTTTCCGCCATGGGCACTGTCGTACTTACGGTCGGCATCATGCTGATGCTTTCCGTATGGGCGCTGCTCCGGGAGAAGCATGCCCGGCAATCGTAAGCGATACTTGAACAGCGCAGCCGCACTATGCTATAATCGGATGAACTAGAATTTCAGGAGGCCAGCCTATGTCTTTAGATGCAAGAAACGAAAACGGAGCCCTGGAGGAAAAGCCGCAGGAGTCCAAGAACTTCATTGAACGCGAGATTGACAAGGATCTTGCAGAGGGCGTATACGATCACGTCCATACGCGCTTTCCGCCGGAGCCGAACGGATATCTTCATATCGGCCACGCGAAGTCGATCATTCTGAATTCCGGTGTTGCAAAGGAATATCACGGGAAATTCAACCTTCGTTTCGATGATACGAATCCGATGAAGGAGAAGACCGAATTTGTAGATGCGATCAAGCGCGATGTACAGTGGCTGGGTGCGGAGTTTGAGGACCGTATCTTTTTTGCTTCCGATTATTTTGATACCATGTATGAGAAGGCCGTGCTTCTGATCAAGAAGGGCCTGGCCTTCGTCGACGACCTGACGGCCGAGGAGATCACGGCCTACCGCGGTGATTTCAACACGCCGGGCAAGGAGTCGCCGAACCGGAACCGCCCGATGGAGGAGAACCTTCGCCTGTTTGAGGAGATGAAGGAAGGAAAGCACGAGGACGGCACGCTGACGCTGCGCGCGAAGATCGATATGGCTTCGCCGAACCTCAATATGCGGGATCCGATCATTTATCGTGTCGCACATATGCATCATCACAACACCGGCGACAAGTGGTGCATCTATCCGATGTATGATTTTGCGCATCCGATCGAGGATGCCGTGGAGGGCATTACACATTCCCTCTGTACGCTGGAGTTTGAGGATCACCGCCCGCTGTATGACTGGGTGGTGCAGCATTGTGATTTTGAGAATCCGCCGCGGCAGATCGAGTTTGCAAAGCTGTATCTGACCAATGTCGTCACCGGCAAGCGCTATATCAAGAAGCTGGTTGAGGACGGTGTGGTGGACGGCTGGGATGATCCGCGTCTGGTCACCATCGCTGCGCTTCGCCGCCGGGGCTATACGCCGGATGCGATTCGTCAGTTCATTACCCTGAGCGGTATCTCGAAGGCCAATTCAAGCTCGGACATCAGTCTGCTTGAGTACTGCATCCGTGAGGATCTGAAGCTGAAGGATAAGCGCATGATGGCGGTGCTGGATCCGATCCGCCTTGTGATCGACAACTATCCGGAGAATCAGACGGAGATGCTGGAGGTGCCGAACAACCTTGAAAACGAGGCCCTCGGCAGCCGTCAGGTTCCGTTCTCCCGAGAGCTCTATATCGAGCGGGACGACTTCATGATCGAGCCGCCGAAGAAGTACAAGCGTCTGTATGTCGGCAATGAGGTCCGCCTGATGTCGGCGTACTTTGTGAAGGCGGTATCCTATGAGACCGATGCAGAGGGCAATGTCACCGTCGTGCATTGCACCTATGATCCGGAAACCAAGTCCGGCTCCGGCTTCACCGGACGCAAGGTCAAGGGCACAATCCATTGGGTCAATGCACCGACCGCAGGGCAGGTAACGGTCCGTCTCTATGAGCAGCTGATCGATGAGGAGAAGGGCAAGCTGAATGAGGACGGAAGCCTGAACTTTAATCCGAATTCACTGACCGTAATGGAGCATTGCATGGTGGAGCCGGAGCTCATGGAGGCACGAAGCTACGACAGCTTCCAGTTCGTCCGGAACGGCTTCTTCTGTGTGGACTGCAAGGATTCCACGGAGGGACATCCGGTTTACAACCGTATCGTTAATCTGAAGTCCAGCTTCACACTTCCGCAGGCATAAAACAATTACAGGAATTTCCTTAGCATACGGCACAGAAATCGTGCTAATATACAAGAAGAGGTAACTGTTGCAGTCCATACTGCACAGGCATAAACACATAAGGGTTCGGAAGGAACCCGGATGGAGGCGCGAAATGTCAAGAAAGAGAAATGGTTTAGGCGGTCTGATGGGGCTTGCTGCGCTGGTCGGCGGTGTTGCCGCAGCGGTATCCTATCTTTACAAGTATGAGAAGTTTTCTGAGGCCGTGGATCAGGATTTCACGGATGTGCTGGAGTCTGCCTCCGAGGTCAAGGATTCGGCCAAGCGCTCCTATACAACCCTGAAGAACAGTCAGACGAAGGAGGACTTCAAGCTGGCCGCCAAGGACATCGGAACGGCCGCAAAGAATCTGGCCATTGATGCAAAAAATCTGGCTGTAGATGCCGGAAAGGACGCCTATAAGACCGTAAAGGATGCCCTGGAGGAGAAGATCGGTGACCGCGATGAGGATGTCGTAGATGAGGACGTTGTCGACGAGGACGGAGAAGCCGTGAAGACGGCGGAGGCAGCAGAAGAAGCCGAAGAGGCTGCTGCGGAGGACGGCGAAGCCGAAGCGGAAGAGAAGCCGGAGACGGAGGCATCAGATGAGGATGAGGCTGCGGACGACGCAGCGAATGAAAACGACGATACCGATGTAGAAGTCGAGTTCTACGATGTCGATGAGCCGGAAGAGTCGGAATCGGATTCGGATGAAGAAAAAGAGCCGACGGCGACGATTACGGAAGAGTGATTTCTGAATATAGGGTACGAAAGGAAGGACGATGCTTTGCATCGTCCTTCCTTTTTTTAAAGCTTATTTCGTACCATATCGCGGTACTTCGTTGGTGACATGCCCTGCTGCCGACGGAAGATTCGTGAAAAATAGTTGGCATCCGGAAAGCCGCAGCGCGCGGCCACCTCGCCGATCGACAGATCCGTGGTATTCAGGAGAATCAGCGCCTGCCGGATCCGGGTCCGGCTGATGCGGTCCGTCACCGTCATGCCGGTTTCCTTCCGGAAGCTCGTGGAAAGATAGCTCTCGGATACACCGCATTCTTCGGCAAGATCGGACAGTGAAAGCTCCGAGCTGTAGTAAAAGTCAATGTGGTTCATGCAGCGCTGTACGAGCTTCGAATAGTTCCGGCGCGCATAATTCTGTACGAGAATGCAATATTTTCGTACCATCCGGGCGGCCAGCTGATCCAGCTGCTCCACGATAAGGGCAGCCTCAATCTGAATGGAGAAGCTGCGCGACAGATTATCGATATGGAAGGGATGCACGCCGCCGAGCTGTACCGACTTCCGAAGCAGCGTATTCAGCACGAAGAGAATATTCTTCCGATCCCGTATCGCCGAAAAGGTGCGGGGCGTCAGACGGTATGAAACAAAATGCTGATATCGCCGCGCCGCCTCGCTGGTATTTCCGGCGGCGACGGCCTCCATGAGGGCCGTCTCGGCGCTGTAGCGCTCCTCGATGGCATGGAGCGCCACCTCCGGCTGCTCCGGAATGGTATAGTCGGCGCCCTCCGGCGCCGCGAAGTTCCAAGCCTCCTCCCCGTAGGAGATTTCCCGGAAGAGTATGTTCTCTGCGGTCAGTCTGTGAAGGAAGAACAGAAGCGTATGCACAAACAGCTCCCGGAAGCCGAACAGCGGGATCCGGTTATAATGCTCCGTCAGATCCTTTTCCTGCTGCGGATGCAGTCCGCGTCGCGTCATGACGGCCGCGATTCCGGCAGCATTCATCTCTCGGAAAAGGATGGGGCCGATGCAGAGGACCGGTGAAAACGCAGGCTTCCAGGAAACGTTCGGCGCAGAAGAGGAGGCTGTACCGCCGTTATTTCCGGATCTTGGTTCCATGGGCAGGGAAATCGCTTTGCAGAGCGCCGGTGAAAGTGAGAAGAGCGCATAGCTCATTTCAAACTCATCGGTATACAGATAGAGCATATGTTCCTGTATCCAGGCGCCCTGCAGCTTTTCATGCATGTCATCATGATACGGAAGATGCATGCGCTTACGGAAGCCGAGATCGACCTGCTCCCGCTGACGGACCGGATCGGTGACGACCACCGCCTGCACGCCCCAGTGCTGATAGAGCTCCGTCATCAGACGAAACGTCGCCTGCGGATCGGCCGGCGGCTCCGACAGCGAATTTGTTTCGTTTGTTTTGTTCTCGATCATCTCATCATCCTTCAATATATTTTTCTCCTTCCTTCGATGCCGTGCCGCGGATCGACGTGGCCGATTTCCGGATACATTTATTCACGGCCGTCACAGGGACGGCAGGTCCGGCTGTCATCCGTACAAAAATATCATATAGGTAAATTAACAGCAAAATTGTGCTGGTGTCAATAAAAAACCTCCTAGTTAAATATCTAACAAAGTGTATAGTGTACTAAGCTTAGATCGGAGGAAACAAGGATGAGAAATGTTATTGATTTAAATAAGCATTGGAAATTCATACAGGAGGATGCGGGGCTTCCGGAGCGTCTGCCGGAGCGCTGGAGCGATGTGGAGCTTCCGCATACCTGGAATGCGGTTGACGGTATGGACGGAAACGGAAGCTATGACCGGGGAAGCTGCTGGTATGCGCGTGAATTCCGGACACCGGTGCAGCCTCTTCACGGCGGCCGCGTATATATCGAGATTCCGGCGGCCGGACAGCAGGCTGTGGTTTATGTAAACGGACAGCAGGCGGTCGAGCATGAAGGCGGATATTCATGCTTCCGTGCGGATATTACGGAGCTCTGCCATACCGACGGACGGAACAATTTTCTCGTCATCAACTGCTCCAATGAATACCGGGACAGTGTCTATCCGCAGTCGGCGGATTTTACATTTTACGGAGGCCTCTACCGCGGTGTTCGGCTGATCAGTGTGCCGGAGGTGCACTTCGACCTTGATTATTACGGCGGACCGGGCATCATGGTGACGCCGACGCCGGATGAAAAGGGCGGTGCCGCATTTGCGATCCGCAGCTTCGTACACGGTGCCGATGAGAACTTTACGGTGCTTTACAGCATTTCGGACAGCGAGGGCCGGGAACTGGCCGGCGGTGCACGGCCGGCAGAGGACAGTGCGATTACGCTCTATGTATGCGATGCGGCGCTGTGGAGCCCGGCGTCTCCTTCCCTTTATACGGTGAAGGCGCAGCTCGTTCGGCGAAATGAGGTATACGATGAGCTTTCGGTACGGACCGGTGCGCGCAGCTTCTCCTGCGATCCGGACCGGGGCTTCATTCTGAACGGGGTTCCGACGCCGCTTCGCGGTGTCAGCCGTCATCAGGACCGCCTTTACAAGGGCAATGCCTTAAGCCGGGAGGATCATTACGAGGATGCAAGGCTCATCAAGGACCTTGGTGCCAATACCATACGTCTTGCGCATTACCAGCATGCACAGGATTTCTATGATGCCTGCGATGAGCTCGGGTTTGTGGTATGGGCGGAGATTCCGTTTATCTCTGTCTTCAACAAGGCACCGGAGGCCCATGAAAACTGTAAGCAGCAGCTGAGGGAGCTGATCATTCAGAACTATAATCACCCGTCCATCTGCTTCTGGGGCATTTCCAATGAGATCCTGATCGGCGGCATTTCGGAGAAGCTCATCGAAAACCATAAGGAGCTGAACGCCCTTGCGAAGGAGCTCGATCCGACGCGCCTGACCACCATTGCTCATGTGACCATGACACCGGTGGAGAGCCCGATGCATCATATCACGGATGTCATCAGCTACAACCACTATTTCGGATGGTACGGAGGAAAAACGGAGGACAACGGACCGTGGCTTGACCGCTTCCATGCGCTCCATCCGGACCTTTGTCTCGGACTCAGCGAATACGGCTGTGAGGGCGTGATTACGAATCACGGACCGGCGCCGGCCTGCAAGGATTATTCGGAGGAATATCAGGCACTGTACCATGAGCATATGGCGAAGGTGCTGAACGACCGTCCGTGGATGTGGTCAAGCCATGTCTGGAACATGTTTGACTTCGGCTGTGCTGCGCGAAATGAAGGCGGCGTGGCCGGACGAAACAACAAGGGCCTCATGACCATGGATCGGAAGATCCGGAAGGACAGCTTCTATATTTACCAGGCCTACTGGAGCCGGAAGCCGATGGTGCATATCTGCGGACGCCGCTATGCACAGCGGGCCGGTGAAACCACTGAGATCCGGGTGTATTCCAACCAGCCGTCCGTGAAGCTCTATCTGAACGGCACGCTGCTGGAGGAGAAGACCGAAGAGAAGGTATTTGTCTTTACGGCGGCGCTTCGGATGGGCAGCAACGTGCTCGTCGCAGAAGCCGGTGATGTTAAGGATTCCATCTCCCTCGAGAGAGTTGAGAAGGAGCCGGCCATCTATGTGCTGCCGGAGGTCAATGAACGGGCCGAGGGCGTGCAGAACTGGTTCTCGACGGTCGGCGATCTGGATCTCAAGGCACCGATGGAATTCCCGGAGGGCAAATACAGCATCCGGAATACGATGGAAGAGATGGCAGCATCACCGGAAGCCCTGGAGATTACGGCGAAGGCCGTAAAGCTCGCTACCAACTTCATCGTAAAGCCGGGCACCGGCATGTGGGATATGATGAAGACCATGACGCCGGAATCCATGTGCGGCATGATCAGCTCCGCGATGCCGGACGGCTTCCTGGAGAGTCTGAATGCAAAGCTGATTCGAATCGAACTGCCGGAGACGCTTCGGCAGAAGACGGATTCGATTCATTCATAAAGGGGAAAAGGAGAAAAAATGAAAGCACAGGCAACTAAAAACGTAAAGCCATTCGGCATGGCGGACAAAATCGGATATTTTTTCGGTGATTTCGGAAATGACTTCACCTTCATGCTGTCCTCCATGTTTATGATGAAATTCTATACTGACGTGATGGGCATTTCCGCCGGCGTCGTCGGACTTCTGATGATGCTGGCCCGCTTCGTGGATGCCTTCACGGATGTAGGTATGGGACAGATCGTGGACCGCTCGGCACCGACGAAGGACGGAAAGTTTAAGCCCTGGATCCGCCGCTGCTGCGGACCGCTCGGCATCTGCGCCTTCCTGATGTTCCAGTCGGCCTTCGCCGGCATGTCCACGGGCTTTAAGACCTTCTGGATGTTCCTCACCTACCTGCTCTGGGGCTCCATTTTCTATACCTCCGTCAACATTCCGTACGGCTCCATGGCATCGGCCGTTTCTCCGGAGGCCTCGGACCGTGCACAGCTGTCCACCTTCCGTTCCATGGGTGCATCCTGCGCGAGCCTGGCGATCGGAACCCTGACACCGATGGTCGCTTATGTAACGGTAGACGGTGCGACGGTTCTTTCCGGCAGCCGTATGACCGTGATTGCAGGCATCTTTGCACTGTGCGGCATCCTCTGCCATCTGCTTTGCTTCCATCTCGTAACAGAGCGTGTGGAGGTTCCGCAGAAGACCGAGAAGTTCAATGTCGGCAGCATGCTGAAGAGCATCTTTACAAACCGTGCACTGCTCGGCATCATTGTAGCTGCGATTCTTCTTCTGCTCGGTATGCTTGGCATGACCGGTATGGCACCGTACGTATTCCCGGTATACTATAACAGCGGCTCGGCGCAGTCCATGTCCTCCATGTTCAGCAGCCTGGCTTCCCTGTTCATCGTTGCACCGCTGGCAGCCAAGATTGCAGCCAAGGTCGGAAAAAAGGAGATGTCCGTGGTGGGCTGCCTTGTTTCTGCCGCCATCTGGCTTGTATGCCTCTTCGTTCGTCCGGAGAGCGCTGCGGTATTTGTTGTATTCTATGTCGCTGCTTACATCGGCCTTACCTTCTTTAACATGGTCATCTGGGCCATGATTACCGACGTCATCGATGATGCGGAAATTAAAAACGGACAGCGGGAGGACGGTACCATCTATGCCGTATATTCCTTCGCCCGTAAGCTCGGACAGGCCTTTTCTTCCGGTATGATCGGCACCCTGATGACCACCATCGGCTATTCGAAGGATGTAGCAGCAAATCCGTCCGCATACCCGGAGGTTCTCAGCAAGATCTTTGATCTTTCCTGCCTGATTCCGGCGATCGGCATGCTCCTGGTGGCACTGGCGCTGCTCTTCATCTATCCGCTGAACAAGAAGAGAGTGGATGCGAATGTTGCCGAGCTGAAGGCAAGAAGAGCATAATATACATGCACAAAAGGTCGGGGTCAGAGGTTCTGACTCCGACTTTATCGAAAGAAAACAGAAAGGAAAGCATATGGCAAAAAAAGCATCGGAAAACCTGCATTATTATAAGAATCCCAACGGTCCGGTGATCGGTACCGTATCGAGAACCGTGATTGAAAAG
The DNA here is from genome assembly GCA_963650995.1 of Succinatimonas sp. CAG:777. GTDB lineage: Bacteria > Bacillota > Clostridia > Lachnospirales > Lachnospiraceae > Oribacterium. The sequence continues at coordinate 5,455 of CAVJMS010000020.1, read as the reverse complement.
GACGGCCTTTATTTCAAGGATCTGGACGGCAGCGGCCGCTTTCAGCCCTATGATGACTGGCGCCTTCCGGCCCGGGAGCGGGCAGAGGCCTATGTAAAGACCCTGACCACTGAAGAAAAAATTGCACAGCTTTTCATCTCGGACTGGCGTATGGGCAAGTATACGGAGCGCTTTCCGGATCATACGGCGGTGCTCGATGAATCCGGCACCCTTGATGATGCGGAATTTAACGGAAAGACCATCTTCGGCGAGCAGCATCTGCCGGGCACCACGGAGCTTCTGAAGAAGTGGTTTTCACGTCACCTCATTCTCCGGGATGCACCGAGCCCGGAGGATATGACGGACTGGATCAACCAGCTGCATGCGGTGGCCGAGGAGTGCACACACTTCGTACCGGTGCAGGTCGTGTCCAATTCGAGAAATGAGAACGGTGAGCTGATCTTCGGCATGAATGACGGCGGCGGTGTCTTTGCGGCCTGGCCGGGAACCCTTGGCATCGCAGCAGCTGTGCGGGGCGACTCCGTTTCACTGGTGGATGCATTCGCCGACTGTATCCGCCGGGAGTGGGATGCCGTCGGAATGAAGAAGGGCTATATGTATATGGCGGACGTGATTTCAGATCCCCGGTGGCAGCGGAGCTACGGCACCTTCGGTGAGGATCCGAAGCTTGTCCAGGCGATTTTTGAACGCATCATTCCGATCATTCAGGGAAGCCGTGAGGGCGTAACACCGGACGGCGTAGCCATGACGGTGAAGCATTTCCCGGGCGGCGGCGCGCGGGAAAACGGCTTTGATCCGCATTACCGCATGGGCCAGTGGAACGTTTACCAGACCGAGGGCTCGCTCGAGAAGTATCATTTGCCGGGCTTCGAAACGGCAATTGCAGCCCATACCTCCTCCATCATGCCGTATTATGCGAAGCCGTCGGCGGAGAAGAGCAAAGAGCAGAAGGACCGGGAGGGACGGCCGCTTACCATGGAGCCCTATGGCTTTGCATTCAATAAGACCTTCATCGAGGAGCTGCTTCGGAAGCAGATGGGCTTCTCCGGATATATCAATTCGGATACCGGCATCGTCCATAACATGGACTGGGGCGTAGAGATGCTGGATGTACCGGAGCGCATCGGCTTTGCCGTGACGCATGCCGGCGTGGATCTGATCAGTGGTCTCTTCGATCAGAAGGAGGGACAGGAGGCCTATGCCCGCGGAAAGAACGACTACTATGACACGCATCCGGTTCCGGAGGGCTTCAAAAAGGAAGATCTCGTGCTGACCGACGAAAGCATTGACCGTGCGGTGACCCGCACCCTGACGGAGCTCTTTGCCCTCGGCATGTTTGAGAATCCGTACCGTGAGCCCGAGAAGGCCGCCGAAATCATCCGGAATCCGGAGGATTGGGCACAGGCCCTTGACGTGCATCGGAAGAGTGTGGTGCTGCTTAAGAATGACGGAACTTTGCCGCTTCGTGAGGAGAAGCGGAGCGGAAAGAAGATTTATGCCGAGTACTTCCAGAAGGATGCAAAGCAGGCCGCGCAGGCGACGGCAGCTCTCCGGCAGCAGCTTTCGGAAACGGAGCATCTCGTGCTGACCGAGGATCCGGCAGAGGCCGATTTTGCGATCCTTATGGTGCAGCCGTCCTCCGGTGCGTATTTCAGCGCCACACCGGGATACCTCGAGCTCGATCTCTGTGAAAACAAGGAGGTTTTTAACGTTGATGAGTCGGGACGGCCGGTGAAGGAAACCCACAGGGAAACTACGGTCAGCGGTATCGGCCGCCTTCAGGAAATTGCAGAGATTCTCCATCAGCACGGCGGCAAGGTGATTTCCAATGTGAACATTACCCTGGCCTGGGAGCTCGGAAATCTCGAGCCGTACTGCGATGCACTTCTTGCGGGCTTCGATACCTATGTTTCGGCGGTCATGGATGTCCTCCTCGGACGCTTCACACCGAGCGGCAAGCTGCCGGTAACGCTTCCGCGGGGCGATGAGGTGCTTTCGGTCAATGCCGATGGCGTCTGCATCAGTCCGAATGATGTGCCGGGCTATGACAAGGATCCGTATATGCCGGAGGAGCTGAAGGATGAGAACGGGAAGGCCTATGCCTACCGCGATCAGGCCGGAAACTACTACGAGCTTGACTTCGGTCTTTCATATTAAATCGTGATGGTTCTGCCGATGGGACTTGCCCCATCGGCAGAATTTTTTTACAGCAAAAGGCCTGTCCCTTGCGGGACAGGCCTTTTGCCTTAGGGAGTATAGGTTAAACCGGCCCAGGCCGGCAACCGTCAAAGTAGGAGAGCAGCAGTCTGCTCCGGCAGGATGCCTCGGTTTATTTTCCGGAATCGCCGTAGTTTGACAGCACGCGGGCAGACGGGTCATTGACACAGCAGCCCGGCCAGGTCTTGTTCGGCATCCAGAAATCGACAACCATCTGGGACTGACCCGGATAGTATTCTTCAAAAATTTCGCGATAGAGGAGAGATTCCTTCGTAAAAGGCATGGCATGCGTATATTTCTGCCGCTTCTCCTCAAATTCAGCATCGGTATAATGCTGCTCGGCAAACGCTGCCAGGTCATCCTTCAGGGAATGACCGACGGCATCGGAAAAGGCCGCCTTCTCACGCATCAGGATGTCCTCCGGCAGGATATGATCCTCCTCGAAGGCATGCCGGAGAAGATACTTTCCCTTGTTATAGCGGTTCAGCTTCTTTTCCGGATCAAGGTGCATGACGTAATCAACGAAATCAAGATCGCCGAACGGTACACGGGCCTCCAGAGAGTTGACGCTGATGCAGCGGTCGGCCCGCAGTACATCATACATATGAAGCTCGCGTACGCGCTTCTCGGCCTCCTTCTGGAATTCCTCGGCGCTCGGTGCGAAATCCGTATACTTATAACCGAAGAGCTCATCGGAGATTTCACCGGTCAGAAGCACACGGACATCCGACTGCTCGTGAATCGCCTTGCAGATCAGGTACATGCCGATGGAGGCACGCACGGTGGTGATATCATAGGTGCCGAGAGCAGCGATGACCTCACGGAGGGCATTCACCACATCGTCACGGGAAATGATGATCTCATGATGGTTCGAGCCGATGAAGTCTGCGACCTCGCGTGCATACTTCAGGTCAATGGCATCGAGATCCATGCCGATGGCGAAGGTCTCAATCGGCTTCTTCAAAAGCTTCTGAGAAATCGCACATACCAGGGAGGAGTCGAGACCGCCGGAGAGCAGGAAGCCTACCGGCGCATCCGCATCCAGACGCTTACGCACACCCTCGACCAGAAGATCGTGGATATTGTGGGTAATCGCTTCGAGATCATCCTTTTTGTTGTATTTATGTACCAGGGACATATCGTGGTAGCAGACGAACTTTCCGTCCTTATAATAATGTCCCGGCGGGAACGGCTTGATTTCATGACAGAGACCGACGAGATTCTTCGGCTCGGAGGCAAAGGCCAGCGTGCCCGCCTCGGTGGTGCCGTAGTAGAGCGGACGAATACCGATCGGGTCCCGCGCGGCAATGTAGTCTCCCGTCTCGGCATCATAAATGATCAGCGCATATTCTGCATCGAGCTGACGGAACATTTCAGTGCCCAGCTCACGATAGAGCGGCAGAAGAATCTCACAGTCGGAATCGGACTGAAAGGTATAGCCCTCCTTCTCGAGGCGCTCACGCAGCGGACGGAAGCCGTAAATCTCACCGTTGCAGACCACATAGGAGCCGTCCAGTGAAAACGGCTGCATGCCGGCTTCATTTAAGCCCATGATGGCCAGACGGTTGAAGCCGAGAAATCCGTTTCCGGTATCCACGATTCTCGTGGCATCCGGTCCTCTCGATTTTGTTTTTAAAAGCGCGGTCTTTACGACCTCATACTCTGCGCGTCGATCGCAGAATCCGATAATACTGCACATATGGTTACTCCCTAAAATTTTTTTCAAATAAAAAACGGCAGGGGTCATCGATCATCTCGACACCCTTGCCGTTCTCAGATGTTCCGTATTATGAAACTGTGTGAAGGCTTTGTCAAGCTTTTTTTGTGATGCCGCCGGAGGCTGCCGCCCGAATCCGGGGTGACAGTAGATTTTTTTTCTTTATAAAGCTATGATGTAACTGCTTTGAGTAAAACGAGGTGATAAGGAGTATATATGATGAATTTAATGACAGAAGCAGCGGAAATGGCACCGCGGCTCAGGGAACTGCGGCGCGATTTTCATGCACATCCGGAGCTTTCAGGCGAGGAGGTGCGGACGGCGGAGCAGATCCAGAAGGAGCTGGAGGCAATCGGTGGTTATCAGATCCGGACCGGCGTCGGCGGTCACGGGATTTTGGCAGAGCTTCACGGGGCACAGCCTGGAAAAATAATAGCGCTTCGCGCAGACATGGATGCCCTTTCTATAGAAGAAAAGACGGAGCTTCCTTTTGCCTCGGTTTATCCCGGGGTGATGCATGCCTGTGGTCATGACCACCATATAACGATTCTATTGGGTGCCGCGCGTCTTCTTCGCATGCACCAGGAGGAGCTCTTCGGAAATGTACGACTGATCTTCCAGCCGGCGGAGGAACAGAGCCCCACCGGCGGATCCCGTCGCATGATCGAGGAGGGTGCACTGCAGGATGCCGCCGCCGTTTTCGGCCTTCATGTATGGCCGAATCTCCCGGCCGGCACAGTGGGGATCAAATCCGGTCCCCTGATGGCCGCATCTGACCGTTTCACCGTCCGCTTCGAAGGTGAGAGTGCTCACGGTGCCATGCCGGATCAGGGAAACGATGCGCTGATGGGCGGCCTACAGTTTGCATCGGCCGTGCAGACCATCATGTCCCGAAATAAAAACCCGATGAAGGCCGGAGTCATCACCATCGGCACCTTCCGGGCCGGCAGCCGCTACAACATCGTACCCGGCAGCTGCTGCATGGAGGGCACTGTCCGGACCTTTGATCCGGCACTTCGCATACAGACAGAAAAACGCATGCGGGAGCTCTTTGAAGGCATACGCCTTGCCTTCGGGCTGCAGGGAGAGCTTCAGTACATGCAGGGCTATACCGCAGTTCGAAATGCCCCGGACATGACTGCGTATGCAGAAAAAACCGCGGAACAGCTCCTCGGCAGCACGCAGGTAATCCATCCCGAAGAGCCTGCCATGACTGCCGAAGACTTCGCCTTTTATCTCGAAAAAGTTCCCGGCGCCTTCCTCTGGCTCGGCACCACCCCTGAAGGCGAAAAAATCTGGCCGCTTCACTCCGCACATTACGCCGGAAACGAAAACGTCCTTGCGACCGGTGCCGCCCTGCTGGCCGGACTGGCTCTGAACTTTCATAACCGCTGACAGCTCTGCCCGCCCACCGCTTATGTCGGTTTTCCTTGCAAGCGCGGCAGGAACGTGCTATTGTTTCAGATAGAGAAAAGATACAGAAAAGGGGAGCTGGTGAGACCGGCTGAGAGTGGACTGCAA
>CAVJMS010000019.1:0-46012 GCA_963650995.1 Succinatimonas sp. CAG:777 | reverse complement strand
ATGAAGGGGTATCTGAAAAATCCACGCATGGAAATGTTGTATGGCATCAGATGCGGCTGTCGTTTTGACTCCCTTGCCTGAGCTGAATGAAGCCGGGACCACATTGGCGTCAGGCACTCGAATAACTGGATTTGGCTAAAATTGTGATTTTCCAGGAGAGAATGAAAAGTACTATGCTTAAAAAGAAATCTCGTACCATGTGTTTAGGTTTGTTGGTTTCTGCAGCATTAACCGGCTGCGGCAGTCTCAATCATATTTCGGATAACCGTTTTTCTCAAAGTGAGGTCATCAGTGAGAGAGAAGGTTTCTCGATTCATGAAATCTCAGATGACTTATTTGACAGAATGAAGGCGGGAATGACTTACAAGGAGGACTGCATTGTCCCTCGGGAAGATCTCCGTTATCTGCTTGTTTTGCACAAGGATAAGGATGGAAATACCCATCAGGGAGAAATGGTTGTACATAAACTGATTGCGGAAGATGTTCTGGAAATTTTTGAAAAGCTTTATGATGCGAATTACCCGATCGAACGCATGGTACTTCCGGATAACTACATGGCTGATGATGAAACAATGATGCGTGATAATAATTCATCATCCTTTAATTTCAGATTTATATCACATACAACCAAAATTTCAAAGCATGGGCTTGGGATGGCAGTGGATATTAATACTCTGTACAATCCCTACCATAAAATTGTAACAAACGATGATGGCACGACGGAAGAAGTGATAGAGCCTGCCACAGGAGAACCTTATCTGGACAGAATTCAGGAATTCGAATACAAAATAAACAAAAATGATCTGTGTTATCAACTTTTTATTGAAAAAGGATTTGAGTGGGGAGGAGACTGGACAGATCGAAAGGATTATCAGCATTTTGAGGTGCCAACAGATATTACGGATCAATACTCTGAAATGTACACAAAATAGGAAGGCGATCGGTCAGAGCATCATAAGATCCCCGGCAGTTCTTCCACAAGCTTGCGGAAGGAGACAGAGGGGGCTTCGGCGCCGCGCGCATTCGGCGTGAGAAATACGTTCATACGAATTTTCCTAAAGCAGGATATTTGTCCCACAGTTGTCTACGGTACGGTCTATAATAAAGCCATGATCATTGCTTTTCAGAAGCAGATATGAATGTGAAGGACCGGATCGGCACAAGAGATGCCGGATAAACAGGAGGACGAAGATATGTGGTATACAATCCCGAGTGATAAAAATGAGCAGAAGAAGTGCATCGAAGCACTGAACAACTACATTCAGGATGCGGAAATGAGTGAGGAAATAGATTTCCGGGAAGATCTTCTGGAGCTCACGGAAGTCTATTCCGGTGAAAGACCGTTCAACGCAGAATCCGCTTATGAGAAGCTGTATAATATTTATTCCGAATTGGAGCTGACCAATGGAGAAAGCAAGGAAAAGCTTTTCGGAAAGGATACCAGTCTGGAGGCATTTAAAAAGAATTTCCTGGAAACCTGGAAAAATCTGTCTCTTTGTATGCTGATAGACGATAAACAACTTTACCGCAACGATGCAAGAGACCAGTACTTAAATGTCTATGAGCAGCTGCATGATCATCACAAAATGACGGATGATAACATTAAAACGGTAGCTCAGAAAATGCATTTTCTGGAATCAGACTTCCGTGACAGGGATCTGCAGAATAATATTACGAATCTTGAAGAATTTCTTGGAAACGGTGTAAACTCACTTGAAATTGTTAAAGGGATAAAGGACAGGCAGTTCTCAAAAAATAAGTATCTCACGAACCGTCTCCAGCTTTTAGAGCAGTTTGCAAACGGAGATGCCACCGACATGAAGGCCTATATGCCGTTTTACGGCCGTGCAGAGCAGATCAAGGCCGGAAAAAAGGTGTCAGCGGGAGAGGCAAAGAAGGCTGAGGAGGCGATGAAGGATGGCAGTCTTGATAACCTTCGAAAGGAAGTTCGGAATGCATGGGAGAATCGGAAGCCGGATCCGAATCTCGATGAGTTTTTGAAGGTTCAACAGGAAAATTATAACGCTCTGAATGACGCGATGAGTGATGTTAATCAAAGCCTGTCCCGTGAAGAAAAGGAAAAAACGAAGCTGCGGAACCATGTAGATGCCGCATATGCAAAGGCGAAGGAGACCATGGGGGAACAGCTGCAACCTCAGATTGCTGAATTTGACAAGAGCCTGAAAAAGAACCAGGAGCTCCTTCAGAATATCGAAGCAAAAATTCTTGCAAATCCGGAGATCACAGAGTACGAAGAGGCGTGGACCCCTATGCTTCATCGCTTTGAAGAGGAGATCAAAAATCAGGAGGCTAAAGAACCGCTTTCTGCGCTTTCTGAACTGCACGAGGAAGCGGTTGCAGATTACAACGCGGCACATGACCGGTATCAGGACAAACTTCAGAAAAAATATAATGAGCTGAAGCAAAAGCATAGAGAGGCACGGGAGGAAGACAGCCCATATTACCAAAAAGAGAAAGAGCTAGACAATAAAGAAAGCGAACTTGGAAAGCAGATCAGAAATCTTAATCTCCTTTCCAAGGATCAGCTGGAGCAGCATATAAAGGAAAATAAAAAGCTCTGCCAGGACTTTCAGCAGCTTCACAAGAATGAAATTCCGAAGCTGACCGTCCGTCAGAAAAAAATTGATGCCCTGATTGCAAATGTGCATCAGGAGATCGCGCAGGCCGCAAATGACTTGAATGCTGCGAAGGAGAAGATAGCAGCTACTGTTGTGCCGGAGCAGCTGAAATCCACCATTCAGGAGAGAACAAATACCCTGAATGCGTTCCATGAGAGATATAGCACCTATTTTCGGGATGTAGAGAAAAGATATGAAGAGGCTGTTCAGAACCGAAACAACCTGAAGGAGGTGTTTGAGGCCGCGCAGGATATCACGAAGAAGAAGGGCTTCTTCAGCATCCAAAAAAAGAATCCGAAGATCTTTACGGATACCATGGATGCGGTTGAAACCTATATGGGTGACAGAAGAAATCCGGAAAAGGCACAGGCGGCCTACGATGCATGCCGCAGCTATGTGGAAAGGTACATGAAGTCCGACCGTTCCGGACTTAAATCCGGAAACAAGGATGGAAATACACGCCGCCAGACCGTTGTACGGATGCTGGAGCTGATGGACCAGCTCCCGGAATTCCAGAAGCTTACGGTTTCTGCCGACAAGAACAAGGACGGCTGGGAAATTGTAGATGCGGATGAGAAGGAAAAGCCGAAGTACGAAAAGCTGAACTTTCAGCAGCTGGAGGCATCTCTTGCAAAGCATGCCACAAAACAGAAGAAGTCCGGAAAGCATGCAAAGAAGCAGGAAAAGGCGCTGCCGTTTAACGATCTTAACAAGCTTGTGAATAAGAGAAAGGAACAGAAGGGCAGGGAAGTTTAAAAAAGAAAGACAGCGGAAGGGCGGATTTCATCCGCCCCTCCCTGGACATAAGAAAACGGTATATTCCCTCCGCGTTGTGTATGCCTCGCGGAGGGATTTTTTCGGCCGTCTCCGGCGGGCGCTTGCCATGGCGCATTTCCTTCGGGAGGAGTCTGCCCGGTCATCGGGTCTTGTAAAGCCCCCGGTGCTTCGCTATAATGAGGGCAATATGAAAAACTACAGCCGATACAATATTGATAAAACCTTATATGATCTGGACAGCCTGGGAGTGAAGCTCGGAAACGGTCTTCGGCATTTCATTAAGATGACGTTTCTCATGCTTCTTCTTTGCGTTGTCCTGCTGGGCGGCGCCTTTTCGTTCGGTATGTTCAAGGGCATCCTGGACTCCGCGCCGGATATTCAGTCCATCCATATCGGGCCGACGGCCTATGCGTCGAAGGTGCTGGACACGGACGGCAACATTACCGCTACACTGGTGACGGCGGGTTCGAACCGGGAGCGGGTCACGTATGAGCAGCTTCCGCAGGACCTTATCAACGCCTTCGTGGCCATCGAGGATGAGCGCTTCTGGCAGCATAACGGCATTGATCTGAAGTCGATCCTGCGTGCCGTCCGCGGTGTGGTGGCGGATGATGATTCGGCCGGCGGCGGTTCGACCATCACGCAGCAGCTGATCAAGAACAATGTCTTCGGCGGCGGTCTGCACGAGGGGAAGTTCCAGCGCTATGTCCGGAAATTCCAGGAGCAGTACCTGGCGCTGGAGATCGAGAACCAGCCGGGACTCAGCAAGGAGGAAATCAAGAAGAGCATCCTGACAGAGTACCTGAATACCATCAACCTGGGCGCCAATACACTGGGCGTCAAGGTGGCGGCGCGCCGTTATTTTAATAAGGAAGTCAGTGATCTGACGCTGTCGGAATGCACCGTCATCGCATCCATTACGAAAAATCCGTCGGCATTGAACCCGATCACCCATCCGGAGAACAATGCAGAGCGCCGTGCGCAGGTGCTGGCGAATATGCTGGAGCAGGGCTATATTACGCAGGAGCAGCATGACGAGGCCCTGCAGGATGATGTCTATGCGCGCATTCAGGATGTCAACGTACAGAAGGAATCGAAGAACGAGCCGTATTCCTATTTCGTGGACGAGCTGACCGAGCAGGTGGTGGAGGAGCTGCAGAGCCGCCTCGGATATACGAAGGAGCAGGCGACGGATCTTCTGTATTCCGGCGGCCTGACCATCTATTCGACACAGGACCCGAGCATTCAGACCATTGTGGATGAGGAGGTCAACAATCCGGAGAACTACGATACGGCGAAGCATTCCGTGACCTGGCGTTATACGCTGCGCCACGAGGACGGCAGCATCGTGAACTATTCGGAGAAGGACCTGATCCGCTGGATCAAGGAGGTCCGGGGTGTTTCCTTCAACGGCCTTTTTTCATCGGAGGAGGTCGCAAAGAACTATGTCGACCAGTACAAGGCACAGCTCGTATCAGATACCGATACGGAGCTCGGGGAGGAGTTCTTCACGACCCTGGAGCCGCAGGTTTCCTTCGTGCTGATGGATCAGCATACGGGGCAGGTCAAGGCCATCAGCGGTGGACGCGGAACGAAGCGCTATTCGCTGTCCCTGAACCGGGCCACCAATACGCTCCGGCAGCCGGGCTCAACCTTTAAGGTGATTTCGTCCTTTGCGCCGGCCCTCGATCTCTACGGTGCCACATTGGCGACGCCGTTCTATGATACGGCCTATACCATCGGCAACAAGACCTTCAAGAACTGGTACAGCTCGGGCTTCCTGGGTTATCAGACGATCCGGGACGGTATCATTTATTCACTGAATATCATCGCCGTGCGCTGTCTGATGGAGCAGCTGAATCCGCATAACGGCCGTCTCTATGCCGAGAACCTCGGCATTACGTCCCTGACAGACGACGATGAGAATCCGGCACTGGCCCTCGGCGGCATTACGAACGGCGTGACGAATCTCGAGCTCACGCAGGCCTTTGCGACCATTGCCAACGGCGGTCAGTTCAACAAGGCGAAGTTCTTTACGAAGATTATAGATCAGGACGGGAAGGTGCTGATTGATACGACGAAGGATGAGGCACGGCAGGCGATGAAGGCCACCACAGCCTTTCTTCTCACGGATGCGATGAGTCAGTCCATGCTGTCAAATCGCGCCTACAGCGGCTCCATTAACGTAAATTCCACCTCGACCCGGGCCCACTTCGACGGCATGAGCCTGGCCGGCAAGTCCGGTACCACGACCAAGGATGTGGATATCTGGTTTGTGGGCTATTCTCCGTACTATACGGCCGGCATCTGGGGCGGCTGCGACGAGAACCAGCCGCTGATTGATAAGGCAAGCGGTGAGTATAACGGCGGTGCGAGCTTCCATAAGAACATCTGGCGGAAGATCATGAGCCGCGTACATGAGGGCCTGCCGGACATCGGCTTTACGAAGCCGGACGGCATCGTCGAGGCCAAGGTCTGCCGGAAATCCGGCAAGCTCCCGACCGGCGGCTGCTATGAGGATTACCGCGGCAGCGCCGTGATCACGGAGTATTTTGCGGAAGGCACGGTGCCGACTGTAAAATGTGACCGCCATACGAGCTGGGGCTCCATCATTATCCCGGAGGACGAGAAGGATACCGGCTATACCGATGACGGCGGCTATGTATTTGCACGGGAAACGGAGGCAGAGACGACAGCTGCGTCGAGCGGAGATGCGGTCGTCACGGAGGCACCGCCGGACAGCAGCTCCGGGGAAGGCTCCGGCGGCAGTGCAGACGGTCCGGGCGACAGCATTGCCCCGGCCGCGGAGTAGAGTCATGCGATTTGTAAAAGCATATGCGACAGCAGAATATGAAGAAAAGAAATCCCGTTTTATCGGCGAGGTTTTTCCGATCACGTCCGTGGAGGAGGCCGAGGAGCAGATTTTGAAGGTGCGGAAGAAGTATTATGATGCCCGCCATCATTGCTATGCCTATGTATTGGGAGATCAGTATGAAACGGTGAAGCAGTCCGATGACGGGGAGCCTTCCCAGACGGCGGGGCTTCCGATTCTTCATGTGCTGAAGGGACAGGAGATTCATGATGCGCTTCTCGTGGTGACGCGCTACTTCGGCGGTACCCTTCTCGGGACCGGCGGACTGGTGCGGAGCTATACGAATGCGAGCAAGGCGGCCCTCGAGGCGGCCGAGCTTCTCACGGCAGTGGAGGGCTATGCCGTGCAGGCGGAGATTCCGTATACGCTGGTCGGGAAGCTCAAATACATCACGGAAACGGCCGGGATTACGGAGGCCAATGCAGAGTACGGGAGTCTTGTGAAGATGACCTGGCATGTACCGAAGCCGCAGCTTCCGTTCTTTCAGGAGCAGATGCAGGAGCTTTCCGGCGGCTCCGTGGTACTTGCAATCAATCCGCACCGGTGGTATAATTTTTAGGATTTTTTTGCAGATGCAGTACCTTCGGTCTTTAACCGCGCAAAGGGGATGCGGCAGACCGGGAAAAGCGAACAGCAGTATAAGATAGTAGGTGTTGAATATGAATCAGAAGAGAGAAAACATTCGTAATGTTGCCATCATTGCCCACGTCGATCATGGCAAAACCACTCTGGTGGATGAGCTTTTGAAGCAGTCCGGTGTATTCCGTGACAATCAGGAGGTCGGTATCCGTGTCATGGATTCGAACCCGATCGAGCGTGAGAGAGGCATTACCATTCTCTCGAAAAATACAGCCGTTCATTACAAGGATACAAAGATCAATATCGTCGATACGCCGGGCCACGCGGATTTCGGCGGCGAGGTAGAGCGTATTCTCAAGATGGTAAACGGTGCGATCCTTCTGGTGGATGCCTTCGAGGGACCGATGCCGCAGACCCGTTTCGTGCTTCAGAAGGCACTGGATCTGCGTCTTCCGGTGCTGGTGGTCATCAACAAGATCGATAAGCCGCAGGCACGTCCGCTGGAGGTCGAGGAGGAAGTGCTGGAGCTCATGATGGATCTCAATGCATCCGATGAGCAGCTGGACTGCCCGTTCCTCTATGCGTCCTCGAAGGAGGGCTTCGCGAAGAAGAACCTCGAGGATGAGTCCACCACTATGGAGCCGCTCTTCCAGGAGATTCTCAACTTCATTCCGGCACCGGAGGGCGATCCGGAGGCGGATACCCAGATGCTGGTATCGACCATTGACTACAATGAGTTTGTCGGCCGCATCGGTATCGGCAAGATTGACAACGGTACGCTGAAGCTGAACCAGGAGGCGTATGTTGTAAACCATCATGATCCGAGCAAACGCTCCCGCGTACGCATCACGAAGCTTTATACCTTCGACGGTCTTGCACGTGTGGATGTCAATGAAGCCAGCTGCGGTGAGATCGTAGCGGTTTCCGGCATTGAGGACCTGCATGTCGGTGATACCATCATCACCGGTGAGGGCGAGGCGATTCCGTTCCAGAAGATTTCCGAGCCGACGATTTCGATGGATTTCATCGTCAACAATTCGCCGCTGGCCGGCCAGGAGGGAAAGTTCGTCACCTCCCGTCATATCCGTGACCGCCTGCTGCGGGAGCTTCAGACCGATGTTTCCCTCCGCGTGGAGGATACGGATTCTGCCGATACCTTCAAGGTATCCGGCCGCGGTGAGCTGCATCTTTCCGTTCTCATCGAGCAGATGCGCCGTGAGGGCTTCGAGTTTGCAGTTTCGAAGGCCGAGGTTATTTATAAGACCGAAAACGGCAAGAAGATGGAGCCGATGGAGATCGCATACATCGATGTACCGGATGAGTTCAGCGGTAATGTCATCCAGAAGCTGACCCAGCGGAAGGGTGTGCTGAACGGTATGAGCCCACTGGCTTCCGGCTATACACGTCTTGAGTTTGAGATTCCGTCCAGAGGCCTCATCGGCTACCGCGGTGAGTTCATGACGGATACCAAGGGAAACGGTATTCTGAATACAGAGTTCGACGGCTACGGCGAGTACAAGGGCGATATGAACTACCGTCACAACGGTGCGCTGATCGCCTTTGAGTCCGGCGAGGCCGTGACCTACGGACTGTTCCAGGCCCAGGCAAGAGGCACACTTTTCATCGGACCGGGTGAGAAGGTTTACGGCGGCATGGTCATCGGTCAGTCCCCGAAGGCCGAGGACATCGAGGTGAATGTCTGCAAGACGAAGCACCTGACGAATACCCGTACCTCTTCCTCGGATGAAGCACTGAAGCTGGTACCGAAGAAGATCATGTCTCTCGAGCAGTGCATCGACTATATCGATACCGATGAGCTTCTCGAGGTAACACCGGAGAGCCTGCGGATCCGAAAGAAGATCCTGGATCCGGTGCTTCGTAAGAGAGCCGGCTTTGCACGTAAACAAGGATGATCCACGATCTAAGATCGTGGATGCCGCCCGGCGAAGGATGATCCACGATCTAAGATCGTGGATGCCGCCCGGCGAGGGATGATCCACGATGTACATTTATAAAGAGCGGAGGTAGTTATGGCACTTTTTAAAGGAGCCGGAGTAGCACTCGTTACTCCATTTCATGCAGATGGTTCTGTGAATTATGATAAATTATCCCAGCTCGTAGAGGAGCAGATTGCCGGCGGTACCGATGCCATCATTGCATGCGGTACGACCGGAGAGGCTGCGACCATGAGCGAGGAAGAGCACATGGATGTGGTTCGCTTCATTATCAAGCAGACGAACCATCGGATTCCGGTGATTGCGGGTACCGGCAGCAACTGCACGGCGACGGCGATCGACCTTTCGAAGCAGGCCGAGGAGGCCGGTGCGGAGGGCGTTCTTCTGGTGACGCCGTACTATAATAAGGCAACCCAGGGCGGTCTCATCAAGCACTATGAGGCCATTGCCGCAGCGATTCATATTCCGTGCATTCTCTATAATGTGCCGTCCAGAACCGGTGTGACCATTCAGCCGGAAACCATGGCATATCTTTACAAAAATGTAGAGAACATCGTCGGTGTGAAGGATGCGACCGGCAACATTTCCATGATCACGAAGCTGATGACATTGGTGGACGAGGATTTCCTTCTGTTCTCCGGTGATGATGACCAGATTGTTCCGATCCTGAGCATCGGCGGATCCGGTGTTATTTCCGTACTTTCAAATATCGCACCGCATGAGACCCATGAGATCTGCAGACGCTGGTTTGACGGCGATGTCAAGGGCGCATGCGCGGCGCAGCTGAGGGCTTACCCGCTGATCAAGGCGCTCTTTGCCGAGGTGAATCCGATCCCGGTAAAGGCAGCCATGAACCTGATGGGAAAAGAGGTTGGTTCACTGCGGCTTCCGATGACGGAGGCAAGCGACAGCACAAAGGCGCTTCTCAAGGACGAAATGACGAAGTACGGCCTTCTTTGAGGTTGAGAGCAGTGGCCCGCAAGGGTCACTGCTAATTTTGTTATAACAGGAGAATATATGATCAGAATTGTATTGTTCGGTGCCCTGGGCGCCATGGGACGGAATGTCATCCGCTGCGCTTCTGCGCAGGAGGATCTCACCATCGTGGCCGGTGTAGACCGGGCGGAATGTAAGGATGACAGCAGCATCGGATTTCCCTTATACCATAGCTTCGATGAGATCAAGGAGGATTTTGACGTCATCATCGATTTCTCGGTGGCACCGGCCGTTGACGGGCTTTTGGATTATGTAGAGAAGAGTGGAAAAGCCCTCGTGCAGTGCACCACCGGACTGAGTGAGGCACAGCTTGCAAGGGTGAAGCAGCTTTCCGAAAAGGCACCGATCCTTCGGAGTGCCAATATGTCCATCGGTGTGAATCTGCTGCTCGAGCTTGTGAAGGTGGCGGCACAGAAGCTCTATGAGAAGGGCTTCGACATCGAAATCGTCGAGCAGCATCATCACCGGAAGATGGATGCACCGTCCGGTACGGCACTGGCACTGGCTGATGCGGTGAATGAAGCACTGGATCAGAAACTGACCTATGTATACGACCGTTCCGAGCGGAAGGCGGCCCGCCCGCATGAGGAGCTGGGCATCAGCGCCGTTCGCGGCGGTTCACTGCCGGGTGTGCATGATGTGATCTTCGCCGGAGAGGATGAGGTCATTACCCTGAACCATACGGCCTATTCCCGTGCGATCTTCGCAAACGGCGCGCTGAGCGCTGCCCGTTTCCTGTACGGAAAGGCGGCCGGTCTCTATTCCATGCAGGATGCATTGGCATAAGGCACAGTGATATAAATTCGTCTGTGCGGTATGCCGCGCAGCTGAAAATGATTCTGCAACCATTCAGAACCCGATTCATAAAGGAGAAAACCATGGCTGAACATGATCGTTATACCAGTCCGCTGACCGGACGCTACGCATCGAAGGAAATGCAGTATATCTTTTCCCAGGACAACAAGTTCCGGACCTGGCGGAAGCTCTGGATTGCACTGGCGGAAACAGAGCATGAGCTCGGACTTCATATTACCGAGGAGCAGATCGACGAGCTGAAGGCGCATCAGGATGACATCAACTATGAGGATGCGGAGGCCCGGGAGAAGGAGGTGCGTCATGACGTCATGAGTCATGTCTATGCCTACGGCCTGCAGTGCCCGAATGCAAAGGGCATCATTCATCTGGGTGCCACCTCCTGCTATGTCGGCGACAATACCGATATCATCATCATGCGGCAGGGCCTGGAGCTGGTGCACAAGAAGCTTGTGAATGTGATCCATGAGCTGAGCCGCTTCGCGATGAAGTACAAGGATATGCCGACACTGGCGTATACTCATTTTCAGCCGGCCCAGCCGACGACCGTTGGAAAGCGTGCGACGCTCTGGCTGAACGAGCTTGTGCTGGATCTCGAGGATCTCGAGTATGTGATGTCGTCTCTTAAGATGCTCGGCTCGAAGGGCACCACCGGTACCCAGGCTTCCTTCCTCGAGCTGTTTGACGGCGACCATGCGAAGTGCCGTGCTCTTGACCAGAAGATTGCAGAGAAGATGGGCTTCACAAGCTGCTATCCGGTATCCGGACAGACCTACAGCCGCAAGGTGGACTATCGCGTATTGAGTGTCCTGGCCGGCATTGCGCAGTCCGCACATAAGTTCACCAATGATATCCGTATGCTCCAGCATATGAAGGAGGTGGAGGAGCCGTTTGAGAAGCATCAGATCGGTTCCAGTGCCATGGCCTACAAGCGGAACCCGATGCGTTCCGAGCGCATTGCATCGCTGGCGGATTACGTGATGTCCGACCTCATGAATCCAATGCTGGTGTCCTCCACGCAGTGGTTCGAGCGTACTCTGGATGACTCCGCAAACAAGCGTCTGTCCGTGCCGGAGGGCTTCCTTGCAATCGACGGTATCCTGGATCTTTACCTCAATGTCGTGGACGGCCTTGTGGTCTATCCGAAGGTGATCCGCAAGCACCTGATGGCAGAGCTTCCGTTTATGGCGACGGAGAACATCATGATGGATGCCGTGAAGGCCGGCGGTGACCGTCAGGAGCTGCATGAGAAGATCCGTCAGCTCAGCATGCAGGCCGGAAAGACCGTAAAGGAGGAGGGAAAGGACAACAACCTTCTCGAGCTGATCGCTCAGGATCCAAGCTTCCACCTTTCCCTCGAGGATCTGGAGGCCAGCATGAAGCCGGAGCGCTATGTCGGACGTGCACCACAGCAGACCGAGGAATTCATTACCGAGGTGATCCATCCGATTCTTGAGCGCAACAAGGACGTTCTCGGACTGACCGCAGAGATCAACGTGTGATGCGGCGGCCTTGAAATTGACTTTTATTGTTTATATAATGTAATTGTTCATCACCACCGGAAAAAGCAATAAATGTTTTGAAGAGCTTGCTCGGCAAAACATTTATGTGCTTTTTTCGGTGGCGGTCAAGGCGCTTCGCGCCTCTGAACCGCTACACCGCGGCATCGCTTTGCGATGCCGCGATGGTGATGCCGATGTTGCGTTGAAGGAAGACACGGGAGGCGGCCGCATGCATATGAAGCGTATTATGGCGATCCTTATGCTGGTGCTGCTGGGACTTCTCCTGATCAGTGCGCTGTATTTTGCAGTGATCGGGGAGACACGGTACCTTCTGGGGGCTTTATTCTGTCTGATGGTGATACCGGCAGTGATTTATATTTTCATCTGGTTCACACATCTGACGAAAAAACAATGATGATAAGGTGCTTCGGTCACGAATCTCTCACATGCAGCCGGTGAAGAGCCGAATTTTCTGCATGGGTCAAAAAGGTGAGAAGCATTTGCAGCATCCGGAAAGGGTGCTGTTCGGAGGAGGATTCACATGGTAAGAGCAATCGTTGGAGCAAACTGGGGCGACGAGGGAAAAGGCAAGATCACGGACATGCTGGCCGAGACCTCGGATATTGTGGTACGTTTCCAGGGCGGCGCAAATGCAGGCCATACGATCATCAACGAATACGGTCGTTTTTCACTCCACCTTATGCCGAGCGGCGTGTTCTACCGGCATACGACTTCGATTCTCGGAAACGGTGTTGCGCTTGATATCGAGAAGTTCTGCACGGAGCTTAAGTCCATTGTGGATGCCGGCGTACCGACACCGAAGATTCTGGTTTCGGACCGTGCACAGGTGATGATGCCGTATCATGTACTGTTTGATACCCTGGAGGAGGCGAGATTGGCCGGCAAGAGCTACGGCTCTACAAAGTCCGGCATTGCGCCGTTCTTCTCGGATAAGTTTGCAAAGATCGGCCTTCAGGTCAACGAGCTCTTTGATGAGGAGGTGCTGGAGGACCGTCTGCATAAGGTGGTCGAGATCAAGAATGCACAGCTCCGCGCGCTCTATCATGCACCGGAGCTGAAGTATGAGGAGCTGCTTACAGAGATGCATCGTCAGCGGGATCTGATCGCACCGTATCTTGCAGATACCTCGAAGTTCCTGCGTCAGGCGCTGAAGGAGGGTAAGACCGTGCTTCTCGAGGGCCAGCTCGGCACCATGAAGGATCCGGATCACGGCATCTATCCGATGGTAACCTCCAGCTCGACGCTGGCGGCCTACGGCGCTGTGGGTGCCGGTATTCCGCCGTATGAAATCAAGGACATCATTGCCGTTACGAAGGCGTATTCCTCTGCCGTCGGCGCCGGTGATTTCGTATCGGAGATCTTCGGTGAGGAGGCCGATGAGCTCCGTACGCGGGGCGGTGACAAGGGCGAGTTCGGTGCAACCACCGGACGTCCGCGCCGTGTGGGCTGGTATGATACCGTGGCTTCGAAGTACGGCTGCCAGCTGCAGAGCGCAACCGAGGCCGCGCTGACGGTGCTGGATGTGCTTGGCTACCTGAAGGAGATCAAGGTTTGCGTCGGCTATGAGATTGACGGCAAGGTTACCACGGATTTCCCGGTGACGCCGCTGCTTCATAAAGCAAAGCCGGTATATGAGACACTTCCGGGCTGGAACTGCAGCATCCGCGGCATTAGCGATTACGATGCCCTTCCGGAGAACTGCAAAAATTATATCGACTTCATCGAGAAGCACATCGAGACGCCGATCACCATGGTATCGAACGGACCGGAGCGTCACGAAATTCTGAAGAGAACACCGAAGATCTAATCTGTATATGACAGGCCGTCTCCCTCAGGGAGACGGCTTCTTTGTTAAGAATTCCACAATCTCCCTTTGACAAGTCACAGTGCTGACGTTATAATCGTAAGCAATTGTGAGTCTGAAGGACGATTCAGGCGAAAGAATGAGTACAGAGGTGAGAAATATCATGGCGAAAAAAGAAATCTCGCAGGCGGTCATCCAGCGGCTTCCCAGATATTATCGTTATCTTGAGGACCTGATGGAGCAGGGGATCGAACGGATTTCCTCCAATGAGTTAAGCAAGCGCATGAAGCTGACGGCATCCCAGATCCGGCAGGATCTTAACAATTTCGGCGGCTTCGGGCAGCAGGGCTACGGATACAATATCCGAAATCTGCATGATGAAATTGCAAAGATTCTGAACATTGACGAAGAGCATGAGATGATCATCGTAGGTGCCGGGCATCTCGGACAGGCCCTGGCGAACTATACGAATTTCCGGAAGCGCGGCTTCATCGTGCGGGCCATCTTTGACAAGGACCCGGCCGTCATCGGCACCATGGTCGGTGATATTGAGGTTCTTCCGATGGAAAAGATCGATGAGGTGGTCCGGCAGTATCAGGTCAAGATGGCGGCGGTCTGCATTCCGAAGACACCGGCCGTGAAGGTGGTGGAGCGGCTGATCGACGACGGCGTGCGCGGCATCTGGAATTTCGCACATGTGGATCTCGAGGTTCCGGAGAATGTGGTCATCGAAAACGTGCATTTGTCTGAATCCCTGATGCGGCTCAGCTACCGCATGGGAGATGCCTACGGACGGAAAGCCGAAGAGGGCTGATATGATCATCGGCATCGGCACGGATCTTCTGGAGATTCACCGGATTGAAACCGTGCAGCATACAGGTACGCTTGAGCGCATATTTACGGAAAAGGAACGCCGGCAGGCATCGGGACGCGCGTCCGTGCTTGCCGGTGATTTTGCATGCAAGGAGGCGGTCGCGAAGTGCTTCGGCACCGGCTTCCGCGGCTTTCGTCCGGCGGATATCGAGATTCTCAGGGATGCGCTTGGAAAGCCCTATGCGGTGCTGTATAACGGCGCCCTTTCATGCTTTCATGAGCTGCACGGCCTTCGCATTCACCTTTCGATTTCGGATACGAAGGAGCTGGTGACGGCCTTTGCCGTACTGGAGGGGACGGATGGAAACGGATAAAAGGACCTATTTTGAGATGCTTCCGAAACGGCGTCCGGACAGCAACAAGGGAACCTACGGAAGGATTCTGATCGCGGCCGGCTCGGAGGGCATGTGCGGTGCGGCGGTGCTCTCCGGGCTTGCAGCCTACCGCTGCGGCGGCGGGCTGGTGCGGATTCTGACGCATCAGGAAAACCGCATCATTGTGCAGTCTCTTCTGCCGGAGGCGGTATTTTCCGGCTATGATGACGATACGGATCTTCCTTCCCTTGCCGATGCCAATGCCTCCTGGGCGGACATCTTCGTGCTCGGGCCGGGACTCGACACCGGTGAGCGGAGTACAGAGCTTATGCGGCAGCTCCTTCACAGCCTCCGGACGCATGTGCATATGGAGCGCTTCCCGTTTCTACTCATCGATGCGGACGGACTTAATCTTCTGAGCCTTCATCCGGAGCTCATGGAGCAGGTGGACGGGCTTTCACAGCATATGCCGGTGGCGGTGACGCCGCATCCGATGGAGATGTCGAGGCTTCTTCATTGTACGCTTTCGGAGATCCTGAAAGCTCCGCGGCAGGCTGCGGAGCGGTTCATGCGGCAGCATGGCTGCATTACCCTTCTGAAGGGGCCGGAGACCCTCGTGCTGGCTCCGCAGGGGCAGAGCTTTCAGAACACGGAGCCGAGTCCTGCGCTCAGTAAGGGCGGTGCCGGTGATGTGCTGTCCGGTGCCATTGCCGGTATTTACGCCGTGCTGCGGGCGGAGCGACTGGAAAATCTTCAGAGAACTGCATCGGCAGAGCTGCCGGATCGGCCGCCCTTCGATCGGACGGCTGGGCGGTCGGAGGCTTCACAGCCATCGCCGGCGGTACGGAAGCTTTCGTTTGACAGCACGGTGCTTGCGATGCTGCTGCATGCCGAGGCCGGGCGCCGCGCCGCGGACATACACGGAACCCACGGGGTCCTCATGCGGGAGGTCGCGGACCTTCTCGGAAACGTAATGGAGGGATGAATCGGGCGGCCGGCAGCCGGCGCGCCCCAGCGGAACGGTTGCCTGTAAAGCGAAGTCGCTGCGGCGTTTCTCGTGAAAACGCTTGATTCCGGCCGCATTTTACGTTATAGTACTATAGTTTGGTTGAGCTTTCATTTGTGTCTTTGGAACCCCGTCGGGATGAGTATGGAAGGTGAAGCAAGCCTCAGCCGGGAAATTTACAGATCTGAATGAGGAGAGTAGTATGTCAGGACATTCCAAGTTTTCAAATATTCGTGCGAAGAAGGAAAAGAACGATGCCGCGAAGGGCAAGATTTTCACGATGATCGGCCATGAGATTGCACTGGCGGTCAGAGCTGGCGGACCGGATCCTTCCAACAATTCGAAGCTTGCTGCGGTCATCGCAAAGGCGAAGGCCAACAACATGCCGAACGATACGATCAACAATGGTATCAAGAAGGCTGCAGGCTCCATGGATGCGGATAACTTTGAGGAGCTTCAGTATGAGGGCTACGGACCGAACGGTGTAGCCATCATCGTAAAGGTACTGACAGATAATAAGAACCGTGCCGCAGCGGATGTACGTTCTGCATTTACGAAGGGCCACGGCTCACTGGCTGCACAGGGTGCCGTTTCCTTCATGTTTGATGAGAAGGGACAGATCATTCTGGAGCGCGAGGCTATGGACGATCTGGACAAGGACTTCGATACGCTGATGGATATGGCGATTGAGGCCGGCGCAGAGGATATTCAGGACGAGGAGGATTCCTATGTAATTCTGACCGATCCTTCCGAGTTTGAGACGGTTCGCGAGAACATCGAAAAGCAGGGCATTCCGATGGCGGAGGCCGATGTGGTGATGATTCCGCAGAATTATGTTTCGGTGACCGATGCAGAGGCGGTGAAGGGCCTTCGCCGTACACTGGATCTTCTGGATGCTTCCGAGGATGTACAGAACGTATATACCAACTGGGAAGAGGAATAAATTGTGGACCGGGGATGTGTATACCCTTCCATATAAAGCACGAAAAAGAACGCCGCAGCGTACGCTGCGGCGTTCTTTTGTCCGGACGGGACCGGCCGTCGCGACAGGCAGGCCGGTTCGAGCACATCACTTAGGAAGCGGCGCGCTGCTTCAGCGGCTCTCCTCCAGCAGATTCTTCGGCTCTACGGTTACGGACCAGTTCGTATGGTAAATCACGAAGCCGGGAGCCTGATTCGGAACCTTCCGGAGGTTCTTCCGGATCGTATAATCAACCTCCACCTTCGGCGTATCCCGCTGGGAGGAAAAATAGGCGGCCAGAGAAGCGGCTTCGATGAAGACGCGGTCCGGAAGCTGCTCCATCGGCTGCCCGCCGGTCTTTACGATGACGTGGGAGCCGGTAACGCCCTTCGCATGAAACCACAGATCACCGCCGTCCGCCAGCCGGAAGCTGACCTCCTCGTTCTGGTAATTGTTCTTTCCGATATATATTTCGAAGCCGTCGCTGCTGATCCAATGATAGGGTTTCGATTTCCGCTGCAGCTTGCCCTTCCCCTTGCCGGCGGTCTTATGAAGGAAGCCGTACTCGATCATTTCCCGGCGGATATCCTGGAGATCCTCCTCGGAGGCCGCGATGTCCAGGGCTGTTTGAATGGAATCAAGGTGCGCGAGCTCCTTTTTGGTCTCCTCGAGCTGAATCGTGACATTTTCCCGTGTCCGCTTCTGCTTCTGATATTTTTCAAGATAGTGCTTTGCATTTTCGGCGGCACTCAGGTCCTTCTTAAGAGGAATCGTAATTTCTGTCCCGGTATAATAATTATCACAGCGGAGCTCGTTCTCGCCGCCCTGCAGAGAATAGCCGTAGGTATGCAGGAGCTCGCCGTAGATGCGGTACCGGTCCATGTCCTCCGTATCCTTCAGCTGCTTTTCCTGAAGGTTCAGCTTTTTTGCAGCGCGCTCACTGAGCGTCCCCAGGACCTTTCGAAGATCGGTGGAGCGCTGATGCATGCGGGAGCTCCGGTCCCGCTCGGCATAGAAGCGGCGGATCACCTCGCTCATGGAATCGAAGGAGACCGCCTCGAAGTGTCCGTCACCTTCATAAAGCCGAAGCGGAAAAGCGGAAAACTCCGAAGGTACGCCGTCCTTATAGAGTATCATCGGCTGCGGATGCCGTTCCCGTACGACTTCGTTAAGCAGAGCGTCGAAGCTCCGATAAAGGCGGGACAGGGCGTCCGTGCCCTGACAGTTGGCCGGGAGGTCCGGATCCACCGATGCACGGTGGCAGAGCTCGGAGGCCGTCAGCGGGCTGAGACCGGTGAAACGGTGAAACAGCGCCTTGAAGCAAGGCTCCGGCTGAGCGGAGAGGAGGCCAATGAAGTCGTCCTCTGCCATGGACAGCGGATTTTTCTTTTCGCCGGCATCCGGAATGAAGTACGGCCGGTTCGGCAGCACCTCCCGGACGGAGGACTGGGACGCGGAGATATGCTTGACGGAATCAATGATGGTATGATCCTCCCGGAGAAGGATGATGTTTGAATACTTCCCCATGAGCTCTACTGCGAGCTCCCGCTTTCCGAGATCGCCCATTTCATCCATATGCTCGATCGTGAAAATAATAACACGCTCGAGGCCGTCCGCCTGCAGCTGCTGATCCGGCTGACGTACATCGAGAATTGTGCCGTTTCCGATATGCTTCCGGAGTGCCATGCAGAAGGCCGGTGCCGTGATCGGCGCCGGCTTCGTCTCTTCGGTCAGCGTACAGAGCGGAAGGGACGGATTGACGGAAATCTGCACCTTGCAGTTGTCTTTTTGATTTCGTATCGTCAGCTGAATCTCATCCCGCTCCGGCTGGGTGATCTTCGCGATCCGTCCGCCGATGAGCTGCGTGCGGAATTCTGTTACTGTGGCCGAAACGACCAGTCCGTCATATGCCATATCGATGCCTTTCTTACGGCAACACAGTTGCCTTTACTTCTATTTAGGAGTGCATTATAATTGATGTTTAACAAGCGTTAAGCTTAAATCATTTAGGAAGAAAAGGCAAGCTGCGGGACATCCTGCAGTCCGAGGTACAGCATGAATATAAAGAGTATGACCGGATACGGCCGTGCGGAAACGTCCAATGACCGCTTCCGGCTGTCGGTAGAGGTGAAGTCTGTCAATTCCCGATTCCTTGATCTTAATATCAAGATGCCGAAGCGCTGCAATGCGCTGGAGGCAGATATCCGGTCGATGGTGAAGGAGTACATTTCCCGCGGCAAGGTGGATCTGTACATCACCTTCGAGAGCTTCTCAGAGGGAAGCCGCTCCCTGCGGCTCGATCTTCCGCTGGCTGCGGAATACCTGCGGGCCATGCGGACGCTGGTATCGGAGCTTTCGGTGGAGGACAATGTAAAGGCCACGAATCTTGCGATGCTGCCGGACGTACTGGTGCTGACGGAGGAAGCAGAGGACGAGGCGACGCTGTGGGAGGAGCTGCAGCCGGTGCTTCGCGAGGCATTGACCCGCTTCTCGGAGACCCGGGAACGGGAGGGCCTGAACCTTCAGCAGGATCTGCTCCTCAAGCTTTCGGATATGGAGGCCATCGTGGACCGCATCGACGCGCGTTCGCCGGAGATTACGGAGGCCTATGCAGAGCGTCTGCATGCCAAGGTGGCAGAGCTCCTCGGTGAGACGGGCATCGACGAAGTGCGGATCGTACAGGAGGTCACGGTTTATTCGGACAAGATCTGTACAGACGAGGAGCGGGTTCGGCTGCGCAGCCATATCGGGAATATGCGTGCGAAGCTCATGAAGGGCGGACCGGTCGGCCGGGAGCTGGATTTCGTGGCGCAGGAAATGAATCGTGAAGCCAATACGACGCTCAGCAAGGCGAACGACCTGATCGTTTCCGAGGACGCCATCGGACTTAAAACCCTGATTGAGAAGATCCGGGAGCAGATCCAGAATCTGGAATAAAGAGCGACGGCCGGTGAAGCCGCTGTAAGTATGTGCGGTGCACGGAACTGCCGCGCGGCACAGGTTCGGCGAGGGAAACGCTTTAATCAGCGTTTCCCTAAAAAATAAAGCATGCATGGAGGAAAGTGACAGATGGAAAAAGGTGTACTGGCGGTGATTTCTGGATTTTCGGGTGCCGGTAAGGGAACATTGATGAAACGGCTGGTGTCAGAGTATGACAACTATGCATTGTCCATCTCCTGTACAACGCGGCAGCCGCGGGAGGGAGAGATGGACGGCCGGGAGTATTTCTTCAAGACCCAGCAGGAGTTTGAAGAGATGATCGCCCGGGACGAGCTGATCGAGTATGCACAGTATGTGGAGCATTACTACGGCACACCGAAGCAGTATGTGCGGGATAATCTGGCGGCCGGAAAGGATGTGCTTCTGGAGATCGAGATTCAGGGTGCGCTGAAAATCCGGAGAAGCTTCCCGGATGCACTTCTGATCTTCGTGACGCCGCCCTCGGGAGAGGAGCTTCGCCGCCGACTGATCGGCCGCGGAACCGAGAGTATGGAGGTCATCGAAAAGCGCCTGCAGCGGGCGATTAAGGAGTCCGAGGGCGTGGAGGCCTACGACTATATACTGATCAACGACAATATTGACACTTGCACCGAAAAATTGCATAATCTCATACGTGCTGCCCATGAAAGTGAGCGCCAGCACATTGATATTATAGAGAATGTACGACAGGATCTGAGGAGGATGGAACATGTCACAGATAACATATAATGACCTGATTGATGCCGCAAAAAACACGAACGCCATTCAGGATGACACCGATAAGCTCGTCGAGAGCCGCTATGCTGCCGTGATTGCGAGCGCCAAGCGTGCAAGACAGCTGATCGACGGCGCAGAGCCTGTTCTTATGAATGCAGAGGGCCGGAAGCCGCTGGCGATTGCGGTTGAGGAGCTGGCCAGAAATCTGGTGACCATCAAGCGCGGCACCGAGGTGGATGACGATCCGAAGATCGCTGCCAGAGAGAACCCGGGCTTTGCATTTGCACTGGATGAGGACAGTGAGGAAGAGGAAACCGACGGCGAGTCGGAGGAGGAGAAGCCGGAGCCGATCACCTCGGATGCGTCCTCGGAGGATGACTACAACTCCGACAGTGAAGCCTGAGCCATGAAAATTCATATGATCTCCCTCGGCTGTGACAAGAACCGGGTGGACAGTGAAAAAATGCTCTCCAATCTGCTCTGCAAGTATCCGGGCAGTGAGGTGACGGATGATCCGTCAGAGGCCGACATTGCCGTGATCAATACCTGCTCCTTCATCGGGCCGGCGAAGGAGGAGAGCATTAATACCATCATTGAGATGGGCGAATATAAGGAGACGGCGAAGCTGAAGAAGCTGATTGTCGCCGGCTGCCTCGTGGAGCGCTATCGGGATGAAATCCGGAAGGAGCTGCCGGAAGTGGATGAGGTAATCGGCGTCAGCGACTATGTGGACCGTCTGGATACCCAGATGGCCCGTGTGGAGAATGCCGACAATTATACGGCTTATCTGAAAATCGCAGAGGGCTGTGACAAGTGCTGCACCTACTGCATTATCCCGAAGCTCCGGGGACATTACCGCTCCGTACCGATGGAGCACCTTCTGAAGGAAGCGGAGCAACTGGCATCGGAGGGCACGAAGGAGCTGATTCTGGTGGCCCAGGAGACGACGCTGTACGGCGTCGATCTGTACGGAGAGAAGCGCCTTCCGGAGCTTCTTCGCCGGCTTTCGGACATCGAGGGCCTTTCGTGGATCCGGATTCTGTACTGCTATCCGGAGGAGATTACGGACGAGCTGATCGAGACCATCCGGGATACGAAGAAGGTTGTGCATTATCTGGATATTCCGATTCAGCATGCCTCGGACCGCATTCTGAAGAGCATGCACCGGCGGACGCGGGAGGCGGAGCTTCGGGAGCGCATTACGGCGCTTCGAAGAGAAATTCCGGATATCGCGCTTCGCACGACGCTGATCACCGGCTTCCCGGGCGAAACCGAGGAGGATTTCGAGCTTCTGAAGAGCTTTGTGAAGGAGATGCGCTTCGACCGTCTCGGTGTCTTCCCGTATTCACGGGAGGAAGGGACCCCGGCTGCGGAGCTGAAGCCCCAGGTGCCGGAGAAGGTGAAGCTGCAGCGGCAGGATGAAATCATGCGTCTGCAGCAGGAAATTGCCTTTGAAAAGGCGTCGGAGCAGGTCGGCCGGGAACTTGAGGCCATTGTTACAGGCTACGATCCGGAGAACAATGAATACCTGTGCCGTTCCTATATGGACAATCCGGATATTGACGGTCTGGTCTATGTGGATGCCGGAAGCTATCACAACAGGCTGAGCGGCGACATGATCCGCTGCCGCATTACGGCGTCGGACGGCTACGATCTGATCGGGGAGAGATGCGAATGAATCTGCCGAATAAACTGACCCTGCTGCGGGTGATCCTGATCCCGTTTTTTGTACTCTGTCTTCTTCTGGAGGGCGGACAGAATCAGACGCTCCGCATTGCGGCACTGGTGATTTTCTGCGCGGCATCCTTCACGGATTTTCTGGACGGACAGATCGCGCGCCGCTGTCATCTCGTGACGAACTTCGGAAAATTTATGGATCCGCTGGCCGATAAGCTGTTGGTCTGCTCGGCGCTGATCTGCATGATCGAGCTTCAGGAGCTGCCGTCCTGGTATGTCATCATTGTGATCGCCCGGGAATTCATCATTTCCGGCTTCCGCCTCGTGGCGGCGGACAACGGCATCGTGATTGCAGCCTCCTGGTGGGGCAAGTTCAAGACGGTGTTCCAGATGCTGACGGTCATTCTGCTGATTCTGAACATTCCGATGTGGCAGACCCTGACGATGGTCCTGGCCGGCATTGCCCTGGTGCTGACGATCGTTTCACTTCTTGATTATGTGGTGAAGAACCATCGGGTGATTACGGAAGGCGGTATGTAAGGAGAGGTTCGAATGATCTTTTCAAAGCATATGTACTACGGAAAGCATGCGGCGGAGCACAAGGGCTACATTCTCCGGAATCTGCGGGAGGGGTGTTTTCTGCCCGGCGCGTATGTGATTCTGCGGGCACCGGAACCGAATTTATATGAAATCTATCATCAGGCCATGTTCCTGAATCCGAAGCTGGATACGAAAGATGTGACGGTGCTCGGAATCGGATACGGCTATCGAGATGCGATCGACTGCGTGCAGCAGATGCTGCGTGATCGGACGGATCTCCTGTGAACCTGCGAGGAGGCGAGCGGATGCTTTTATTGACCATATTAAAAGTCATCGGGCTTGTGCTCCTCGCTGTTTTTTTACTGCTCCTTTTTCTTGTCGGGATCGTTCTGCTGGTGCCGATTCGTTATCGTCTGTCCGGACGCCGGACGGAAACGGGGTATGGTGCGGAGGCGGAGCTAAGCTTCCTTCTGCGTCTTTTCTCTGCCCACGCCTCCTATGGTCCGGATGGGCTTCGGTATTCATTGCAGATCCTGTGGATCCGGCGGCCGAGGGAGGAGTCTCCGGGACGCTCGGAAACGAAGGAGAAGGACGCTTCGGATGAGCGGATACCGGAGGCTCGGGAGGAAGCACTGGCCGACGAGGAACATAGAAGCGGGCAGATGACGGAAGAACAACAGGTACCGGAGGAAACGCTGGTACAGAAAGCGGAAGTACCGGAATCCGAGCTGCCGGGGGAAAAGCCGGAATCAAAGCCGGAGCCGGAGGCTCCGGGCTTGCAGAAACGGAAGCGACGGACCGAGAAGCTCCGGAAATACAGGACAGCGGCTTTAGGCCGGATCCGGCATATATGCACGCGGCTCTCCGGGTGGCGCTCCATGATCGGGGATGAAGAAAACCAGAAGGTCCTGGCACTTCTGATTTCCTGTACAAAAAATCTTCTTCATCACCTGCGGCCCCGGAAGCTGCGCGGCGAGCTTACCATCGGCTCGGAGGATCCGGAGCTCATGGGACGCATACTTGGAGTACTCAGCCTGTTCTATCCGCTGTATTCTGAAGATGTGATCCTGCGGCCGCAGTTTGACCGCACGGTATTTTACGGAGAGCTTCAGGCGAAAGGACATTTCCGGCTGATTCATCCCGTGATTTCGCTTCTTCGTATTCTGATGAACAGGAAGCTTCGGCATATTATTTTTGAACACCTGTAATTGCTTCGCGATGCAGTGCGAAGCAGTTGCGGGCATCTGTAAGGAGGTGCCGCATGAACGATACAAATAATGTAAAGACGATACTGGATACCCTGTTTCAGGGAATGGACGGCTTTGTAAATTCGAAGACTGTGGTCGGTGAGCCGGTGAAGGTCGGGGATGCCACGCTGATTCCGCTGATTGAGGTCAGCTGCGGCATGGGCGCCGGCGGCTTCGTAAAAGAGAAGAGCACAAAGAACGGAGACGGCGGCGCAGGTGCCCTAAGCTCCCGGATTTCGCCGACGGCGATTCTGGTGCTTCAGAACGGCAATATGAAGCTTGTGAATATCAAGAACCAGGATGCGGTCACGAAGCTCCTGGACATGATCCCGGATGCGATCGACCGACTGACCGGCGGCAGCCGCATCTCGAAGGATGCCAAGGAGGCCGCCGATCGGATGGCCGAACATGCGGAAGCCGAGACCGTGATCGAAGAAGGCGAGGTGCTGTGACCGTTCAGCATCGATTTTTCTGAAAAACATAAGAAACCACTTGCATAACAGACCGTAATCTGCTATTATCGTTAGGTCGCGAATTCAGGGACATGATTGTGTCTCAGTTCGATTTTTTTGAAAAGGGAGGTGCAACCATGGCAAAGTGCGCAATTTGTGAGAAGGCAGTTCACTTCGGTAATCAGGTAAGCCATTCACATAGAAGATCCAACAAGATCTGGAAGGCAAACGTTAAGTCTGTCAGAGTGAAGGTAGAAGGCGGTACAAAGAAGATGTATGTATGTACTTCCTGCTTAAGATCCGGCAAGGTTGAGCGTGCATTCGGTACAGCGAAGGCTCCGGAGGCTGTTGCTGCAGAGGAGAACGCTTAATTTTGAGATCGTTTGATTGAAAGATTACAGGGCATTACGATCGAATCGTAATGCCCTTTTTCTGTTTTCTGTGCGGCTTCTGTATGCTATACTTAAGCTGTGCGGCATGAAAGGCCGCAGCGGACAGCGCTTTGATTTTTGCGGTGCCGGGCTGCAGAAGCGGAAATTCGTATGCAGTGCATGCATCTGATTTCGGACGGTGCAGCGGCATCCTGTATATCTCTATTCCGGAGGTGCGATATGAAGGGAAAGTTTACATCCAAGATGGGTGAGATCCAGATAACACCGGATGTTATAGCAACGTATGCTGCTATGACAGCTGTGGAATGCTTCGGCATTGTCGGTATGGCGAAGGTCTCTGTACAGCAGGGACTGGTCCGGCTTCTCAAGATGGAAAGCCAGAACAAGGGCATTCGCGTTACGATGGAGGAGGACGGGATCTCCCTTGATTTCCATGTGATTGTAGCTTACGGCGTCAGCATTCAGGCGGTGGCCGAGAATCTGATCGAGAATGTTCGCTATAAGATCGAAGAGTTTACTGGTATGAAGGTAAAGGACGTGCACATCTATGTAGAGGGTGTCCGCGTCATTGACTGAGCGGCTTTTAAAGGAGGAATTACCTGTGGGTAATCAGATCGATGCGATACAGCTGAAGAATGCATTTCTTGCGGGGGCAGCCAGCCTGAATGCTCGGAAGGAATGGATCAATGAGCTGAATGTGTTCCCGGTGCCGGACGGTGATACGGGTACCAATATGACGATGACCATCATGTCCGCCGCCCGTGAAGTGGCGGCGATTGATGCACCGACGCTGGAAAATGTGGCGAAGGCCATGGCCGGCGGCTCCCTGCGCGGTGCACGCGGAAACTCCGGCGTCATCCTGAGCCAGCTGATCCGCGGCTTTACGAAGGAGATTCGTGAGCATATGGATCAGCCGTCGGTGGACCTGATCATCATGGCCCGGGCCTTCGGCCGCGCTGTGGAGACAGCCTACAAGGCGGTGATGAAGCCGAAGGAGGGTACGATCCTGACCGTAGCCAAGGGTATGGCGGACTGCATCGCCGAGCTTTCGGTGACGGAGGAGGACCTGATCACCGTTCTTGAGAAGGTGATTGCCTGTGGTGATGAGGTGCTGGCACGGACACCGGAGATGCTGCCGGTGCTGAAGGAGGCCGGTGTAGTGGATTCCGGCGGACAGGGTCTGATGACGGTGATGAAGGGCGCGCTTTCTTCGCTGAAGGGCGAGGAGATTCACCTGGAGCTTGAAGAAGCAGCTGCTGCAAAGCCGGAAACAGCGACGTCTGAGCGGAAGTCCCGCGGCGAGATTTCAACTGCGGATATTAAGTTCGGCTATTGCACCGAGTTTATGGTGAACGGAGATCATGAATTTTCCGACGAAGAGGTGGATGGACTTCGGGACTGGCTGAACGGTGTCGGCGATTCCATTGTCTGCTTTTCGGATGAGAACATCATCAAGGTGCATGTACATACGAACCATCCGGGCAATGCCTTCGAAAAGGGGCTTACCATGGGCTACCTTTCAAAGATGAAGGTGGACAACATGCGCCTCGAGCATCATGAGGTGCTGATCGAGGACGCCTCACGCATCGCCGAGGCGGAGAAGAACGGCACGGTGCTTCAGCAGGATACGGAAGCAGCGGCTCCGGCGGAGCCGGAGAAGGAATACGGATTTATTTCGGTATCGGCCGGCAAGGGCCTGACCGAGATTTTTAAGGGCATCGGCGTCGATTATGTGATCGAGGGTGGACAGACCATGAACCCGTCCACTGAGGACATCCTGGATGCCTGCAGCCATGTCAATGCCCGCACCATCTTCGTGCTTCCGAATAACAAGAATATTATTCTGGCAGCCAACCAGGCTCGGGATATTATCGAGGACAAGCAGGTGATTGTCGTACCGACCAGGACGATTCCGCAGGGCATTACCGCGATGATCAGCTTCAGCCCGGATATGAGTCCGGAGGAGAACCTCGAAGCCATGAAGGACGGCGCGCAGTGCGTACGTACCGGAGAAATCACCTATGCGGTCCGGAATACCACGATTGACGGACAGGCGATTGAGAAGGATGATATTATGGCCCTTGGTGATGACGGGCTTCTGGCGGTGACGAAGGACAGAACCTCCGCAGCCGCCGCAGCCATTGACCGTATGGTGAATGATGCATCGGAGATCATCACGATCTATTACGGTGAGGAGATATCGGAGGAGGAGGCGTCGCAGCTGGCAGCCTGCATCCGTAAGTCCTATCCGGAGATCGAGGTCGAGCTTCAGTACGGCGGTCAGCCGATCTATTATTATTTCCTGTCCGTGGAATGACAGAGACCTTGTCCGGATCTGAAAATGCGGCCTTCCGGCGATTCTCGGTCGCAGCTGTTCGATATTTTCGGATGCGGACGCGATTGTGCATTAAAAAACCGGCTCCTGAGTTGCCTCAGGAGCCTTTTGCGACTCAGCAGACTGAAAACGCTTACAGACGGCAGATAACAGCCGAAGCAGTGAAAAGGCGGGCTTTATGGAACTGACAGAGCTTAGGGGCATCGGCCCGAAAACAGAAAAGCTTTTTCGGAAGCTCGGCATCACGAAGGCGGAGGAGCTGCTGACGTACTTTCCGTATGCGTACCTGCACTATCCGCATCCGCAGCCGATTGCCATGCTCACGGAGGGCGAGCCGCAGGCCGTGATGGGTATGCTGGAGGGGGAGGCCTCCGTGGTCAATGTCCATGGCCTCCGGATGACCGTGTCCTGCGTGCGGGATATTTCCGGGCGTCTCCGCCTTCAATGGTTTCATGCGCCGTTTCTCAGGAATAAGCTGCATGCCGGCACCGTGCTTGTGTTTTTTGGCCGCATGCGGAGCTTCAGGGGACAGAAATCGATGTCCCAGCCGAAAATATTTACGCCGGAGGAGTATCGGGAAAAGGAGGATACCCTGGAGCCGGTCTATGGACTTGCCAGGGGTCTGTCCAATGCAGCCGTGCGGCAGGCAGTGTGCCGGGCCCTGGAGAGCTGTCCTCCGCCGTCGGACTTTGTGCCGGAACATATCCGCACCCGCCGGCAGCTGATGGACATGCCGTCGGCAGTCCGCAGCATGCATTTTCCATCCGCGATGGGGAGCGTGGAGCCGGCGAGACAGCGCCTGGCGTATAATGAGCTTTTCCTCTTTTCGCTCGCGCTGGCAGAAAAAAAGAAGAATCACGAGAAGGAAGCTTCCGATTATATCATCCCGGAAAGGCCGGAGCTGAAGGCGCTGGTGCAGCAGCTTCCGTTTACGCTGACGGAGGGGCAGGAAAGAGCAGTCCGGGATATTACAGCGGATCTTGGCTCCGGCTTCGTGATGAACCGCCTTCTGCAGGGCGATGTAGGCTCCGGAAAGACGATTGTGGCGTTCCTCGCACTTTTTCAGACGGCATTTTGCGGCTTTCAGGCGGCGCTCATGGCGCCGACCGAGATTCTGGCGGAGCAGCATTATACGAAGCTCCGGCAAATGCTTGAAACGTATCAGCTGCCGTTCCGGGCTGTGCTTGTGACGGGTGCATTGACCGAAAAAGAAAAGAAAGCGGCTGATCAGCGCATTCATAAGCATGAAACGGATATCATCATCGGCACCCATGCACTGTTTCAGGAGAAACTGGTCTATGATCAGCTGGCACTGGTGGTGACGGATGAGCAGCACCGCTTCGGCGTGCAGCAGCGGCAGCAGCTGTCAGAGAAGGGCGGTCGTCCGCATACACTGGTGATGTCGGCCACACCGATCCCGCGCACCCTGGCCATGCTTCTCTATGCGGATATGAAGGTAAGCACGATTCGCTCGCTGCCGGCCGACCGCCTGCCTATTAAGAATGCCGTCGTGGACGAGCATTACCGGAGACAGGCATATAAATTCATATATGATGAGATACGGAAGGGCCGTCAGGCCTATGTGATCTGTCCGATGGTGGAGCCGGAGGAGGCACTTTCACTTGAAAATGTGACGGATTATACCGTGAAGCTTCGTGAAATCTTCCCGCAGGAGGTGAGGATCGGGATGCTCCATGGTAAGATGAAGCCGAAGGAAAAGGATGCGGTGATGGAAGCGTTCCTTAGGCGGGAGCTGGACCTTCTGGTCTCCACCACCGTCGTGGAGGTGGGCGTGGATGTGCCCAATGCGACCGTCATGATGGTGGAAAATGCAGAGCGCTTCGGACTTGCGCAGCTTCATCAGCTGCGCGGGCGCGTGGGCCGTTCGGAGCATCAGAGCTACTGCGTCTTTGTGGATACGCAGCGCTCGGAGAAGTCGAAGCAGCGGCTGGAGATCCTTTCCTCCTCCAATGACGGCTTCTATATCGCAGAGCAGGACCTCCGGCTTCGCGGCCCCGGCGATATTTTCGGTGTGCAGCAGTCCGGCGCGCTGGATTTTCGGATGGCCGATCTTTATAAGGATCAGGAGATTCTACAGCAGGCAGCCGAGGATGCCGGCGAGCTTGTGAAGGAGGACCCGGAGCTTCGGCTTCCGGCCCATGCGGAACTGAAAAAGCAGCTTATGCGTTATCTTGAGAAGAGCAGCACGCTCTGAAACTACAGTATGGATACAATAAGGAGAGAATATCATGAGAGTAATTGCAGGCAGTGCACGTCGGCTTCTGCTGAAAACCGTGGATTCCATGGATACGCGGCCGACCACCGACCGCATCAAGGAGACACTGTTTAATATGCTTCAGTTTGACGTGGAGGGCGTCGATTTTCTGGACCTGTTTGCCGGATCCGGCGGCATTGGCATCGAGGCGCTGTCCAGAGGCGCCCGGAGGGCTGTATTTGTCGACAATATGCCGAAGGCGGTCCGCTGTATTCAGGAAAATCTTTCGCATTGCCATTTTGAAGACAGGGGCACGGTGATGGCCTCCGACTATATGTCGGCCCTCAATCGGCTGCGTTCCTCGGATTATCATTTCGGCATTGTTTTTATGGATCCGCCGTACCGCCACGGCTTCGAACGAAAGGCCATGGCGCTCCTTCATGATATGGACTGTGTGGATGAGCATACACTGTTTATTGTGGAGGCCGCGATCGAGGATGAGCTCACAGAGGAGATCGAAGCGCTCGGATATCGGTTGGTGCGGGAGAAGCTGTATAAAACCAACAAGCATGTGTTTTTCTGTAAGAAATAAGGTAAAACGGTCAAATCGGAGGGGCAGAGTATGACAATCGGAATTTATCCAGGATCCTTCGATCCGGTCACATACGGACATCTGGACATCATTCAGCGCGGTGCCCGGGTGGTGGACAGGCTGGTCGTGGGCGTCCTTACAAACAGCGCGAAAACGCCGTTGTTTTCAAGGGAAGAACGTGTTAGAATGATCATTAATTTGACGAAAGAGCTCGGAAATGTGGAAGTGAGGGCATTTGACGGGCTGACGGTCGATTTCGCGCATGAAATGGGCGCGACGGTCATCGTCAGAGGACTGCGTGCAGTGACGGATTTTGAGTATGAGCTTCAGCTTGCTCAGACCAACAAGGTCATCGCACCGGATATTGACACAATTTTTCTGACCACAAATCTGAAGTATTCTTATCTTAGCTCCAGTACCGTAAAGGAGATTGCAAGCTTCGGCGGAGATATTCACGAGTTTGTATCACCGGAGGTGCAGAAGCAGATGAAGGAGAAATACAGGACGGTTAAGTAGGCCCGGGAGCGCTTCTGGACCGGATTTGCGGTTTGCATACAGCTATGTTCAGGCCCGCCTGCGTCTGAACCCGGAGGATAAATATGAGCAGAATTGAGCAATTAATCGGTGAGATTGAGGAATATATTGACAGCTGTAAGTTTCAGCCTCTTTCCAATACGAAGATTCTCGTAAATAAGGAAGAGATGGAGGAGCTTCTGGTGGAGCTTCGTCTTCGTGTTCCGGATGAGATCAAGAAGTACCAGAAGATCATTTCACAGCAGGATGCGATTCTTGCCGATGCAAAGAACCAGGCCGAGAGCATGCTGCAGGATGCAAGACAGCAGACCGAGGAAATGGTTTCGGAGAATGAAATTATGCAGCAGGCGTATGCAAAGGCCAATGAGCTGGTGCAGCAGGCACAGGCGCAGGCCGAGCAGATTCTGTCCAATGCAACCACGGAATCCAACAACATGAAGCTGAATGCCATTCAGTATACGGATTCCATCCTTGCGTCCATCGAAACACTGATGAGCAACTCTATGGCGGATCAGCAGGCAAGATATCAGAGTCTGACGGAGAGCATGCAGAAGACCTATGATGTCGTGGTCGGCAACCGCCGCGAGCTCAGCAATGCCGTTTACCAGCCGCAGACGGAGACAGCGCCGCAGACGGCTTCCGAGGAGGCTCCGCAGCAGTGATCGGCTGTATGCCGCCGTTTCGCCGGGTTTTTCGGCGGAGCGGCCGCGGCCGGAAAAAAGTTTTTGAAAAAAATTAAATTTTCGGTTGACATGTCCGTTCCTTTTTGTTATTATTCTACATGTTGCGTGAGACGAAAGAACTTCACAAAACATAATCGATGCGTGGCTCAGCTTGGTAGAGCGCTGCGTTCGGGACGCAGAGGCCGCTGGTTCGAATCCAGTCGCATCGACTACCCTTGGGACTGACCTGGAGGCATAGCCTTCGGGTCTTTTTCGTTTATACAATAAACACTTTGACCGCGGGATGTGAAAATGATATCTTATATGTAATTGTTTAGCACCACCAGAAAAAGCTATAAAATACTGAGCTGAGCTTGCTCGGCGAAGCATTTATAAGCTTTTTCTGGTGGCGGTCAAGGCGCGGAGCGCCTCTGAACCGCCACATCGCGCATCGCGAGTGGAGAAGTTTGCATCAGCAAACTTCGGAACGACTTGACAGCTTCCCTAGGGAAGCTGCTCGCGTAAGCGAGTTCATCGAAGAGCTTCCAGCTCGAGATGAATCAAAGCGATGCAGCGATGCGGTGCTGAATCACGAAGGACAGGAGGAACGATGAGCTGTATCCGAGAAAAACTGGAAGAGCTGGAGCATGTGACATTATCGCCCTATGCGGCCCTGTCGTCGGCCTCGCAGGGGCGGGATCGAAGAGAGGACGCGGATGACATTCGCCCCTGCTATGAGCGCGACCGGGACCGTATCCTCCACTGCAAGGCGTTTCGCCGCCTGAAGCATAAGACACAGGTGTTTATCGCACCGGAGGGGGATCATTATCGTACGCGTCTCACACATACCCTGGAGGTGAGTCAGATCGCCCGGACCTTCGGAAAGGCCCTGCGCCTCAATGAGGATCTGATTGAAGCGGTGGCGCTGGGACACGACCTCGGACATACGCCGTTTGGCCACAGCGGTGAGCATGTGTTGAACCAGCTTTGCCAGATGGGCTTCTCCCACGTGGAGCAGAGCGTGCGCGTGGTGGAGGTCCTGGAGAAAAACGGGCAGGGACTGAATCTCACGAAGGAGGTTCGGGACGGCATTCTGAATCATCGGACCTCGGGACATCCGCATACGCTGGAGGGACAGGCCGTCCGCTTCGCAGATAAGATTGCATATATCAATCATGACATTGATGATTCGATCCGCGCCGGTCTCATCCGGGAGGAGGACATTCCGACAGAGATCAGCGATGTACTCGGGCATTCCGTGAAGGAGCGTCTTAATGTGCTGATCCATGATGTGATCTATCAGTCCAAGGAGCAGCCCGTGCTTCGGATGTCGGCTCCGGTGGAGCAGGCCATGAAGGAGCTCCGGGAATGGATGTTTACGCATGTCTATGTCGGCGGCGAGGCGAAGCACGAGGAAATCAAGGTGAAGCGGATGATGACGCTGCTGTTTCAGCATTATATGGCGCATCCGGAGCTGATGACGGAGGAATTTGTGCGCATGCTGGAGCAGGGCCTGTCCGCGATCCCGTCCAATGACCCGGAGAAGGAGCAGAAGATCCGCTTGGCCCATGAGCGTACGGTCTGTGATTATATCGCCGGGATGACGGACGATTACTGCATTTATAAATTCAAGGAATACTTCGTGCCGGTGGGCTGGCAGAAGTTCTGACGAAGGAGAGCGCGGATTGTTTTATCCTGAAGAAACCATAGAAGAGCTGCGATCCCGGACGGACATCGTGGACGTGATCGGAAGATGTGTGCATTTAAAGAAGATGGGGGCCAATTACTTTGGCCTCTGTCCTTTTCATGGAGAAAAAACGCCCTCCTTTTCGGTGAATGCACAGAAGCAGATTTTTCACTGCTTCGGCTGCGGCAAGGGCGGAGATGTCCTTAAGTTTGTCATGGAATATGAAAATGTCACCTTTCCGGAGGCCGTGAAAAAGCTGGCGGAGGAGGTGGGATATTCCCTGCCGGAGCTGAGCGTAAGCGGCGAGGAGAAAAAAGCACGGGACATCCGTATGAAGCTTCTGGATATCAATAAAAAGGCCGCGGTTTATTTTTATGAGCTGCTGCGGCAGCCGGTCGGAGAGCCCGGCATGGCCTATTTCCGGAAGCGGGAGCTGCAGGACGAAACGCTCCGCAGCTGGGGGCTCGGATATTCCGGCGACCGGCGGGACGGCCTATACCGCTATCTTCGGCAGTGCGGCTTCGAGGACGAGCTGCTCCGTACGTCCGGACTCATCCTGTATTCGGAGCGCGGCGCCTATGACCGCTTCTTCCGTCGGGTCATGTACCCGATTATGGATGTAAATAACCGCGTTATCGGCTTCGGCGGGCGTGTGCTGGACGACAGCGAGCCGAAATACATGAACAGTCCGGAGACGCCGCTGTTTGATAAATCGCGGAATCTCTTCGGCCTCTGCTATGCCCGAAAATCAAGAAAAAAGTCCTTTATTCTCTGTGAAGGCTATATGGACGTGATCTCGATGCATCAGGCGGGCTTCACCAATGCCGTCGCCTCGCTGGGAACGGCCCTGACGGAGGAGCAGTGTCGGCTTCTGAAGCGCTACGTGGATGAGGTGCTGCTGACGTATGATTCGGACGGCGCCGGCATCAAGGCCGCGAAGCGCGCAATTCCCATGCTGAAGGCCGCCGGCATTCGCACCAGGGTCATCCATATGCAGCCCTATAAGGACCCGGATGAGTTTATCAAGGCCATGGGGCAGGCAGCCTTTCAGGAACGCATCGATGATGCAAAGAACAGCTTCCTTTGGCTCATTGATGTGATGAAGCAGGATTTCGATCTGCAGGATCCGGAGGGCCTGACCGAATACATGCATGCGGCGGCCGGGAAGCTGAGTGAGATTCCGGAGCAGATGGAGCGGGAGAACTATATCAGGGCGGTGGCCCGGGAGCAGATGATGGACCCGGAGGGCCTCCGGCGGCTGGTCAATACGATCGGCGAGCAGAATGCACGGCGCCGCTCCCCGCTGAATGAAAAGGTCTACCGGTCGACCATGCAAATGCCGGCGAAGCGAAAGAACCGGGAGACGGCGCTCCAGAAATCGGAAAAGCAGCTGATTACGTGGCTGAGCGAGAAGCCGGAGCTGATGGAGACCGTAAAGCGCTATATTGCGCCGTCCGATCTTTCCGATGCGACGCTTCAGAAGGTGCTCGAGATGGTATATCAGCGTAAGCCGGTTAATACGATTCTGGATACCTTCCGGGAGGACGACGAGGCGTATGAGCGCGTAACATCGATGTTTAACGGGAATCTGCTGCCGGAGGATATCGATGAGCAGCAGTTTAAGCGCGGACTGGAGGATATTATCCGGAATATCCGGCTTCGGTCGCTGAATGAACAGATCGGGAAGGAAACGAATCCGCGGAAGCTCTCCGAGCTGTTCCGGCAGCAGTCCGAGCTTCAGAAGCTGAAGCTGTAGGCGCAGGCGAATGCAGATGACGGGACGGCTCAGGCCGCCGGACGGCAGACGGAGAAGCCTGCTGGGCGTCTTTAGGGAATGAAAACGGCTGGGTGCCGACAGGAGGAAAGAGTGGAAGAGCAGATACAGCTGCCGAAAAGACTTCAGGAAATTGTAGACATGATTCCGGAATCGTCATGCATGGCGGATATCGGCTGCGATCATGCCTATACGGCGATTGAGGCCGTGCGGTGCGGCCGGGTGCAGCATGCCATCGCCTGCGATGTCCGGCCGGGACCGCTCATGCATGCGCGGGAGAACATTCTATGGGCCGGACTTGGGTCAAAAATTGAAACCCGGCTTTCGGACGGACTCGAAAAGCTGTCTCCGGGAGAAGCGGATGTCATCGTGATTGCCGGCATGGGCGGGCCGCTGATGGAGAGGATTCTTAACGAAAGACTGCAGGATTTTCCGCACTTTATCCTTTCCCCGCAGTCGGAGCCCGCGCATTTTCGCCGTTTTCTTTTGGATGCAGGAATGGAGATCGAGGAGGAACGCATGCTGCAGGAGGACGGTAAATATTATACCATCCTGCGCGTCGGACAGAGGGCCGGGGCCTTTTCGTCTTCCCGGTATGATGAGGGAGAGCTCTCGCTTATGTACGGCGGAAGACTGCTGGCACGCCGGGATCCGGTGCTCCGGGCCTTCCTTGAAAAGGAAAAGCGGCGCTATGAAGGAATTCTTGAAAAGACGGATGCAGCAGAGGTACAGAGAGCCTATGCACTTTGCCGGCAGGCTCTGGAGGTATATGAGCGATGAGAGAAATTACGGAAATTATGGCGAAGCTGGAGGCCCTGGCACCGAAGGGGGCTGCCTGCGAATGGGATAACCCGGGCTTTCTGGTGGGACGTTCGGATCAGCCGATTGAACGCGTATATGTGGCGCTCGATGCGTCGGCTCCGGCGGTCGAGGAGGCCATAGAGAAGGGCTGCGACCTTATGGTTACGCATCATCCGATCATTTTCCGGGGCATCAAGGCCATCAATGATCAGTCGTCGCTCGGCATCAAGCTGATGGAGCTCATCCGGAACGATGTGGCCGTTTTTTCCATGCATACAAATTTCGATGCCTGCCCGGGCGGCATGGCGGATCTTGTCTGTGAAACGCTGGGGCTTCATAAAACCGGCTGCATGGAGGAAATCCATTATGCGGAAGAGACCGGCACCGGACAGTCGGCCTTCGGCATTGGCTTTACGGCAGAGCTTCCGGAATACCAAACGGCGGCGGAGCTGGCAGCGTTTGTGAAGGAACGCTTTCAGCTTCCCTTCGTTCAATACTACGATGCCGGACATCCGATCCGCACGATTGCCTGCTGCCCCGGCTCCGGGCGCGGCGAGCTGAAGGAGGTGCTGAAGCTGCATGCGGATGCCTTCCTGAGCGGCGATATGGGGCATCATGAGGGCCTCGACCTCTGTGAAGAGGGCATCAGCCTCATCGACGCCGGGCACTATGGGCTTGAGCATGTTTTCGTGCATTCTACGGCAGAGCGCCTGCGCCGGGATTTTCCGGAGCTTGAGATTCTGGAGGCACCGCTTCGCTTCCCGGCGCAGCTTGTCTGAGCAGGCTCTGCTCAGTATTTTACAGCCTTTTTCCGGTGGTGCTGAACAATTACAAAAGGAGAAAGAACATGACGATCGAACTGCAGGGGAAGACACGGACATTTCCGGACGGCAGCAGCTTTTATGATATTGCGAAGGAATGCCAGCCGGCATATCCTCATGACATTCTGCTGGCAAAGCTCGGCACGAAGCTGTATGAGCTTCATAAAAAGGTGCCGGAGAAGGGCGGTGAGCTCAGCTTCATCACGGCGGCAGACAATGTCGGATACCTGGCATATCAGCGCTCCGCGATTCTGATGATGCTGAAGGCCTTTTACAGTGAGTGCACAGAGGTTCCCGGCTTCGGCGTCATCGTCGATTATACCCTGGGCGGCGGCTTTTACTGCTATCTGAAGGGCGATGTGAAGGTGACGGAGGCACTTCTTTCACGGGTGGAGCAGAGGATGGAGTCCTATCGTGCGCGCCGCATGCCGATTCTCAAGCAGAACATTTCCACGACCGAAGCTATCCAGCTTTTTCATGATGTCGGCATGGTCAGCAAGGAGCGCCTGTTTCATTACCGCATGACCAGCCGTGTCAATATCTACAGCCTCGGAAAGTTCGTGGATTACTTCTACGGCTTCATGGTGATGGATACCGGCTATCTCAAGTACTTCCGTCTGGTTCCCTACGGCGACGGCTTCGTGCTGATGCTGCCGACCATGCAGGATCCGGAGCATGTGGCGCCCTTCGTACCGCTGGACAAGCTGTATGAGGTGCAGAAAAGCTCCTCGGCCTGGGCGGATTCTATTGACTG
Source organism: Succinatimonas sp. CAG:777 (assembly GCA_963650995.1). Lineage (GTDB taxonomy): Bacteria > Bacillota > Clostridia > Lachnospirales > Lachnospiraceae > Oribacterium. The sequence goes on along the minus strand of CAVJMS010000019.1, from coordinate 8,721 downwards.
CGGTAATGTCGGCGCCCTCAACGACCAGATCGTCCGCGGTGCCACCGATAACCTGATTCTGATGCAGGAAGCGATCTTCGAAAAAACGATCGGAAACATCGCCATGCAGATCGCGGAAAACAATAAGAAGCTCGTGATGATCGCGGGTCCGTCGAGCTCCGGAAAAACGAGCTTCTCCCGGCGTCTGAGCATTCAGCTGATGGCTCTCGGGCTGCATCCGCATCCGATTACGGTAGACAACTATTTCCGGGACCGGTCGCTGGCGCCGATTGGTCCGGACGGAAAGAAGAACTTCGAATCCATCGAATGCGTGGACATCGAGCAGTTTAATGAAGACATGCTGCGGCTTCTGAAGGGAGAGAGAATTGAGCTGCCGGTCTACAATTTCATCACCGGCACGCGGGAATATCACGGCGATTTCTGCCGTCTGTCCGATCGGGATGTGCTGGTGATCGAGGGCATTCACTGCCTAAACGATGAAATGTCCCGGGCACTTCCGCAGGAGGCGCGGTACAAGATCTATATTTCGGCGCTCACGCAGATCAATGTCGACGCCCATAACCGCATTCCGACGACGGATGCCCGGCTCCTCCGGCGCATCGTGCGGGACAACCGTACCCGCGGCTACAGTGCAAAGGATACCATTTCCATGTGGGCCAATGTCCGTCGGGGAGAGGATGAAAATATCTTCCCGTACCAGGAAACGGCGGATGTGATGGTGAATTCCAGCATGATCTATGAGCTGCCGGTGCTGAAGCTTTTTGCGGCACCGCTGCTTTTTCAGATTCAGCCGTCGGATCCGGAATACCAGGAGGCGAAGCGGCTTTTGAAGTTCCTCGATTACTTCCTTCCGATCAGTCCGGAGCTGATTCCGAAGAACTCGATTCTTCGGGAGTTCATCGGCGGCAGCTGCCTGGACGTCGGATGAAGCATCCTTCCTTCTGAAAAGTTTGGCCCGGCGCTGGGAACGCTTTAATCAGCGTTTCCCTATGTACTTGACGGAACCGGAAAGTTGCGGTAGGATGGAGTCTCGAGTATCGGATGTGGTCGCTGCCAGCGTAGGGAAACCGGCTGGGAGAGGAAAGTCCGGGCTTCACAGAGCAGGATGCCTGCTAACGGCAGGTTGCGGTGACGCACAGGAAAGTGTAACAGAGAGTAGACCGCCGGCTTCGGCCGGTAAGGGTGCAAGGGCAGTGTAAGAGACTACCGCGGGCCTGGTGACAGGAACGGCATTATAAACCCCATCTGAAGAAAGACCAAACAGGAAGCATATGGTGGCTCGCCAGCTTCCGGGTAGGTTGATGGAGGCGTATGGCAACATACGTCCTAGATAGATGACCACTTGATACATAACCCGGCTTATTACGATGCTCGAATCAGAAGATGAAAAAAGGGAGATGCGATCACGCATCTCCCTTTTTTATGGCTGGTTTTACTCAGCACTCCTCGAGATCAAAGCCAAAGTAGCGTACGGCGTTGTTGAAGGAGATGCCCTTGACGATCTCGGTCAGCGCCTTCTTGTCGTACGGATACTCACCGTTTTCTACCCACTGACCGATCAGCTCGCAGAGAATGCGGCGGAAGTAGTCATGACGTGCATAGGAGAGGAAGGAACGGGAATCCGTCAGCATGCCGTTGAAGTTTCCGAGAGCGGAAAGGTTCGCCATGTTGATCATCTGATCCATCATGCCCTGCTTGTGATCATTGAACCACCATGCAGAACCCTGGGTGATTCTGTTCTTGACCGGAGCCTTGCAGAAGCAGCCGGCGATGGTATTGATCGTCGTGTTGTCGCAAGGGTTCAGTGAATACAGGATGGTCTTCGGAATCTCATCCGTTGCGCTGAGCGCATTGAAGAACTTCGCGAGCTGATCTGCCGGTGCATAGTTGTCTACGGAATCGAAGCCGGTATCCGGTCCGAGCTTTGCAAACATGTCGGCGTTGTTGTCGCGTACGCAGCCGTAGTGGATCTGCATCACCATGTTGCGCTTGTTGTATTCCTTGGCAAGGAAGAGCAGCATCGCAGTCTTGTACTTTGCAGCCTCCTCACCGCTTACAGCTTCGCCGCTCATGGCCTTCTTGAGAATAGCATCGAGCTCTGCAGCCTCGGCCGGAACGAATGCAACGTAGCGAACGCCGTGGTCGGTTACGCAGCAGCCCATGGACTGGAAGAAGTCAAGACGGTCGGCAACGGCCTTCTCAAGGGAAGCCATGTCGCTGATGGTGATGCCGGAGCGCTCCTGAAGCTTTGCGATATATGGTGCAAAGGTCGGAAGCTCGATGTTGTTCAGCTTGTCCGGTCTCCATGCCGGCAGAACCTGTACGTCGAAGCTTGCATCCTCCTTGATGGTCTTGTGCCACTCGAGGGTGTCGACCGGATCATCGGTGGTGCAGATCAGCTTTACGTTGGACTGCTTGATGATGTTGCGGACAGACATGGACGGATCATGGAGCTTCTCGTTGCAGAGATTCCATACCTCCTCTGCAGTATCGCCGTTCAGGTAGCCCTCATAGCCGAAATACTTGCGGAGCTCGAGGTGAGACCAGTGGTAGAGCGGGTTTCCGATCAGCTTCGGAAGGGTCTCTGCCCACATCTGGAACTTCTCGCGATCCGGCTTATCTCCGGTGATATACTCCTCCGGTACGCCGTTGACACGCATCTGTCTCCACTTGTAGTGGTCACCGATCGGCGGCTTTCCGAGCCATACCTGATAAATGTTGTCATACTTCTTGTCCGTCGCGATATCCTTCGGATCGATATGGCAGTGGTAGTCGAGAATCGGTGCCTTCTCCGCGATCTCGTGATAGAGCTCCTGCGCCGTCGGCGTGGAGAGCAGGAAGTCCTTGTCCATAAATGGTTTCATAGCTTTACCTCCGTAAAAAGATAATGAAAAGTGGTGATTGTTCGGCACCATATCGCTGCATCGCTTTGCGATGCGCGATATGGCGGTTCAGAGGCGCTTTGCGCCTTGACCGCCACCGGAAAAGACTTATAAATGTCTCGCCGAGCAAACTTGGCTCGACATTTTGCGGCCTTTTCCGGTGGTGCCGAACAATTATATATACATGCAACGCCCGAAAGCGCTGTATTCAGAATGGCGGGCAATGTCAGCCCCGGGTGGTTTCCCGCTTCACCAGATGTGTGCGGATGATGGTTTTATGCGGAATCTCCGTCGGAATCGGATTTCCGTCCTCATCCTGCGGCGGATTCAGAAGATTCATCAGGGTTTCGCAGCTCTGCTGGCACAGCTCCTTCAGCATGGCATGGACGCTGGTCAGCTCCGGCGTCGAGGCCAGGGCAAGCTTTGAGTCATTCCAGCTGATGATCTGGATGTCCTCCGGGATACGAAGCCCGGCATGGTGCGCGAATTTCACGGCACCGACGCCGGAGGTATCGGAGGATCCGATCACGGCATCGAAGGGCTCCTTTTCGTATTCTTCCTTTAAAAGAGCGGCGATGGAGTCAAAGGTCTTGACGCCCTGCAGAATACGCACATCGCTCTCCGGAATGCCGAGCTCCCGGGCGCCCTCCCGGATGCCCTCGATTTTCTGACGTCCGGAATAGCTGAGACTCGAATAGACATAGACATACTTGTGTGCGCCGCTTTTATGGAGCTGCCGGATGGCATCCTTCATGCCGCCCTTATCATCGCAGAGGGTACAGTAGATATGATCCCCCGGAAGATAACCGTTCAGCACCATCACCGGATGCTCCTGGGAGCCCTCGAGGATGTAGGCATTGTCCTCCGGATCGGATTCGACATATTTCGAACCGGCCAGAATGAAGGCATCCACCTGACGGGATTTCAGAAGCTCGAAGCTGGCTTTTTTATTTTCAAGGTCATAGCCGGTACAGCACAGAATCGAATTGTAGCCGTGGCTTCGAAGCTCCGTCTCCAGATAATTGATCGCACTGGCCAGATAAATATCCGTGGAATCCGAACACATGATGCCGATGGTCTTCATGGATCCGCGGCCGAGCCCCCGGGCATAGGCATTCGGGGTATATCCGTACTGATCGATGACATCGAGTACCTTTTTTCTGGTCTTCTCCGATACGTTTTCCGCACCGTTGATGACCCGTGAAACAGAAGCAATCGAAACGCCGGCCACCTTCGAAATATCGTAAATATTCATGGCATTTCCTTCCGCTGCGCTTCAGAAATCAAGGTCCTTTTCAGTGAAAAAAAGACTTTTCTGTAAGCGTTTACATTTGTCTTGATTATAACGAATGAATGGTATAAAATCAACGTATAATCATCAATTCGGACACGTTTTCCGAGATATGGAGGCACGAAATATGAATTTTCCGGACAGACCTTTTGACCTTGTTACGATGGGGCAGCTTCTGCTTCGTCTTTCTCCGCCGGGCAACGAGCGGATCGCACGCTCGGATTCCTTCGAAAAGAATGTCGGCGGCGCCGAGCTGAATGTGGCCGTCGGTGCAGCACTGCTGGGACTTCATACCGGCGTCATCTCGAAGCTGCCGGCGCATGATCTCGGTCAGTTTATGAAGGGCACCATTCGAAGCTATGGCGTTTCGGATGACTTCTTTATTTATGATCATTCCGAGGATGCGAGAGTCGGTGTGTACTATTATGAGTACGGCGCATATCCGAGAAAGCCGCAGGTCATCTATGACCGCCGGAACTCCAGCTTCTTCTCCCTGGGACTGGATGAGATCGATCCGGAGGTTTATAAGAAGACCAAGTGCTTCCATACCTCCGGCATTACTCTGGCGCTTTCTCCGACGCTGCGTGCAACGACCATCGAAGCCATCAAGCGCTTCAAGGAGAACGGCGCGCTGATTTCCTTCGACGTAAACTTCCGCGGCAATCTCTGGAGCGGCGATGAGGCCCGTGAAACGATTCTGCAGATTCTTCCGTATGTGGATGTGTTCTTCTGCTCCGAGTCCACCGCAAAGCTGACCTTCCTGAAGACCGGCAACTGCCGCGAGATGATCAAGAGCTTCACGAAGGATTATCCGATCAAGGCGGTATTTGCCACCCAGCGCACAGTGCACAGTCCGAAGAGCCACGATTTCGGTTCCCTCGCATATGATGCGGAGCGGGATGCATATTTCGAGGAGCCGCCGTATGAGAACATCGATGTCGTTGACCGCATCGGCTCCGGTGATGCCTACATTTCCGGTGCATTGTTCGGACTGATCCATTCAAACGGCGATGTGAAGGAAGCCGTGAAGTACGGAAATGCAACCTCCGCCATGAAGAACACCATTCCGGGCGACCTGCCGCAGAGCTCACTGAATGAGATCGACGCAGTCATCCAGGATCATTATTCCACCGGCTTCCACAGCGAGATGAACCGCTGATCGATCGCCCAGCTGTCCCATGGGCGGCGGTAAGTTCTGCTTGACGGCAGCGATGCATAGTGTTAAAGTACGGGTAATTAAATAAAAGAAACCTATGACAGAGAGAAGTAGGTCATCAAGCATGTTGCAGAGAGCCGCCGGTGGTGGGAGTGCGGTACAGAATCGATGAGTGAATGGACTCTGGAGGGCGCTCTGAAAGGAATCGAGTAGGAAGCGACGGGCTCTGCACCGTTATCAGGCAGCACATATGCTGGTATGTGAAAAGTGACCGAAAGGTAAAATGAGTGGTACCACGGATTAATGTATAATTCGCCTCATGCAGAGAGAAATCTCCGCATGGGGCTTTTTCTTTTCGGCAGATTCCAGCACATCAGAAGACAGGGGTTTTCGGACCCGGGCTTTGGGAGGAGATTTTATTATGAAAAAACAGTTTATGGCAGCATCCATGGCAGCATTGATGGCAGCGTCCCTCGCGGCCTGCGGTGCATCATCCACGCCATCAGCCACTACGGCAGCGGCACAGGAGGAGACGAAGGCTGAAACGAAGGCTGAAACGAAGGCTGAAGAGGAGAGTACGGAAGCCGCAGCAGAGGCTGCCGGCGGGCAGGAGTATAAGATCGGTATTGTCCAGTTCATGGATCACCCTTCCCTCAACCAGATCGAGGAGAATGTAGAGAAGGAGCTGGATCAGCTTTCTTCGGAGAAGGGCGTCAGCTTCAACTATAAGGATTATACCTTCAACGGTCAGGGCGATGCGACGGTACTGAACCAGATCGCGAGCCAGCTGATTTCGGATGAGGTGGACATCATTATCCCGATCGCTACACCGGCGGCGCAGGTGGTACAGTCTGCGGTGGAGGGCACGGACATTCCGGTGGTGTTCAGTGCCGTATCCGATCCGGTTTCGGCGAAGCTCGTGGAGTCCATGGACGCGCCGGGCGCCAACATTACCGGCACCTCGGATATGCTGAATACCAATGCCATCATGGACCTCATGCTGGCGGTGAATCCGGAGACTGATTATGTAGGCCTTCTGTATTCGAATTCCGAGGATTCCTCGAAGCAGCCGATCGAGGATGCAAAGAAGTACCTCGATGAAAAGGGAATCAAGTATATCGAGAAGACCGGCACGAAGACCGATGAGGTGCAGGCCGCGGCGGATGCACTCGTAGCCGAGGGCGTGGATGCCGTATTTACACCGACCGACAACACGATCCAGCAGGCAGAGCTCGGCATCTATGAAAAGTTCCTGGAGGCGAAGATTCCGCACTATGCCGGCGCCGATTCCTTCGCATTGAACGGTGCCTTCATGGGCTACGGCGTAGATTATGCAAATCTCGGTGTTGCAACGGCCGATACCGTGGCAGAGATTCTTCTCGATGGAAAGAAGCCGGCAGAGCTTGCTGTCAAGACCTTTGACAATGGTATCGCCACCATCAATACAGAGACCTGCGAGGCGCTCGGACTCAATCTTTCCGATGTGGAGGCCGGCATCAAGGATCTCTGCACACAGATCGTAGAAACCAAGACAGAGCAGGAGTTCTCAAACTAAGATCGGGAGGTACGGACCCTTGACAGGATTTTTGACGGCGGGCATCATCCGCACGGCGCTGGAGGTCGGACTGATCTATTCGCTTGTAGCGCTTTCACTCTTTATCAGCTATTCCATCCTGAATATCTGTGATCTTTCGACGGACGGCTGCTATACACTGGGCTGTGCCGTCGGTGCGGTGGTGACCATCGCCGGCCATCCGTTTCTTGCAATTGCCGCTGCCATGGCCGCGGGCGTCTGCTCCGGCTATGTAACGGCGCTGCTGCAGACGAAATTCGGCGTGGAGAGCATTCTGGCCGGCATCATCGTAAATACCGGACTGTATACGGTAAATCTGGCGGCCATGGGCTTCAGCTCCAATGTTTCCATCTTCGGTACGGATACGATTTTTTCGTTGTTCAGCGGACTGAGTGAGAATGGCGTGTTCACGAGCTGGAGCAAGCTCCTGCTGCTTTTCGTGCTGGTGCTTCTGGTATGTCTCTGCATCCGTTGGTTCCTGAGCACGACGCTGGGGCTTTCGATCCGTGCCACCGGCGACAGTCCGGCGATGGTGCGGGCGTCCTCCATCAACCCGTCCTTTACCATCACGGTCGGTCTGTGCGTGTCCAATGCCATCACCGGTCTGGCTGGATGCCTGATCGCGCAGTACAACAAAACCTGTGACATCAATCTCGGCACCGGCATGGTGACGATCGCCCTGGCCTCTCTGGTCATCGGTGAGACCCTGTTCGGACGGCAGAAGATGATGCTTCGGATTTTCGGCATGGTCGTCGGCTCCTGTCTGTACCGCTTCATCATTTCCATCGCCCTTCGGCTCAATGTACCGACCGAGGCTTTCAAGCTGGTATCGGCCGTCATCGTAGCGGTGGCGATTGCGGCGCCGCGGGCGAAGCAGCTTCTGGACTTTAAGCGGAAGCAGCTGCAGGCGGTCCGCCGCCGGGGGGAGGCCTAAATGCTGAAGATCGAACATATTTTTAAAACCTTCAATGCGGGCACTGTGAATGAAAAGCGTGCCATTTCGGATCTCAGCCTGCAGCTCGAGGACGGTGACTTTGCAACGATCGTGGGTTCAAACGGCGCCGGAAAGTCAACGCTGTTTAATGCCATCGCCGGCAGCTTCTATACCGATGCCGGACGGATCGAGCTGGACGGGAAGGACATTACCTTCGTTCCGGAGCATGTCCGGAGCCGTTATATCGGCCGTCTTTTCCAGGATCCGCTGATGGGAACGGCGCCGCACATGACGATCGAGGAAAACCTGTCCGTCGCCTACCTTCGTGCCAGCGAGCATAAAAAGGGACTCTTCAGTCATGTGACAAGGAAGGACCGGGAGGCCTTCCGGGAGCAGCTGTCGCTGCTTGATATGGGGCTGGAGGACCGCATGGCGCAGCCGGTGGGACTTCTGTCCGGCGGACAGCGCCAGGCCCTGACGCTTCTCATGGCGACGGTTGTGACGCCGCGGATTCTTCTCCTGGATGAGCATACGGCGGCACTCGATCCGTCCACGGCCCGCAAGGTGCTGGAGCTGACCCGGAAGATTGTTCATGAGCGGAAGATCAGCTGTCTCATGGTCACCCATAATATGAACCAGGCACTGGAGCTTGGAAACCGTACACTGATGATGAACAGCGGACACATTGTCTTTGACGTGAAGGGAGAAACGAGGGAGAGGATGAGCGTACAGGATCTCCTCGACCGCTTCGCAGAAGGCACCGGCAAGGAATTTACCAACGACCGCATCCTCCTTTCCACGAAGGAAGACAGCTAAGGAACTGCTGATTAAATCAGCAGTTCCTTAGCGCCTCCGGCGGATCGCACGGATTTGCAAAGGAATTTG
>CAVJMS010000018.1:0-46143 GCA_963650995.1 Succinatimonas sp. CAG:777 | reverse complement strand
GGTTTGTATCACTGATCCTGCGTCATAAGCCGGAGACGATAGGCATTTGCCTTGACGAGCATGGCTGGGCGAAGGTGGATGAGTTGATTACCGGCATTGCCAAAACACGGCCTTTTAACATGGAGATGCTGGAAGAAATTGTGCGTACTGACGGAAAGCAGCGGTACTCATTCAATGAGGATAAGACCTTGATCCGTGCGAATCAGGGACATTCCATTCCAGTAGATGTCGAGCTGGAACAGAAGCTGCCACCGGATATCCTGTGGCACGGAACAGGAGAGAAATACCTTGCATCTATTGATGAGCAGGGATTGCTGCCGAAATCACGGCTGTATGTGCATTTGTCCGGCGATTATGATACCGCAGTAAAGGTTGGAAGCCGACATGGAAAGCCGATGGTTTACGAGATAAATACCAGGCAAATGCAGGCAGATGGCTATGTATTTTATCAGTCTGTGAACGGCGTATGGCTGACTAAGCATGTGCCGGTGAAATACCTGAAAAAAGTCACCGAAGATGATTAGACGGTGGAGCGCAGAGCATGAAGCAAATGTACGATGGATGGATAAAGAAAGATATACAAAAAGCAAACGGACGAAGTTCTATCGTGTAAAAAAAGGTATTATGTTGAAAGCGCTTTATGGAACTGGGAATTGATATCAAGACGATAAGATGGGATCGATGCAAATATGACATCAGAAGAATATAAGGCAGCAGCAAATTTCTGGAGGACAAAGAAACGGAAGGAAATGTCGGTTGAAGAGCTGAAGCAGGGATATGACAGTAGACAGGTTCTGGAATATTTAAGTGGAGGCCAGGATGCAGATATTTAACTATGGGAGTTCTTCAGCATCTACTGTCTTGATTCAACCGGTAGATGATCATGATCTGGAAGAACTGGAAACAGAAATCAATGAGATTCGGAAACAGGTGCAAACAGATTTTCAGTTGATTGCAGTGAAGGTGAATGATTGGAACCATGACCTTTCGCCATGGAAGGCACCGGCGGTCTTTGGAAAAGATGATTTCGGGGATGGTGCAAAGGATATGTTGCGGTTTGTTTTAGATGTGCTGAATTTGAAAAGTGATCCAATGCTGATTGGTTCTCTTCGGGGACAGGACGGATATTTTCCAGCCTACCATATGAACAAGGAAAAGTGGATCAGCGTCCTGCTGGGCAGAGAAGAGCTGGATGAGTCTATAAAAGACCTGCTTGCATTGAGCTACGAGCTGACGGCTCCGAAGAAACGTGACAAAAAATAAGAGGTTCAACCATGAAAAGTAAAGAAAGTACAAAATTCAAATGGGAAGAGACACATCCGGTTTTGGGTGGATTGATTCAGGTGGCCGTGGTTATGCTGGCAGCAAAGATAGCAGAATCGTTTATAGAGGCTGTTCTTGGCGGAGCTGCGGCTATAGCCATATACGGCTCAATAAACAGCGGTGCCGGCGGAAATATGGGGCTTGTGTCCACTGTGATTTCGACGGTATCACATCTGCTTGCATTGCTGTTGTTCTGGTTTGCATTCCGAAAGGATTTGCATGACTTTTTCAATGTGAGACAGTTCAACAAAATCATTTTGCTCGGCTGGAGTTCATTGGCTATAGATGCATTTACTTTTGTAGTAGGAATTTCCAATCACAAAAGCTATGGAAATGTTGGGGCAGCACTTTTGCTGGGACTGCAGCCCGGCATCTGTGAAGAAATAATGTATCGGATCATTCCGATTGCTTTTGTAATGAAAAGCAGGAAACGGGATCGATTGACTATACCTGTGATTATTTTTACCAGTCTGCTTTTTGGACTGAGACATGGTGTGAACGCTTTTTACGGAGCAGATCTCGTCACTACGTTGTTCCAGGTCCTTTATGCAACCGGCACAGGCTTCCTGTTCGCGGCCATCTATGTAAGAACAGGCGATATCTGGATCACTATGGTTTTACATTCTATAACGGACTTTATCTATTTCCTTGGCGCCGAAGCACAGAGTGGCGGCGGTGTTCTGACCCAGGGAACGAATTTTTCAGATGCCGTCATTATGCTTATTTATGCGGCTTTGTATTTTGTAAATGCATTTTTGGTATTTAGGAAGAATAAAAAAACGGAGATTCAATTTTAAAAGGAGCCGCCCTTTTTACACGGCTTGGTTTCTGATAAAATAAAACAGAAGTAAGAATGGCCATAAACCCGAGGGAGTTAAAAAAAGTGAGATATATGAATAAACTGCTCATAAGGTATGTGCTGTCCGGCATTTTCATCATGGCCTGTTTCATGGGCTTTTTTCCGGCGGAGGCCGCGGCCGGCGAGAGAGAAACCGTTAAAGTCGGTTTCTATGCCATGGACGGCTTTCAGATGATGGATGAGGACGGAAACAAAAGCGGATACGGATATGATCTGCTTCGCCTGATGGCAAGATATTGGGATGTCAGATACGAGTATATCGGATATGACAAGAGCTGGCCGGAAATGCTGGAAATGCTGAAAAACGGAGAGATTGATCTTCTGGCAGGCGTCCACGACTCGTCGGCGAGGGGACAGGAATTTGAACTGTCAACTGCCATTGCCTCCGGAAGAGATATTCTGACGGTGAAAAGTGATCAGACAGGCATCATCCGGGGTGAGTATGCCACATACGACGGTATGCGGGTGGCGCTTTTACAGGGCAGCTCCTCGAGCAGAAATTTCAGCGATTTTTCCGTTTTAAAGGGCTTTCATTATCAGCCGGTCTACTATGATTCGGTCGCCGAGATTCAGGAGGCCTTAGAAAATGATGCCGTTGATGCGGCGGTCACGGTTTCGCTCCGTGAATTGAAGGATGAGAAAATTATCGAAAATCTGTATGCCAGCGACTTCTGCATTGCCGTCCGAAAAGGCAATACAAAGCTTTTAAATAAGGTGAATTACGCCCTTCATCAGGTAGATGCTGCGGAGGATGACTGGCAGTCGGAGCTGAATCACCGTTATTACAGTGAAGACAGCGGACGGGAGCTGGAGTTTACAGAGGAAGAGAAGGCCCTGATCGAAGCCTATAACGAACAGGAGACGCCGATCACAGCGATGTGTGATCCTACCCGATATCCGTATTCCTATGTGGAAGACGGAGAAATGAAGGGCATTATCCCGGATTATTTCCGGCAGCTGGCAGAAAAAGCGGAAATGAAATATCAGCTTGTGGTATGTAATACTAGGGAAGAATGGGTGAAAAAGCAGAAGGAGGATCCGGCGCTGCTGAGTCTCGACCTGCGAAGCACCTCGGAGAACCTGGTGGAGGCCATGGACTATTGCGTCACGGCGCCTTATATGACCATGCGGATCGCCAGGGTGACGAGACGTGATTTTGACGGTGATATTAAGGTTGTGGCTACGGTGGATCAGGGGAGCTCCGGAAGCATCGAGGATGATTATGTAAAGGATGCCGAAAAGCTATTGTGCAGCGACCGTGAAGAAGCCATGGAGGCGGTGAAAAAGGGAAAAGCGGATGCGGCGTTTGTCTATTACTATACAGCGCAGGAATATGTGAACAGAGATTTGAGCGGTGTGTTAATCTATACACTGATGGATCAGTCGGCGTATTCCTACCATATCATGGTTACGAGTCAGGGAGATCATGCTCTGGCAGGCATCCTTACCAAATGTATTTATGCCATGCCGGAGGATGCAATTGAAAATATTGCCGCAAAATATACTGCATACAAAGCAGAGGATCTGACACCTGTGATGCTGGCACAGCTGCATCCGGTCGCTGTATTTATGCTGATTGTGGTGCTGCTTTCTTTTGTCGTTTTTCTGATCCTTCTGGTTTTCAGGATAAGAAAAATGCAGAAGGCGGCTGTGAGGAATACAGAAAAAATGAGCCTTCTGGCAGAGGAGGCACAGGCGGCCAGCCGCGCGAAAAGCACCTTTCTGTCCAGTATGTCCCATGATATCCGCACACCGATGAATGCGATTATCGGCTTTACCTCCCTCGCAGCGGCCCATATCGACAACAGAGAACAGACCCTTGATTATCTGAAGAAGATATCGACATCCGGACAGCATCTGCTGGCGCTCATCAACGATATTCTTGATATGAGCCGGATCGAAAGCGGAAGGATGAATCTGGAAGAAAAGAAGGTGCATCTTCCGACACTGGTGCATGATCTTCGCACAATCAATCAGGTAAATATTACATCCAAGCGGCTGGAGCTGTTTATTGATACACTGAACGTGTCAAATGAAGATATCATGACAGATCCGCTCCGTCTGAATCAGATTCTTCTGAATATTCTGTCGAATGCGATTAAGTATACACCGGCCGGCGGTACGATTACCTTCCGCATCATCCAGAGGGAGACCGATGAAAAGGGATTTGCTGATTACGAATTCCATATCAGGGACAGCGGCATCGGCATGAGTCAGGAATTCCAGAAGCATATTTTTGAGGAGTTTTCCAGAGAAGAAACCTCTGCAGTGAGCCGAATCCAGGGAACCGGGCTTGGCATGGCCATCACGAAGAGTCTTGTAGATATGATGGGCGGCCATCTGTCTGTGACCAGTGAGCCCGGAAAGGGAAGCGAATTTATCGTTTCTCTGCGGTTTGCAGTATGTGATGATCAGACAGAGATCAAACAGCTGCCGGAACTGGAGGGAATGCGCATTCTGGTGGCAGATGATGATACGAATACCTGTCTCAGTGTCAGCACCATGCTGAAGAAGATCGGCATGAGACCGGAATGGACACTTTCCGGAAAAGAGGCGGTAGTTCGTGCCAAATGGGCGAAGGAGCAGAACGATGCCTTTGGTGCATGTATTATCGACTGGATGATTCCGGATATGAACGGAATCGAGGTGGTGCGTCAGGTACGAAAGCTCATAGGAAATGAAATGCCGATCATCATTCTGACGGCCTATGACTGGGCGGATGTCGAGGAGGAAGCAAAGGCGGCCGGAGTTACCGCATTCTGCTCGAAGCCGCTGTTTATGTCGGAACTAAGAGACGCCCTGTCGGTACCGTTCCGGCTCTCCGGGCCGCAGAAGGAAGAGACGGAAACCTATGACTTTAAGGGAAAGAAAATTCTTCTCGTGGAAGACAACCGTCTCAATCAGGAAATTGCAGCAGCCCTTTTGGAGGACAGAGGTTTTATGGTTGATACGGCAGATGACGGAGCGGCCGCCGTAAAGAAAATGGAAGCCGCGGAGAAGGGACAGTATGATGTCCTTTTGATGGATATTCAGATGCCGAACATGGACGGCTATGAAGCCGCAAGAAGGATCCGGGCCATGGCGGACCCGGATAAAGCCGCTGTTCCGATCATTGCGATGACTGCAAATGCGTTTGATGAGGATCGTCAGAAGGCGCTGGATGCGGGCATGAACGGACACATTGCAAAGCCCATTCAAATGGAGCTTCTTGAAAAGGCACTTTCGGATATCTGGAGTACATAACGACGGCGCTGCCGCAGAAAACGGAATGCATGAAAAAACAGCAGCATGCGGGGAGGTATGCATGAGGGCGAGGGAATCACGTACGGAAGAAAAGAAAGACAGACTTATGACCGGATGTGCTTCGGAAGCGGGATCCGGAGGAAATGCGGAGTCGCTTGGACAGCAGATGGAAGAATCCCAGAGTATGATTCTGGCGCTTGCCGGCGATTACATGGCCGTATATATGATCGAACCGGCGGCCGACCGGGCCGGCATTGTGAAGCTCGATCCGGACATTACCGCAAAGTATCACGATATACCTCAAAGCTTCAGATATTCTCAGCGGTTTCAGAGCTATGCCGAGACCCACGTTTATGAAAAGGACAGGGAAAGCTTTCTCCGGGCCGTACGGCCGGAGTCGCTGCAGCAGATTTTTAGTGACGGTCGGGAACGCTTTGAGCTGAGATACCGTGTGCTGAAGAACGAAACGAAGGTCCATTACAGCGGCGTTTTTGTCCGGATCTCCAAGCCCGGCGAAGCGCTGAAGCTGATTGCCGGCTTCCGGAATACGGAGAACATCGTCAGCATTCATCGGCTGAACAGGGAAAAGGATGAAAAGCTGAATGAAATGCAGGAAATCCTGACGACCTCCCGGATGGGGACCTGGAGCATCCATATGCCGGACGAAGGTATACCGACGATGGAGGGGGATGCCCTGATGCTGGAGCTTCTGGGGATTGAGGATCAGGAGCTGAGTCCGGAAGAGATGTATGATGTATGGTACTCGCATATTCCGCCGGCCTCCCTGCCGTCCGTGCTTCGCAGTGTGGAAAAAATGGAAAAAGGGGGTCGGGACGAAAATACCTACCTCTGGCAGCATCCGGTGCTGGGTGAACGCTATGTGCGCTGCGGCGGCACGGCCAAGCCGGTGAAGGACGGCTTCGTGCTGCGCGGCTATCACTATGATGTGGATGATGTGGTTCGCACGCAGCTTCAGCATGAAAAAAGAGAGAAGGAGCTGGAGGCCGCCCGTCTGCGTGGCGAGCGGGAGCATGCAGAGGTCGTCAATTCGCTGTCAACCATTTATTCGACCATTTTCCGGGCCGAGCTTGATACCGGCCGATATGAGGTGCTGACCAGTGTGCCGCTGATGGAAGAGGTGGCCCCTGTACGCGGACTCTTCCGTGATGTAAAGGACCGTATTCTCACATCCTTCGTGGCACCGGAATTTCGGGAGGCAATGTCTGAATTTTTGAATTTCGATACGCTGGCGGAGCGTCTGCAGGGCGTCAATACCATCACCATGGACTATAAGGCGTCCGAAGAGCAGTGGATTCAGGCCCGCATCATTGTCAAGCGGAGGGATCAGAAGGGCATAGCCAGGGAGCTTCTTTATGTGGCGCGGGATATTACGAAGGAAAAGCTGCGTGACTTTGAACAGCAGGAGGCATTATCTCAGGCATTGGCAGCGGCGCAGCAGGCCAGCAGGGCGAAGACGGTGTTCCTGAGCAGCATGTCCCATGATATCCGTACACCGATGAATGCGATCGTCGGCTTTACGGCCTTGGCCCGGTCCCATATCGATGATACGGTGAGGGTACAGGATTATCTTCAGAAGATCAGCACCTCCAGTGCGCATCTTTTGAATCTGATCAATGATATACTGGACATGAGCCGCATCGAAAGCGGCACCGTAAAGCTGGAGGAGTCGTCGGTGCATATTCCGACGCTGCTTCAGGAGCTGCGCACCATGCTGCAGAGTCTGGTCTATGCAAAAAGTCAGAAGCTTCTGATCGATACCCGGAAGCTTCTGCATACGGATGTATTTACGGACCGGCTGCGGCTTAATCAGGTGCTTTTGAATATCGTGGGCAATGCCATTAAATTCACGCAGCCGGGCGGCGAGATCTGCATTTGCCTCTCGGAGACGCCGTCCGTCCGGCCGGGGTACAGCAGCTATGTATTTTCGGTGAAGGACAACGGCATTGGCATGTCCGAGGAGTACCTGAAGCATATTTTCGAAACCTTTTCGAGAGAACGCAGCTCGACCGCCAGCGGCATTCAGGGCACCGGCCTCGGAATGGCCATTACGAAGAATATCGTGGATATGATGGGCGGCGATATACAGGTGGAGAGTAAGGAAGGCAAGGGCTCACTGTTTACGGTTACGCTGCAGCTGCGGATCGATGAGGACGCCGTGCCGACGGCAGCGGATACGGTGAATGCCGGGACGGAGTGTGCGGCCGACGGCGGATACGACAGAGCGTCGCTGCCGTCAGAGCTGGAGAAGACGGGCCGGTCGGCAGACACTGCCGGGCAGGAGGCGCTTGCGCCGCAACGCTATGATTACAGCGGCCGGCGGGTACTTCTTGCAGAGGATAATGAAGTAAACCGGGAGATTGCCGCTGCGATTTTAGAGGAAACCGGCATGACCGTCGACAGTGTCAATGACGGCGCTGCGGCGGTGTCCGCCATCGAGCAGGCTCCGGCGGATCGTTATGATCTCATTTTTATGGACATTCAGATGCCGCGGATGGACGGCTATACGGCGACGAAGGAAATCCGCCGTCTTTCGGATCCGCAAAAGGCCGCGGTTCCGATCGTTGCGATGACCGCAAATGCCTTTGAGGAGGATCGGAAAAAGTCCTATGAAGCGGGCATGAACGGGCATATTATTAAGCCGATCAACATCGAAGAAATTGCAAAGGTGCTGAATCGGATCTTTCAAGGAGGAGCGTTATGAAAAAAATGAATTTCTGGAAAATGTCTCTGGCTGCGGTGCTGACCGCGGCGCTGCTGTCGGGCTGCGGCGCCGCTGCAGGGAAGGAAACTGCGGCAGCGACCACGGCTGCAGAGACCGGGGAGACGGAGAACCCGGGCACTTCGGCCGCTGAAACAAAAAGCGAAACCGAAACTGAAGCCGAGACCGCAGCTGAAACAGCCGAAACGACGGCGGAGGAAGCGCTGACCATCGGGGAGGCCGCGGAAACCGCGCTTCGCGTCGGCTCCCTCAAGGGACCGACGACGATGGGACTCGTAAATCTCATGCATGAAACCGAAACCGGAGAGAAGAGCGGTTACAGCTTCGAGATGCAGTCACAGCCGGATGTGCTTCTCAGTGAGCTCGTGTCCGGGAGGCTGGACATCGCTCTTCTGCCGGCCAATGTGGCAGCCATTGCCTACAATAAGACGGAGCACGGCGTGACGGCCATTGAAATCAATACCCTGGGCGTTCTGTACTGTGTGACCAGCGACGGCAGCATTTCCACCGTAAAGGATCTGGCGGACCGCACCATACTGTCCACCGGACAGGGCGCGACGCCGGAATACGTGCTCAACTACCTTCTCGAGAAGAACGGCATCCACTGTGATATTCAGTATAAATCCGAGGCTACGGAAATTGCGGCGCTGCTTCAACAGGATCCGACGCAGATTGCGATTCTGCCGCAGCCCTTCGTGACCTCCGCGATGGCACAGAATGATCAGCTGAAGGTGGCCTTTTCACTGACAGATGAGTGGGCGAAGGTATCCCCGGATTCGCAGCTTCTGACCGGCGTGACCGTGGTGCGAAATGACATTCTTTTGGAGCGTACTGCGGAGGTGGATCAGTTCCTTACGGACCATCAGGCGTCGACGGAGCAGGCGCTGCAGAACGTGGAGGATTCGGCGGAATGGATTTCGCAGTACGGCATCATCCCGAAGGCCGCGGTGGCTGCAAAGGCCCTGCCAAACTGCGGACTGACGGCCATCACCGGCGAGGAGCTGAAGGCGGATCTGTCCGGATATCTGCAGGTGCTCTATGATGCCAATCCGAAGTCGGTCGGCGGCGCACTGCCGGAAGACGACTTCTATTACGTAAAGAAATGAAGAGGCATCTGCAGCTTCAGAGGCTGATCATAATGCTTAGCTGGCTGCTTCTCTGGCAGCTGCTGGCTCTGCTGGTCCGGAATCCGATTCTGATGGTCGGACCGGCGGAGACACTCCGGACCCTTGGGCGAATGCTGATGACCCTTGATTTCTGGCAGTCCCTCGGCTTCAGCTTCGCCCGGATCGCCCTGGGCTTCCTGCTCGGATCGCTGCTCGGCATTCTTCTTGCGTGGTGGAGCGTGCGCCGTGTGCTTCTCGAGAAAATTCTTTCCCCGCTGATCTCCGTCCTTAAGGCGGTGCCGGTGGCCAGCTTCGTCATTCTTCTGCTGATCTGGGGCGGCAACCGCCGATTATCCTTCTATATCAGTGCGCTGGTAGTGCTGCCGATCCTGTATCTCAATACCCTGAGCGGCTTAAAGGCGACCGACATGAAGCTTCTCGAGATGGCATCGGTCTTTCGTATGCCGCTCGGCCGGCAGCTCCGGTATATCTTCTTTCCGTCGGTCTATCCCTATCTGTACAGCGGCTTTCAGACAGCGATCGGGATGGCCTGGAAGAGCGGCGTGGCGGCAGAGGTCATCGGACAGCCCCTGGGCTCGGTGGGAAACGGCCTTTATAATGCAAAAATCTATCTTGAAACAGGAGAGCTCTTTGCCTGGACGATCACCGTCATCGTGGTCTCCCGACTGTTCGAATGCCTGTTTCTCGGCATGCTGCGCCTATATAGGAGGAAGAAATGCTGATTTCATGCAGGAAGCTTTGTAAAAGCTATGACGGCCGCGCCGTACTTCAGGCTCTTGATTTCCGGATCGACAGTCAGTCGGACAGCCGTGATCTTTTGCTTCTGGGGGCGTCCGGCGCCGGGAAGACGACGCTTCTCCGTATCCTGGCCGGGCTCGAAGCGCCGGACAGCGGCAGCATCGATGTGACGATGGGAGAAGCGGCGACCGCCGGTGCGGCGCTCCGGACCGGCATGGTCTTCCAGGAGGACCGCCTTTTGGAGGATCTGGATGCGGCGGCCAATGTAAGCAGTGTTTCACCGATGATCACCCGGGCACGTGCGATCGCGGCCCTTCGGCAGGTGCTGCCGGCGGATGCACTGGAAAAGCCGGTATGCGAGCTTTCCGGCGGCATGCGTCGGCGTGTCGCCGTTGTACGGGCCATGCTTCCGGCGTCGGACCTGCTCCTCATGGACGAGCCCTTCACCGGCCTCGATCCGGCGACCCGGCAGCAGGTCATCCGGTATATCCTTTCCGAAAAGGGCCGGCGTCCGCTGATTCTGGCAACGCATGAAACCGACGGTCTGCCCGCAATGCGGACGCTGAAGCTCTGAAAATTTAGATTTTGGTCACAGAATCAACGCATTTCATACACATTTGAAACACATTTTCCGGCTAAAACCTGTTTTAGTTGGAGAGGAAAAGATCCTCCAACAAGTTTTATCATTTGGGAGGATTCATTATGAGAATCGGAAGACATTCAAACGGCGTCCGCATGCTGGCTCTTTCTGCCGGCCTGGGCGCTTTTACTTTGCTCGGTGCTGCAGCGGCGGCGACACCGGCCCTGGCTGCCGGCGGACTCGAGATGTCCACGGATTATACCGGCATCACGGCCAAGCCCGGAGATACCCTGAACTTCAGTCTGGATTTCGTGAACCAGACCGGCGCCGGCTTAAATACCAGTCTCAGCGCCAGCGGACTGGACGACAGCTGGAAGGGCTATTTCGAGGGAAACAGCAAGGAGGTTTCGGATGTTTTTGTGAAGGCCAATGCTTCCACCGCCGGCACCGACAACGATCCGGATGAGGGCCTGGTCACCTATACCGTGACCGTGCCCGATGATGCGCAGAAGGGCAGCTATCAGGTGCTTCTTCATGCAAATGGCACGAGCAATGCCGACGCGAGCAGCGATCTTCAGCTGACGATTCATGTTTCGGATGAATCCACAGGCTCCAACCAGCTGACCACCACCTATCCGGAGCAGCAGGGCGCCAGCGGCACCACCTTCACCTTTAATTCCACGATTCAGAATAATTCCTCCAGCGCCCAGACCTACAGTCTGGCAGCTGATGCGCCGACCGGCTGGACCGTCAGCTTCAAGCCGAACGGCGCCAGCAATGCAGCCTCCAGTGTGGATGTCAGTGCCCACGGCTCCCAGTCGGTGACCGTGACGGTGACGCCGCCGGATAAGGTAGAGGCCGGCGATTATGAAATTCCGGTAACGGCCACAAGCTCGGCCCAGAGCCTTCAGCAGACCCTGAAGGTGACCATTACCGGCACCTACAAGATCAATCTTGCTACCACCGACGATACCCTGAGCTTCGATGCCAATGTCAACAAAAAGCAGGCGGTTTCTCTGAAAGTCGTGAACAACGGAAACATTGACCTTAATAATGTAAACCTTACGACCAGCGCACCGAGCGGCTGGACCGTGGAATTCTCGGACAGCACCATCGATACGCTGCCGGCCGGACAGACGAAGGAGGTCGTGATGTATGTGACGCCGTCGAAGGATGCAATGTCCGGCGATTATGCGATGACCGTCAGTGCAGAAAATGATGAGACCTCCATTGACCAGTCCTTCCGTGTGACGGTGAAAACATCGACCCTGTGGGGCGTGGTCGGCATTCTGGTCATTGCAGCTGTGGTCCTGGGGCTTGGCGAGGTATTCCATAAGTACGGGAGGCATTGATCATGACCGAGCTTCAGAACAGGACGGCGGACGGCCTGCATGAGATCATCATCCGCACCACCGATCTGGTAAAGACATACAATGATGTGACGGCCGTGGATCAGCTGAACCTGGAGATTCATAAGGGCGAGGTCTTCGGACTTTTAGGACCGAACGGCGCCGGAAAGACCACGACCACGCTGATGCTGCTGGGGCTGACGGATCCGACCGCCGGCCGGGCGGAAATCAGGGGCCTGGACTGTACGAGGGATGCATTGGCCGTCAAAAAAATCGTCGGCTATCTGCCCGACAATGTCGGCTTCTATCCGGATATGAGCGGCCGGGAGAATCTCATTTTTTCCGGAATGATGAATGGCCTGACCAGGGGCGAAGCTTCCGAACGGGCCGTGGGGCTCCTGGAGCGGGTCGGCATGAGCTATGCCGCCGACCGAAAGACCAATACCTATTCCCGCGGCATGCGGCAGCGCCTCGGCATCGCCGATGTGCTTATGAAGGATCCGGAGATCATTATCATGGATGAGCCGACCCTCGGCATCGATCCGTCCGGTATGCGGGAGCTGACCGCTTTGATCCGGGAGCTCAGTGTGAAGGACGGCCGGACGATTCTGATTTCCTCCCATGAGCTGTATCAGATTCAGGAAATATCGGATCGGGTCGGTATTTTCGTTAAGGGCCGCATGATTGCCTGCGGGCGCATTGAGGAGCTGGGACAGCAGCTTCAGAACGCAGGTCTGTATATGCTGGATATCAAGGCGGAGCGTGACGAATCGAACAAAGCCCTGCAGCAGACAGAGGATACGGTGCAGATCGGCCGGTTGGAGACAACGGACACCGCGGAGGCCGGGAAGGATACAGAGGAGCTGAAGCGGATCGTCCGCAGCATCGCCGGAGTACGTCTCGTGGGTGTCAAGGAGGACGGAACGCTTCATATCGAGTCCGGGCGGGACATTCGGAGCGAGCTGTTTCAAAAGCTGAAGGACGCCGACTATCTTCTTTGTGAGCTTCATGAGCGCGGCGGTGATCTCGATGAGATCTACCGGAAGTATTTTGAAAAGGCAGGAGGAGATGACAACTATGACAATCGCACAGAACAAGGAGCAGAAAGGCAGCGTCCGGGCTTTTTTGAAAAGGCTCGCCGACTGGTTCATGGAGGACGATGAGCTGCTGCCGGGTGAAACACCGGAAAGCCATGCGGAGAATCTGCGTACCAACCGGCAGGGCATGATGGTTCTCTTTCGGAAGGAGCTGGCAGATCATCTTTGCAGCCGCCGCTTCTGGGCACTCTTTTCACTCCTCATGATCGTATCGGTGGCCAGTCTGTACGGCGCCGTCGGGACCCTGCAGCAGGCAGCACAGAGCGCACAGGCGCAGGGACAGTCGGTCAGTGAATTTCAGTTTCTGAAGCTCTTTACCACCGCCGGAAGCTCGATCTACAGTTTCCAGAGCTTCCTCGGCTTCCTCGGACCGATCTTCGGCATCATGCTGGGCTTTGATGCCATCAACAATGAGCAGGCCCAGGGAACACTGAACCGTCTGGCCGCGCAGCCGATTTACCGGGATACCATCATTAATGCCAAGTTTCTGGCCGGTGCAGCGGTGGTCTTTATGACCGTCTTTTCGCTGGGCGGCGTGCTGGCCGGTCTTGGGCTTCTCATGAGCGGAACGAAGCCGATGGCGGAGGAGTGGGCACGGCTGGTGATCTTTCTTCTGCTGAGCGGCGTGTATATTTCCGTCTGGCTTGCAATTTCGGTGCTGTTTTCCACCCTGTCCCGGCATGCGGCGACCTCGGCGCTTTCGTCGATTGCGCTCTGGCTCTTTCTGACCATGTTCCTGTCACTGGTCGCCAGCGGCCTTGCCAATGCCATGTACGCCGGCTCGGCGGCCTCTGCGCAGGATGTGATTGCGGCCTATCGTTTTCAGACCGGCATCAACCGGATTTCACCGTACTACCTTTACAGTGAGGCAGCTTCGGTGCTCATGAATCCGAATGTCCGTTCTCTTGATATCATGTCGCTGGTGGAGTACCAGAACGGCGCCATCGTTTCCTATCTGAGCCTCGGGCAGTCACTGCTTCAGATCTGGCCGCATCTCGTGGCCATGATCATGGAGGTGGTGGTCGGCTTTGCCCTGGCCTATATCAGCTTCATGCGGAAGGAAATCCGCGCATAAATATACGGCAGCCCGCCGGACGAAGAGACGTTCCGGGAGCTGCCGTTTTTTCATGGCTCGGCGGTCGGGGACTACAAAAGGTAATCGCTTACGATCTTGACCGCAAGGAGCACCAGCACGGCGAGGATGGACGGACGGACGAGCTTCATTCCGTTTTTCAGCATAAGTCCGGCGCCGATGTAGTTTCCGATCATATTACAGACGGCACAGGGTATGCCGAGCACCAGGATGCTCTGCCCGTGCAGCAGAAATACGACCAGTGAAGTGATATTGGTGGTCAGATTGATCACCTTGGTCTGGGCATTGGCGGATTTAATGCCGAGCTTTGCGCATACCGTGAAGGCGATGATCAGAAAGGTGCCGGTGCCAGGTCCGTAGAGACCGTCGTAAAAGCCGATCAGAAGTGCAGCGAGCACGGCGGTCAGGTAAACGCGCCGGTCATAGAGGGCATTTTTCTGCCCGTTGTCCTGAAAGAGCTGCCGGTTCAGAACGATGAAGGCGGTGACCGGCAGGACGATGAGGAGTACGGTCACCAGGATCTGCTCCGGAATGAGGAGACTGAGCCGGGCCCCCAGCGAGGAGCCGATGACCGCCGCCGCAATGGACGGGATGCCGAGGCGCCAGTTCACGAGCCCCTCCCGGATGAAGCGGAGCGTCGCCACGGTGGTGCCGCAGCAGCTGGAAAGCTTATTGGTGCCGATGGCATAGTGGGCCGGCAGTCCGGCCAGAAGATAGGCCGGCAGCGAAATCAGTCCGCCGCCGCCTCCGATGGCGTCAACGAGGCCGGCCAAAAAAACCAGCGGACAGCAGATGAGATAGGTCATGAGGCGGATGTGCATAGCGAAGCTCCTTCTGTATCATGGATGCCGTGGTACACGGCATGGATCGGCATGCAGCCGGAGGCTGCGTCCGAATGGATTTATGGAAGAAACGATAGCACAAAAAACGACGGCCGGTATATTCCGATTGGCATATGCAGCTATAGCCTCCCTGCATGTCTTGCCGGGAAGTGCCCTGTGACCTGCGCAGGGTGATACGGACTTCATCCTCATTTCCCTGAGCATATACCGTGCGGTGAGCCCCGGGACGGCGGAGAGGACAGCCCGGGACATCAATGATCGGGCCGTTCACCTGTATCCAGAAAGAGCCGGGCAATGCGCCGGGACGCCGCAGCGCTGTAAAAAGCGGCCGGGTATTCGGTGCCGTTTCGGCTCCGCCGCCGTCCGCTGCAGATACCCGCGGCCTCTCCCTGCCGGGTGGGCAGATAAACCTGCTGTACACGGCCGGCGATCTCGACACAGCGGCACTCCAGATCGCCGAGCGCGGAAAGCCTTCGCTCAATGGCTGCGCCGTGCAGCTTTGGCCGCGTTTCATCGGACGCCAGTGCATTGAGACGCTGTGCGAGCTCTGGGCTTCGAAGCCCGTCCTCGCAGCGAAAGGCCCGGAGCTCGGCCTCGGTCAGATGAAACGGCGTTTTGCCCGTCTTGGGCCGATCCGGCTCCGGGCGCTTCGACGTTTCTTTTGCGGCTTCATAAAGCTCAACGGCATATCCGGGCTCTTGTGCCCGCCGGATTTCTGCCGCACAATGCTCCCAGTAGAGCTCGGATTTCGCAGGTCCTATGCCGTAAATTTCAGAAAACTCCGCCTGTGTCTGCGGCAGCCGCCGGCAGATCTCCAGCAGCGACCGATCCGGGAGAATCTGTCCGGCGGGCACATGCTGCGCCTGTGCCCGCTGAAGCCGCAGCATGCGAAGACGCCAGAGAAGCTGCATGCGTATTTCTGCCGGCAGCTCATTGCCGGTGCTTGTTTGTGCAGGCAGAGGGTCATAGTCGGAAGCGGCATCCGCCTGCACTTCCTTCTTCCTGCGATCCCGTGCCGCCGGTGCGGGCATGACCGCCTCCTTTTCAGGACGCGGGACCCGGATACTGTCATATTCCTTCTGGGTAAAGCGCTCGGTATTACAGTTGATGCAGCAGTTGTCTGCTTCTGCTGCTTCCGCTTGTTCAAAATAATTCAGCAGGAAGCTTCGCAGACAGCGATGCGTTTCGGTATAGCGCCGCATGGCTTCAAGCTCATTCTGCAGATGCTGAAGGATGTCCGGTGTCTGCAGATACCGCTGCTGTGTCTTCTGCAGGGCCTTTTTCTGCGCGGTGAAATCCTGCTCATTAAAAAGAAGGACGCACTCCGCCGGCTGACCGTCCCATCCGGCCCGATCCGTCTCCTGATAATAGCGCTCGAGATTCGGCGGCATCGCATCATGCAGAATGAAGCGAAGATCCGGACGGACCAGCTCTAAATAGGCATCCGGCACCGCCACCAGAACCGCGGCGGCTTTTTCACTGCAGAAACGGCGGAGCTGCTCGCTTTTTTCCATCGGTCCAAGCTCCGCATGGTATGAGAATGCATGAAATCCGTTCCGGTGAAGCAGCTGCAGCAGCTGCACTGCACGTTCCGCATGAAGACAATAGATGATGCCGCATTCGCCGGCATGCCGCTGCAGAAAATGAAGAAGAAAGGCATCCTTTCGTCCGGTCCGGTAGACGGCATAAAACAGGTTGGATCGGAGAAGCGCTGCCCGCAGAAGCAGCGGATTTCGAAGCCGCAGTCTCCGCCGGATCTCGTCCTCAACCGGAGAAACCGATGGAATGCAGAGCGCCAGCACCGGCGGCCGGTGAGGACCGAAATTATCCAGAAAGTCCGGGACCGCCGCATAGATCGGCCGGTAGTGGGAGCTGTACATGGACAGGCAGTGCGCATCGTTTACCACGATCAGTGAAAAATGCGAGGCCATGCGGAACAGGCGGCTGATTTCCGGACGTCCCATCAGGCCGGGCGAGAGATAGATGACGCGAAAATGCATCCGCATCATGCGTATCAGCCGAAGCTCCAGCTCATAGGCGCTGAGCCCTGCATGCAGCAGTGTCGCCGGAATGTCCTGTGCGGCCAGGGCCGAAATTTCCTCCTGCATCCGCGCAAGGAACGGAGAAATCACCAGCGTCAGCTGCGTCAGCTGCTGTGCCAGCGCATGATAGCAGCGGGCGCGGGACGCCCAGACCGGCGGTACCGTCAGCACATCCCGCCGATCCAGCACCGCCCGAAGCACCGGCGCTGCATCCGCCGGCGGCATAGGATCGTCTGTTCTGTATTCTGAAGACATCTGCACTGTCCATGATCCGTCATGATCCGCGTTCCGCATCGTAGGTTCCTTCCTGTATCCGCAAAGCGATATTACCTGTACTTATAATAAATATATCTTATCATACAGACGGGATTTCGGGAATGTCCGGAAACAGACTATATCCGGGGTGGGCGCCTTCACGTCTTCCCGGTTCCGAAGTCCGGACCCCGAAGGCCGGTCCTCCCGGGTGCCCCGGCACTTGCACCGGCTCCCGATACAGAGTAAAATAAAAGGTCTGAACACGCGGAATGAAAAGGAGAGGAGGCAGCGATGCAGATCAACGAAACCCACCCGGTCGTGGTGATGAATTTCTCCCGTATTTATGAAGATCAGAAATTTTACCGGACGCCGCTTCCGGGCATCGCACCGCAGCTTCTGGACTTCACGGCCCTCAGCGGTACCAACGGCTTCTGCGACGATGCGGCTGCCGATGAAATCCGCCGGCGGATCGCTCCGCTGCCGCTTCGCGGCATTCATTTCATTGATAACGGAAACTACCATTACCTGACGCGCTTCTGGTGTGAAAAAATCAGGGAGGACTTCGTCCTCCTGATCTATGACCATCACCTCGATCTCCGGAAGCCGGTCTTTCCGGGCATCATGAGCTGCGGCTCCTGGATCCGCGACATTCTTCTCCGAAATACCCACTGCCGTGGTATACTCATCGTCGGAGCCAGCCGCGCTCAGGCCGCCGTCATTAACAAAGAGCTCGGGACCCTGTCCTCCGAAGTGATTCCGCCGGAGGAGCTGGAGTGCATGATGAAGGATGAACGTCTGGCCTCGGCCGACCATCATACGCGCGTGAAGGAATATATCAAGACGAAAAAGAATCTGCAGGATCCGATCATGAACGTCAGTTTGTACTGCTTCACTGAGGAGGACATCCTGAACGGACGCGCCGATACCCATATTCCGCCGCTCCTTGAGCGCATTCGCCTGCCGCTGTATATCTCCATTGATAAGGACGTGCTGTCCCGGAAGGTGCTGAAGACCAACTGGGATCAGGGCGTGATGACGGAGGCAGAGCTCCGGCGGGAGCTCCGCTTCTTCGTGATGAGTCCGGCCCTCCGCATCCTCGGTATGGATGTCTGCGGCGAGCCGGCTTACAATGCCTATCGGCGCGTACTGGATGACACCCGGGATATCGAAAAAAGCGACGGCTTCAACCGCCGTCTGCTGGAGCTCTTCGTGGAGCGGCCGGATCCCATCAGCTTTATGAGGAACAAGTCATGAAAATGAAGCTTGCAAACTATATCTCCGAGACTCTGGTGAAGAACGGTATCACCCAGAACTTCAGCGTGACGGGCGGCGGTGCCATGCACCTGAACGATGCCTTCGGTCATCAGAAGGGCATGCATACCCTGTACCAGCATCACGAGCAGGCCTGTGCCATGGCCGCCGAAAGCTATGCCCGCATGTATAACCGCCCGGCGCTCGTATGCGTGACCTCGGGCCCCGGCGGGACCAATGCCATCACCGGCGTGCTGGGTGCCTGGCTCGATTCGATTCCGATGCTGATCATTTCCGGACAGGTGCGCTATGACAATACCGCCCGCTGGGCCTATGAAGAGAACGGCAGCCGTCTGCGTGCTATGGGCGATCAGGAGTTCGATATTACGAAGTCCATTGCCTGTATGACGAAGTATTCGGAAATGTTGACGGATCCGTACCGCATCCGCTACGTACTGGAGAAGTGCATCTATCTCTCGCAGACGGGCCGTCCGGGTCCCTGCTGGCTGGATATCCCGGTGGATCTGCAGGGCCTCACGATTGAAACGGATGAGCTTGTCGGCTTCGATCCGAAGAGCTATGCCGCCGGTCTCGACGGCTGGGCCGGATCGGAGGAGAGCAGTGCCGCGCATCCGATTCCGGCGGACCGGGATACGTCGGAACGCGAGCGGATCGCGCCGCCGGTGGATCCGCAGCAGATCCGGGAAATTCTCGCACAGCTTGAGAAAAGCCGGCGTCCGGTCTTCTATACCGGAAACGGCATCCGCATCGCCGGTGCCGAGTCCCTATTCCTGGAGCTTTCCCACGTGCTCGGCATTCCAGTGGTGGTCAGCTGGAACGGACCGGACATCATCCCGACGGACGATCCGCTCTATGTCGGCCGTCCGGGCGGCCGCGGCGACCGTCCCGGCAATCTCGCCGTACAGAATGCGGACCTTGTTCTCAGCATTGGCTCCCGCCTGAATATCCGGCAGGTCGGCTATAACTTCCGGACCTGGGCACGGGAGGCCTATGTCATCGTAAATGACATCGATGCGGAGGAGCTTCACAAGCCGTCGGTGCACTGCGATCTCAGGGTGCATGCCGATGCCCGGGCCTTCATGAAGGCACTGCTCAGCACGCTTTATGCCCTCGGGTATACAGAAGCGCATCCCTTCTTCCGGGGCGGCGAGGGCATGCGGCGGCAGGATGCAGAGAGCATCTGCCATACGGAGGAGGCGAAGAAGCTGCTGCAGGCCGCTGCATCGGAGCACCTTGACTGGTTCACGACCTGCGCCTTTTACCGGGAGAACTATCCGACGGTGCTGCCGGAATATCTTCAGCCGAGTGATCCGGCGGCGGCTCCGATGGATCCTTCGCAGTTTGCCAATGTCTATGCCCTCATCAAGGAGCTTTCCGATCAGGCGGCACCGGGACAGGTAACGGTGGTCGGCAACGGCTCCCCCTGCGTGGCCGGCGGACAGGCCTACCGGATCAAGCCAGGCAGCCGCTTCATTTCCCAGGATGCCGTGGCCTCCATGGGCTATGACCTCCCGGCCGCCATCGGCGCTGCCGTGGCCGTGCATGCCGTAGATGAGGAACGTCCGGCTGCCGCCTCCGGTGATGTGCTCGCACGGGAAATGGTGCAGGATACCGCACCGAAGACCGCACCTTCCTACGTCGCATTGGCCCGGGATCCGGCCTTCCATGAATCTGCAGACGAACGCCTGCAGGCCGAGCTCCGGAATCCGTACTGGACCGGACGGGAGGAGCATTACCCGGCGTATGAGAAGCATGACATTCTTCTGCTGACCGGGGACGGCTCGATTCAGATGAATCTGCAGGAGCTCGAGACCATCATCAGCCACCGGCTGCCGATCAAGATCTTCATCATCAACAACGGCGGCTATCACAGCATTCGCCAGACCCAGCAGAATCTCTTCCGCGGAGAGCCGCTGGTGGGCATCGGCGTTGATTCCGGGCTTCCGGGGCAGCCGGACCTGAGCTTTCCGGATATGGAGAAGCTCGCCGCAGCCTACGGCTATCCCTTCCTTCGGGCAGCGCATAATGAAGAGCTCCCGGAGGCGGTGCGGAAAACATTGGAGACGGACGGACCGGCGATCTGTGAGGTGATGGTGACGCGGACGCAGCAGTTCCTGCCGAAGTCCGCCGCGCGGAAGCTGCCGGACGGAAGCATCGTAAGCCCGCCGCTTGAGGACCTTGCGCCGTATCTTCCGGAGGAGGAGATGGAGAAGCTGATGCTGGTGAAGCGCTGAGAAGCGAAGACATCGTAGGAAAACAGCTCCGGCAGCAGGCCGGAGTTCAGACATCGAAGGGAGAGACATCAACGTGCGTGTACTTATTACCGGCATTACCAGCTTTCTTGGCTTATATACAGCAAGGCACCTGCTCCGGGAGGGGCATGAGGTCATCGGTGCCGTTCGTCCGGGCAGCCGGCGGGCGGAGCTTCTTTCGTCCTTCGGCCTCACCGCCTGTGACAGGTACCGCACGGTCCGGCTTGATTTGGACGAGCTGCCGGCGGACGGCGCATGCTATGCGGCACTGCGGACCGGACAGACCGTACCGAACCCGGAGAAGGACGGAGCGTTGCTCGACGCCTGGATTCATTTTGCATGGGACGGCGTCGGCTCCGCGGGGCGGAGTGATCCCGACATCCAGAAGCGGAATATCGGGAATGCAAAGAAGGCCTACGCCTATGCCCGTGCCCTGGGCGCGCGGAAATTTCTCTTTGCGGGCTCCCAGGCTGAATACGGCTGCGGCAGCCATCTGCATCCGTCGCCGGTGAGCGCCTACGGACAGGCGAAGCTTTCCTTCGGCCGCTGGGCCGCGGAGCAGAGTCTGCTGTCCGAGCTCTATGATGAAAGGCCGATGCAGTTCATCCATATGCGGATCTACAGCATCTACGGCGAGGGCGATCATGAGACGAGTCTTGTGGAAACCGTGCTGCAGGCCGCGCTCCGGAAGGAACCCGTTGTGCTCGGACCCTGCACGCAGCGCTGGAATTATCTCGAGGTGCATGACCTTTCCCGGGCCGTCCGCATTCTGCTGGAATCCCCGGATACCCGGACGGAGATCTATGATATCGCCGGCTCCGACAGCCGTTCCCTGAAGGATTATGTGGAGACGATGAATGCGATCGCCGGACGTGCTGTGCCGGGGGCCGGTGCGGTGCTTCGCTTCGGCGGGCGGCCGGACAATGCCGAGGGTGCAGCCGACATGCAGCCGGAGCTTCTGCCCATGCATCAGCTTGGATTTTTTCAGGAGATTTCCTTTGAGGCTGGGATCGGCATGCGGCTTCAGCGCCTGCAGGCGAAGGAAGACCGTTAAGTGACTGCTCAACAATTAAAAACCAGGAGTAACTATGAACAGGAGCTGTATTTCCTGCGGCCGCGTGCTTGAGCCGCTGATGACCTTTGACAATATGCCGTCCGGTGCCCAGAATATCCCGACGGCCGAGGAGCTTTCGGAGGATCATCCGATTTCCCTGACCCTCTGCCAGTGCCCGGACTGCGGACTCGTGCAGTTTGATACGGAGCCGGTGGCGTATTACCGCGACGTGATCCGTGCCGGCGGCGGTACCCGCACCATGACGCGGCTCCGGCATCAGGAGTATGCCCGTCTTCTGACGGCGCTGCAGGAGCAGAAGATCCGCGGCCGCCGTATCGTGGAGGTGGGCTGCGGACGCGGCGAATTTCTTCGCATGTGGCAGAACCTCTCTGAAGATCCGGAGGGAGCCGCAGCGCTCGAGCGGGACCGCGCGGTCGATCCGCTGTCCGGGCAGCCGAAGGCCGATGCACTTCAGCTTGTCGGTATCGAGCATAAGAAGACACTGGCAGAGGAGGCCAATGCACTGTCATCGGCGCCGTCCTATCATGTCTATGAAGGCTTCGCCGCGGGGGACTATAGGTATCCGGAGGGCCCCTTCGATGCCTTCGTGCAGTTTAATTTCCTCGAGCATCAGCCGGATCCCCGGGATATGCTCCGAAATATATGGAAGAATCTGAAGCCCCGGGCCCTCGGACTTCTGACGGTGCCGAGCTTTGAGTACATCCTTCAGTACAACGGCTATTACGAGCTTTTGCGGGATCATATCGCAAATTATACGGAATTCACGCTGCAGAAGCTCCTGCAGGACTGCGGCTTCGAGCTTCTGGAAATGCAGATTGTAAACCGCGATACCATCGAGGCCCTCGTTCGAAAGGCGTCCCCGGAGGAGCTCAGCAGCCTTCAGTACCGCGGACCGCGGATCGACGTTTCATCCCTGCAGGCAAGCTTCGACCGGCTGAATGCGTCGGTCAATGCACATCTCGATGCCCTCGCCGGCGAGGGACGGACCCTGGCGATCTGGGGCGCGAGCCACCAGGGCTTCACCTTAGCGGCGACAACCCGTCTTTGGGGCCGCGTGGCATATATCATTGATTCGGCGGCCTTTAAACAGGGACGCTTCGCACCGGCCTCCCACCTTCCGATTGTGGCGCCGTCCTATTTTGAAACCCATCCGGTGGACGAGATTCTGATTGTGGCACCGGGCTATACCGATGAAATCGCAGATATCATTAAAAGCCGCTTCGGCAGGGTCCGCATCCTCGTGCTGCGCACGGACCGGATCGAGGAATATGACGCATCATAAAAGTGAGACAAAAGAAAAATGAAAGCACTGGTTTTAAAGGGAAGAGGACAGATTGAATATATCGAAAAGGAAAGACCGGTCCTTGCAGCAGACCATGGCGTACTGCTGCGGCCGCTTCTCGTATCGCCCTGCACCTCGGATGTGCATACCATCTGGCAGGGCAGTCCGAAGCGTCCGGATCTGACACTGGGGCATGAGATCATTGCCCGGGTGGAGGAAGTCGGCGCGGCGGTCCGGGACTTCCAGGCCGGCGACACGGTGGCAGTCTCTGCCATCACACCGGACTGGTCGCAGCCGGATGTGGAAGAGAATTATGCCCATGCCGGACATAATTTCAGCGCCCATATGCTCGGGAATACCATCGACGGCGCCTTTCAGGAGTGCTTTTACCTTCCCTATGCCGACCGGAACCTCGCCCATATCCCGGAGGGTATGTCCATGGAGGACGCCCTCATGTGCGTGGATGTGATGCAGACCGGCTGTACGGCCGTGGAGGAGGCCGGGGTGAAGCCCGGCGACACTGTAGCGGTGCTCGGCATCGGCGCCATCGGACTCGCGGCCATTATGGTTGCGAAGCTTGCCGGTGCCCGGCGGATCTTCGCCGTCGGCTCCCGCCCGGAGAATGTACGCATCGCCGAAAGCATCGGCGCGGAGGTACTGAACTACCGTACCCTGCATTGGCCGCTCCCGAAGGGACTGCATCCGCTTTCAAATTCCACCGGCTCTTCGGTGGTGAATTATGTGCTTGACAAAACCGGAACGAAGGGCGTCGACCGCGTGCTGATCTGCGGCGGCGATGCATGGAGCCTTCCCGAGGCCATTGATATGGTGAAGTACGGCACCGGCGTGGTGTCGAGCGTGATGTACTACGGGGCCGAGCCGGAGCTGCAGGACCGGGAGCTTTCGGCCCTGACCGCTCCGGACGCGGAGAGTACGCTGAATCATACGATCGACGGCCTTCTGATTCCGAAGTTTTCCATCGGCCGCGGCATGGCCGGAAAAACGCTTCGCTTTTCTCTGAGCCGCGGCGGGCGGGTGCATCTTGAGCATGTCCTGTCCTTCGTACAGGCACACGACCTTCATCCGTCCGTCTTCATCACGAAGCGTGATCAGGGGCTTGACCGGGTCGCACAGGCCATCGAGGATATGAAAAATCGAAAGGCGATTAAGATTGCGGTGGCGTTTGAATGAAGCCGGCCGCCGCGCCGTCGGGCGATCGGTACTTGACCTTTTGCCCCGGGCATCATAAAATCACAGCACTATGATCACAAGGAGTACGCTATTTTGAAAACCATCAGCATCGTCATACCCTGCTACAACGAAGAGGAAAACGTGGTTCCGCTGTACGAGGCGCTGCGCAGCATGTTTACGGCGCAGCTTCCGGCTTACCGCTATGAGCTGATCTATATCGACAACGATTCGAGCGACGGCACACGGCAGCGGATCCGCAGCCTCTGCGCGCAGGATCCGCAGGTACGGGCGATTTTTAATGCAAAAAACTTCGGACAGTTCAACAGCCCGTACTACGGCATGCTGCAGTCCACTGGCGATGCGACGATTCTGATGGCGGCGGATTTTCAGGATCCGGTGGAAATGATTCCGGAATTTGTAAAGGCCTGGGAGGAGGGCTACCGCATCGCCATCGGCGTGAAGACCCGCTCGAAGGAGAATCCGCTGATGTATGCGCTCCGCGGACTCTATTATAAGCTGATCAAGAAAATGTCCTCCGTGGATCAGATTTCGCAGTTTACCGGCTTCGGACTCTATGACCATGCCTTCATCGAGGTCATGCGGAAGCTGGACGACCCGACGCCGTTTCTCCGCGGCATCGTGGCAGAGCTCGGCTTTCGTCGGAAGGAGATTCCGTATACACAGCCGAAGCGCCGGGCCGGCATTACCCATAACAATCTCTATACCCTATATGATGCAGCCATGCTGAGCTTTACGAGCTATACGAAGGTAGGGCTTCGCGTAGCCGTGTTTTTCGGCGCGATCTGCAGCGGACTCAGCATGCTGATCGCCGTCCTTTATCTGATCATGAAGCTCATCTGGTGGGACCGTTTCCCGGCCGGCATGGCGCCCATGCTGATCGGCATGCTTTTTCTCGGCTCGGTGCAGATCTTTTTCATCGGGCTGCTCGGCGAATATATCCTGAGCATTAACCAGCGCATCATGCGGCGTCCGCTCGTCGTAGAGGAGGAACGGCTGAACTTTCCGAAGGAAAGCCGTACAGACAGGGAGTAAGGAAATCATATGCTTCGATATAAAGTTGATATAGCGCTGGCCCGGGAGGGCGAGCTTCTGCTGCAGGGCTGGGCCTTCGGCTCCGATCCGGAGGAAATGCCGGTATTCACCGTCGTGGATGAGAAGGGAAGCCCGGTGCCGGGCACGACGGTATCGCCGGTCTGCCGGGATGAGGTTGTACAGGCCTTTTTCGCGGATTATGTCAAGGCCCACGGTGCACTTCACCGGGATCTCGGCTTCGATGTACATACACCGTATACACAGAATGAAACCCGGATTCTGATCATTCAGGCGGACGGACATAAGAAGCGTATCCGTTTTAACGACCGTATACTCGAGACCTTTAATTCCGTGGCCCGCCGGAAGCGGGAGAAGTTCCTGGCGCTTTTTCATATGGAGACCGTTGAGGTGGCCTGGGAATATTTTCAGAAGAACGGCCTTCGTGCCCTCTGGAAGAAATCCGTCCATAAGCTGCAGAATCTGCAGGACGACTATGATTATAATGAATGGTATCAGAAGGTCCGGATCCGTGAGGAGGAGCTGTTAAAGCAGCGGGAGACCGCCGCACAGCTTCCGCTGCAGCCGCTTTTTTCCATTGTGATTCCGGTCTATGCGACCCCGGAGAAGTTTCTCCGCCGCATGCTGGATTCGATCCGGAACCAGACCTACGGGAATTTCGAGGTCTGTCTCGTGGACGCGACCCCGTATCCGAAGGCGATGAAGGACCGGAAGGACCGACCGCCGAAGGAGGTTCTCGCGGAATATGCCGCACAGGATCCGCGCTTCCGGTATCAGCTTCTGTCGGAGAACCTCGGCATTTCCGAGAATACCAATGCAGCCATTCGGATGGCGCAGGGCGAGTTTTTGGTGCTGGCAGATCATGACGATGAGCTGGAGCCCCAGGCCCTGTTTGAATGCGCCCGGATGATCTGTGCGCATCCGTCGGTGCAGATTCTCTATTCCGATGAGGACAAGATCGATTTTGAAGACATTTACTACTTCGAGCCGCATTTTAAGACCGACTTTAATCCGGATCTGCTGCGCTCGGTGAACTACATCTGTCATCTTTTTGTAGCCCGCCGCTCGCTCCTCGATGCGATTGCAGAGACGGATGCGGACGGACAGAAGTGCTATGAACGGAAGGTCTATGACGGCGCCCAGGATTATGACCTGATTCTCCGGGCGACGGAGCAGGCGCAGGCTCTCGAGCGGGCCGCGGCGGGACCGGACCTTTCTGGCCTGTCGGAAGAAGACCGGACACTGCTTATGCAGGGACGCTTCACCAGCAGCAATATTCTGCATATTCCGAAGGTGCTGTATCACTGGCGCGCCCATCAGGCGTCCACGGCCCAGCATCCGGAGGCGAAGCTCTATGCCTTTGAGGCCGGCGCCCGGGCGGTCTATGATCACTGTAAGCGCATCGGACTGCCGATCCGCAAAGTAGAGAAGGGCATCACCTACGGCTTCTATCATCCGATTTATGAAGATACCGAGCCGCTGATTTCCGTTGTGATTCCGAATAAGGATCATACGGCGGACCTTGACAAGGCGATCACTTCCCTGAGCGGCGGAAGCTACCGGAACCTTGAGTTTATTATAGTAGAGAATAATTCCGATCAGCCGGAAACCTGGAAGTATTACGAAACGCTCCGGGAGCGCTATCCGGAAGAGCTGCTGCAGTCATGCGCACATGCACCGGCCCCGGAAGCTGCGGCATCCGGAACCGCTGCAGTGAAGAAGCTTTCTTCACCGGTGGTGAAGGTGGTCCGCTGGGACGGCCCCTTTAACTATTCGGCGATCAACAACTACGGCGTCAGGTTCACGCACGGCGAGTACCTTCTGTTTCTTAACAACGACATTGAGCTTCTGGAGCCGGATTCCATCCATGAGATGATATCCTGCGTGCAGCGCCCGGAGGTCGGCATCTGCGGCGCCCGGCTGCTCTATCCGGATGAGGACATCCAGCATGCCGGTGTCATCATGGGCATGGGCGGCATCGCCGGCGCGGCCTTCGTGCGGACCCATGATGCGGACCTCAGCTATATGCACCGCGCAAAGTGCATTCAGGACTATTCCTGCGTGACCGCGGCCTGCCTGCTTACGAAGCGGAATCTCTTTGATCAGGTCGGCGGCTTCAGCGAGAAGCTTGCAGTGGCCTTCAATGATGTGGACTTCTGCATGAAGATCCGCGCCCTCGGAAAGCTGGTGGTCTATCATCCGTATGCGAAGTTCTACCATTATGAATCGAAATCCCGGGGCATGGAGGATACACCGGAGAAGCTTGCCCGCTTCCATTCGGAGATTGTGACCTTCGGAACGGACTGGAAGGACATCCTTCGGGACGGCGACCCGTACTACAACCCGGCCCTGACCTTCCGGAAGGCCAATTTTGCCCTCAAGGATCTCACACAGGAGACCGTCGGAGAGCCGATGCATTTTGCGCTTCTCAAGGGCATCGTCTGGGACGGACCGGACAGCGGAACACAATCCTAAGAAAAATATAACGTTCTTAGTATAGGAATTTCAGAAAAGCGTAGTATACTCACTGGTATGATTAAGGATAACCAGCGTTTTTTAAATCGAGTCCATATTCTACTGGATGTAGTGATCATTTGTACAGCCTATGCGCTCGCATGGTATATCACCATCGGCGCACAGATCTTTCCTGCGGGACACGGCGTTCTGCCGCCGCAGGTATATTTCAGTGCGCTGATTCCGACCGTGCCGGTGTATCTTCTGCTGTACTGGGCCTTTCACCTGTACGAGCCGAAGCGGACTCACACGAAGCGGGCCGAGCTCTGGCATGTACTGCAGGCCAATGCTGTCGGCCTCATGCTTCTGACCTTCGTCCTGTACGCCTTCCGCCGCTCGGGGTATTTCGGAAACTTCTCCACCCGCATGCTGGCGGTTTTCACCGTGCTGGACGTTCTGTTCACTACCACGGAGCGCTTCGGCATCCGCTACATCCTGTCGCGGCTTCGCCGGAAGGGCTTCAACCAGAAGCATGTTATGCTGGTGGGCTTTTCGGATGCGTCGGACCAGTTCATCGACGCCTGCCGCCGGAATCCGGACTGGGGCTATCACATCTATGGTGTGGTCGACGACATTACCGAGCCCGGTACAAGCTACAAGGGCATCCGGGTCATCGGACGCATCCGGGATCTTGAGTCCATTCTTGGGGAGAATGCCATCGACGAGATTGCGATCACGCTGCCGCTGGCGGCCTACAGCAAGCTGGACGGCATCGTCCGGGTCTGTGAAAAGTCCGGCGTACATACGAAATTCATCCCGGATTACAACAACATCATTCATTCGAAGCCGGTCACGGAGGACATGGACGGCCTTCCGGTCATTAATATCCGTAATGTGCCGCTTACGGATCCGGTGAAGGCAACGGCGAAGCGGGCCGTAGACATCTTCGGTGCGGTCGTCGGCATTGTCCTGTTCAGTCCGGTGATGCTTCTGACGGCGCTCATTATTAAGCTCAGCTCCCCGGGGCCGATCATCTTTAAGCAGGAGCGGGTGGGCCTTCATAACCGGCCCTTCATGATGTATAAATTCCGCTCCATGGTGCAGCAGACCGAGGCGGATGAAAAGAAGGGCTGGACGAAGCCGGGCGATCCGCGGGTGACGGCCGTCGGACGCTTCATACGGAAAACGTCCATCGACGAGCTGCCGCAGTTTTTTAATGTGCTGGCCGGTCAGATGTCCCTCATCGGACCGCGGCCGGAGCGTACGCAGTTTGTCGAGATGTTTAAGGAAGAAATTCCGCGCTACATGATCAAGCATCAGGTGCGTCCCGGCATGACCGGCTGGGCACAGGTCAACGGCCTGCGCGGCGATACCTCGATCTATGAGCGGGTGCGCTACGACATCTGGTATATTGAGAACTGGACCATGTCCCTGGATGTGAAAATTCTGTTTCTCACCTTCTTCAAGGGTTTCATCAATAAAAACGCATATTAAGGAAAATGCCGGCATAAGCCGCAGCAGAGGATAAACAAATGGCACTGGACAGTGGCAAGGAGACGCGCCGTCCGCATACACAGGCAGAAGCCGAGGCGGAGCAGCGTGCGCTGGAAGAACGCATTATAAACGATAAGCAGATGGCGGATAAGTTTATGGATAAGGCCATGAACAGCCGCCGCACGCAGAATACGGGCGCTGCCCGCGGAAGCGAGGAAACGGTGTCCCGCCGTACGGGCGGCACCGATTCACTGCGCCGCACATCTGTTCGGGGACAGCAGACCGACCGCCGGACCGCTGAAGAGGACCGCCGGCCGCGGCGCTCCCTGCTTTCAGAGCGCGCTGCAGGAACGCGCCGCACAGAGACGGGAAAGCGCCGTACGGTGCCGCTTCAGAAGCCGGAGAGCCGCTCCGGCGTGCGGGAGCTCAACAATACGGAAGAAGGCCAGTTCGACGCGGACTTCGAACGCCGCATCCGGGCGAAGAAGAAAAAGGCCTTCCGCATCCGCATCCTCAGCATGATTCTGGTGGAGCTTCTGACGCTCGTATGCATCTTCGGCTTCGGCTTCGTCTACCGCTACATGCATATGACGGCGGAGGTAGACTTCGATGTCGAGAAGGTGCGGAACGAAAACATTGACATTACCCAGAAGCAGAAGATGTCCGGCTATTGGACCGTGGCGGTCTTCGGCGTGGACTCCCGTACCGGCGACGTCGGAAAGGGTGCCAATGCAGACGTTCAGATCATTGCCAATATCGATATGGGCACCGGTGATGTGACGCTGGTGTCGGTCTACCGGGATACCTACCTTTATCTTGGCAAGAACAGCCGCTACGCAAAGTGCAACGCGGCCTATGCCGAGGGCGGTCCGGAGCAGGCTGTGGCGATGCTGAATGAGAACCTGGATCTCAACATTGAAAATTACGTCACCTTCAACTGGAAGGCCGTGGCCGATGCCATTGACCTTCTGGGCGGCGTGGACATCGACGTTTCGAAGGCGGCCTTCTATTATATGAATGCCTACATTCACGAAACCTGCATTAAATCCGGCATCAGTGCGGAGAATCCGGCGGCTATGTATATTAAGGAAGCCGGCATGCAGCACCTGAACGGCGTACAGGCCGTGGCCTATGCCCGCCTCCGCTATATGGACAACGACTTCGAGCGTACGAAGCGTCAGCGTGAGGTCATCGCCCAGTGCCTCGAGCATGCAAAGCAGACGGATCTGGCGACGCTCACGAAAATCATCGATACCGTGCTGCCGCAGGTGGCCTTTAACATCGATACGGCCGACATCATTGAGCTTGCGAAGGGCATCTCCCGCTATAACATCAAGGAGTCCGTCGGCTTCCCGCAGGAGCTGAAGGACCAGATGATGGGAAAGAAGGGCGACTGTGTCATCCCGACGACCCTGAAGTCCAATGTTGTCTGGCTGCACAGCGTGCTGTTCGCGGATGAGGACTACAGCGTATCAAACGCCGTAGAGAAGTATTCGCAGAAGATTGCGGATGATTCCGGCTACTATGCAACGCATAAGGAAACGGAGGAAACGAGCGAGAAGAAGTTTACGAAGTCCAATGAGGATGAGACGGAGAAGTCAACGTCCGAGACCAAGGAGAGCAGCTCCTCGAAGAAGCAGAAGACGGACAAGGACGGATATCTCATCAAGGGCACGGATGCGGACGGCAAGTATATCTACGAAACCGACGAGGACGGCAATAAGATCAAGTCGAAGGAAACAACCGAAGCCTCCGAAACAAAGAAATCCGATAAGTCGGAAAGCAGCAAGGCAGAAACCGACGCGGACGGAAATACAATAAAGAAGGAAACGGACGAATCCAAGAAGGAAACGTCCAAGGAAACCAAGGAGACCAAGGAAGGTGAGACCGAGAGCCGTGAGGAGCTGATCGATGAAAGCACCTCCTCTTCGAAGGAAACGAAGAAGAGCAGTGAGGAGACGACCAAGGAGACCGCGAAGGAAAGCTCGAAGGAAACCAAGGAAACGACGAAGGAAACGGTCAAGGAAACCACGAAGTCAAGTAAGGACACAAGTGAGACCGTAGAGGAGCCGGGCAAGCAGAAGGAAACAACGGCGGCCGAGGGTCCGACACCGGGTTCCAGCGGCAGCAACAATGCCGGTCCGACCCCGGGCGGCTCGACGGACGGCCCCGGCTCGGACAGCTCGGACGACATCATCCAGGGACCGATGTAAGCTAAGGAAATGCTGATTAATTCAGCATTTCCTTAGAACGATGAAGTATTGAACCGCTGCCGTATCATGGAAAGGAGCATTATGACGAACGAACAGCAGAAGAAAAGAGCCGCCGGGAACGCCGGCACGCAGATCCGGAATCTGTTTGGACATATGACCGGGTCCGTCATGACCCTTTATATTCTCTTTTATCTTTGCATCTTTCCGCTTCTTCTGCATGACAAATACTATGATATACTGGCCTTCCGCTTTAAGCTGTTCTGGATTCCGACGCTGGTGGTCAGTATATGCTTCCTTATCATGGGGATGGCGTATCTTCTGGCGGATAAAATTTATAACGGCGGTGCGCTTTTTCGGGAGCTGCGGGAGCAGCTTCATTTGGCACAGCTTCGGAAGCAGCTGACCGCGACGGACCGCTGGTTTTTCGTGTTGATTCTTCTCATGGGGCTTTCAGTGCTGCTGGCAGATTATCAATATGAAGCACTGTGGGGAAGCCTCGGCCGCTCGAACGGTCTGGTGCTGTGGCTCATGTTCTTTGCGGCTTATATCATGGTGACCCGCTTCTATCATTTCCGGCGCGGGCATCTCTATGCCTACCTGCTCGCCGCCTGCCTGCCGGAGCTCTGGGGCATCACGGACTTCTTCGAGCTTAATCTGTTCGGGCTGCTCAATGACGTCAATGAGCAATACCGCTATACCTTCGTTTCCAGTGTCGGAAACATCAATACCTATACGAATATGGTTTCCCTTCATCTGGCCGCCTCGGTCAGCCTGTTTGTCGTATCCGACGATCGGAGAGAACAGGTTCTGTCCGGCATCGCGATGATCATTTCCGCCTTTGCGATCATCATGGGCATCAGTGACAATGCGATTCTCGCGGCTGCGGCGCTCTTTGCCTTTCTGCCGCTTGCGGCCTGGCGGTCCGGCGGACAGCTCCTTCGCTATTTCATTGCCATTTCGGCCTTTGCAAGTGCCGTGCTCTTGTCGGGCCTCAGCGCCCTGGGGCGGGAGACCATCGCAAACTGGGGCGGCGGCTCGGTGCTCATAAGCCTTGGGCAGACCGCAGCCTTCGGGGGAATCTGTCTTCTTCTGTGGCTTTTCACGCTCGGCCTTTATGTGTTCCTTCGGAGGAAACAGAAGATGGAAGACGTCGGGGCATCTCCGGCGTCCGCCCCGGAAGAGGAGCGCACGCTGCGGCGGCTTCGCCGCGGCTGGCTTTTCCTTCTGATTGTTTCGATCCTTCTGGTTATCGCGGTGCTCATCGATGCGAACAGCGGCCGCCATGCCGCGCTGTGGGCGCCGCTTGAGAACCTCCTGGTCTTTAATGACAGCTGGGGCACCGGACGCGGCCTCAACTGGCGCCTCGCCATGGAATACTTCACCGGCGACGCCGGACTCCTGAAGCAGCTCATCGGCTACGGTCCGGACACCTACTACATCATCACCATGGACCGCTACAAGAATCTCATGCGGGAAGCCGGCTACGGCATCTTCGATGCCGCCCATAACGAATACATTGACTATATCACTACGATCGGCATCCTCGGAACCCTGACCTACCTTGGTACATTTATCTCCGGCATCCGGAAGCTTCTTCGGAAGCCCGTGAACCCATATGCCGCTGCCTGCGCCTTTTCGGTCATTGCCTACGGCGCCCAGGCCTTCGTCAACATCTCTGTGCCCATCACCACCCCGATCCTGATGCTCCTGTTCTACATGGGAATCAGCAGCCGGAAGGATTTTTGAGTTAAAAAGCACCTGTCGTACGGCAGGTGCTTTTTCTTTTCTTCCATCAACTTCTGTATGAACCAAAAGTTGAACAGAAGTGAAGTAGAAGTGAAGCAGAAGTTGTGAAAGAAGGCGTGGGGCACCTCGAAGGACAGGCCTTCGAGGTGCCCCGGCGAAGCGGCCGCACCGCAAAGTTTTTTAAAAAGTACTTGCAATCCCTTCGAAAACGGTTATAATGCATCACATAGGTTAATTATTAAGATTTGATTAAGAAGTACGAAAAACAGTCTTTAAGATTTTCGTAAGAAATTGTAAAAGCACTGTTATGTACATCCCGATCAAACCGGAGTAAGATAACCTCGAACATGATGAGAGAGTACAGAACCTGTACTTCCTCCGGCCGGTCAGGTAAGAAAAGGACTTGCATGACCCGAAGCTTAGAGGTATAATCTCACCGTAACTGAGCCCTGAGGCTCGAAAAGTAAAAAAGGAGAGTGCATTTATTATGAAGAAGCAGACAAAGTTAGTCGCAACACTTTCTACTGCAGCACTTCTTGCTCTTGGTTTTTCAGCCGTTTCCATGGCCGCTGGTTGGGATAACTCAACAGGCTCCTGGAGATACCTGAACAACGACGGATCAGAAGTTGTTGACACATGGAAGTCCGCAAATGGAAATTGGTTTTATCTTGATGAGACCGGCGTAATGGCTACGGATAAGCTGATCGAGGATACATCAGGAAGCAAGACCAAGTATTATTATGTTGATCAGTACGGCGCAATGGTAAAGAACACCTGGAAGGCCGTAGCTATGAGCGACAATGACAATACAGAGCTTAACGCTGAGTACTGGTGGTACTATTTCGGCAGCGACGGAAAGGCTTACACCACCGATGCTGACAGCAAGCTTTCCAAGAGCAAGATTAAGACCATCAATGGCCTTAAGTATGGCTTCGATGAGGAAGGCCACATGCTTTATGGCTGGACTGTAGCTGACGATCATACTCAGAACGATGATGATGATCTTCGTTGGCAGACAGCAACCTACTACTTCAACGGTTGGAATGACGGTCATGCTCAGACTGGTTGGGCTCAGCTCACAGTTGAGAAGGATGACGGAGATACAGAGACCTACTGGTTCTACTTCAACGGCGACGGCGAGAAGCAGGCTGGCAAGCGCAAGAAGATCAACGGCGTTTACTATGTATTCGCTTCGGATGGCCACATGATCGATGAGTGGACCGTTGCATCCGGCAACTCTTGGTCTGATGACTTCTCTACATCCTCCAGCGCTTCTAGCATTTCTTACCTCAGCAGCGACGGTGCTCAGAGAAAGAACAAGTGGATCTGGGCTGTTCCGGATGAGGATTGGATCCCGGATGATTACGAGGATGACGACTACAGCTGGTTCTATGCTGATAAGTCCGGCAAGCTCGTAAGCAACAAGGTTAAGAAGATCAACGGAAAGTACTATGCATTCGACGATTACGGCCGTATGCTTACAGATTTCGTTACTGTAGATAACGGTGTTCCTACCAAGCTTTGCGATACCGATAAGTACACCTTCGATGAGTGGATTGAGAAGAAGATGGGTGACCAGACTGTTTACTTCTTCTCCACAGACGAAGCAAAGGATGGCTCCAGAAAGACCGGCTACCAGAACATCGAGATGAACGATGATACTTACCAGTTCTATTTCTCAAAGAATGGCGAAGGTAAGACGGAGTACAACAGCACAATCAAGAAGTACACCATTGGCGGACTTGTTCTTAAGCCGGGCAATGATGCAGACAACAACTACGGCGTAGTTGTTCTTGATGGTGAGACACCGGTTGACTTCACTGTTAAGTATGATGAGAGCTTCATCGATGATGATGCATATGTTCTCGTTAACAAGCAGGGTACTATTGTGAAGAACAAGACCGTCAAGGATGAGAACGATCAGTACTGGAGAACTGATTCCAAGGGCCACATCAAGAACATGGCTGCGGATAAGGATGAGTACGATTATCTTAAGAAGATCAAGGGCTGGAGCTAATTTATTACCGGCCATAAGTCTTCGGACGTAACGAAAGGATCGGGGAGTATTCCCCGATCTTTTTAAAACTTTATGGGCTAGTACCGGTTTCGACGGGGATGATGCAGCTTTAGAAGCTATCCGAAAGACAGTTGCGTTAAACTTCAAACCTAAATACAAACGCTAACGATAACGAATTAGCATACGCAGCCTAAGCGCTGCGTGGCCAGCCTTGATGCACTCACACGTTGAGAACCTGGCCTCATTTATGTGAGAAACGACGCTCCGGGTTTCTCCCCGGATCGGGCGTAAACAGAGAATACCGGCCGTAAAAGGACGTGCACATCCTTTTACGGTGGGGAATCCTTAAAGTGTACTATGATAGTAGAAGGAAAGGGAATTCATTTTCGGACACGGGTTCGACTCCCGTCTGGTCCACGAATATTTCTCAGAAAACCGCTGAAGGCACAGAAAGTGCCCTCGGCGTTTTTTTTAATCGCAGAGGTAATCAACACCGCTGCCGACTGATGGAACTTCTTGAGAATCCGGCCTGCAGATGTTAAGATATCATCAGAAATGTTTTTTGTGCGGCGACAGGATCAGAAAGGCAGGCTGAAAGGTATGGGCAGAGCAGGAGGCGGCAGTCATTCTAGCGGGGGCGGCAGCATTGGCGGGGGACATCACTCCGGCGGCAGTGTCAGCGGCGGT
The DNA here is from genome assembly GCA_963650995.1 of Succinatimonas sp. CAG:777. Classification (GTDB taxonomy): domain Bacteria; phylum Bacillota; class Clostridia; order Lachnospirales; family Lachnospiraceae; genus Oribacterium. The sequence continues at coordinate 10,101 of CAVJMS010000018.1, read as the reverse complement.
CACCGTGTAGGAGGCGGCGGAGGAGGACATCGCGCCGGCTCAGGGAGCGGCAGTTTTCGCTCCGGCGGCAGTCATCGTACCGGCGGCGGAAGCTCCGGCGGAGGATTTGGTGGCAGCTTTCGCCCCAGTGGGAGAGGCGGCTTTGGCGGCACTCGTCCCGGCTTCGGAGGGCCGCCCGGCGGCGGTTTCCGTCCTCACCCGGGACCCGGCTTCGGCGGCCCCGGGCCGGGCTTTCCGCCTCCCGGACCTCAGCCGACAAGACGGAATAACGGCTGCGGTACAGGCTGCGGCACCGGCTGCTTCACTTCCGTAGTCACGATTTTCCTGGTGATGTTTGCAATCTGCTTTCTCTTTGGCTTCCTGAGCAGCGGCAGAGACAGCTACGATTCCGGCAGTGCGGTGGCCAGCACCATCGTCCGTACGAAGCTGACCGATTCGCACAGCTATAACAGCGAGGATGTGACCGATGAGCTTGGATGGTTTGATTCTGTATCCGATACAGAAAACAGGCTGAAGGAGTTTTATGATGCCACCGGCGTGCAGCCCTATGTTTATCTTCGGGCCTATGACAGTACGCTGACCGGCGATGACGAGAAAGCGGCCTGGGCGAAAAGCTACTACGATACCACGCTGCAGGATGACGATGGCTTTCTCTTTGTTTATTTTGCAGAGGAGGATCAGGACGAGGATGTGGGATATATGGCCTATGTGGCCGGCAGCCGCGCCCGGTCTGTCATGGATTCCGAGGCCGTGGACATCTTCTGGAGCTACATTGACCGCTACTGGCCTACAGACAAATCCACCGATGATGTGATCTGTTTGAGCTTTAACGACACGGCGGATGCCATCATGCATGTGAGCACCACGGAGGCGGACCTGTCGAAGTACCGGCTTCTGGCCGTCATCGTGCTCGGCGGAGGCGTGATCCTTTTCCTGATCCTCCGGGAGCGGAACCGGCGCGCGCATGAAAAGGCGAAGGAGACCGAGAGCATCCTGAATACTCCGCTGGAGGAGGCCGCACAGCAGAGAACCGCAGCACAGACAGCTGAGAAGAAGGAAACAAGCTCGATCGATGATCTCATCGATCATTACAATAAAACCTGACAGCCATACAGGGATGAACCCGGAAAGGAAAAAGAATGGGCGTATTTGGACGAATCAATCAGATTTTAAAGGCAAATGTCAATGAGCTTCTGGATAAGGCGGAGGATCCATCCAAGATGATCGATCAGACGCTGCGGGATCTTCGTACCGATCTTGCGGAGGTAAAGAAGGAGACCGCCGGTGTGATTGCGGATGAGAAGGCAGCAGAGAGAAAGCTCACGGAGTGTAAGGACGGCATCGCCAAGGCCGAGACGGCTGCACGGAATGCACTTCTGGAGGGCAATGAAGGCGACGCGAAGAAGATTCTGGTACGGAAGAATGAGCTTAACAACGCACTGGAAGGTCTGGAAACGGCATATCAGCAGGCCCATGAAAATTCCGAAAAGATGCGGAAGGCCCATGATAAGCTGGTAAACGATATCGAAGCACTGGAAAACCGTAAGGATAGCATCAAGGCAAAAATGGCGGTGGCGAAGACCCAGGAGCGCATCAATCAGATGACGGCGTCCGATCGGGCGGCCGGTTCTCTGGAGGCCTTCGATCGTTGGGAGGCCAAGGCCAATAAGCGTCTGGACAGTGCCCGGGCCGCGGAAGAGCTGAACAAGGGAAGCGATACGGAAGCACTGGTTGATAAGTATGCGAAGGGAAGCAGTGCAGCCGTGGAGGATGAACTCAGCAAAATGAAGGCAGAGCTTGGTTTGGATTGAGAAACAGTTACTTGGATTTATAAATCAAATGCAGTGCGGAGGGGCCGTTTTTACGGCTCCTCCGCATTTTTATCACTCGAAATATTGTTCCTTCCGCGCTTTGTCAAACAGAGCATAATACTGCAGCAGCTGGTATTGATCCTTCCAGGTGCTTAATGCGGTATCGGCGGAAAGCTCAAACCAGTCACCGTTTTCTGTCATGTAGCCCACGAAATTAAATGCCGGCAGCTGTTCCCGCTGATCCATCAGGTAGTCTTCATAGGCGGTCAGATGAAGACCGGCATACTTCTGCGTTAATGCACCGAGGTAGTTCGTACTGATCACGTTCTCGCCCTGTGCATTTTTCTTTGCATAATCCGCTGAAATATCATAATTGCTCCATATGAAGTACGGAACCGTGTAGGTTTTCTGCGTGACGACAAGGTCGGTATCGTCCGCTGTCCGGCCGGCTTCCTTTAATGCATTCTCAAAATCAGCATTCAGGGAGGGCTGATGATCACCGAAAAAGCAGATGATTACCGGCTGATCGACCGTTTCGAAATAATGAATCAGGTAGGACAGGGCCTGATCTGCCTTTGCGACCAGTGATTCGTACATCTGAAGGTCCGTATAGCCGCTGTAGTCATCATCAATTTCCACAATCTCCTCCGGCTGCAGAGCACCGAGCCCGTCGTAGCCGCCGTGGTTCTGCATGGTGACATTAAAAATGAAGCTCGGTCCGGTCTGTGCCTCATAGGTTTCGATCAGCTTCTGATAATCTCCGAGATCGGATACGCGGTCCCAGATGGTGCGGTCACTTCCCTCGAAGCTTTCGATGGACAGGAATTCGTCGAAGCCGAGCTCCGGATAGACCAGACTTCTCCGCCAGTTCTGGGACCATTCCGGATGCATGGCGATGGTATGATAGCCCTGTGCCTTCAGGTTGGATACCATGGACGGTACGTTTGTAAAATCAAAGCTGGAATAGGGATTAATTCCGTTCGTAAAGGCCATCGAATTGCCGGTCAGATATTCAAATTCTGTGGTGGAGGTTCCGCCTCCCCGTGTCGATACATAGTTCCATCCGTATTCGATGATATGCGGATTATGCTTCAGGGAATGTAGGAAGGAGAGATGCTCCTCCGTGCAGGACAGCGGGCCGAGCACACTGAGATCGCTGAAGGATTCATTCATAATGGTAATGATGGTCGGCTTCACGGCGGTTTCACTGCTGCCAATGCTGTCGTCCGTCACATAGCAGTCCAGCAGCTCTTCTGCAGCGTTTTCTGTATAATTCTCCGGTGCCGTCACCTTCATTTTCTGCAGGAAGCTGATGAAGCCGACGGCAAAGCCGTGACCGGCATAGACTATGGACTGATTCCAGAAATCCAGATCGATATGATAGAGCTCTGCAAAGCTCGTATGTCCGACCCAGAGGCAGAGCGTCATAACGGCGGCCGCTGCCCAGCCGAGCGGCTGAAGCATGGCCCGGCGGAATTTCCGGATGTTGTGCTCCCGAAGAGCATTTTCTGTTTCACCGGCCGTCGCCTGTCCGACGGCCTGGATGCAGGTTAAAAGGAAGAAGAGCAGGAGAAGGGTGAAGGCCAGTTCTTCCGTTAATACAAAAGTATACTGTCCCATGACGGAGGATGCTGTCTGAGCGGCTGCAAGATCGGTCGGCAGCAGCGGCTGTCCCCGGAAGCGGACGAGACAGCCGTTTAATGCACCCAGAAGCCAGGCGGCGATATAAAAAATCTGAAGCCCCAGCAGCCGCTGCGGCAGCAAATGCACGAAGATGATTTCGATGAGCAGATAAATCAGGAGATTCAGGATACAGCTGGACAGACGAAGTGCTGCGGCACTGCTGTTCCAGTTGAGCTCGACGATCAGAAGCACGAGAAGCGGTGAAACGGCCAGGAGGTAGCGGCGAAGGCCCTGGGCGAGCTGCGGGTGCTTTTTCAGAAAGGCAGCTCCGTAGATCCAGACGGCGCCCGACAGCAGAAGCATGCCGTCCGCCATGCCGGGGGATACCGGCGGCAGCAGCTCCTCGGCAATCCGGGTGAAGCCGATGAGGTCCTGCGCGAAATTCATGTAATAAAATCCCAGCAGCCCGAGGACGACCGCAGACTTCAGGATCATGGACAGAAGCGTCTTCAGGACGCCCTTTAACGGCGCAAAAAGAAGAAGCCAGAGCATATAGCTTGCCTGTGCGGCGATCAGTACGTAGGCCAGTGAGAGCCAGACGGATATATAGTGAATATGGAAGATCGAGCGAATGGCGAATGTACAGAAAAGCGCTGCCAGCACGGAAATAAAGATATAGATTTTCAGCGGACGCTGTCCGGCCGGCTTCCCTTCGCCGCGATGGACTTTTGACATAAAATAGTAGATGAAGACTGCTGCGGCGATCCAGAGAATGACTTCCATTTTAAATGATGAATTCCTTTTCAGTTCTATTTTGTAACACGTATCTTTTATTATAGCATGTTCTCTAAAATTCGTACAGCCTGACGGATACATCGGGCGGAGACCGGTGTTCCTTTCGGCGATATTACCGAAAAAACGGGAAAGCTGTAGATTTTTTCACAATTCAGCGGTGGGTTGTGCTACACTGGTAGATGTTGTAAAAGGGGGCAGGCGCTGTTTTAATTGCCAAACTACCAGTGCCGGTCACAGAAACCTGAAAAGTGGCACGGACTTCCGTACCATTCCAAAACAAGGAGGCTGTTTTGTATGGAAAAGTTGTTTAAATTAAAGGAGAAGGGCACGGATGTACGTACCGAAATGATCGCCGGTCTTACGACATTCATGACGATGGCCTATATCCTGGCGGTCAATCCGAGCATTCTCGGAACTACCGGCATGGATTCGGGTGCGATTTTTACGGCGACAGCATTGGCATCGGCGCTGGCATCCTTCTGTATGGCGTTCTTCGCAAATCTGCCGTTCGTTCTTTCGGCCGGCATGGGACTCAATGCATACTTCGCATATACGGTAGTGGCCGGCATGGGCTATTCCTGGCAGGTCGCACTGACGGCGGTCTTTGCAGAGGGTCTGATCTTCGTACTGCTTTCACTTACCAATGTGCGTGAGGCGATTTTTAATGCGATCCCGCAGACACTGAAGTACGGCGTATCGGTCGGCATCGGCCTGTTCATCTGCTTCATTGGTCTTCAGAATGCGCATATCGCCGTGGATTCCTCTACGCTGGTGACGATCTTCAGCTTCTCACAGTCCGTGAAGAACGGTACCTTCAACTCCGAGGGCATCACGGTACTGCTGGCGCTGATCGGCATTGTCATCACCGGATATCTGGTGATCCGAGGTGTGAAGGGCAACATTCTGCTGGGCATTCTCATCACCTGGATTCTCGGCATTGTCTGCCAGCTGGTCGGCCTGTATGTGCCGAACCCGGACGGCGGCTTCTACAGCCTGATTCCTTCCGGCGTGGTATCGGCTCCGGCATCGATCTCATCGACGCTCCTCCAGTTTGATTTTTCGATCATTACATCTCATCCGCTGGATTTCTTCTCGGTGCTTTTTGCATTCCTGTTTGTGGATATCTTTGATACGCTGGGCACCCTGATCGGCTGTGCATCCAAGGCAGATATGCTCGACAAGGACGGCAAGCTTCCGGAAATCAGGGGCGCACTCCTCGCAGATTCCATCGGAACCATGCTGGGTGCCTGCCTCGGTACCTCCACCATCACTACCTTCGTAGAGTCCAGCTCCGGTATTGCAGAGGGCGGACGCTCCGGTCTCACGGCCTGTGTTTCCGGTGTACTGTTCCTGCTTGCATTGTTCTTCTCGCCGATTTTCCTTGCGATTCCGAGCTTTGCGACGGCACCGGCGCTGGTAATTGTCGGCTTCCTGATGATTCAGCAGGTGGTGAAGGTACAGTGGGATGATCTTCTGGAGGCCATTCCGGCTTATATTGCGATCTTCGCGATGCCGTTTTTGTACTCCATTTCCGAGGGCATTTCGCTCGGCATCATCTCCTATGTGCTCCTTCATGCAGCAGCCGGAAAGAGCAAGGATGTGACACCGCTGATGTATGTGCTGGCGGTTCTGTTCGTACTGAAATATATCATGCTGTAATGGCTGCCGCAGAACCGGATCTTTCGGCGCAGGCATGCCTGCGGAGAAGGATCCGTCTTCAGGCCGTTATGAATATATGCTGTTTTGCCGGGGGTCGCCCCGGCTTTTTTATATCTGTTTTTACATTGGATTTACTTGAACCGGCACGGAGAAGGTGCTATAGTCAGCAGGTAGAGTTGGGAGATGCAAAGGCTCCGATCGGAAAGATGCCGGTGCATTTGCCCTCGTCTAAAACAGGAAAAGGAGGATAGGGATATGGACAGTTGTGATAGTGGAAGTCGAAGTATCTATAGAACGATGGATATTGAGCTGTATGCGGCTGTGATCCCGATCGCCTGATTTATAAACGTTCGTTCATCCGGCCGGCGATGCGCTCGCCGCTGAGGCATCCATGCGCCTCTCCGCCCTTCGGGCGGCCCTCTCATGGATCAAGAAGAGGTCATGCCTTCGGCATGACTTTGATGCGCTCGCCGCTGAGGCATCCACGCGCCTCTCCGCCCTTCGGGCGGCCCTCTCATGGATCATATTCATCGTTACGACTGAGTCACAACTTCTGATTGTGCAGTATAACGGTGTTTTTTTGTGCCCATTTTCAGGGTGAAAGGAGGCTTCAGATGACGAAGGAAGTATTAAGAGAACCAAGATATGCCGAGGAGATCGCCGAGATTGTCCGCAGCTCGCATTCCATGGATGAGATGAAGGAGAAGCTGAGAGGCTATCATGAGAATGATATTGCGCAGAGCTTCGAGCTCCTGAACCGGGCGGAGCGGAACCTTCTGTACAGCGCACTGGATGCGGAGTGGCTGGCCGACATCATTTCCTACCTGGATCATCCGGCAAAGTACATTGACGAAATCGGCATTGACAAGCTGGCTGAGATTATCAATGAGATGGATGCGGACGATGCCATTGACCTCTGGGACGACATCGATGAAAGCGTCAAGGTGAAGCTTCGTCCGATGATCGATGATGAGACGAAGACGGAGATCCGATTGATCGATTCCTACGATGATGACGAGATCGGAAGTCTCATCACGACCAATTATATCTGCATTCGCCGCGATCTGACGATCCGCCAGGCCATGCATGAGCTGGTCCGCCAGGCCGGAGAGAATGATAATATTTCGACGATCTACGTGGTGGATGAGCGGAAGCGCTTCTGCGGCGCCATTCATCTGAATGACCTGATCATTGCCCGGAACAATGTTTCCCTCGATTCCATCATCAGCGAGTCCTATCCGTACCTGATGGACCATGAGAAGATCTCCGAAAGCATTGAAAAAATCAAGGACTATGCGGAGGATTCGCTCCCGGTGCTGAACCAGGACCGGCGGATCATCGGTATCATCACCGCGCAGGATATCACCGAGGCGGTGGATGATGAGATCAGTGAGGATTACGCAAAGCTGGCCGGTCTGTCCTCGGAGGAGGATCTGAATGAGACCACCGGAGAGAGCATCCGGAAGCGCCTTCCGTGGCTCATCATTCTCCTGTTCCTCGGCATGGTGGTGTCCTCGGTGGTGGGCGCCTTTGAGGGTGTGGTAGCGATTCTTCCGATCGTCATCTGCTTCCAGTCCCTTATTCTCGACATGGCCGGAAACGTCGGCACCCAGTCGCTGGCGGTCACCATCCGTGTGCTGATGGATGAAAATCTGGATGCCAAGGACAAATTCCATCTGGTATGGAAGGAGATGAAGATCGGCTTCTGCAACGGCGTATTGCTGGGGGTGATGGCACTTGTTTTTCTGGGCGTCTACATTGTCCTCTGCAAGGGCTATCCGATCGGCAGCGCTATGCTGATTTCGGGCTGTGTCGGCATTTCCCTGCTGGTGGCCATCATTATTTCGAGCCTGATCGGCACTTTGGTGCCAATGTTTTTCCATAAAGTGCATGTGGATCCGGCGGTTGCGTCCGGTCCGCTGATCACAACGCTGAATGACCTGGTGGCCGTGGTGACCTACTACGGACTCGCCTGGGCGCTGCTGATCGAAATCCTGCATATCGCATAGGCTTTTCTTTGCAGTCCCCGGATCGTTCGGAGACTGCATTTTTTGTGCATTCGCCTTTTGTACAGCAGGCGAATGCAGACTTCCTGTACATAAATGCAAACGTCGCTTGCGCTTGCCCTGTCCCTCGCATATAATGGCTTAATGACAGAAAGCACATACGCTAGCAAAGGAGCAACCATGACAAAAGAACTCGTTGTCGTACTGGACTTCGGCGGACAGTATAACCAGCTGATTGCAAGACGAATTCGTGATCTGGGTGTTTATGCGGAGGTTTATCCGTCGTCCATCGGACTGGATAAGCTGAAGGCACTCCGGCCGAAGGGGATTATTTTTACCGGCGGTCCCCAGTCTGTATATAAGGAAGAATCACAGCATATTGATCCGGCGATTTTTGCGATGGGCATTCCGATTCTCGGCATTTGCTACGGCGCGCAGCTGATCGCTTATGAGCTGGGCGGCGTTGTTAAGACAGCTCCGGTGTCGGAATACGGACATACGAAGGTCCTGGTGGATCGGCAGGATTCCGTTCTTCAGGGGATTTCAGATGAGACCACCATGTGGATGTCCCATACGGATTACATTGCAGAGGTGCCGGAGGGCTTTCAGATCACGGCGCATACCGTGAACTGTCCGGTAGCCGGGATGGAGGATGCGAAGCGCCGGATCTATGCCGTACAGTTCCATCCGGAGGTACAGCATTCCGTGGAGGGACAGAAGCTGTTCCATAATTTCCTGTATCAGGTCTGCGGCTGCATCGGCGACTGGAAGATGGAAACCTTCGTACAGGACAAGATTGCAGAGATCCGCGAGACTGTGAAGGACGGTAAGGTGCTGCTGGCGCTGAGCGGCGGTGTGGATTCCTCCGTGGCGGCTACGCTGATGGCAAAGGCGATCGGAAAGCAGCTGACCTGTGTGTTTGTGGACCATGGCCTGCTCCGGAAGAATGAGGGCGATGAGGTCGAGTCCATCTTCGGACCGAACGGACAGTATGATCTTAATTTCATTCGTGTGAATGCCGGTCCGGAGTATTTTGAACGTCTGCAGGGCGTGACGGAGCCGGAAAAGAAGCGGAAGATCATCGGCGAGCAGTTTATCCGTGTATTTGAACGGGAAGCGAAGAAGATCGGTGCGGTGGACTTCCTCTGCCAGGGAACGATTTATCCGGATGTGGTGGAGTCCGGCCTCGGAAAGGGTGCCGTGATCAAGTCACATCACAATGTCGGCGGCCTTCCGAAGGACATTGAGTTTAAAGAAATCATCGAGCCGCTGCGCCTCCTCTTCAAGGATGAGGTGCGCCGCGTAGGACTGCAGCTCGGCCTTCCGGAATATCTGGTATACCGTCAGCCGTTCCCGGGACCGGGACTTGGTGTACGCATCATCGGAGAGGTTACCCCGGAGAAGGTGCGCATCGTGCAGGATGCAGACGCGATTTACCGAGAGGAAATTGCACATGCCGGCATGGAGCGTCAGATTAGCCAGTATTTTGCAGCCTTGACCAATGTGCGCTCTGTCGGTGTCATGGGCGATTTCCGTACCTATGACTATGCCGTCGTATTGCGTGCCGTAGAGACCGACGATTTCATGACCGCGGAGGTCACCGATATTCCGTTTGAGGTGCTGCAGAAATGCATGAATCGCATCATCAACGAGGTGAAGGGCGTAAATCGCGTATTCTATGATCTTACCAGCAAACCGCCCGGAACGATCGAGCTTGAATGACCTGAGATTCCGAAAAAACCCAGTATTTATGCGGGTTTACGGCATTTCGGAAAGTCTTTTGATAACAATTTGATAACAGTTGCATGAAAGCCCTTAGCTGTGGGAAAACTCACGGCTAAGGGCTTTTTGTCGTCTTTATTTATCTGTATGGGGCTGCTCTTTGAGCAGATCAAGCAGTAATTGCTTGCTTATCGGGATGAGAAGAAAAAGCCGTATTCACAGACCTATCTGAAGACGCTGCACAATCAGCTGTCCGCAATTTTCAACCATGCGGTGCGCTATTATGACCTGCGCTCCAATCCTGCCGCGAAAGCGGGGAATATGGGAAGCGAGGAACACAAGGAAATGCTGTTCTGGACAAAGGAAGAATATAAGAAATTCTCTTTTGAGATGATGGATAAGCCTGTTTCCTATTATGCCTTCGAAATGCTCTACTGGTGCGGCATCCGGGAGGGAGAACTGCTGGCTCTGACTGCCGCTGACTT
>CAVJMS010000017.1:0-56167 GCA_963650995.1 Succinatimonas sp. CAG:777 | reverse complement strand
ATGTGTCAGAAAATCATAATGGACTGTGCCAAAATATAAGAATAATAGGGACAAAAAAATCCTTTGGAATAGATAAAATCTCAATTGCAATTAGAGGAGCAGTATTTCGGATTTCAATTTTGACCCTCGGCTGAACCGCAACAAATACTTGCATTGAGCCTCCATTTATATTAAAATATATCAGTATTTTGTGAGCTTGGCACATCCTCCGGGAGGTAGATTCGGGCCTGAAAGTACGATTTCTTAAATCTGAAAGCTTCATGTTTCGTGAATAGAAGTATTCTGGTTTTAATTTTAGGAGGATTTTATGGTATCAGCAGGTGATTTCAGAAACGGTGTCACACTTGAGATCGATGGACAGGTCGTTCAGATCATTGAGTTTCAGCATGTAAAGCCGGGTAAGGGTGCAGCATTCGTAAGAACGAAGCTCAGAAACGTTATCAACGGCGGTGTTACAGAGCGTACCTTCCGTCCGACCGAGAAGTTCCCGCCGGCCCACATTGATCGTCAGGATATGCAGTACCTCTATGACGACGGCGATATGTACAACTTCATGAATCCGGAGACCTTCGAGCAGATTTCCCTTTCCCACGATCAGATTGCAGATGCGATGAAGTTCGTAAAGGAGAATGAGACCGTTCGTGTCGATTCCTACCAGGGCAAGGTGTTTGCCGTAGAGCCGCCTCTGAAGGTTACCCTTGAGGTTACCCATACAGAGCCGGGTGTGAAGGGCAATACAGCAACCGGTGCGACGAAGCCGGCTACACTGGAGACCGGTGCAGAGGTTATGGTTCCGCTGTTTGTCAACATTGGAGATAAGGTCATCGTATCAACCCAGACCGGTGAGTACGAGTCCCGCGGCTGATTACAGCCTGAGGTGAGAAGGCTTCCCAGACGGGAAGCCTTTTTGATTATTAGATAAAAGGAGAGAAGTTTTGACTACGATGCTGAATATGATCACGGATGCTGTCCGGACGGCCTTTGCACTGGCCGGTTACGATGCGGAGCTGGGCCGTGTGTCGATTTCAAATCGCCCGGATCTTTGCGAATATCAGTCAAACGGCGCGATGGCCGGTGCGAAGCAGTACCATAAGAAGCCGATGGAGATCGCCTCTGAGGTGGTGGAGAAGCTGAAGACCATGCAGCAGGGCGACATCGAGATGTTTTCTTCCGTCACGGCAGTGATGCCCGGCTTCATTAATCTGAATGTCTCCGAGGCGTTGGTGACGAAGTATCTGAACGAGATGAGCTTCCACAGCGATCTTGGTCTGGATGCGCATGAAGGCAAGAAGATCATCGTGGACTACGGCGGTGCCAATGCAGCCAAGCCGCTGCATGTGGGTCACCTCCGCTCGGCAGTCATCGGCGAGGCGATCCGGCGTATGGCGCTGCAGCAGGGCAATGAGGTCATCGGGGATGTGCATCTCGGTGACTGGGGCCTTCAGATGGGACTGATCATCACGGAGCTGGAGGACCGCGGACAGCTGGAGGATGAGCTGGAGATTTCACAGCTCGAGGAAATCTATCCGTTTGCGTCCGGTAAGGCCAAGGAAACCTATAAGGACGGTCCGCATAAGGGCGAGCTGGTGAATCCGGAGTATGCCGAGCGGGCGCATCAGGCGACGCTGAAGCTTCAGAACGGCGATCCGGTATACCGGGCCGTCTGGGAGCGGATTATGAAGGTCTCCATTGCGGATCTGAAAAAGAACTACGGAAATCTGGACGTGCACTTCGACCTCTGGAAGGGCGAGAGCGATGCGCAGAAATATATTCCGGATCTGATTCAGAGGCTGATCGACCAGGGCCTGGCCTATGAATCCCAAGGCGCACTGGTGGTGGACGTGGCTGAAGAGGGCGATGCCAAGGAGATTCCGCCGTGCATGATCCGGAAGTCCGACGGTGCGGCGCTCTATGCCACCTCGGATCTCGGCACCATCGTGGAGCGCGAGGCATTGTATCATCCGGATGAATACATTTACATTGCAGACAGCCGGCAGGCACTTCATTATACGCAGTTCTTCCGCGTGGCCCGCAAGGCCGGTCTGGTTCGTCCGGAGGAGGAGCTTCACTTCATTGGCTTCGGCACGATGAACGGAAAGGACGGAAAGCCGTTCAAGACCCGGGAGGGCGGTGTGCTGCGTCTCGAGAAGCTGATTCAGGATACCAATGCAAAGGTCCTTGAGCGTGTGCGTGCATCCCGCGGGGAGGAGCTTTCCGATGAAGAGGCGGAGCGGATTTCCGTCTGTGTTGGGCTGGCCGCATTGAAATACGGTGACCTCTCGAACCAGGCGACCAAGGATTACGTGTTCGACCTTGACAAGTTCACCTCCTTCGAGGGAAACAGCGGACCGTATATCCTGTATACCATCGTCCGCATCAGCTCGATCCTTCGGAAATTCATGCAGGAGCGCGGCATCGGTGACGATGTCAAGGTGGCCGAGTACGTTGAGGCCCACGGCACGGATTTTGATATTCTGCCCATGCAGGAGAAGTCGGGACATGATGTGGAGCTGCTGCTCACACGCTACCAGGACGAAATCAACGGCGCATGGAAGGATCTCGCGCCGCACCGGATCTGCTCCTATATTTATGCCCTGGCCAACAGCTTCAACAGCCTGTACCATGATGTGAAGTTCCTGAGTCTGCCGGAGAAGGAAAAGGAGAGCTGCATGGCGCTTCTGATGCTGATCTTCCGTGTGCTGAATACCTGCATTCATACGCTGGGCTTCGAGGCGCCGGAGCGTATGTAACGATGGAGGAAAAACGATGAAATATTTTATTGCAAGTGACATTCACGGATCGGCCTACTGGTGCCGCCGGGCCCTGGAGAAGTTTGACGAGAGCGGTGCGGAGCGCCTGATTCTGCTCGGCGATCTTCTCTATCACGGACCGCGGAATGATCTTCCGAAGGAGTATGCGCCGAAGGAAGTGATTGCCATGCTGAACCCGCGGAAGGACCGGATCTGGGCGGTACGCGGAAACTGTGAGGCCGAGGTGGATCAGATGGTGCTCGAGTTCCCGGTGATGGCGGATTATGCAGTGCTTGCGCTGAACGGACATACCATCTTTGCAACGCACGGCCATCTGTTTAATGAAGAAAAGCTTCCGCCGATCATGGAGGGGGATGCGCTGCTGCACGGACATACCCATCTTCTGAAGGCGGAGAAACTTGTAAAGGACGGCCGGAGCTTCTATCACCTTAATCCGGGCAGCACCTCGCTTCCGAAGGGCGGCAACCCGAATACCTATGCGATTCTGGACGGAGATATGTTCACCGTATATGATTTTGAGGGTCATGCGGTGGCCGAGATTTCACTGAAGAGCTAAGGAAATGCTAAATTAATCAGCATTTCCTTAGCACCTCCGGCGGATCGCATGGATTTGCAAAGGAATTTGCTGCGCTGCAGCGCAAATTCGGCGAGGGAAACGCTTTCATCAGCGTTTTCCTAAGACCGAAAAAATCCTTCTGTATCCTGTCTTAACAAAACAGGATACAGAAGGATTTTTTTATCATGTTACGGGGACAGTTTTAACATCTTTCAATCCAACATTGATAAATAACTATCAATCTGCTATAATTCGAAGCGTTGGAGTCGTGCATTGTGTATAAGTTTCATCCCTGCGCATATAGGACTTCTGTGGATCTTGCTGGTGCCGGGTCAGACGGTACCGGTTCACATACATTAAAGGAGAAGAGTTATGGCTGTAAATCGTTTTGTATTAAATGGCATTTCCTATCATGGACATGGTGCGATCAAGGAGATTCCGGGTCTCATCACCTCCAGAGGCTACAAGAAGGCCTTCGTGGCTTCCGATCCGGACCTTGTAAAGTTCGGCGTAACGGCCAAGGTGACCGATCTTCTGAAGGATAACGGCATTGATTTTTATCTGTATGACGATATCAAGCCAAATCCTACGATTGAGAACATCCAGCATGGTGTACAGGCCTACAAGGACTGCGGCGCTGACTGCATGATCACCATCGGCGGCGGCTCTTCGATGGATACCGGAAAGGGCATCGGCATCGTCATCAACAATCCGGAGTTTGCGGATATCCGTTCCCTGGAGGGCGTAGCACCGACGAAGCATCGTACGGTATTTACGATTGCAGTTCCGACCACCGGCGGTACCGGCGCAGAGTCCACCATCAATTATGTGGTGACCGATGTTGAGAAGAAGAGAAAATTCGTCTGTGTGGATGCGAATGATATTCCGGACATTGCGGTGGTGGACCCGGATATGATGTCCTCCATGCCGAAGGGACTGACCGCTTCGACGGGTATGGATGCATTGACCCATGCCATTGAAGGCTATACTACGAAGGCCGCATGGGAGCTTGCAGATGTACTGGATCTCGAAGCCATTAAGCTGATTGCGAAGAACCTCCGGAAGGCCGTGGAGAACGATCCGGACGGACGTGAGGGCATGGCGCTGGCACAGTATGTGACTGCAATGGCCTATTCCAATGTCGGCCTCGGTATTGCCCATTCCATGGCGCATACACTGGGTGCTGTCTATGATACACCGCACGGTGTAGCCTGCGCGATGATGCTTCCGATCGTTATGGAGTTCAACCAGGAGTATACCGGTGAGAAGTTCAAGGATATCGCAGAGGCCTTCGGTGTAGATACCACCGGCATGGATGCACCGGCCTATCGGAAGGCCGCCATTGACGCTGTAAAGCAGCTTTCCGTGGATGTCGGCATTCCGACGAAGCTTGCCGCGCTGAAGGAAGAGGATCTGCCGTTCCTTTGCGAGTCCGCAGCTGCAGATGCATGTGCACCGGGCAACCCGCGGGAAGCAGGTATTTCCGATTTTGAGGCGATGTTCCGGAAGCTCATGTAATTACGGAGTTTTTGTTCAGCCCTGCATATTAAATCCCCCGAAGACAGCTTCGGGGGATTTTTGCTGTCTGACGGAGGAAAATGTGGTATCATGACGTTGCAGTTCATGTATGTGCACTGTAACATCACGAAGGGAAAGCTGAGATACAATGAAACATGCAGGGAGAATGATTTCGATTTTGCTGCTCGGGCTGCTGCTTTGCGGCTGCAGTCATTTTATAGAGGCGGTGGAGCAGCAGGCGGCATCAGAAACGGAAACGAGTGAAGCGGAGACGCTGTCGATCAGCGGCAGCACGGCAGCTGCGGAGGACGCGGAGGTTCTCGATCCGGATACGATGCGGATCGAGGTGCCGAAGAGCGCGGCGGCTCTCGGTCTTGTGCATCTGATGGAGGAGGCTTCGATGGAGTCGACGCAGGGAAAGTACCGGATCGAGCTCAAGGACACCGAGGCCGAGGCGCTGTCGGATTTCATCACCGGCCGGACGGATGCGGCCTTGCTTTCGCCGGAAAGTGCTGCCCGGGCCTATCAGACGACGAAGGATGATACGGTTGTGGTGAACATCTGTGACGGCAATGATCTCTACTGCATCAGCGGAAACAGCGCTCTTACAAGCTTTCAGGGGCTGAAGGGACAGGAGGTACTGGTCGTCGGGCAGGGCGAGCAGCCGCAATATGTGCTGGAATACCTGGTCAGCCAGTACGGCACACGCTTTAATATAAGCTATGTCAGTGCAGATGATGTCATTACCCTGCTTACGCAGAACCCGATGGGCGCAGCCATCGTGCCGGAGCCGGAGGCCTCGCGGATTCTGGCAGCGGTGCCGGGCGTTCAGCGGGTCTTCTCCCTGAAGGACAGCTGGGAAAATGTGGCCGATACCGGAAGTCTGATTTCCACTGTGACGGTGGTGCACCGCACGTATTATGAGAGTCAGCGGGAGGCCGTCGACAATCTTCGCCGTGAGATGGCCCTGTCCATCGTAAAGGCGGGGCGGGATGCTGCGCAGACGGCGAAGCTTTCAGCCAAATACGGTGTCGCAGAAGCGGAGACTGCAGCGGCTGCACTGCCGTATGCGGGTCTTCGCTGCACCATCGGAGATCAGATGAACCGGAGCATTCTTTCCTACCTCGGAAATATTGCTTCGGTGAATGCTGCGGCTGTCGGGCAGACCCTTCCGGGGGATACCTTCTTTTACGGCTATGTGACGGCGGAGCCGGAGACGTCAGCTGTGACGACGACTGCCTCGTATGATGAGGATGAAGATGAGAAGTATGAGGACGATACCGATGCCTCCGATACGGTGAAGGATAAGAAGAAGGAAACGAAGTCCTCAGAAGACAACGAAAAGCAGGAGACGAAGAAAACAGACGAGAGTAAGAAAAACGAGGAAACGAAGAAAACAGAGGAATCGAAGAAGACGGACGAGAGTAAGAAGGGCGAGGAGACAAAGAAGTCCGACGAAAGCAAAAAGAGTGAGGAAACGAAGAAGGCGGAGGAGAGAAAGAAAACCGCGGAGAATGTTGAAACCAAGAGTGCCCCAGCAGAAAGCGTAAAGAAGCAGGAAACGGAAGCTGCGCATGCACCGGTTGAAACGGCGGCTTCTCCGCAGCCGGCTGCTCCGGATCCCTCTGCAGCTCCCGGGGGGCCGAGTGCAAATGATGACGTCATCAGTGACGGCCCGGTGGGCTGAGAACGATTTTGCTGTGTTCCCCCTATGATACATGCATTCAGAATTTTACGGTAATGCGGAAAAGAAACGGTTTGCCATAACTTCATTCTATAGCAAACCGCTTCAGAGCTTCGATATAACGCTGCGTAAATTTTTCGGGCACCCGCTGCCGGTGCGTGATATAGCCGATTTCCATATAGTCATCGACCTCCAGCGGCACCGCCACGATGTCCCGACCGTTCAGCTTTTCATTGATGACGCCGCTGCAGATGGTATAGCCGTTCAGACCGATCAGAAGGTTGAAGAGCGTCGCACGGTCGCAGACCCGGATGTCCTTCCGGCTTTCAATGGTGCTCAGAATTTCCTCGGAGAAATAAAAGGCATTGTGATCTCCCTGCTCATAGGAAAGCCGCGGATAGGGCTCCAGGTCCTGCAGCGTCACCCGTTCCTTCCGGGCCAGCGGGTTCGCGGAACCGAGGAAGACATGCGGTTTTGCAATGAAGAGCCGCTCAAATTGAAGCTCGTGCTCGCGGAAAGCCTTTCGGAGAATGGCTTCATTGAACTGATTCAGATACAGTACGCCGATTTCGCTTTTCAGTCGGGATACATCCTCGATGATTTCGTAGGTCTTCGTTTCGCGCAGGCAGAAGTCATAGGTTTCGCCGCCGTAGGCATTGAGAAGCTCCACGAAGGCCTCCACTGCGAAGGAATAATGCTGGGTCGATACGCAGAACTGATGCCGCACCGGTAAGGTGCCGTTGTAGCGTTCCTCCATCAGCCGAGTCTGCGTGATCACCTGCCGTGCATAGCCGAGAAATTCCTCCCCCTCCGTGGTCAAAAGAATGCCCTTGTTGGTGCGCTGGAAAATGGTGATGTCAAACTCCCGCTCCAGCTCATGGATTGCCGCTGTGAGACTGGGCTGTGAAATGAACAGCCGCTCTGCCGCCTTGCTGATGGTACCGGTTTCCGCCGTTGTCACGATATATTTTAACTGTGTTAATGTCATTCATTTGCTCCTGATGTCATCTTCGCGGAGTGCCTCTGAACCGCCACATCGCGCATCGCAAAGCGATGCAGCGATTCGGTGCTAAACAGTTACCTAAATTTTTATAAACAAAATAATCCACAGCAGATATTCCGTATAGAATGTACGTGACCAAACCAACATCCGAAAGGAACTTTGCCATGGATCCGGTACATTCTACCACAAATGCGCGCAAAAAGGGACAGCATCGTATATTTGAAGATCGGGTCCGCGGAAGCGGCCATATGAGCAGGCACGGGTCATCCGCTTCCGCTTGACAAAATATACCCCCGGGTGGTATATTTTGCCTGCATCGAGATACCCTGTGGGGGTATACAGCAGGGATTTTTGGCTGTGACAGGTGTTGTCCGGGGATCCCGATGCTGCGGGAAACGTTTTCATCCGTGTTTCCTTTGCATATATCGGATGAGGAAAAGAGGTATACGATGACACAATACAGAATCAGCGGCATGAGCTGCGCGGCCTGTCAGGCACGGGTAGAAAAGGCGGCCCGGTCGGTTCAGGGCGTGGAGGAGGCCAATGTTTCGCTGCTGACGAACACCCTGGCCGTGGAAGGAGAGGCCGCCGCTGCCGACATTATCCGTGCAGTGGAAAAGGCCGGCTACGGTGCTGCTTTAAAGGGAGGCGGAGCTCCTGCGGCGGAGACCGCGGCTGCCGGCATATGTTCAGAGGAAGAGGAGGCCCTGGCGGATCATGAGTCGCCGAAGCTTCGGAAGCGGCTCCTTCAGTCCCTCGGGCTTCTTTTTGTGCTTATGTACTTCAGCATGGGCCATAACATGGCCGGATGGCCGCTGCCGGCACTCTTTGAGAATGCAGTGAACGGAGCGATTGTGCAGATGCTGCTTGCGCTGTGCGTTATGTATATAAACCGGAGCTTTTTCATCGGGGGCTTCCGTACGCTGATGGAGCGTTCCCCGAACATGGACGCGCTGGTGGCGCTCGGCTCCGGCGCCTCCTTTCTCTGTTCGCTGGCAGAGCTTTTTCAGATGAGCCTTGCGCTTGCAGACGGAGATCATGCGCTGGTGCATCAGCTGCATCACAATCTGTATTTTGAAACCGCGGCGATGATTCCGGCGCTGATTACGGTCGGCAAGATGCTGGAGGCCATGTCGAAGGGCCGCACCACGGATGCACTTCGCAGTCTCATGCGGCTGGTACCGAAAACGGCCGTGCTTTTACGAAACGGCGCGGAGGTGACAGTGCCGGTATCGGAGGTACAGGTTGGCGATGTCTTCATCGTCCGCCCGGGCGAAAGCATTCCGGTGGACGGCGTTCTGCTGGAGGGTCATGCAGCGGTTAATGAAGCCGCCCTGACCGGCGAGAGCATCCCGGAGGACAAGACGGTCGGGGATGCGGTTTCGGCGGCCACCATCAATACGGACGGCTTTCTGAAGGCCCGGGCGACCCGCGTCGGTGAAGATACGACGCTCCGTCAGATCATACGGATGGTTTCGGATGCGTCCGCCACGAAGGCGCCGATCGCCCGCATTGCCGATCAGGTGGCCGGGGTTTTCGTACCGGCCGTGATGTTGATTTCACTTCTCACGCTGGCGATATGGCTGCTGGCCGGAAAGGATGCAGGCTTTGCGATCCCGCGTGCCGTTGCAGTGCTGGTGGTTTCCTGCCCGTGCGCACTGGGACTGGCGACACCGGTGGCCATTATGGTCGGCAGCGGCCAGGGCGCCCGTCATGGTATCCTGTATAAGACCGCAGCCGCGCAGGAGCAGGCCGGACGCATTGAAATTGTGGCACTGGATAAAACGGGCACCATCACCTCCGGACAGCCGGCGGTCACGGATGTACTTCCAGCGCCGGGCATCACCGGGGATATGCTGCTGCAGCTGGCCCTGGATCTTGAGAGCTGCTCGGAGCATCCGCTCGCCGGTGCCGTCGTGCGCTATGCCGGTATGCAGGGCATGACGGCCCGGCCGGTCAGCAGCTTTTCTGCATTGCCGGGCAACGGACTGCAGGCGGAAAAGGACGGTCAGGCATTGGTCGGCGGCTCCTACCGCTTCATGACAGAGCGCTTCGGCACCACGGACAGCTGGAAAACGGCCTATGAAACGCTGAGTGCCCAGGGAAAAACGCCGCTGTTCTTTGCATACGGCGGCGAGCTCATCGGTATCCTGGCCGTGGCGGATGCCATCAAGGAGGATTCGGCGCAGGCGGTGCGGGAGCTGCAGGGCATGGGCATTGACGTCTGCATGATTACGGGGGATAATGAAAGAACCGCCCGGGCCATCGCAGCCCAGGCCGGTATCGGGCATGTCATTGCCGGTGTACTGCCGGACGGCAAGGAGGCTGTGATCCGTTCCCTGAAGGGTCGGGGACGCGTGGCCATGGTGGGCGACGGGATCAATGACGCCCCGGCACTGACGCGCGCGGATCTCGGCATTGCCATCGGCGCAGGCGCGGACGTCGCCATCGATGCGGCCGACATTGTACTGATGAAGAGCCGACTCTCGGACGTGCCGGCGGCGATCCGGCTCGGACGGGCCACCCTCCGGAACATCCATGAGAATCTGTTCTGGGCGTTCTTCTACAATGTGATCTGTATCCCGCTGGCGGCCGGCTTCTACAGTGTTGTGCTGGGCAGCTCCTTTGAGATGAGCCCGATGATCGGAGCGGCGGCCATGAGTCTGTCCAGCTTCACGGTATGCATGAATGCGCTGCGTCTTAACCTGTGCAGGGTGCATGACGCTTCACATGATAAAAAAATAAGAAAGAAAAGAAGAAAAGAGGAAAACAAGATGACAGAGACCATTCATATTAAGGGCATGATGTGCGGACATTGCGAGGCCAGCGTAAAGAAGGCACTCGAGAAGCTGGACGGCATCGAGGAGGCCGTGGTTTCCCATGATGCCGGTACGGCCGTGATTACATTAAGTAAGCCGGTGGAGGAGGCGGTGCTTCGGGAGACCGTTGAAAAGCTGGATTTTGAGTTCGTGTCTGTTGAGAAAGCCTGAGGTGAGAAATGGCATGCTGCTGTGGTCAGGACGAAGGCGGAAGACAGAAGCATAAGCCGCGGACGCCGGAGCAGGTGAAATCCCTGGTGACGCGGCTCAACCGGATCGACGGGCAGATTCTGGGCATCAAAAAGATGATCGAGGAGAATCGCTATTGTCCGGATGTGCTCATGCAGGTCAGTGCGGTGCAGGCCTCCCTGAATTCCTTTAATAAGGAGCTGCTGGCCGCCCACATCCGCTCCTGCGTGGCGGATGATATCCGGGACGGAAAGGAAGAGGCCGTGGATGAGCTCTGCGAGCTTCTGAAGAAGACGATGAAGTGAGGGTCTGCCCGGCGGTGCCGGGCAGACTTTAGCTTCTTTTAAGGCTTCGTTCACAATAACAACACATTTTTTACATATATTCTGATCATCAAGGGACAGATCCCTATGTGTATGAAAGGATACAGATATGAAAAGCATACAACAGATCCTCCGGCAGAGGAGGCAGCTCCATTTTTCGAGCGGAAACGGTTCATCGAATGATCCGGATGACAACGGCTTCGGAAATTTTAATGATTTTTTTAATCAGTTTACCAACGGAAACCTGGGCGGCAATCCGCATAAGAACGGTTTCCCGCCGAAGAACCGGAAGCCGCTGATTTTTTATTACTTTATCGCGCTGGTGATCATCCTTCTTTTGAACACCTTCGTTTTTCCGTCGCTGATGACGCGTTCGGTACGGCAGACCAGCTATACGGAGTTCATGAACGCCGTCAGCAATCAGGCCATCACGAAGGTGAATCTCGGTGACAATGCCATCACCTATGTGGCCCTTGTAAACGGGTCGGAGGTGACCTGTCAGACCGGCCGTCTCAAGAACGAATATACCGAGGCACAGGTGCTGCAGGAGCTCTATCGTCAGGACGTCAGCTTCGATGAGACGATTCCGGTCGAAACGAGCCCGCTGCTCAGCTTCCTTCTCAGCTGGGTCTTCCCGATCCTGATTTTCTGGGCACTGGGAAACTGGCTCAGCAAGCGGATGGCGAAGTCCATGGGCGGCTTCGGCATGGGCGGCTTCGGAAAGTCCAATGCCCGGGAGTATGAGGCCAAGGGTGACAACAAGGTCAGCTTCAAGGATGTCGCCGGTGAGGATGAGGCGAAGGAGCTTCTCTCCGAGATGGTGGATTACCTGAAGGAGCCGGACAAGTATACCAAGATCGGTGCACATATTCCAAAGGGCGCCCTTCTGGTGGGCCCTCCGGGCACCGGTAAAACACTTCTTGCGAAGGCAGTGGCCGGCGAGGCCAATGTTCCCTTCTTCTCGATTGCAGGCTCCGAATTTGTGGAGATGTTCGTCGGCATGGGTGCGGCGAAGGTGCGTGACCTCTTTGAGCAGGCTAAGAAAAAGTCGCCCTGCATTGTATTTATCGATGAGATCGATGCCATCGGAAAGAAGCGCGGCAACGGTGCCATGGGCGGCAACGATGAGCGTGAGCAGACACTGAATCAGCTCCTGACGGAGATGGACGGCTTCGACAGCTCGAAGGCCATCATTGTCCTGGCGGCAACCAACCAGCCGGATTCCCTGGACCCGGCACTTCTCCGGCCGGGACGCTTTGACCGCCGGGTGCCGGTGGAGCTTCCGGATTTCCAGGGCCGTGTGGATATTCTCAAGGTGCATGCCAAGGGCATTCAAATGGCGGATAATGTGAATCTGCCGGCAATTGCCAAGGCTGCGGCCGGTGCCAGCGGCGCAGAGCTCGCCAACATTATCAATGAGGCAGCGCTTCGGGCCGTGCGGGCCGGACGGGAGCGCGTGATCCAGTCGGATCTCGAGGAATCCATCGAAGTGGTTATCGCAGGCTATCAGAAGAAGAACAATGTCATGACCGATAAGGAAAAGCTGATTGTTTCCTACCATGAGGTCGGACATGCACTGGTGGCAGCGCTTCAGAAGAATTCCGCGCCGGTACAGAAGATCACCATTATCCCGCGTACCTCCGGAGCCCTGGGCTATACGATGCAGGTGGAGGACGAGGGAAACCACTACCTCTACTCCAAGGAGGAGCTGGAAAACAAGATTGCCACGCTGACCGGTGGGCGCTGTGCAGAGGAGCTGATTTTCCATACCTGCACGACCGGTGCCAGCAATGATATCGAGCAGGCAACGAAGTATGCCCGGGCGATGATTACCCGCTACGGCATGGCCGATGACATCGGCATGGTGGCGATGGAGCAGATCCAGAATCAGTACCTCGGCGGTGATGCTTCCCTGACCTGCTCACCGGAAACCCAGACGAAGATCGATCAGATGACCGTGGATCTGGTGAAGCAGCAGCATGACAAGGCCTATGAGCTTCTGAACAGTCATATCAACAAGCTGCACGAGATCACGAAGTACCTGTATGAGAAGGAAACCATCAGCGGTACGGAATTTATGGAGATTCTGAACCGAAAGGAGATTGATCCGTCCGTTGTGGCGCCGAACGAAGCTGAAGAAGTATAAGAAGAAATTTGAGCCTCCCGGAAACGGGAGGCTTTTGTTTTTGGGTGAAAAGCAGATTAGATCCGCATTTCTTTAGATACAATGCATAGAAAGGTGGCATAATCTTTGGGGATTGCGTATAATAATAACCAATAAAACAAAAGCGATAGGAGTATTATGCGTGATCTTGACTATTTGAAGCTGCTCTCAAGGCAGTTTCCGACGGCTACGGCTGCAGGGGCCGAAATCATTAACCTGCGTGCGATCTGTGCACTGCCGAAGGGCACAGAGTATTTCTTTTCGGATCTTCACGGCGAGAGTGACGCCTTCATTTATCTGATGCGTTCGGCGTCCGGTATCGTTCGGGATAAGATCGATGAAACCTTCGGCAATCTTCTTCCGGAGGAGGAGCAGTTAGAACTTGCGAATCTGATCTATTATCCGCGGGACATTCTCTCCAACCCGGAGCACAAGGCGAAGGATACGCCGGAGTGGCAGCGGATCATCATTAATCGCCTGATCAACATCTGCCGCTGCGTTTCCTCGAAGTATACGCGCTCCAAGGTGCGTAAGAAAATGCCTCAGAATTATGCCTACGCCATCGATGAGCTTCTGCATCTCGACAGCCGGGATGAGGACAAAAAAGGCTATCTCCGCGGTATTATGGACGCCATCATTGACACCGATATGGGCGATGATTTTATCGTGGCGCTGTCGGAGCTGATCCAGAACCTGGTCATCGATAATCTCCATATCATCGGCGACATCTTTGACCGAGGCCCGCATGCGGATCTCATCATGGAGGAGCTGATGAGCTTCCATGATGTGGACATCGAGTGGGGCAATCATGATGCGGAGTGGATGGGCGCAGCCTGCGGAAATCCGGCCTGCATCGGCAGTGTGCTCCGGATCGCCACCTCCTACAATTCCTTCGATGTGCTGGAGGACGGCTACGGCATTAACCTCCGGCCGTTGTCCATGTTTGCAGAAGAGGTTTATGGCGATGATCCCTGTGCCTGCTTCCAGCCTCATCTTCTGGATGACAATGTCTCCGACTCGGTGGATCCGAAGCTGGCGGCCAAGATGTGCAAGGCCATCACCATCATTATGTTTAAGGAGGAGGGCGCACTGATCCGGCGTCATCCGGAGTATCAGCTGGAGCACCGGCTGCTGCTGGAGCATATTGACTATGCGGCCGGCACGGTGACCATTGAGGGGAAGACCTATCCGCTGCTGGATACGAATTTCCCGACCATCGACCCGAAGGATCCGTATAAGCTGACGGAGCAGGAGCAGGAGCTGATGAATACGCTGATTTACAGCTTTACGCATTCGCAGCTTCTGCAGAAGCATATCCGTTTCTTCTTTACGAACGGCGCCATGTACAAGGTAGTCAACAACAATATCCTTTTCCATGGCTGCATTCCGATGGATGCGGACGGCTCCTTCCTGGCGCTTGATACTGCAGACGGCAGCTTCGCCGGAAAGGCCCTCATGGATTATTTCAATGAGCGGGCCATTGACGCGTACTTCCTGAACGGGGAGAATGACCCGGTGGGCAAGCTCTATGCCACGGATCTCTTCTGGTACATGTGGTGCGGACCGATGTCGCCGCTCTTCGGAAAAGACAAGATTACGACCTTCGAGCACTGTTTCATCGAGGACCCGGTAACGCATGTGGAGAAGTTCAACATTTATTATGAATTCTCGAAGCAGGATGCATATGTGGATAAGATCTTCCGGGAATTCGGCGTGGATGCGGAGATGGGACATATCGTGAACGGCCATGTACCGGTCAAGACGAAGCGCGGCGAGTCGCCGATCAAGGCCCGTGGCAAGCTCTTCGTCATTGACGGCGGCATTTCGAAGGCCTATCATTCCCGTACCGGCATCGCCGGCTATACGCTGATCTACAACTCCCGGCATCTGGCCCTGGCGGAGCATAAGGGCTTCAAGAAGGGCTCCGAAAACACACCGGAGATTCAGATCGTGGAGCAGATGAAGCACCGGATCCATGTGGGAGAGACCGACAACGGACAGGAGCTGATGCGGCAGATCGCAGACCTCGAGGAGCTTCTCACCGCCTACCGGAACGGCGACATCCGTGAGAAGGGTGAAATTGTACAGAAGAAGCGTTGATTCGAAAAAGGAATAGTGATATAAAAAAGCGGGATCGGAATAAGCTGATCTCGCTTTTTTGCTGCTGTCGGATTTTTACGCTGCATCACGCCCTGCAATGTGTGCAGCAGCGAACCGTCAGGCAACTTTTATAACGGCACGTACATGCGGAGGACGAAACTATGGCAGGAAAAACAAGCAGCATGCGGGATATGACATCCGGCAGTCCGACCCGGCTGATTCTGGAATTTGCGATTCCAATGCTTCTCGGGACACTGTTTCAGCAGTTCTATAGTATGGTGGATACCATCATCGTCGGGCGGATGCTGGGGGTGGATGCCCTGGCTGGCGTCGGCTCCACCGGTGCCATCAACTTTATGGTCAACGGCTTCGTTATCGGCGCCTGTGCCGGCTTTGCCATTCCGGTAGCGCAGCGCTTCGGCGCCCAGGATTTCCGCGGGCTTCGGAAGTATGTGGCGCAGATCATTTATCTGACGGTGATCATTGCACTCCTCATGACCGTCGTGATCTCGGTGCTGACGAAGCCGATTCTCGAGGCCACCAACACGCCGCTCTCGATTTTTTCCTATGCCTACGATTATATTTTCATTATTTTTGTCGGTACGCCGATGATTTTTCTTTATAATATCACGGCCAGCATCATACGCTCGCTGGGGGATGCGAAGACGCCGGTGTATTTTCTGATCTTTGCGGCGCTTCTTAACATCGTGCTTGATCTGATTTCCATCGGGCTGATGGGCTTCGGCGTGGACGGCCCGGCCTATGCCACTGTCATTTCCCAGGGACTCAGCGGCATTCTCTGCCTTCTGTATATGATCCGCCGCTTCCCGGTGCTGCATCTCGAAAAGGAGGATATGAAGCCGGATCGGGAGCGCTCGATCCAGCTGCTCCGGATGGGAATTCCGATGGGTCTGCAGTATTCCATTACGGCCATCGGCTCCGTCATCCTGCAGACCGCCGTCAACGGACTCGGTGCGGTGATTGTGGCCTCCATTACGGCAGGACAGCGGATCAGCAACTTCGTATGCTGTGTCTTTGATGCCCTGGGTGCCACTATGGCGACCTATGCCGGGCAGAATGTCGGTGCACTGCGCTTTGACCGGATCCGGGAGGGCGTGCTGTCCGCAACGATGCAGGGCGCCGTGTATTCGGTGGCCATCTGCATTGTGCTTATTTTCTTCGGCGGAGAAATTCCGAAGCTCTTTGTCAGCGCAGATGAGGCAGAGGTGATTCATAATGCGCATATTTTCCTGATCTGGAACTCTGTATTTTACATTCCGCTGACGATTGTCAATGTATGGCGCTTCACGATCCAGGGCATGGGCTTCTCCGGGCTTGCCATCCTCGCCGGTGTCAGCGAGATGATTGCCCGCAGCCTGGTGGGCTTCGTCTTTGTGCCCATGCTTGGCTATCATGCGGCCTGCGCAGCCTCCCCGCTTGCGTGGATCTTCGCCGATGCCTTTTTGATTCCCTGCTTCTTCCATTGTCTGAAGAAGCTGAAAAAAAGCTATGCCTAATCTGATGGAGCCGGTCCCGACGTGCACTGCATTTCGGAGGCCGGCTCCTCTGTTCTTCTGATGATATGCGAATACGGGCTTGCGGACAGCGCGTTTACGTTTTACAATAGGCCCTGACCATGCCTGTGTATACAAGGCATCGGAGGGACAGATCAGGCTTACA
Organism: Succinatimonas sp. CAG:777; assembly: GCA_963650995.1. Lineage (GTDB taxonomy): Bacteria > Bacillota > Clostridia > Lachnospirales > Lachnospiraceae > Oribacterium. The sequence goes on along the minus strand of CAVJMS010000017.1, from coordinate 39,360 downwards.
TGAGTGAAACTTGGAGGACATTTCATGACAAAGGATATGGAAACGATGGCGGTCAATGCCATCCGTGTTTTATCTGCAGATGCGATTCAGAAGGCAAATTCAGGACATCCCGGTCTGCCGCTCGGCGTGGCGCCGATGGCCTATGAGCTCTGGGCACATCACCTGAAGATCAATCCGGCGGATCCGGATTTTGAGGATCGTGACCGCTTCGTGCTTTCCGGCGGACACGGCTCGATGCTTTTGTATTCCCTGCTTCACCTGTTCGGCTTCGGTCTGACGAAGGAGGATCTTACGGAATTTCGTCAGCTGGGCTCCCGGACACCGGGCCATCCGGAGTATGGCCATACCGTGGGCATCGAGGCGACGACGGGACCGCTCGGTGCCGGCATCAGCATGGCGGTCGGCATGGCAGCAGCGGAGAAGCATCTGGCATCCGTATTCAACCGTCCGGGCTATGAGATCGTGAACCACCGGACCTATGTAATTGCAGGTGACGGTGATCTGATGGAGGGCATTTCCTCCGAGGCTCTGTCCCTGGCCGGCACCTGGAAGCTCTCGAAGCTGACGGTGCTCTATGATTCCAATAAGATTTCCATTGAGGGCTCGACGGATCTGGCCTTCCGGGAGGATGTGCTGAAGCGGGCGGAGGCCTTCGGCTTCAAAACGCTTCAGGTGGAGGATGGAAATAATCTGTCGGAGATCGCTGCTGCACTGGATGTGGCAGCACAGGACGATACGGCACCTTATTTTATCAAGGTGAAGACGACCATCGGCTACGGCTGCCCGGCGAAACAGGGCTCGAGTGCAGCGCACGGCGAGCCGCTCGGTATAGAGAATGTCGCTGCGATGAAGGAATTTCTGCAGTGGCCGTCCGAGGAACCGTTCTATGTTCCGGAAGAGGTATATGCTCATTACCGGGCGCTTTCGGAGGAAAAGAAGGCGGCAGAGGATGCATGGAAGCCCCTGTTTTCGGCTTATTCTGAGAAATTTCCGGAGCTTCGTGCGCTGTGGGACCGCTATCATTCCGATGCGGATGTAAAGGCACTTTCGGAGGATGAGGACTTCTTTAAGCCGGCGGAGAAGCCGGAGGCGACCCGCGCTTCCTCCGGTGCCGTGCTTCAGCTTGTGAAGGACCGTCTGCCGAACCTTTTCGGCGGCTCCGCAGACCTCGGACCTTCCAACAAGACGGAGATGAAGGGCGAGGGTGATTTCAGTGCAGAAACACCGGAGGGAAGGAACATTCACTTCGGTGTGCGTGAGATGGCCATGGCCGGTATTGCGAACGGCATGCTTCTGCACGGCGGACTGCGGACCTATGTGGCGACCTTTTTTGTTTTCAGTGATTATCTGAAGCCGATGGCACGTCTGGCCGCGCTTATGAAGGTTCCGCAGATCTTTGTGCTGACGCATGATTCCATCGGTGTCGGCGAGGACGGACCGACCCATGAGCCGATCGAGCAGCTGGCGATGCTTCGCTCGATCCCGAACTTTGATGTCATCCGTCCGTGTGACCGGGTGGAGACCGAGGGCGCATGGCTTGCTGCCCTGGAAGCGAAGGATCGCCCAACTGCCCTGGTGCTGACACGCCAGAACCTCCCGCAGCTTCCGGGCTCCGATGCCCGGAAGGTACAGGCGGGTGCCTATGTGATCGATGACTGCGAGGGCACGCCGGAGGCGATTCTGATTGCTACGGGCTCAGAGCTTGCACTGGCCGTACAGGCGAAGGCTGCGCTGGCTGCGGAGGGCCGCCGGGTCCGCGTGGTATCCATGCCGAATATGGAGGCCTTCGAGCGTCAGTCGGCAGAATATAAGGAGTCGGTGCTTCCAGACAGTGTACGGAAGCGCGTAGCCGTCGAAGCGCTGTCGGATTTTGGCTGGTATCGGTACGTGGGACTGGACGGAAAGGTGATTTCCATGCAGGGCTTCGGTGCATCCGGAAACGGACCGAAGCTGTTTGAATACTTCGGCTTCACGGTGGAGAAGGTTGTGGAGACTGTGAAGAGCCTGTTCTGATTATAGAGGTTCATAAGGACGGTACGGAAATCCGGCATGTTCGTGTTCTTGAAATGCCGGATTTTCGTGCCCTTGAAGCAATTCATCAGGAGGTGAATGCGATGAGATTTTTTATTGATACGGCAAATGTGGATGAAATCCGCGATGCCAATGCCATGGGCATTATTTCGGGCGTAACCACCAATCCGTCGCTGATTGCGAAGGAGGGCCGGGACTATTTCGAGACCCTGAAGAAGATTGCAGACATCGTGGACGGTCCGATTTCCGGCGAAGTAAAGGCCAGCACGACCGATGCGGAGGGCATGATCGCCGAGGGACGCGCGATTGCAAAGCTTCACAAGAATATGGTGGTCAAGATTCCGATGACCGCGGAGGGTCTGAAGGCGGTAAAGGTGCTTTCCTCGGAAGGTATTCCGACCAATGTGACGCTGATTTTTTCGGCCGGCCAGGCACTTCTGGCAGCGCGGGCCGGCGCAAGCTATGTATCGCCGTTCCTTGGGCGGCTCGATGATATCTCGACGGATGGCATCACACTGATTCAGGATATCGAGGATATCTTCCAGATGTACCCGGACATTGAAACAGAGGTGATCTGCGCCTCTGTGCGTCATCCGATGCATATCGTGGAGTGCGCAAAGACCGGTGCGGATATTGCGACCGTTCCGTACAAGGTGCTGATGCAGATGATGAAGCACCCGCTGACCGACAGCGGCATTGAGCGCTTCAAAAAGGATTATGAGGCTGTTTTCGGAAAATAAGCTGATCTGTAATGAAAAAGCCGGAGTGCAGAGAAATCTGCAGCTCCGGCTTTTTGATGTTCGGATATTGTGGCAGCTTCTTATTTATCAAATACCACGTAGCTCGGAATGCCGTCCTCAAAATCACAGCTCAGCTCGCCCTGCACCAACGGCCGGAGATACGTGAGCATTTCCTCCGTGACGCCGTTGCCTTCGGAGGTGATCCAGCTGTCCGGCACCTTCTTTTCACGGTCTGCGATTTCGGAAATATCGGCGGCGCCGTATTCTACGGTATAAGGTGCATCGGACGTGCGGGTCAATGTAGACATCACGCCGTTTCGGCCGTGTACAGCGAGGCGCGCTGCATTGGCACCGAGCTCGACCGATTCCATGATGTCGGTGCGTGAGAGAAGATGACCGGCACAGCGCTGCAGGAGATTCAGCTCAATGCAGCGGACCTTGCAGCCGATGTTGGTGCGGACGGCATTCTCCAGTACGCGGCCGGCACCGGTGGCGATGGTATGTCCGAAGGCGTCCTTCGACTGATCACGGTCCGCATAGTCACAAATCATCTTGCCGCTTCGGTCGTGAATGCCTTCGCTGATGGCAACGATCACATTCTTTCCGATGGCCAGCTCGCCGCGCAGATCGGAGATGAAGCCATTGAGATCGAAGGGCCGCTCCTCCAGATAGATGAGATACGGTACCTTACTGTTCCGACCCTCGGCGAGGGCGGCCGAAGCGGTGAGCCATCCGGCATTCCGGCCCATCAGCTCGACGATGATGACATACGGTGTATCATAAACCTCCAGCTCCCGCTCGAGCTCGGAAACGGAGGCGGCGATGTACTTGGCGGCGGATCCGAAGCCCGGACAGTGGTCGATGCCGTAGAGATCATTGTCGATGGTCTTCGGTGCACCTACGACGACGATGTCCGGAATGTGATGCTGTTTGATATATTCCGAAAGCTTCCAGACGGTATCCATCGAGTCATTTCCGCCGATATAAATGAAATACCCGATCTCATGCTGCTGAAAAATGCGGATCAGGGCTTCAAACTCAGACGGGTCCTCGGACGGGTCCTTCAGCTTGAAGCGGCAGGAGCCGAGTGCCGCGGCCGGCGTAATCGCCAGTTTGTCCAAAAGCTCATCGATGTCCTTCATTCTGCCGAGATCCAGGAACTGTTCGCGGAGAACGCCCTGAATGCCGTAGCGGGCACCGAGGATGCCGGTGATGTCCGGCTGATTAAATGCTTCGTCAATGACGCCGGCCAGTGTGGCGTTGATGGCGGCGGTCGGACCGCCGGACTGTGCAACCAAAAGCTTCTTTCCCATGAATCCTCCTGTCAGCAGCAGCTGCTTTTACGATGCCAATGCAGGCCGCGCCCGCATACGGACCGCCCGTCGGGGCGGCCGGCGGCCTGAAACTGTTTCCATCTTTACACATTCAGCCTGTATTTTCAAGTCCTGTCCGGCCCCATGACCTTTTCGAGGCTATATTCGGCTGCTTCGACGTCACTCAGTGCATGCACAAAGGAGGCCCGCTTCGATCGGTCGGCACCGGGGCCTTCATTCTGATATTCCAGAAAACGCACCGTGGCTTCGGCTTCCGTCTTTCCCCAGTTGTGGAAGCCGGCCGGATGGATCTGGGGGCCCAGGTAGGAGTGAAGGATGGCCACATGGGCGAAATTGCGCCACGGACGCCCCAGATAGCAGCTTCCGTCCGGACAATCGGAGAGAAAACGGCAGCGGGTGAAGACATAGCCGTATTTCTGTCCCTCCGGAGTGGAAGCCGCGGTCGCATAGCTGCTGCATTGTCCGGCTTCTGATGAATTTTTCGGCAGCAGCTTCCGACGGTCCTTCTGAAAGATTGTGCAATGATCGAAGTATGCCGTCGCGGAGCCGAAGATGAAGTCGACATCGCCCTCGATCCGGCAGTCTCTGTAATATTGACGTCCGTTTCGCCGCGGTGCAAACTGCTTCGGGCCGATAAAGCCGTTTTTCTCAAGCTCCTTGGGCGGCAGCGGACCGGTGAAAAGCGTATCCTGCCAGCCGAGGAGGCGGAGATGCTCAAAGCGAAGCCGATCACCGTCGGCATACAGGGCGATGGCCTGACCGACCGTCGGGCCGGCACCGGCACTGTTTTCGATGGTGAGATGCTGAAGGCATACCTCATCGGCGTCGATGAGCATGGTATAGCTTCGGAAGGTGCCGAGCTTTCCGATATCCGGAGAAGGCATATGGCCGTAAAGACCATAGGAAATGACGGTGCGGCCGGCATCCTCGCCGATCAGCGTGAGCCGGGGCACCGTGATTGTGACGCGCTCATGATAGAAGCCGCATTCGATCCGGATGGTTTCACCAGTCCAGATGTTTCCGCTCTGAACGGTCTTTCTATAGGAAAGAGAAGCCCGGTCCACCGCTTCCCGGATGCTTCGGCATGCACCCGGCCTCGTCAATGATACATACAGCATAAATACTCCTTTCTTTTCTTCGCCCATTATAGAACAAACATCCTGATACTCAATAATTCGGACATAAAAATATTCAAAAAAGCGCTTACATTTCGTTAAAAAAGTGCAGAAAAGTATCCGATCAGATAACTGTGACCAAAAAGTGTCCTTTCCAATAAGCATTATGTAAAAATTGCTCGTATACTATAGCTATCTCAAGAACGAACTTGGCTATTTTCTATAACGTCAAAGAATTAACCATCAGAAAACGAGGTAGAAGCGATGAAATTTACCATCCGGGCCGTATTTAAGCGGAGTGTAACCATCGAATTGGATAATGACGCCATCTGCTATGCACCGGCGCCGTACAGCATTTACATTAACGGTGAAGAGCGCGGGCATTCAGAGCTCAATGTAGCTACGGTAGAGGGCCTCACGCCGGATACGGATTATACCATTACCGTCAAGACCGAAACCGAAGAGGCTTCGGAAAGCTTCCATACAGAGTACGAATCCGTACTGCTGGATGTACGGGCCTTCGGTGCCCACGGTGACGGAGAAACCGAGGATACGAGCTATCTGCAGGCGGCCATCAGTGCCTGCCCGGCAGACGGTACGGTTTATGTGCCGGCCGGCCGCTATCTCTGCCGCCCGCTTTTCCTGAAGAGCCATATGACGCTGTGGCTGGATGAGGGTGCAGTGATTCTCGGCGATCCGGATCGTATGCATTATCCGCTGATGCCGGGTCTTACACCGACGACGGATCAGAAGGATGAGTACAATCTGGCGACCTGGGAGGGCAATCCGGAGACCGCCTTTGCATCCCTTATTTCGGCGGTCAATGCAGACCATATCGACATCGTCGGCAAGGGCTCCATCAACGGAAACGGTGATCAGGGTGACTGGTGGCAGGATCCGAAGAAGATGCGGATTGCATGGCGTCCGAACACGATGTTCCTGAACCACTGCAATTATGTACGTCTTCAGTCCATCCGCGTAGAAAATTCGCCGAGCTGGACCGTGCACCCGTACTATACCGACCATATCGGCGTTTACAATATCACCATCTGGAATCCGTCCGATTCACCGAATACCGACGGCTTCGATCCGGAGAGCTGCGATGATGTGCTGATTCTCGGAACGAAGATTTCAGTCGGCGATGACTGCATCGCCATCAAATCCGGAAAGTATTATATGAGTGAGAAGCATCACAAGATCGCCGATCACTTCACCATCCGGAACTCCTTCCTCGAGAGAGGACACGGCAGCGTGACGGTCGGTTCGGAAGCTGCCGGCGGTGTCATCAATGTAGAGGTTGCCCAGTGCATTTTTGACGGCACGGACCGCGGTCTTCGCGTGAAGACAAGACGCGGAAGAGGACCGAAAGCACTGTATGATAATGTCGTATTTCATGATATAATTATGAAGAACGTACACATGGCATTCACCTTCAATATGTTCTATTTCTGCGATCCGGACGGCCATACCGATTACGTGCAGAATCAGAGCTTCCATCCGGTGGATGACCGTACACCGACGATCGGAACCATCCGTGCAGAGAACATCGTCTGCACCGGCGCAGATGCCTGCATGCTGGTAGCCTACGGACTGCCGGAGAGCTATATCGAGAACATTGAGCTGAAGAACATAAAGACCAGCTTCCTTCCGAAGTCAGAGCGTGAGCCGAGACAGACCATCATGATGGACAACTTCCCGAAGATGACCGGAAGAAGCATTTACGCACGGAATGTCAAGCGCCTCAGCCTGGAGAACGTGGAGATTACAGGCTCCGACGACACCGAGCCGTTCCTGCAGGATGTTCTGGATTATGACAGCGTAAATGTTGTATTGAATCAGTGATTAAGATCGAAAGATCTTATAAATAAACAGGAGCTGAAGAAGAGCTCCTAAGGAGGTAAAAAATGAAAAAAACGTTGACAAAGGTACTTGCAAGCTCACTTGCAGCATCCATGGTGCTTGGACTTGCAGCATGCGGATCCTCAAGCTCGAGCTCACAGGATTCCACCGAGGCTACCAAGGCTGCAGAGGCTGCAGCAGAGACCACCAAGGCAGCAGCTGCTGCTTCCGGTGACGGCGTAAGCCTTCGTATTTCATGGTGGGGCGGTGATTCAAGACACACAGCAACTCTTCAGGCACTCGATGAGTATATGGCAGCAAATCCGAACGTGAAGATCGAGTCTGAGTATGGTGCATGGTCCGGCTGGCAGGACAAGATTGCAACACAGATCGCCGGAAATTCCGAGCCGGATCTTTTCCAGATCAACTGGAACTGGCTGTGGCAGTTCAGCCCGGACGGCACACGCTTTGTAGACATGAACACCCTGTCCGATTTCGACCTTTCCCAGTATGATCAGACGCTGGTAGATCTGATGACCATCGACGGTCATGTACTCGGTGTTCCGGTTGCTTCCACCGGCCGTGTATTCTACTGGAACAAGGCAACCTTTGAGAAGGCAGGCCTCGATGTTCCGAAGAGCTTTGAGGACATTCTCGCTGCCGGCCCGATCTTCAAGGAGAAGCTCGGTGATGATTACTATCCGATGGCTTGCGGCACCCTGGATCTGACCATCCTTCTCACCTACTACATGCAGGAGAAGTACGACAAGGCATGGGTAGAGGACGGCAAGCTGAACTACACCGTAGATGAGCTCGCAGACGGCTTCGACTTCCTGAAGAGCCTGGAGGACAACCACGTTATCCCGACACAGGAGAAGCTGAAGGGCGACGGCGCAGATTCTCTTGATAAGAACCCGCACTTCATCGACGGACATTATGCAGGTGTGCTCGAGTGGGATTCTTCTGTTAAGAAGCTGCAGAATGCACTGGATGAGAACCAGGAGCTTGTAATCGGCGAGTATCCGGCAGACTACGGTACACCGGCAACGGTTTACAAGGTTTCCATGGGCTTCGCGATTTCTCCGAACTCACAGTATCCGGAGGAGGCTGCTAAGCTGCTCAACTGGATGCTGAACGGCGACGGCGTTGAGACACTGGCCCTTGAGAGAGGTGTTCCGGCTTCCCATGCTGCACAGGAGAAGCTGCAGGCAGCAGGTACCCTCGAGGGTCTTACCTATGAGGCAAACAAGCTGGCTTCCGAGAATGCCCGCTTCCAGCTGTCTCCGTACTATGAGGATTCTGCTCTGAAGGATGATGCAGAGGGCGCATACCAGGAGATCATGAACGACATGTCCTATGACGATGTTGATTCCAAGGAGCTTGCACAGAGCCTGATTGATGCAGTCGATGAGGTTGAGGCCAAGGGCGCAGAGGCTTAAGCCGAGGCGCGCAGCCGGCACTGCGATGCTGCACATATTTTAAGTATGAAAAGAGTCCGGACCTCCGTCTGGAGGCCCGGACTTGTTTTAAAACTGCCCGGGTTCGATGCGCTGATCCATCGGCCGAAGGCCGAACGGCATCGTTCCATTACTATTGTTCGAATTTAAATGGGGTAGACATTATGTCAAATACTACAGTCAAGTCTTCGAACAGCTTCTGGAAAGAGAACAAGGGACTTCTCTTTATCATTCCGTGGCTGATCGGATTTCTCGTTTTCAAGGGCTATCCGTTCCTTTCATCGCTGGTATACAGCTTCAGTGATGAGTCACTCTTCGAGGGTATTTCCAAGTGGGGTGTTTTCAACTACGTGACGATCTTCACAGATAAAAAGATCAAGACTGGCTTTTTAACCACCTTTAAGTATGCATTCATGACCGTGCCGCTGAAGCTTGTCTTCGCGCTGTTCATCGCCTATATCCTGAACTTCAAGATCAAGGGTGTGAAGATGTTCCGTACGGTTTACTATATTCCGTCCATCCTCGGTTCCTCTGTAGCGATTGCCGTTCTCTGGAAAGCGATCTTTAAGGATGACGGTATCGTCAACATGATTCTCGGCATCTTCGGCATCGCCGGACCGCACTGGCTGTCCAACAAGACGGCAGCACTGTTCATCATCTGTCTTCTTCGTGTATGGCAGTTCGGTTCTACCATGGTTATCTTCCTGGCCGCACTGAAGGGCGTTTCCGTAGATCTCTACGAGGCAGCTTCTCTGGACGGTGCCGGAAAGTGGCGTCAGTTCTTCACCATTACCGTACCGCTGATCACACCGGTTATCTTCTATAACCTGGTAACACAGCTGGTACAGGCCTTCCAGGAGTTCAACGGACCGTACATCATCACACAGGGCGGACCGCGTGGTGCAACAACGCTTGTATCACTTCTGATTTACAACAACGCATTCAAGAAGTATGAGATGGGTCTTGCGAGTGCACAGGCTTGGGTACTGTTCATCATCCTGATGATCTTTACGGCAATCCTGCAGTACAGCCAGAAGCATTGGGTATACTATTCAGATGAGGAGGCATAAAGATGACACTTGAGAAAAAAAGACAGATCATGACCGTCATTAAGTATGTTGTCCTGGTTCTGGTTGGTATTGTCATGATTTATCCGCTGGTATGGATGATCGGTGCATCCTTCAAAAGCAATGCAGAGATCTTCTCCAGCATCGGCTTCATTCCGAAGAAACCGACCCTTCAGGGCTATATCGATGCAATGAAGGGCTACGGCGGTGATATCAATATCTGGTCCTCCATGCTGAATACCTACAAGATCGTTATTCCGAAGGTTATTCTGACGATTGTTTCCTGCACGGTGACGGCATACGGCTTTGCCCGCTTCAAGTTCAAGGGCCATGACCTCTGCTTCGCACTTCTGATGGCAACACTGTTCCTTCCGAACGTTGTCCTGAATGTTCCGCAGTTCATCATGTACAACGGCTGGGGCTGGGTAGATTCTCCGCTGTACCTTCCGCTGATCGTACCGACACTGTTTGCACAGGATACCTACTTCGTATTCATGCTGATCCAGTTCCTCCGCAATATTCCGAAGGAGCTCGATGAGGCTGCAAAGATCGACGGATGTACCGCGCTCGGAACCCTCTGGCATGTTATCGTACCGGTACTGAAGCCGGCGATGACCTCTGCAGCACTGTTCCAGTTCATGTGGTCCTCCAACGACTTCATGGGACCGTTGCTCTACGTATCCACGCCGAGACGTTATCCGGCAGCCATCTTCGTAAAGATGTCCATGGATGCAGATACCGGTTTCTCCTGGAACCGTATCCTGGCACTTTCCCTTGTTTCCATCGTTCCGTCACTGGTGGTATTCTTCCTGGCACAGGATCAGTTCATCGATGGTGTAACGGCAGGATCTGTCAAGGGTTAAGCTGAACAGCCGCGATAATTTCGGCAGCAATACAGTACCTTACCGCTGATGAGCGGGTAGTGAGGCCCGCATCCGGGGGAAACCCCGAGTGCGGGCTATATGTTTGTCCGGATTTGAAACCGGATAAGTGGAGAACAGCTATGAATCATAATCTTAAGCACCTGCAGGGTGACCGGGCCGCGACCGAGCAGCTTCTGAACGAATATATTGATTATCTGATGGAGCATTCCGATTCGGAGCATCCGGCCTGGAATCTGGAAATGATCCGGAGCGGCAAGACCAATAAGTGGAACTACATTGACGGATGCATGATTACCGGCATCCTTCAGCTGTACGAGATCACCGGCGAGGAGCGGTTTCTCGCATTTGCAGACCGCTTCCTGGACGGCTTTGTACAGGAGGACGGCAGCATCCGGACCTATGATCCGGCAGAGTATACCCTTGATAATGTGAATCCGGCCAAGAACCTTTTCTGTCTCTATGACCGCACGGGAAAAGAAAAGTACCGGAAGGCCATCGAGCTGGTACGCTCGCAGCTGGATACCATGCCGCGGACAGAGGAGGGAAACTTCTGGCACAAGAAGATCTATCCGAACCAGGTATGGCTCGACGGCATCTATATGGCGATGCCGTTCTATATGGAATACGAAAAGCGTTTTCATGATCAGAAGGACTGCATGGACATCTGCCGCCAGATCGCCAATGTGGAAAAGCGCATGCGCGATCCGAAAACCGGTCTTTACTATCACGGCTACGATGCATCGAAGGAGATGTACTGGGCAGATCCGGTGACCGGCTGCAGTCCGAATTTTTGGCTGCGGGCCGAGGGCTGGTTTGTACTGGGTCTGGTGGATGTCCTCGAGCTCATGCAGACCCTTCCGATGCCGGAGGAGAGCGCACAGCTGAAGCGTATGCTGAACGAGCTTGCAGATGCGCTGGTACGCGTGCAGGATGAAAGCGGTCTCTGGTATCAGCTGATCGCCCTTCCGGAGGTGGAAGGCAATTATCTGGAGACCTCCGGTACGGCCCTGATCAGTGCAGCACTCCTCAAGGGTGTACGGCTCGGCTTCCTGCCGGAGCGCTTCCGCACAGCGGCGGAGAAGGCCTTCTACGGTATTCTGGATCAGCGTTTGTCCAAGAATCCGGACGGCACGCCGTGCGTGACCGGCATCTGTCTGGTCGGCGGACTCGGCGGTGCGGCGCATCGGGACGGATCGGTTGCATATTACCTTTCGGAGCCGGTGGTACAGAACGATGCAAAGGGCGTCGGCCCGTTGCTTCTTGCCTACACCGAGATGTTACGATAGAATAGAGGATGTGCAGTGCGTCTGCACATCCTTTTTCACTATTGTCCGGTAAGAGCGAAGATCTGCCGGAGCCTTCCGAGAGGAGCCGCTGCTTGGCTGAGAACGAAGATATTAATCTGCATAATTCGCGTCTGGAGCTGGTGTTTGAGAAGCGCATTCCGGGCCTTCGGGTAACGGAGGCTGTGCGGCATCATCGCTTCATCATGCGGAGCCGTCATGTCCATGAGTCCATCGAGCTGCATTTTATTCTGAACGGGCAGCGCCTGATGTTCGTGGACCGGGAAACCTACCGCCTGACGCCGCGTTCGGCCATCGTGGTTCATCATAATGCCATCCATAAAACCTCAACAGCGCCGGGCTTTCCGCCGGACCATCATAATTTCATCCTGCAGCTGGACCGTTCGGTTTTTGATCAAAAGCTGCGTGAAGCCGGACTGCAGGGCTTCGATACCTTCGGTGAGGTGATGACAGGCGTTGCCGCCTTCAATGATACGGAGTGGCAGCTGATCCTCGCGGTCATCGAGGAATTTAAATCGGTCTGCGCCGACGAAAAAGTCTCCAAGGATATGCGGATGGAATCCTTTCACAGCTTCCTCTATCTTCAGGCGGTGGAGCTGGTCTGCATCTTCGCACGGGCCCGAAAACGGGCGATGTATGCGGATATGAAGACGCGGCCCGAGGCGGAAACGGTGGTAAAAACCGGTGTCTACCAGAAGGTGCATGAGGTCGCCATTTATCTGCAGAATCATATGCGGGAGAATGTCTCCCTGGAGGAGCTGTCCCGGCGCTTTTTCATGAGCCGATCCTACCTGACCCGGAGCTTCCGCAATGTCACCGGCTTTTCCGTAATTGAGTATCTGACCTATATCCGGGTCCGCCGGGCACAGGAGCTACTGTGGGAATCGACCTGTTCCATCACGGAAATTGCAGATCTCTGCGGCTTCGGAAATATTACCTATTTCGAAAAGGTGTTTAAAACAACCACCGGGCAGACCCCGGTGCAGTATCGCAAAATAAAAAGTGCAGTAAAGGAGAAAGCATGATACAGTTTGGTATGCGCGCACATGATATCTGCCCGAAGGGCAGTGTGACAGAGGTGCTGGATGCAGCGCAGGAGCTCGGCATCCGTTACATTCATCTTGCAATGAATAAGAGCTTTCAGGAGGTGGATACCTCTGTAGGCCATTACAATGCCGGCCTCGGAGATTATGTGGGAGAGGAGCTTGAAAAGCGCCACCTCCATGTATCCATTCTCGGCTGCTATATCAATCCGGCCCATCCGGATGAAGAGCAGCGTCTTCAGAATGTACAGCGCTTCATCGAGCATCTGAAGTATGCAAAGCGCATGGGTGCGGATATGGTCGGCACGGAAACGGGACGGGCCCATCCGAAGATGCAGGTGGTGCCGGAGACCTATACGGAGGAAAACTATCAGCGGGTGCTGGACAGCTTTAAGCGTATCCGGGATGCGGCCGAGAAGCTCGGCGTGATGGTCGGCGTGGAGGGCGTCTACAATCATACGCTGCATTCGCCGGAAATGATGGAACGTTTTTTAAATGATATTGATTCTGTGAATTTTGATGTTATATTGGATGCGGTGAACCTGGTGACGCCGGATCTTGAGAAGGATGCGGAGGGACAGAATGCTCTGATCCGGAAGGCCTTTCGGCTGTACGGCGACCGCATTACGACCCTGCATCTGAAGGACTGCGTCTTCGAGGGGGAGGATCAGAAGTACCGACACCCGGGCGAGGGCATCTTCTGTTATGCAGAGCTGATGCGTCAGGTGGCGGCATGGAAGCCGTATATCGTTGGCACACTGGAGAATTCCTCGCCGGATCGCTTCCGCTCGGACTGCGCATATCTTCAGGCTCAATATGACAAATACAGTATGGATTACCACATGGAGGATGGTAAGTAATTTTATGATAGGACGATTGTTGCTGCTGATTGTTTTGATTTTGGTGAACGGACTTTTCTCCTGCGCGGAGATCGCCGTGCTGCAGGTAGGGGATGCGAAGCTTCGTAAGCTCAGCGAGGACGGAAACAGGCGGGCTGCCAAGCTGCTGAAGCTGACCGTAGAGCCGGCCCGGTTTTTATCCACGATTCAGGTGGCCATTACCCTGGCGGGCTTTCTGTCCTCGGCCTTTGCAGCGGACAGCTTCTCGCAGCCGCTGACGAATGCGCTTCTGGCGGCCGGACTTCCGGTCGCCCGGGAGGTGCTGGAGAACATCGTGATCATCGTAATCACATTGATTCTTTCCTATGTCAGCATTGTCATCGGTGAGCTGATTCCGAAGCGGCTGGCCCAGGCCTATACAGAGACGATTGCACTTCAGATTGCCAACATTCTGGATATAGCGTCGGTGCTCTTTGCGCCCTTTGTATGGCTGCTTACAATCTCAACCAATGCACTGATGCGTCTCATGGGCATCAAGCCGGAGGACATCGAGGAGAAGGTATCGGAGGAGGACATTAAGCTGATGCTGGACGAGGGCGCCGAGAAGGGCACCATCGAAACCACGGAAAACGAGATGATTCAGAACGTATTTGAGTTCAATGATCTGACCGTGGAGGATGTCTGTACGCACCGGCCGGATGTGGCGATGCTCTATCTCGAGGACAGCGACCGTCAGTGGCGGCGTACGATCTACAGCCACCGCTTCGCCAGTTATCCGGTCTGCGGTGAGGACGACGATGACATCGTCGGCGTGCTGGATACGAAGGACTATTTCCGGCTGTCGGATCAGTCGCGGGCCAATGTCATGAAGCAGGCCGTGGATAAGCCGTTCTTTATCTCACAGCACATGAAGGTGTCGGACCTCTTTGCCACCATGAAGCGGACGCGGAAGTATTACGCGATCGTCATTGATGAGTACGGCGGCATGACCGGCATTGTAACGGTGCATGATCTCATCGAGGCGCTGGTCGGCGACCTTCGGGAGGAGGATGAGCTTCCGGAGCCGGAGCCGATCGAGGCGATCGGAGAGAACGAGTGGATCGTTCTCGGAACCGCGGATATCGAGGATGTGAACGAAGCACTGAAGATCAATATTCCGACGGAGGATGCAGATACCTTCGGCGGATATCTGATGGGCATCATCGGTACAGTGCCGGATGACGGCAGCTCCTTCCATTTGGAAACCGAGGAGCTGAATGTGGATGTGGCATATATCAAGAATCGGCGCATCGGCAAGACGATCGTCCGGAAAAAGGTGAAGGAAGAGGAGGAAGCATCATGCTGAATGCAGAGAATGCAGAAAAACCGGTAAAGCTTCTGGAACGGAAGCTGGCCTATCAGGGCAAAGTCATCACGGTCTATGATGACTATGTGGATGTGGGCGGACATAAGACCCATTGGGATTTCATTCATCACAAGGGCGCCGCTGCCGTGCTTCCGGTGCTTCCGGACGGCCGTATTCTGATGGTACGCCAGTTCCGTCATGCACTGGGACGCTATACGCTGGAGCTGCCGGCCGGCAAGCGTGACCGGGAGGATGAGCCGTTTCTGGAATGCGCCATGCGGGAGCTCGAGGAGGAGACCGGCTACCGGACCGATCATCTGGATTTCCTTTTGTATGTAAATACGACCATTGCCTTCCTGGATGAGAAGATCGGCATTTATGTGGCGGATCATCTCGAAAAGGGCGAGAAGCACTGGGATGAGGATGAGGAGCTGGGTGTAGAGGCCTGGAAGCTCGAGGATCTGCAGCAGCTGATCTATGAGGGAAAGATGACCGACGGAAAGACCGTGGCGGCCATCATGACCTATGCTGCAAAATATCATAAGCCGTAAGGACAGGGGAGAATATTATGAAAAGAGAGCATTTAGAGGACTATGTAAAGACCATTCCGGATTTTCCGCAGAAGGGCATCATGTTCCGTGACATTACCTCGCTGATTCAGGATCCGGACGGACTGCAGGATTCCATCAACGGGCTGATCAAGGCGCTGGAAGGCGTGGAGTTTGATGTGATTCTCGGACTGGAGTCCCGGGGCTTCGTCTTCGGCACCGCGGTAGCCTATGCTATGCATAAGGGCTTCGTGCTGGTACGGAAGAAGGGCAAGCTGCCGCGGGAAACCGTATCAGCCAAATATGATCTGGAATACGGCCAGGCAGAGATCGAGATTCATAAGGATGCGATCCGTCCGGGTGAGCGTGTCGTCATCGTAGATGATCTGATCGCAACCGGCGGCACACTGGAGGCAGCCTGCAAGCTGGTGGAGCAGCTCCACGGTGAGGTTGCACAGGTTGCGGTCGTGATGGAGCTGGCCGGTCTTCAGGGACGCGAGCGGCTTCGGAAGTACGATGTGAGCTCTTTGATCACCTATGAGGGAAAATAATGGGACAGGAGCTTACAAAATCGGACGTAGAGAAGATACAGGCGGAGATTGATCACCGGAAGCTGGTGCTGCGTCCGCAGATCACCCGGGAGATTGCAGAGGCCGCGGCCCAGGGCGACCGCTCGGAGAACTTTGAGTACTATGCCGCGAAGAAGGCAAACCGGGAGAACAACGGACGCATCAACTACCTGGAGCGGGTGCTGCGCTTTGCCCGCATCATCGATGATTCCTCAAAGGAGGATGAGGTGGGGCTGAATAATACCGTGACGCTTTATTTTGAAGAGGATGAGGAGGAAGAAACCTACCGCATCGTGACCTCCATCCGCGGAAACAGCATTCACGGTCTCATCTCTAATGAGTCACCGATCGGACGGGCTGTCATGGGGCATAAAGTCGGCGACCGCTGCAGGGTACAGATGGAAAACGGCGCGGGATATGATGTTGTCATCCGGAAAATCGAAAATACCGGGGAAGCGGCGGATGACCAGATCAAGGCGTTCTGAGAAAATGCTTTCGGCAGCATTTCCATGCATCGCCGACGAATTCCTACGGATATGAACAGAAAAGAGGGCTGCCGCAGCTGCGGCAGCCCTCTTTTCGCAAGCTCTTCAGGATGGGCGTCCTTAAACCACCCTTCGTACACGTGCGGCATCGGCCTCCGAGAGATTTGCATTTTCGTAAAGATAAAAGATCAATTCCTTCCGGCGGATGATGCCGATGAAGTGATCGGTATCATCGACGACCGGTACGAAGTTCTGCTGTACGGCCCGATTCACGATGTCCTCCATGGAAGCATTGACCCGCACAGGCTCATAATGGTTTTTCATCGGGATATCGGAGACGGAGATCCGTTCGGTATTCTTCAGATTCATATCCAGATTGTTTTTGATTTCCCAGAGCAGATCGCCCTCGGTCATGGTGCCGAAATAGTGCCCGTCCTTCGTGAGGACAGGGATGGTGGAATAGCGGTGAAACTCCATTTTTTCGAGTGCCTGCCGTAATGTATCATCTTCCTCCAGATATGCCACGTCGCATTTGGGAGTCAGGAAGAAAAGAATGTTCATGAAAAGTCCTCCATATTAACCTAAGGTTATATACATATTCACAAAAAGATATGTACAAGCTATGGCCGGAAGCTTAAAATTATCTAAATTCTTTCGTGCTTTTATGCGAAAATGTAAAAAATTTGTGAACTGAATCAGCAGAAAACAGATGCGGATTTTGACATTGAGCGGTACAGCTGATAAAATTCAACGTATACATTTATTCCACCGTTCAGCAGCAAGAGGGGACAGCTATGATGACAGAAGAAGAGGTAGTACTGGAACGGCCTGCGGACAACACACCGCCGGATGAATTGCACGCGGATCTTATGAAGACCATCCGGACCTATCATCCGTCGGATGATCTAAGCATGATTGAAAAGGCCTATCAGGTCGCAAAGCAGCAGCATAAGGACCAGAAGCGGAAGTCGGGTGAACCGTATATCATTCACCCTCTTTGTGTTGCCATCATTCTCGCAGATCTGCAGATGGACAAGGAAACCATTGCGGCCGGCCTGCTTCATGACGTCGTCGAGGATACCGGCATGACGTTGGAGGAGATTTCCAGGGAATTCAATCCGGATGTGGCGCTTTTGGTGGACGGCGTCACCAAGCTGACGCAGCTTAATCTGAACACGGATAAGGTGGAGATGCAGGCGGAGAACCTCCGCAAGATGTTTGTTTCCATGGCGAAGGACATCCGCGTCATCATTATCAAGCTGGCGGACCGTCTGCACAATCTCCGGACGCTGGAATATCAGACGCCGGAGAAGCAGAAGGAGAAGGCCAGAGAATCGCTGGAGATCTATTCGCCGCTGGCTGAGCGTCTCGGTATCAGCAAGATCAAGATCGAAATGGATGATCTGTCGCTGAAGTACCTGGAGCCGGATATCTACCATGATCTGGCGACGAAGGTCAATTTGAAGAAGGAGGCGCGGGAGGCGCGGATCAAAAACATCGTCTCCGAGGTTTCGAAGCATATTCAGGAATCCGGCATCGAGGCGGAGATCAACGGCCGTGTGAAGCATTTCTTCTCCATCTACCGTAAGATGGTAAACCAGAACAAGACCATTGATCAGATCTATGACCTTTTTGCGATCCGCATCATCGTGGAGACGGTCCGGGACTGCTATGCAGCCCTCGGCGTCATCCACAAGATGTATACACCGATTCCGGGACGATTTAAGGACTATATCGCCATGCCGAAGCCGAATATGTATCAGTCGCTGCATACGACGGTCATCGGAAAGGACGGCGTACCGTTCGAGATTCAGATCCGTACCTTCGAAATGCATCGGACGGCAGAATTCGGTATCGCGGCGCACTGGAAGTACAAGGAATCCGGCGGCTCCAAGGAAAAGGCCTCCGAGCAGGAGGACATGAAGATGAACTGGCTTCATGAAATCCTGGAGTGGCAGAAGGATGAGTCCGATTCCAAGGAATTCATGAACATGGTGAAGTCCGACCTGAACCTGTTCAACGAAAATGTATATTGCTTTACACCGTCCGGCGACGTGAAGAATCTTCCGGCCGGCTCCTGCCCGATCGACTTTGCCTATGCGATCCATTCGGCCGTCGGCAATAAGATGGTTGGTGCGAAGGTCAATGACCGTCTGGTGCCGGTGACCTATGAGCTGAAAAACGGTGACCGCGTGGACATCATTACCTCCCAGAACTCCCGCGGACCGAGCCGGGACTGGCTGAAGATCTGTAAGTCCACCCAGGCCAAGAATAAGATCAACCAGTGGTTTAAGCGGGAGCAGAAGGATGAGAACATTGACCGCGGCAAGGATCTTCTGACGAGCTATGCGAAGTCCAAGGGCTATAACCTTAGTGAGCTGACGAAGCCGGAGTTTATGGAGGGTGTCATCCGCCGCTACAGCTATACGGACTGGGAGTCCATGCTGGCTTCGGTGGGCCGGGGCGGTCTCAAGGAGTCCCAGGTTATCGCAAAGCTGATTGAGCTGAAGCACAAGGCGGATGAGGCCAATGTCTCGGACGATGATATCCTGCATAATATCGAGGGCATGACGAAGAAGCCGGAGGTGATCCGGAAGTCCAAGTCCGGCATCGTGGTGAAGGGCATCCACGACCTGGCGGTGCGTTATGCGAAGTGTTGCTCGCCGGTGCCGGGGGATGAAATCGTCGGCTTCGTGACGCGCGGACGCGGCATCACCATTCACCGCACCGACTGCATTAACATGATGAACCTGCCGGCCGAGGAAAAGGCGCGGCTCATCGAAGCGGAGTGGCAGTCCGACAATACGCAGGAAACCTATGCGACGGAGCTGGAGATCTATACGACGAACCGTGTCGGTCTTCTGGTGGACATCTCCCGCGTGCTGACAGACGCAAACCTTGACATTAAGTCGCTGACCTCCCGCGTGGGCAAGAACGACAAGGCGACCATTACAGTTTCCTTCGATATTCACAACAAGGAGGAGCTGGCTGCACTGATTGCGAAGCTCCGTAAAATCCGCGGCGTCATTGACATCGAAAGGGCGCAGGGCTGATCCGGGGCACGTGCGTGAGAGGCTCCGGGAGGAACCCGGAAACAGGAAAAGAACATGCTTAAAGTTTCAAAATATGTTACAGGTGTGGTGCAGACCAATGTATACTTCTGCTATGACGATGAAACGCGGGAATGCGTCATCATCGATCCGGCGGCCAATGCACCGCATATCATCAAGGTGGCCGAGGAGGAGCTTAAGGTACATCCGACGGCGATTCTCCTGACCCACGGTCACTTCGACCATATCATGGCGGCCCGGGAAACGGCCGATCATTTCGGTGTGCCGATCCTGGCCTGTCAGGCAGAGGCGGATACGCTGGCGGATCCGAAGCGGAATCTGAGTGCCGAATTTCAGGTATCGGTGACGCTGCAGCCGGGGGAATATCAGACCTTTCAGGATGGGGAGGAGCTTCATTATCTTCAGCGCACATGGAAGGTGCTGCATACGCCGGGCCATACGCCGGGCTCCTGCTGCTTCTATATCGAGGATGGGCTCCGCTTCCGCGCCGAGGGCGAGGCCGAAGAAAAGATCTATCCGGTGCTGTTCTCCGGTGATACGCTCTTCCGGGAGAGCTTCGGACGGACAGACTTTCCGGGCGGCTCCCAGAGCGCTATTGTGAAGAGCATCGCAGAGAAGCTTCTGGTGCTGCCGGAGGATACCAGTGTCTTTCCGGGGCATGAAGCCCAGAGCTCCATCGGACATGAACAGAAGTATAATCCGGCTTCGTATCTCGGCCGGATGAAGGAGTAGTGCATTGATTCGAATCAGTTTAGATGCGGCCGCCATGGGCTTCGAGCAGGACATACGGGAGCTGGTGCAGGCCTTTTATCCGGGAGAGGAGTTTGAAATCCGGACCCCCGAAGGCGTGCACCTGACCAGCACCACCCAGGAGGAAAAGAATGCATTGAAGCAGGCGCGGGCAACCGGCGAGGTAACCGCGGTTAATAAAAAATCTACGAAAAACCGTGCACGGATGCTTTCACAGATGACGCCGGAGGGCGTGGAAGAGAAAAATCTCCGGGAGACGATCTGCGTACAGGGCGCGGCGCTTCCGCTGACCGGTGTCCGGAAGGACGATAAATCGCTCCTGAAGGCACGGCTGTATGAGGAGCTGTCCGAAAAGACCGGACTGCAGCTTCCGTGGGGGGATCTCACCGGCATCCGCCCGGTTTCACTGGTCAGTCCGATGCTGGAGGCGCTCGGCGGACCGGCCTCGCCGGAGGACCTCCGCCGCATCCGGGAGCGGCTTTTCCGGGAATATTGTATTCAGGGTGAAAAGCTGGAGCTCATGGTGGACATTGCCGTCCGGGAGCAGAAGATCCTTCGCCGCATTCGGGAGAAAACCGGACGGAGCTACCGGGAGGGCTGGAGTCTCTATATCGGGATTCCCTTCTGTCCGACCCGCTGCCTGTACTGCTCCTTCTTAAGCAATACCATCGATCACTGGGAGAAGCGCCTCGGTGACTATATGAAAAATCTGAAGCAGGAGCTTCAGCTGACGATTCATCATATGTGCGGTGTCCTGCACCGGCCGCTGCAGACCATTTACATCGGCGGCGGCACGCCGACAGCCCTGGACGAGCATTGGCTTCGCGTGCTGATGGACCTCGTGCACGAGACCTGCGGGACGGCCAATGCCTCCATCCTGCATGAGGACGGCACGGCATCAAAGACGGCAGAGCCATGTGAGGCTTCGCGCATGCCGGGCATTGTGGAATTTACGGTAGAGGCGGGACGCCCGGACTCCATTACAGAGGGAAAACTCCGGATTCTGAAGAAAGCCGGCGTGAGCCGCATCTCGGTGAATCCGCAGACCTTCTGCCAGAAGACGCTCGATCTGATCGGGCGGAAGCACAGCGTAGACGCGGTGATTGAGAAGTATCAGCTGGCCAGAGCGCTCGGCTTTGACAATATTAATATGGATATCATTCTCGGCCTCCCGGGGGAGAAGCTGCCGGAGGTGACGCATACGCTCTGCGAAATCGCCCGGCTTCGTCCGGACAGTCTGACGGTGCACAGCCTGGCCGTCAAGCGGGCGGCGCGTCTGACCTTGGAGCGCGATCTCTGGGCTGATATCTACCGTGCCGGTGATGAGCATGAAATACTTGAGGAGACGCAGAAGGCGCAGGGAAGCGAAGCGGATTTCCGCTATCCGGAGATTACCCGCATGATGCTGGCCTCCGAATATGCCGCGCAAAAGCTTCAGATGCAGCCGTACTACCTGTACCGTCAGAAGAATATGGCCGGGAACCTCGAGAATGTGGGCTACTGTACCGAAGGAAAGGAATGCCTCTACAACATTCTGATGATGGAAGAGAAGCATACCGTCGTCGGCTGCGGCGCCGGTACCAGCACGAAGGCCGTGCTTCCGTCCCGGGACGGCGATCTCTATCATAAGCGGGTGGAGCGCTGCGACAACGGAAAATCCATTCCGGAATATCTGGATCATATAGAGAAGTTTATTGAACGTAAAAAAGAACTGTTTTCGCTGATGGAGGAGAACATCTCCGCCGGCGTTTAAATAGCAGCAGCTGTCCGGAGCCGGCATAGAATTTGCCGGGCACGGAAAGCTGCGGGATGTATGGTGCATGGGTCAGGTTTCTGACCTTGATAAGGCAGCCTTTCCGCCGAAGGAAGGCCGGAAAAGCTGCAGAAAAGGGAGTAAGGAGGCAACAATGGAAGTACCATTCAAGATTGATTTAAGCGGCCAGGTGGCGGTCGTAACCGGTGGAACCGGTGTCATCGGCGGCATGTATGCCCGGGCACTGGGACAGTGCGGCGCCCGCGTAGCGGTACTCGGACGGAACAAGGAAAACGGCGATAAGATCGCAGAGGAGATTGCGGCAGCCGGCGGTGAAGCCATGGCGGTTTCTGCCAATGTCCTCGACCGCGAGAGTCTGGTGGCAGCCCGAGAGGAAATTCTTGCACGCTGGGGACATATCAATATCCTCGTAAATTGCGCCGGCGGTGCCGTGAGAAGTGCGCAGATTCCGCAGGATTATTTCTGCGAGGCGGCAGAGGGTGAGACCACCTTCTTTACGATGGATCTTGAAAATGTACATCGTGAGCTGGACCTCAACATTTACGGCACCATGCTGCCGACACAGGTTTTCGGTGAGGCGCTGAAGGGACAGGAGAATGCCAATATCGTCAACATTTCATCCATGTCCGCATATCATCCGCTGACCCGCATTCCGGGCTATTCCGCCGGAAAGGCCGGTGTCACCAGCTTTACCGAGTGGTGCGCCATCTACTTTGCAAAGAGCGGCATCCGCGTCAATGCCGTAGCGCCGGGCTTCTTCCATACAACCCAGAATCATGCGCTTCAGTTTAACGATGACGGTACGCCGAAGCCGCGTACCAAGCATATCACGGACGGCACACCGATGGGCTCCTTCGGAAAGATCGAGGACCTGGTCGGCGGTCTTCTGTATCTTGTGGATCCGAAGGGCTCCGGCTTCGTTACCGGCGTCATCCTGCCAATCGACGGCGGCTTCCACATCTACCAGGGAGTATAAAAATATAGATAAAAAACGGCGGTCCACAGGGGCCGCCGTTTTTTATTAAGCGGTTATGCGTTGTACCCGGAGAGGCAGAGCTTCGGCGGAACCGCCGCCGCAGTTGATACGGTCTTTACATAGATTTTACGAAAGGCAGAAGGACGACTTTACAAAGTCTGTATAGGATATAGGCGTACGTAAGAAAGAAGAAAACAGGCCGCCGCTTGTTCGGCCGCCCATGTAAAGATCAGGAGGATCGTATTATGAAGAAGTCTATCAGCATTTTACTTGCAGGTGCCATGGCCATGTCCCTTATGACAGCCTGCGGCGCATCATCCGCTCAGGAAACCACGAAGGCGGCTGCAGTCGATACAGAAGCCGCAGCGGATACAAAAGCAGCGGATACGGAGGCTGCTAGCGGCGCCATGGAGGGCGCAATTGATGTCATTTCTCGTGAGGACGGCTCCGGCACCCGGGGCGCCTTCATCGAGCTTTTCGGTGTAGAACAGAAGAACGATGCCGGCGAGAAGGTGGACTATACCACGGATGATGCCGAGATCACGAACTCCACCGAGGTTATGATCACCTCGGTTTCCGGTGACAAGCAGGCCATCGGCTACATTTCCCTGGGCTCCATGAATGACAGCGTAAAGGCAGTGGAGATCGACGGCGCTGAGCCGACGGTTGACAACATCAAGGCCGGCACCTACAAGATTGCACGTCCGTTCAACATTGTTACAGCCGGTGAGGTTTCCGATGTAGCACAGGATTTCATTAACTATATTTTCTCCGAGGACGGACAGAAGGTTGTGGAGGACAACGGCTACATTTCCCAGGGCAATCAGGGCGCGTATACTGCTTCCGGCTTAAGCGGCAAGGTGACCGTGGCAGGCTCCAGCTCCGTAACACCGGTCATGGAGAAGCTTGCGGAGGCATACAAGGCTGTCAACAGTGATGTGACCATCGAGGTACAGCAGTCCGATTCCACCACAGGCGTTACCTCTGCGCTTGAGGGCGTATGTGATATCGGTATGGCTTCCCGTGATCTGAAGGAAGAGGAGACCTCCCAGGGTGCACAGGGACAGGTCATCGCCATGGACGGTATCGCTGTGATTGTGAATAATGAAAACCCGATCGATGATATGAGCTCCGACACCGTGAAGTCGATTTATGTAGGCGATACCACCGACTGGTCGGATGTGCAGTAAGCTGCAGTAAGGAAGCCGTTATGGAAAACGAGATCACACTGAATCAAAGGCTGCAGGAAGCAGCAGCAGAGAGCCCGGCCGCGGGCTCCTCTGTATATGTAAAGAAAACCGCAGAAGATGCAGCATCTGCCTCTCGCAGGGCTGCGGGCAATCCCCTGCACGGAAGCGGTGCCGCGGCGGTCAGTGAAAGCATTGCGAAGTATGTGTTTATGCTGCTTGCAAGCATGAGCATTCTGCTGGTGCTGCTGATCTGCTACTTCCTTTTTTCAAATGGTATTCCGGCGATCCTGAAGATCGGTGTGAAGGAATTCCTGACGGGAACGGTATGGAAGCCGAAAAACAACATTTTCGGTATCCTCCCGATGATTGTCGGCTCTGTTTATGTCACCATCGGCTCCATCGTGGTGGGTGTGCCGATCGGCATTCTGACGGCGGTTTATCTTTCGAAATTCTGCTCGAAGCGTGTATACAAGGTCATTCATCCGGCTGTGCAGCTCCTGGCCGGCATTCCGTCGGTCGTATACGGCTTCTTCGGACTGGTGGTGATCGTGCCGATCATCGCAGCCCTGACGCAGCCCTTCGGCGGAAAAGGCAAATCAATCCTGACGGCATCCATTCTTCTCGGCATCATGATTCTCCCGACCATCATCAGCTGCGCCAAGGCCGCCATCGACGCGGTGCCGCAGAGCTACTATGAGGGAAGCCTTGCTCTGGGCGCCACCCATGAGCGTTCCATCTTTCATGTTATGGTGCCGGCGGCTCATTCCGGTATCTTCGCCGGGATCGTGCTGGGCGTCGGACGTGCCATCGGCGAAACCATGGCGGTGATCATGATCGCCGGAAACCAGCCGCGTATGCCGAAATCCATTCTGCAGGGCACCCGCACCATGACCGCCAACATTGTCCTTGAAATGGGCTATGCGGTCGGACTGCATCGGGAAGCGCTGATTGCAACGGGCGTTGTGCTTTTTATCTTCCTTTTGTGCATCAATCTGATTTTCAGCTATATCAAGCACAAGTCGGACGCGAAGTACTGATTGGAATTTCAGGAAGGATTATGACATGAATCAAAAAGTAGAAAGTATCATTCTGCGGACGGTTACCATGCTGGCTGCAGCACTGACGGTCTGCACCCTGCTGTTTCTGATCATTTATATTCTGATCCGCGGCATTCCGTATCTAAAGCCCAGTCTCTTTGCCTGGGAGTACAATACGGAGAATGTATCTCTGATGCCGGCCATGATCAACACCATCGTCATGACATTCCTGTCGCTCCTTATTGCGATTCCGATGGGTGTCGGCTCCGCCATTTACCTGGTGGAATATGCAAAGCGCGGCTCGAAGTTCGTAGAGCTGATCCGGCTGACGACGGAAACCCTTTCCGGTATTCCGTCCATCATTTACGGCCTGTTCGGATACCTTCTGTTTGTCATTCAGCTGGGCTTCGGCTACTCCATTCTGGGCGGTGCACTGACCATCTCCATCATGATCCTTCCGCTGATCATGCGGCAGACGGAGGAATCCCTGAAGGCGGTGCCGGATCTGTTCCGTGAGGGGTCGCTGGGACTGGGCGCCGGCAAGCTTCGGACCATCTTCGCTATCGTCCTGCCGTCGGCGGTGCCGGGCATCCTGGCCGGCATCATTCTGGCCATCGGCCGTATCGTCGGTGAGACGGCCGCGCTGATCTATACCTCAGGTACCGTCGCCGGCATCCCGGATTCAATCATGGGCTCCGGCCGTACACTGGCCATTCATATGTATGTGCTGACAAATGAAGGCCTCTATACCAACCAGTCCTATGCCACTGCAGTGGTGCTGCTTCTGGTGGTGACCTTGATCAATGCACTTTCATCGATACTTGCAAAGAAGCTTGCGTCCAAGGCGTAAGGAGTGAAAAGAATGGATAAGTTTGAAATCAAAGACGTAAACCTGCATTACGGCGCCTTTCATGCGCTTCATAACATCAATCTCAACATTGCACCGAACGAAATCACGGCCTTCATCGGACCCTCCGGCTGCGGAAAGTCCACGCTTCTTAAGTCCCTGAACCGAATGAATGACCTGGTGGAGGGCTGCCGCGTAGACGGTCAGATTCTGCTGGACGGTCAGGACATCTATCAGAAGGATGTAGACGTTAACACGCTCCGGAAGCGGGTAGGCATGGTTTTCCAGAAGCCGAATCCGTTTCCGATGTCCATCTATGACAATGTTGCATACGGACCGCGTACCCACGGCATCCGGAATAAGAAGCAGCTCGATGAGATCGTGGAAACCTCCCTTCGCGGCACAGCCATCTGGGATGAGCTGAAGGACCGTCTCGGGAAGTCGGCACTTGGACTGTCCGGCGGACAGCAGCAGCGTCTATGCATTGCCCGGGCCCTGGCGGTGAAGCCGGATGTGCTTCTGATGGACGAGCCGACCAGTGCACTTGATCCGATTTCGACGTCGAAAATCGAGGATTTGGCGATTCAGCTGAAGAAGGATCTGACGATTGTCATCGTAACCCATAATATGCAGCAGGCAACACGTATCTCGGACAAGACGGCCTTCTTCCTTCTGGGCGACCTGGTGGAGGCAGACCGCACGGAGAAGCTCTTCTCTATGCCAAAGGACAAGCGGACCGAGGATTACATTACCGGACGCTTTGGCTGATGAAGTGACGGCTGCTGTGCGTACGCTGCAGCACTCGGCGCTTCCTGGTTCGGTATATCGGGCCGCGGAGCCGTACAGATGAAACAGGTGAATTAAAGGAGGAAGAGGATAGAATGCGTAGCAGGTTGGATCGACAGCTGGATGAAATGAAGCAGAACCTGATCGAAATGGGCTCCTGCTGTGAAAACTGCATCGGTCAGGTTGCCCTGGCACTGCAGGAGATGGCCCGGGCGGAGGCGCCGGAGCTGGGCGAAAAGAGCCGCCAGATGATCAATAAAATTTATGAATCGGATGCGGAAATCGATAAGCTCGAGCGGGCGATCGAGTCCCAGTGCCTGCGGCTTCTGCTGGAGCAGCAGCCGGTGGCCCGGGATCTTCGCTATATCAGCTCCGCACTGAAGATGATTTCGGATCTCGAGCGCATCGGAGATCAGTGCTCGGATATCGCGGACATTGCGGAATATTTATACGGAAAGCAGCAGGGAGAGCTGGAATCCTCGATTCGCATCCAGGACATGGCGAGTGCCACCATGCAGATGGTGACCCGGGCGGTGGACTCCTTTATCCAGAAGGATGTGGAGCTTGCCCGCGTGGTGGAGCGGTCGGATGATATCGTGGACAACATGTTTGATGAAATCAAGAAGGAGATCGTCGGACTGATTGCCCGCTATCCGGACCGCGGAGAGGCCCTGCTGGATCTTCTGATGGTTGCGAAGTATTTTGAACGTATCGGCGATCATGCCACCAATGTAGCTGAGTGGGTGGAATTTTCCATTACCGGCGAGCGCCCGCATGTTACGAAGTATACCTTTGACGAAAAAGCCATGGAAGAGAAAAAAATTTCCAGAGAGGACCGTGTTTTTTCCTAGTCGGAATCGCGTTCTCGGGGTATACTTTAAAGAGATGCAGAGATACATTCCCATGACATACAGTAAAGCGCAGGCCCTGCGGCAGGAGGCAGTATGACGAAAATTGCAGTGGTAGAGGATGATGAGAGCATTCAGAAGCTGATCACCTATGCCTTGACAGCCAACGGCTACGAGGCCCGGGGATTTAATAACGGTGAAGCCTTTCTGGACGGGGTGGAGTCATTCCGGCCGGCCCTGGTGCTGCTGGATGTGATGATGCCCGGGATTGACGGCATCGAGGTGCTGCGCTGGCTTCGGCGGAGTGTGCTCTTCCGGGAGCTGCCGGTGATGATGCTGACGGCGAAGTCGGCCGAGGCGGACAAGGTATCCACCCTGGATCTGGGTGCAGACGACTATATGACGAAGCCCTTCGGTGTCATGGAGATGCTGAGCCGGGTGAAGGCGCTCCTTCGGCGCACGCGGTCGGCCGGACAGGGAGAGGCGGCGGATACCGCCCGGCCGGTGCTCAGCTTCCGGGAGATTTCATTGGATGAGGCGAAGCACCGGGTAAGCGTGGAGACGGACGGCGGTGTGCTTCGTCCGGAGCTTACGCTGAAGGAATTTGAACTCCTGGACTATATGCTGCACAATCAGGAGCTGGTGCTGACCCGGGATCAGATCATGGGAAGCGTATGGAACTATGATTATGAGGGAGAAAGCCGCACCATCGATATGCATGTGAAAACGCTCCGGCAGAAGCTTGGCGAGGCCGGCCGGTATATCCGGACCGTGCGCGGCGTCGGCTACCGGCTGAGCGCAGACTAAAAGGGGAAGGCATTGAAACAGCGGATCTATAAAAGCCTATGTATTACAGCACTGCTTGCATTGATACTCAGTACACTTGCAAGTCAGCTGCTGTATTTTCAGTTTTACGACAAGCGAACGGATGAAAACCTGATGATACAGACGGAGGCCCTGTGTGCCGGCATCAGTCAGATCGCGGATCAGGGCGAGACTGCAGTGGAGAAGTTTCTGCAGCGCTATCTGCAGGCAATCCGGTATGAGAAAAATGTACATCTCCGGCTGACGCTGATCGATCCGGAGGACGGCACGGTTCTGTATGATTCGGAGGGGGATACCGCGCAGATGCAATCCCACCTGAACCGGAAGGAGATCGCGGATGCCATCTCGAAGGGCCGCGGGCAGGCCGTACGCTTTTCGGAAACCGTCGGGCAGAATACGCATTATGCGGCGATGGTGACGGCGGAAGGGCGCTACATCGTCCGTCTGGCACTGGAAAGCTCCAATGTCATCGGCATTTTCATGCGCAGTCTTCCGGCCATTCTGGCGATCATGCTGCTTCTGTTTCTGCTGGCAACCCTGATGGCCAACCGGCTGACCCGTCAGATTGTGGAGCCGCTGGACCGTACGGCTGAAAAGATACAGAAGATGGATATGCCGACCGTGGACCTTCAGGATGAGGATGTATATGAGGAGCTTCGTCCCTTCGTGCATTCCGTGAAGCAGTCGCAGCAGGTGCGGGAGGAATTTTCGGCCAATGTCTCCCACGAGCTGAAAACACCCCTCACCAGCATTTCCGGCTTCGCTGAGCTTATGAAGGACGGCATGGTGACGGATGCGGCCCATACCCGTGAATTTGCCACCACCATTTATGATGAATCTCAGCGCCTCCTGGCCCTGATTGATGACATTATGCATTTAAGCCGTCTGGAGGCCGGCGCCGATATGGAAATGGAGCCGGTGAACCTGTATCTCCTCACCGAAACCATCCTTTATCGTCTCCGGGATAAGGCGGCGAAGTATCAGATTTCCTGTAACCTTTCCGGCGGCAGTGCGGAGATTACCGGCGTACGGATCAATATTGAGGAGATGATCTATAACCTCATTGACAACTCCATCAAGTACAATCATCCGCACGGACACGTGTACGTGATCTGTGAAGGCAAATCCATCACCGTGCAGGACGACGGCATCGGCATCCCGGAGGAGGACCTAGGCAGAGTCTGGGAGCGCTTTTTCCGG
This sequence comes from Succinatimonas sp. CAG:777, assembly GCA_963650995.1. Taxonomy (GTDB): domain Bacteria; phylum Bacillota; class Clostridia; order Lachnospirales; family Lachnospiraceae; genus Oribacterium. Next base: position 9,456 of record CAVJMS010000017.1, on the reverse strand, counting down.
GTGGACAAATCCCACAGCCGTGCCATCGGCGGCACCGGCCTCGGACTGTCCATCGTGAAGCACGTGGCGGAGCTTCATCACGCGAAGGTCGAGATCAGCTCGCAGCTTAATCGCGGCACGAAGATCACGATCACCTTCCCGGCCTAGAGAAGACCATACTTTCCTTGATTTTAGCGGTGTTTCCGCGTATACTTGCGGATATGCGGCCGGGTCTCCCGGTCCCCGGGAAGGGCAGATATGAGAGCCCTCGCATAAAAAAGGAGAGTAATATGGGATTTGAATTTAGGTCGAAGCTCCCGAGCAGTGCGGAAATTCGTGAGCAGATTCCGCTTTCGGAAAAGCTGGCAAGACAGAAGGCTGAGCGCGACGAAGAGATCAAGGCAATTTTCAGAGGAGACTCAAAGAAGTTCCTCTTAATCATAGGACCCTGTTCCGCGGATCATCCGGATCCGGTGCTCGATTACTGCAATCGGCTGAAGGAGTTTGCAAAGGGCGTCGAGGACAAAATCATGATTGTCCCCCGCATTTATACCAACAAGCCGCGTACCACCGGTGCCGGCTATAAGGGCATGCTGCACCAGCCGGATCCGGAAAAGGGGGCCAATGTTCTTGCCGGCATTGCGGCGATCCGCCGCCTGCACATGCGTGTGCTGCAGGAGACCGGCTACAGCACGGCCGACGAAATGCTGTATCCGGACAATCTTCGTTATCTCAGCGATATCATGAGCTATGTGGCCGTAGGGGCCCGCTCTGTGGAGAACCAGCAGCACCGTCTGGTGGCCTCCGGCATTGACGTGCCGACCGGTATGAAGAATCCGACCTCCGGGGACCTCGGGGTGATGCTGAATTCCATCTATGCCGGGCAGCATGCACACGATTTTATCTTCCGGGAGTGGGAGGTACAGTCGGACGGCAACCCGTATACGCATGCGATTCTGCGCGGTTCCCAGTCAAAGCACGGACAGATGCTTCCGAACTATCATTACGAGGATCTGAAGCTTCTCTATGACCTGTACATGAAGAAGGAGCTGATGTATCCGGCGGTTGTTGTGGATACGAATCACTGCAATTCGGCGAAGAAGTACAAGGAGCAGCTCCGCATCTCCCAGGAGGTCATGCATTCGAGAAAATATTCACCGGAGCTGGCCGGTTTCGTCAAGGGTCTCATGGTGGAGTCCTATATCGAGGAGGGCAGCTGCAAGCCGGAGGACCACATTTTCGGCAAGTCCATCACGGATGCCTGCATCGGTTGGGAGGATACCAAACGGCTGATTTCCATGGTATATGAGTATGTATCGGTCACGGACCGCGGATGAGAGAACGGTAAAACATAAAGGAGCAGATAAAAATGGGTGTTTATGAGGAGCTGGTGGCGAGAGGCCTGATTGCGCAGGTGACCGATGAGAAGGAGATCCGGGAGCTGGTAAACGGCGGCAAGGCAACCTTTTATATCGGATTTGACCCGACGGCAGATTCACTGCATGTCGGCCATTTCATGGCGCTGACGCTGATGAAGCGCCTGCAGGAGGCCGGCAACAAGCCGATCGCGCTGGTGGGCGGCGGTACCGGTATGATCGGCGATCCGTCCGGCCGTTCGGATATGCGGAAGATGATGACGATCGAGCAGATCGATCATAACTGTGAGTGCTTTAAGAAGCAGATGAGCCGCTTCATTGAGTTTGGGCCGGACAAGGCACAGATGGTCAACAACGCTGACTGGCTGCGTCATCTGAATTTCCTGGATTTCATGCGGGAAATCGGTCCGTGCTTTTCCGTGAATGACATGCTGCGGGCGCGCTGCTATACCAACCGTATGGAGCAGGGTCTGACCTTCCTGGAGTTCTCCTATATGCTGATGCAGGGCTATGATTTCTATCGCCTCTATAAGGACTACGGCTGCAATATGGAGTTCGGCGGCGACGATCAGTGGTCCAATATGCTGGCCGGTACCGAGCTGATCCGGAAGAAGGAGGGAAAGGATGCCTATGCCCTGACCATCACCCTTCTGACCAACAAGGAAGGCAAGAAGATGGGCAAGACCGCCGGTGGTGCTGTATGGCTGGATGCCGAGAAGACGACACCGTATGAGTTCTACCAGTACTGGAGAAATGTAGATGACGCTGACGTCATTAAGTGCCTGAAGCTTTTGACCTTCATTCCGCTTGAGGAGATCGCGGAAATGGAGAAGTGGGAGGGTGCCGACTTGAACAAGGCCAAGGAACGGCTGGCCTACTCTCTGACGGAGCTCGTACACGGAAAGGAAGAGGCCGATCAGGCCGAGTCGGCGGCCAAAGCTATTTTCATGGGCGGCGGCGACAGCGAGCATATGCCGCAGTATAGCCTGAAGGAGGAGGACTACCGCGACGGCAGCATTGACATCTGCGGCATTCTCTTCGTATCAGGTCTTGCGAAGTCCAGATCCGAAGCACGTCAGAATGTGCAGCAGGGCGGTGTGCAGGTAGCCGGTGAGAAGATCACCGACGTACGGAAGAGCTTCACTGCAGCGGATTTCAAGGACGGCGTAGTGGTACAGCGCGGAAAGAAAAACTTTGTGAAAATTTTCAGCTGAATGCTCTGCTGAAGCTTACGATTCATTTACGAAGCCGGAAAGTGTATTGAACACTTTCCGGCTTTTTTTTATAATGACAGTGCTGCGGCAGTATGCCGCCGGAATTATAAAAAGGAGCCATCATGGGTTTAAAACATATCGTTCGTATATGGACATGGAGTCTTGTGCTTTCCTGTCTTTTTCTTATTCAGGCGTTTGCTGCAAACCGCACGGTTGCCAATACGCTCGACAGCAAGGTGAAGCTTATTGTGGACAGTGATTACATTACCGGCAAGGTCAACGATCCGGTGTCCCGCATGACGAAAACCGCCTATATTGTGCGGGACAATGCGGAGTTTCATCTCGAATCCAGCTCGATGCAGAGCGCCGATGTCGTTTTTTACATCAATTCCTTCGTAGAAAGTCAGGACATAGGGGTTCATAACCGTGTGCTGAAGAAGACGGCATCCGTCGGAGAGACCCTGACGATGCTGCCGGAGGATGTATATGAGAGCTGTATACAGGATGGCAGCGGCTATGATTTCCTGAACCGCTGCTACGATATTCGGGTATATCAGGATGCAGAGGGGCAGCGTTTCGACGACTATTATTTCGGTCTGGTGGATGATCAGACCTATGACCAGATGAAGACTGAATTTGAGCGGGTGGAGAACGTCCTGAAGACGCTTACGCCGCAGGACTGAAAACCATTGTGAAAGGAAAGAAGGATGAAGTACAGAAGCTTTTTTTTAAAGAATAAACGGCTGACTGCCGGCCTTTTAGGTGCAGCGATGATGCTGATGCTCCCGACATCGGTATGGGCGGCGGTAGCCGGCAGCGGTATCGACGTCTCTGCATATCAGGCCGGTATCCCAAGCGGCGGCGCGTCGACGGGGCCGGCGGCCGGTACGGCCGCGGTACAGGTGCAGGCGGATGAGACCGTCGGAACGAAGGAAGTGACGGTACAGTCTGCAGAAATCAGTGCTCAGAATCCGCAGCTGATTGACATCACGGTGAATGTCGGCAGCTGGACGGCAAGCGGACAGGAGCTGTATCTTTTTTCTATCAAGCCGTATCAGATGAACCTGTCCGGCCGAAGCGACTATCTCGATCTTCAGAATGCCGGCAGCGGGACGCTGCATTTTACGGCCGGCATGCAGGACGGCTTCGGACAGTCCCGCCTCTATGATGCCTTCGTGGTCGCAGTGAAGAGCGGCAGCGGTTATAAGATTGTTTCCAATCGCTGCTATATCGGAAATCCGGAGCGCATTGCAGCGGATCAGAGTCCGGCATTGAATCCGGGCAAGAAGGGCCTTCAGGTGGATTCAAATGTACTGGACGATGCCATTGACCTCGGGATCAAGCATGCCTTTGTGGCCTTCTCCACCACGCAGCTGTTCGGCAGCGGCTTAAACTACAGCTTTGAAGGCCGGACCTATTCCTTTAATGCAGAGCAGATCGGATATCTTGACAGGGAAGTCCGCCGTCTGTCCGAGGCCGGCATTGCCGTCACCTTCGGACTGGTCAACGGATGGGATGCTGCGGTGCCGGAGCTTTGTCGTCCGGGCACGACCGAGCTCACATCGGATGCAGCGTTGTACTATAATTTTAATGTCGAGACAGAGAGCGGCTATCAGCTTCTGAAGGCCGCGGCATCCTTCCTCGCGAACCGTTACAACGGACAGAACGGCTGCGGAAAGATCACGAACTGGGTCATCGGCAATGAGATCAACAACCAGTACTGGAATTATGCCGGCAATTATGATGTTGCCAGCTATACGCGTATTTTCCAGCGCAGCTTCCGGGTTTTCTATACGGCGGTCAAGTCGGTATCGGCTAATGCCAATGTCATGTTCTCACTGGATCAGTACTGGACGATCCCGCCGGAGTCCGGCTCGGTCGGAAAGTACGCCGGCAAGGATGTGCTGGATGCCTTTGCCTACCTCGATCAGGCGGAGGGAAAAACGAACTGGGCGCTTGCGATCCATCCGTATCCGTATCCGCTGACGGATCCGAATTTCTGGAATGATCTTTCTTCCGGAAAGGTTACGAATGATCTTACATCTCCGGTGGTAAGCTATGCCAATCTGTCGGTGCTGACGAACTATATGCATACACAGAATATGCTGGACCGGAACGGCCGCGTGCGGCATATCTTTATGACCGAGCAGGGCTTCAGTTCCGTAAAGAATCTGACGGAGGATGCGAGTCTTGAGCAGGCCGCGGCAGTGGCCTACGGACACTATATCGTAGAGAACAATCCGGACATTGATGCTTATATGCTGCAGCGCCAGTTTGATAATACATCGGAAACCAGTGTCGGCCTCTACTTCGGACTGTCCAGTCTCTCCGCGGATGGCTTAAGCCTGGTTCCGAAGCCGGCCCATGAGGTCTTTAAGTACATTGATGACCCGAGCATGACGCGTACGGTTTCGGAATTTGCAAAGTCCGTGATCGGCATCACGGACTGGTCGGAGGTCATTCCGGGCTTCCATTACTGATGAAAACCCCCGTGTACGTGAGTACACGGGGGTTTTCATGGTCTTGTTCGGATCGCCGGCCGCACAGCGGTCAGTCCTCCGGATAGGTGAGATGCGCATCATCGATACCGTACAGCGTCTCTAAGTAGCGTGCGGCAAGCCAATGTGCCATGCCGAGGTTCTGATCCAGATAATTACCGCAGTCACGGGCAGAAGCCCCCGGGATTTCACCCTCGAAATCGCGGATGAATTCAAACATGCGGGTAATAACGGAAACGATCTCATGGGAATTGAGATCGCCGGCGAAGATTACATAAAAGCCGGTACGGCAGCCCATCGGGCCGAAGTAAACAGTTTTCTCTGACCATTCCGGATCATTCCGAAGGAAGGTAGCTCCCAGATGCTCGATGGTATGCGCCTCAGCGGTATTCATCACCGGCTCCCGGTTCGGACGTGTCATGCGAAGATCGAAGGTCGTAATGGTTTCCGCACCGATTCGGTCCTTTCTGGAGACATAGATTCCCGGCTCCAGTTTTTCATGATTGATGGTAAAGCTCGCAATTTTCTTCATTGCCTGCCTCCTGAACATAATGATGGATTCCGGATCATTATAGTAGAAAACCGACGCTCCGACAAGCGGACGCTCCGGCCGCGCTCCCTTTTTCCGCCCTTTTATGATAGAATGACGGAGACAGCGGATTGCCAAGGAGAGCGCTGCACCGCCGCATGCATTATGCTGATCTATCATTTTCAGGGTGTCTGCTGAACACCTGCCTGTATATCAGCCTTCATATCTGCTATAAATGAAATGTATTGGATCTTATAAAATAATAATGTAAAGTTATGAAAGATTGTATACACCGTAAGAATGCTTTTTAAAGCTAAACATGGTATGCCGCAAGGATGCGGGAAGGAGCAGAAATGAATGCAAGGATTGTGACGATCCCGGGGGACGGAATCGGCCCGGAAATCGTAGCAGAAGCACAGAAGGTGCTGGAGAAGGTGGCAGAGGTCTACGGTCACCATTTTACATTTGAAAAGGTGCTGATGGGCGGCTGCTCCATCGATGCCTTCGGTGAGCCGCTGACGGAGGACGCGATTCAAACCTGTCAGTCCGCAGATGCGGTTCTTATGGGCTCCATCGGCGGAAAGGTCGGACAGTCCCACTGGTATGAGCTGCCGCCGGAAAAGCGGCCGGAGGCCGGTCTTCTGAAGCTTCGGAAATCGCTCGGACTGTTCTGTAATCTCCGTCCGGCCCATCTCTATCCGGAGCTTAAAAAAGCCTGTCCGCTGCGTGAATCCATCGCCGAGCAGGGCTTCGATGTGATGATGGTCCGTGAGCTGACCGGCGGTCTTTATTTCGGTGCCCGGAAAACCGAGATGGTGGAGGGTACAGAGGTGGCGACCGACACGCTCGTATACCATGATTATGAAATCCGCCGCATTGCAAAGAAGGCCTTTGAAATTGCCGAAAAGCGGCATTTCCATGTGACCTCTGTGGATAAGGCCAATGTACTCGACTCTTCACGCCTGTGGCGGAAAATCGTCACCGAGGTGGCCGCGGAACATCCGGGAGTACAGCTTGACCATGCGCTGGTGGATTCCACCGCAATGCAGCTCGTCCGGAATCCGGGTCAGTTTGATGTCGTCGTCACTGAAAACATGTTCGGTGATATTCTTTCCGATGAAATGGCGGAAATCGCCGGCTCCCTCGGCATGCTTCCGTCGGCCTCGCTCCGTGAGGACAGCTTCGGCCTGTATGAGCCGTCCGGCGGATCTGCACCGGACATTGCCGGACAGAACATCGCAAACCCGCTGGCGACCATTCTGAGCGCAGCGATGCTCCTTCGTTATTCGCTGAATCTTGCGAAGGAAGCCGATGCCATTGAGAACGCCGTTGCCGAAGCACTTCATACCGGTTTCCGCACCGGCGATATCATGGAGGACGGCGCAGAAGGCCTTCACTGCCTTCATACTGATGAAATGGGCGACAAGATTGCTTCCCTGATCACAGCATGATATAAAACCCTTATATTAAGAAGTAAAAAAAGACCTCCGCATTCCCGGAGGTCTTTTTTAGGGAAACGATGCGTAAAGCGTTTCCTTAGTGACTGTTTCGCCGGAAGCTGTGCTATAGTTAGGAAAATGGTAATTGCTTAGCACCACCAGAAAAAGCTGTAAAATGTTTCGCAGAGCTTGCTCAGCGAAGCATTTGTATGCTTTTTTATAAAGGATGGGAGAGAATACGATGGAACATTACGAGTTTAAGCTTCATTCCGACTATGCACCGACCGGCGATCAGCCGGAAGCGATCGAAGAGCTGACGGCAGGATTTTTAGAGGGAAACCAGTTTGAAACGCTGCTTGGCGTCACCGGCTCCGGCAAGACCTTTACAATGGCCAATGTCATCCAGCGTCTGCAGAAGCCGACGCTGATCATTTCACATAACAAGACGCTGGCGGCACAGCTCTATTCCGAGATGAAGGAGTTCTTTCCGGAAAATGCCGTGGAGTACTTTGTCAGCTACTATGATTATTATCAGCCGGAGGCCTACATGCCGTCGACGGATACCTATATCGAAAAGGATTCGGATATCAATGATGAAATCGATAAGCTGCGCTGCTCGGCCATGGCGTCGCTGAGTGAGCGGAATGATGTGATCGTGGTGTCCTCCGTATCCTGTATTTACGGCCTGGGTGCACCGACCGAATACATTAACATGGCCGTTTCGGTCCGGCAGGGTGCCCGGAAGGACCGGGATCAGTTCATCCGGCAGCTGATCGCTATTCAATATAACCGGAATGACATTGACTTTAAGCGCGGTACCTTCCGCGTGATGGGGGATGTCGTCGATGTTTTTCCGGCCTCGGAGGGAGAGGAAGCCTACCGGGTGGAATTCTTCGGAGATGAGGTGGACCGGATCACCCGCATCAATGCACTGACGGCAAAGGCGACCGCGACGCTTACGCATATCGTCATTTATCCGGCCAGTCCTTATGTGATCCCGCAGGAAAAGCTGAACCGGGCCTGTGGCAACATTCTGAAGGAAATGGAAGGACAGGTACAGTATTTCAAGGATCAGAATAAGCTGATCGAGGCGCAGCGGATTGCGGAGCGCACCAATTATGATGTGGAAATGCTGAAGGAAACCGGCTTCTGCTCCGGCATCGAGAACTATACACGACATCTTAATTTTGCAGAAGCCGGGGAGCCGCCGTATACCCTCATGGATTATTTCCCGGAGGATTATCTGATCATCGTGGATGAGTCCCATGTGACGCTGCCGCAGGTACGCGGCATGTACAACGGCAACCTTTCTCGGAAAACCACACTGGTGGATTTCGGCTTCCGGCTGCCGTCGGCCCTTGACAACCGTCCGCTGAATTTTCCGGAGTTTGAGGAGAAGATTAACCAGATGCTGTTTGTATCGGCGACACCGGGAGAGTACGAGGCCGAGCATGAGCTTCTGCGGGCCTCTCAGATCATTCGCCCGACCGGACTTCTGGATCCGGAGATTGAGGTGCGTCCGACGAAGGGACAGATCGATGATCTGATTTCACAGATTCATCGGGAGCTGGAGAAAAAGCATAAAATTCTCGTTACGACGCTCACGAAGCGCATGGCCGAGGACCTCACCAAATATTTGAAGGAGGCCGACATTCGCGTCCGCTATCTTCATTCGGATATTGATACCCTGGAGCGTGCCTCCATTATCCGGGATATGCGCCTTGATAAGTTTGACGTATTGGTCGGCATTAACCTGCTTCGCGAGGGACTGGATATTCCGGAGGTGGCGCTGGTGGCGATCCTGGATGCAGACAAGGAGGGCTTTCTTCGGTCGGAGACCTCACTGATTCAGACCGTCGGCCGTGCCGCGCGGAATGCAGACGGCCATGTCATCATGTATGCCGATACCGTTACGGAATCCATGCGGCATACGATTGAGGAGACCGAGCGGCGCCGCAGCATCCAGACGGCATATAATGAAGCGCACGGCATCACACCGACGACGATTCATAAGGCCGTAGCGGATCTCATTGCCATCGGAAAGGCCGTGGATTCAGAGGATCCGCACGGCATAGAGAAGGATGCGGAGTCGATGACGCAGCAGGAAATCGATCAGCTGATCCGGGAGCTTTCAAAGAAGATGAGGGCCGCTGCCGCAGAGCTTGATTTTGAAGCGGCGATGCAGTATCGTGACCGCATCGAGGCGCTTCAGAAAAAGAAAGAGGAGGATTCGTACTGAAAATGTTGCAGTAAAAAGCGATCGAAGGACCTGCAAACGGGAGAAGCAGGTCCTTCGATCGCTTTTTCAATACCGCTGAATAAACAGCTGTCTTTAATAGAAAGGAAACATCATCGGCATCAGGAAGATCGTCATGACGGCCAGGATGAGTGCCAGCGGAGTGCCGCACTTCAAATAATCCT
>CAVJMS010000016.1:0-60680 GCA_963650995.1 Succinatimonas sp. CAG:777 | reverse complement strand
CACCGGTTTAACGAAATAATAGATGTGTTATAATGATTGCAAATGTCTAAATGTTATGCTACCATACAAACAGGACAACACCGATGAACGGTTAGCCCTTTAAATAGTGTTAAGCAAAGAAATAGCCGCCGACTTTCTGAGGGTATGGGCGGTTATTTTCTTTTGCTCAATAGTATTGCCAACGTAGCCACAGCACATAATACTAATGTGTACTGAAACAGATCATTGTACGTAACCATTGGCACCAGCCCCTTTCGGTAAGATTGAGGCTAACCGTCCACCATTCTGGTATTGTCCTGCGTGTAGTATATAAGAAAAGCCTAACCCATGCAAGGTCAAGCTTTAATCCTACTTCTCTCTAAGGAAATGCTGATTAAATCAGCATTTCCTCAGCGTTTTCCGGCTGCGCAGTCCTGACTGAGAGCGTCCGCCCTCATGGCTTCCCGATTTCGAGGCACTCTTCTTCCGCACGGAATAGCCGAAGCTTCCGAGCTTCCGCCCGAGGGCCCGGTAATCCCCGTGGCTGTAGGCCACAAGCCCCGCCCTGTCCATATGAAAGGCGCCTTTTTCGTCGATATAGCGCTCGTCAACATCCACCGCGACGACCTCCGCAAGGAACATGTCGTGGCTTCCGAGCGGAATCACCTGCGTCACCCGGCATTCGATGGAAACCGGGGCCTCCTCGATGGTCGGTGCCGCCACCACACTGGCTTTTCCCTCATGCAGCTTCATGTCCTCCCACTTGTTGACCCGGTCGAGGCTGCGCACGCCGCAATAATCCAGTGCCCGCACGAGCGTCTCATTCGGCAGATTAATCACAAATTCTCTGCTCTCCATCAGCATCGGATAGCTGGCACGGTTTTTCCGAACCGAAATATACGCCATCGGCGGATCCGAGCAGATCGTCCCCGTCCACGCGATGGTGATGATATTCGAGCGGCCGGCCGCATCCCGAAGGCTGACCATCACCGCCGGCACCGGATAAATAAAGTTTCCGGGCTTCTCAAACGTAATCTTTCCCATATCCTGTTCTCCTTTATGATCCCCCGGCCGTCCCGGGATTTCACCTGTCTGTTTCTATCGGACGCAAGGTCCCGATTTCGAATGCATGCCCCTCGGGGCGCTCCATGCTTCGAACGAAGCATTGCCTAAATTATTATAAGAAGCTATAATCATCCGGGCAATGAAGTTTTTACGAGACTTCGCATATTCCGGCAGCTCACCCTGTCCGGATGGATCACATAGGTCATTGTTCAGCCGTAACGAACAACAGCCACACATTATAAGGGAGAATTATTATGAAAAAAACCGTATTATTCAGCGCAGCCGCACTGACTGCTTCGCTTCTCATGAGCGCCTGCGGCTCCGGAAATGCCGCCGTCGTGACGACCGAAGCCGTTACCGAAACTGCCGAAACCACCACTGAAGCAGCGACTTCGGCCGCGGCCGAAGAAACAAACGCCGCAGAAAAGGAGGAATCCACCACAACTTCGGAGACGACCGCCGAAGCTAAGGAGGAATCCACCACCGCCCCGGAAACGACCGTGGAAGCAGGCAGCGAAGCGGCGAAGGAAACGACCGCTGCGGAAACGAAGGAGGCCGAGACAACAGCAGCCGAAGCGGCTAAAACCACCGGCGCTGCGCCTTCTGACATTTACAGCCGGCTGAGCAGCTATCTTCCGACCATGGTAAGCTTCGATGCCGACTACATTTCAAACTACTACGGCATCGATGTATCGGAGCTGGACGGCTATGTATTCGCGGCCGCCGAGGATGTTACGAAGGCCGATACCGTCGTGATTCTGAAGACAAAAGACGCCGGAAGCACAAGCACCCTGGCCACTCAGCTCGCCACCGTGAAGCAGCAGAAGGAAGCGGAGCTTCAGGATTACAATCCGACGGCATACCAGACCGCCGCAGCAGGCTACGTAAAGACCGCCGGCAGCTATGTGTACCTTATTATGTCTGACAATGCCGCTCAGATCGAGCAGGTCATTTCCTCCGAGGTCTAAGGAAATGCTGATTTAATCAGCATTTCCTTCGCGCCTCCGGCGCCGGAATCGTTCTGATTCGTATTTCCCTAAGCAACACGCTGCCGAAGGAAACGTCCGCACCATACGCCGGATGCTCTCTTCGGCAGCTTTTTTTCAGGAGCTCCGCCATGGTATTCAGCAGTATTCCCTTTTTATTTTACTTTCTTCCGTTTTGCCTGATTCTCTATTATCTCGCACCCTTCAAACTGAAAAACTACATCCTGCTCGTATTTTCTCTCGTCTTCTATGCCTGGGGCGAGCCGGTCTACATCCTTCTCATGATTCTCGAGACCCTGTCCGACTATATCCTCGGCCGCTGCATGGACCGGGCCGATCAGAAGCCGGGGCTTCGCCGCCTCTGTCTTCTTCTGTCGGTCTTCATTGACCTCGGCTGCCTCGGGTTCTTTAAGTATGCGGATTTCCTGGTGGAGACGCTAAATGCCGTCGCCGGGACGTCCGTCACGCCGCTGCAACTCGGGCTTCCGATCGGCATCAGCTTCTTTACCTTTCAGACCATGAGCTATACCATCGACCTCTATAAGCGCGAGGTCGCCGTCGAGAAAAACTACTTCTATTACCTCACCTATGTCTCAATGTTTCCGCAGCTCATCGCCGGTCCGATCGTCCGATTCTCTACGGTCAACGAGGAGCTTCATGCCCGAAGCATTACCCTGGAGGGCTTCGTGGAGGGCAGCTGCCGCTTCCTGCAGGGCCTGTTTAAGAAGGTGCTCCTCGCGAACACCATCGGTGTGGTCTGGGAGCTGATCAAGGCCGGTGCCTTCACGATGGGTACGGCTAATGCAGGCATTGGCACCGCGGTGTCCGGTCCCGGTACGGAGATCTCCGTGCTCGGCGCCTGGCTCGGCGGCCTCTGCTTCACGCTTCAGCTGTACTTTGACTTCAGCGCCTACAGCGACATGGCCATCGGCATGGGACAGATGCTCGGCTTCCATTATCTTGAAAACTTCAACTATCCGCTGAGCTCGGTATCGGTTACCGACTTCTGGCGCCGCTGGCACATTTCCCTCGGTACCTGGTTCCGTGATTATGTCTATATTCCGCTCGGCGGCAACCGTCATGGAAAGAAGAAGCAGCTCCGAAATATGCTGATCGTCTGGTTTCTGACCGGCCTCTGGCACGGTGCCGCCTGGAACTTCGTGCTGTGGGGACTGTATTACGGCGTGCTTCTCGCGCTCGAGAAGGATGTCTACGGAAGGGCGCTTCGGAGGCTGCCGATGCTTCTTCAGCATCTCTATGCCCTTCTGATCGTCGTCTTCGGCTTTGTGATCTTCGTCTTCGATGATCTCGGAGAGCTTTGCCAATATATACGGATTATGCTGGGGCTTTCCGGCGCACCGCTTGTAAACAGCACGCTTTTCTGGTATCTCCGGAACAATCTCTGTGTGCTCCTGCTGGGGTGTCTTCTGGCCTTCCCGTTTTATCCGTGGCTGAAGGTGCGGCTACGTGCCTTCGTATCCGCACCGGCTGCAGCACAGCGCACCGCCGATTGCACAGACATGGCTGCAAAAAGCATTTCCGAAGCTCCGGCCGTCCCGTGCAATGCGCGTTCGGTCGCCCTCACCGTGATGACGGGGCTTGGCTACATTGCCCTCTTCCTTCTGACGACGGCCTACCTTGTAAATGACACCTATAATCCGTTTCTGTATTTTCGCTTTTAAGGAAAGGCATCCGATATGGCACATATTGATGAAAAAAAGACTCCTCTCCTCCGGAAGCTCCGGCGGGCTTCCGTCTACAGCATTACCCTGCTGATTCTCTGTCTCAGCATCGGATGCATGCTTTTGCCGAAGCAGAGCTTTTCGGAGAATGAAAACCGCACGCTGGCCGCCTGGCCCGTCTTCCGTCTGCAGGCGCTTCAGGACGGAAGCTATATGAGCGGCATCCAGAGCTATCTCTCGGACCACTTTCCGCTCCGGGATCAGTTCATGACCTGCAAGACGAAATTCGAGCGGCTCACCGGCAAGAAGGAAATCAACGGCATCTATCTCGCAGACGACGGCTATTATATCGAGGAATATGAAGCGCCGACGCAGAGCGGAAAGATCATTTCGCAGCTGAAGAAGCTTCATGCCAATGTTTCCACCGGTGCGAGGCTGCAGCTTATGCTGGTGCCGACCGCCGTCAGCAGCTATAACGAAAAGCTCCCGTCCGGTGCACCGGACCGCGGCGTGCTTCGGCAGATCGATACGATGAACGCGCTCTATGCGGCGCTTCCGGAATACACGCGCGTGGATGCCTGGAGCGCACTGCAGACGGCAGCAGCGTCCGAGGCCAATGCCTCCGACGGTACAGGCGCACCCGACCTCTACTACCGGACCGACCACCATTGGACGAGCCACGGGGCCTACATCGGCTATCAGGCCTACTGCACGGCCGCCGGCATTCGCCCGCTGTCCGAGGAGAGCTTTCAGAAAACCGTCGTGAGCGAGGATTTTCACGGCACAATCTACTCAAAGCTCCACGACAGCACCGTGCCGGGCGATACGATCACGCTCTACGAGCGGCCGGAAAATGAGCTGAGCGTCAGCTATCCGGATACCGGCGAGATGACCGATACTCTGTACAACCGAAGCTATCTCGCGCAGAAGGACAAGTATTCCATGTTCCTCAACAATCTGCATCCGCTGGTGGAGATCACGAGCGCCGGTGCCGATTCAGACCGTCAGCTGGTGCTGGTGAAGGACAGCTACGCGAACTCCATGGTGCCATTTCTTGTGAACCATTTTAAGAAGATTTATGTGCTGGATACCCGCTACTACCGCTTCGGACCATCGCACTTCATCAATGAACATCCAGAGGTAACGGATGTACTGGTACTCTACAACATGAATACCATAGATACTGATCTCGGAATCGGGGGGATTTTCTGAGCAGTACGAACCACTTGCGTTCATGCGGCTTTCAGACTATATTAAGGAAATGCGGACGCATACGCATTTGTGCTTTTTGAAGGGAGAAAATGACTATGAATAAATTTATGAAACACGGTGCAGCAATGATGCTGACCGCAGCAATGATTTTTTCAGCCGGGATGACGGCATTTGCAGACGGTGATGCAGTGCAGACCGTGACAGCCGCTGCAGAAACAACCGCGGCCGCGGCTTCCGGTACAACAGCGGCCGGCCTGCCGCTGACAGAGGATCAGCGTGTGTTGGATTTCTATAAGGATTCCATTGTACTCGGTGACTCCGTGGCAGACGGCTTCAAGCTCTTTGCCCAGGCCAACAAGGAGAATCCGCTGATGGGCGAGCTTCAGTTCCAGACCGCTTCCCGCTACAATCTCATCAATGCACTGGTGCCGGTTGCAGAGGACAGCACCATTGCCCATCCGGTCTACAAGGGACAGTTCATGAATGTCTGGGATTCCGTGAAGCTTCTCGGTGCGAAGCATGTCTACATGTTCTTCGGCTTCAACGATCTCGGCGACCGTACCAGCGATATCGTGAGCCGTTATACACAGCTGATCAATAAAATCAAGGAGGTAAATCCGGATACCGACTTCACCATCATCAGCACCACTTACATTTATCCGGGATATACGAAGCATTATAAGGGCGTGAAGTCCTGGGCCTTCGATAATCCGACCGTGCGGAAGCTGAATACAGCGATGCAGGAGCTCGCACAGAAGAACGGCTGGGGCTACATGAACATCGCGGACCGTCTGGCGGATGCCAACGGAAACCTGGATCCGAAGTACTGCAGTGACCAGCAGATTCACCAGAACGCCGACGCCTACGTAGTATGGGCGCAGTGCTTCCGCGATTATGCAGCAAGTAAAAATTATACGCACTGATGGCTGAGGCATGAACGAAGCCTGAACAACAAAAGAGGAGGGCGGAAATTCCGTCCTCCTCTTTTTTATGAAAGCTGCCGCGTTACCAACCGTCTATTTTTCTGGCGAGTCTTGTCGGAATAAAGCACCACATACCTAATAAAATCGTAAGAATTGCATCCGCTGCCTTCCCCCAGCTTTGCAAAGGGATCGCAGCAAATCCTATAATAGGCAATGTTACTATCTGAATGATATATTGTACGAATTCTCCCAATGAGAACGAACCCAAAAACTTGGGGGGCGGATCATCATAAGGAAATTTTTCACGAAAATGATGCGGGTGAATTAAATGTTTAATATACAGTGGAATCGCAGTGATTATGACACATTTCATGTAAAAATTGATGTATGTCATATTCGTCACAGCTTACATACATTGATCGGCTGACCGTCCAGATAGGCCGTCACGTTGTCAAAAACGATATGTGCGCGGCGGATCATGGATTCCTCCGAAATGAAGGCCTGATGAGGCGTCAGGAGGGTATGCTTGGCATGCAGGAGCGGATAGTCTGCCGGAAGGGGCGGCTCCACATCAAAGACATCTACGCAGGCGAAGCCGAGGCGGTCTTCGTTCAGCGCGTCTGCGAGGGCTGCATTGTCCACGATGGGGCCGCGGGCGCAGTTGATGAAAACCGCATCGTGCTTCATCTCTGCGAGCCTCTCGGCGGAAAGGAAGCCCTTCGTTTCTGCCGAGAGCGGAAGGTGCAGGGAGACAATGTCACTTTCGGAAAGCAAGTGCTCAAGCGTCACATATTCGATCCCGAGCTGCCGGGCTTCCTCCGACTGACTGCGGTTATAGGCAATAACGCGGGCGCCGAAGGCCTGGAACAGCTTTGCCGTCCGAAGGCCGATCCGGCCGAGACCGATGATGCCGACGGTACGGCCGCAGATTTCCCGTCCGCCCAGGCCGGCACTGGTGCCGCCGTTTCGGATCTGTCCGTCTGCCCGCACTACGTTCCGGAGTGCATCTACGGCCATGCCGAGCACAAGCTCCGCCACGGTCTGATCCGAATAGCCGGCCGCGTTGCAGATCATAACATTCTTGTCTTTGCAGGCTTCCGCTGCCACATGATTGATGCCGGTAAAGGCCACCGACAGAAGCCGAAGCCTGTCCGCCTGCGCCACAGCCTCGGCCGGATACGGGTTATTTGCAATCATAACCACCTCACAGCCCCGGCTGCGGGCGATCAGCTCCTCCGGATCTGTCGTCTTCGTATCATAATATACAAATTCGTGTCCCCTCTGGAGAAGCGGCGCAGAAAGCGCCCGAATACAGTCCTCGGAGACACCGATCGGTTCCAGCAATGAAATTTTCATAATTTTCGCTCCTTGATTTTTCTGTTCACCGCATCGGCGTGCCGGCCTTCCGGTGATTTTCTTCCTTTTCTATATACATCCGACGGTCCGCCAGAATACGAACCTGCGCGGTATCCTCTGCCTCCCGCGGATATACGGCATAGCCGCAGCTGACGCCGATCGGCAGCCGCTGTCCGTCGATCTCATAGGGCGCCAGCAGCTGCTCCTCTATAAACTTTTTTTTCGTATCACACAGCTCCGGCGTCATGTCGGCACTGATGATCATCGCAAACTCATCGCCGCCGATGCGGAAGGCATAGTCCTGACTGCGGATGCAGCTCTGCAGCCGGCGCGCCACCTCCTTCAGAAGCTTATCGCCCATATCATGGCCGTAGGTATCGTTGATCGGCTTAAAGTGATCCAGATCGAGGTAAAAGAGGACAAACGGCTTCTTCTTATCCTTCTTCTGATGCAGAACGTTGCTGAAGCAGCGCTCATTGAAAAGTCCGGTCAGGCCATCCGTGTTGGCCAGATTCTCAAGCTCATAGCGGCGTCCGATGTCCTGCGCGATCAGCATCACCTTGAGCGGCTTACCGTCTGCATCCCATTCAACGGCAATCACATTCAGGATTTTGTATACATTCTCCGTGCGGCCGCCGTATTCAATCTGGAGAAAGCTTCTTCCCTGCCGGAGCTCCTGCTCAAGATGCTCCTTACAAAGAAGCTGCCCGAGCTTCATGTTTTCCGTATCCGACAGAACGACATAGCGCCGGTCCACATCCGAGATGAGCTCCTGATATCTCCCCTCGGACGGATGCAGGCTCTGCCGATTCATATGCTCATAATATTTGTAGCTGCCGCTCGAAAAATCCACGATCGCATAGGAATCCACGATCTGTGTCATGCCGAAGAAGAGATGATCGAGCTGCTCCTTCTGCTCGGCCAGGGTTGTATGCAGCAGCTTCTGCTGCTGCAGCTGCTGTCCCGCATGCAGGGTAATCAGTCGTATAATCAGGATCGACAGAAGAATCATCAGCGCCAGAATCACCAGACTGGTAACATGGATCAGCTGCTCACTGCCGGCATTGACCGCCGCGATTTCGACGATGCCGACGAGGCTCCAGTCATTGATGCCGACCGGCTGATAGACCATATAATAGCCGCCGTTCTTCGTCTGAAAGGCGGCACTTCCCTCGCCCGTCGTTTCGATCCCGCTCTGCACCGACTCCAGCGTGCCTTCCGTAAAATGAAGACCGCCGAGAAAGGTAAAGAAATTTACGAGCTCCTCACCGCCCCTCTGCCGGGGTTTCAGGGAAAGCACGACATTGCCCTCGGAATCCAGGAGATAGCAGCTGCTCTGATCACTGTAGGCCGACCGGGCGATCAGGCTCTCCACGGTTTCCACATTATAGCTCACGGCCGCACCGGTATAGGTGACCCCATTCATCGTAAATTCCGTGCGGAGCGGAACCGCAAACACGATCCGGTCCTCACCGCTGCTGGCCGTATATTCCGAAACCACCGGCGCATTCTTCCGGTAGAGCTCCCGGATCACCTCATCAATGCTGTCGGCCGTCCCCTTCCGCCCGCTTGCCGTAAGATACGCGCCGTCTTCATTGAACATATAAAAGTCCTGGTAGTCCCAGCTGTTCTTCCGTCCGGCGAAGCGCTGCCACGCAAGCGTCACATCCTTATCGCCCGAAATATACTGAAGGTTCGAATCCCAGTCCGTCAGCACGTTCCAGTTTCGCTGCGCAAATACCGTGAAGATCTGATTGGTCTGCCCGTAGGTCGCCAGCAGCTGCTCGGAGCTCTCAAGATACAGCGCATGATGAAGAAAGTGCTGATAAACGACCAGCACGAGAATCATGAGGACCATAAAGACACCTGTCGTAACGTAATGCTTCCACATGCCCTTCATCGCTGTAACTCCTTCCCTGCTGACATTTCATAGCTTGCATCACCTTTAATTATACCCTGAATCCTCCTTTCGTGCCATACACTGCATAAAAAATCAGCCGGGGCAGCCCCGGCTGATTACATGTCAGCTTTCGATCATCCCAGCCCCGCTTCGACCTTACGGAGAAGATGCAGAAGCATCGGGATCAGGTAAGCGCAGGCGGCAAACCAGGCGGCCTGGTCGGTCCAGCAGATGGCGGTATAGCCGAAGAGCGGCACGAAGATCATCGCCACCACGATGCGGGCGACCATCTCCATGGCGCCGCTGATGACGGAGCGGCCGCTGTAGCCGAGGCTCTGGATGGCATAACGTGTAACGTCCAGAATCGCCAGCAGCCAGTACAGAACGCCGAGCGCGCCCATGTAGTGCGCCGCAGCGTCGATGACGGAGGCATTGGCTGCATCCACAAAAAGGCTGCCGAGGAAATGGCCGCCGACATTCATGATGACGCCGGCCAGAAGTCCGTAGCCGACGGCGGTGATCAGGGTGATGCGAATGCCCTGCTTCACGCGGTCCATGCGCCGGGCGCCCATGTTCTGACCGACGAAGGTGGCCATCGCCGTGGAGACCGCATCAAATGGACACAGCATCAGCTGCTTCACCTTCGTGCCGGCGGTGAAGCCGGATACATAGATGGAGCCGAGGCCGTTGTTTGCCGACTGCATGACCATGGAGCCGATGGCCGTCACCGAATACTGAAGTCCCATCGGTACGCCCATCACCACAAGATTCCGGGCGATTGAGCCGTTCCAGCGGCAGTCCGCCTTCTCCGGATGCAGCACCGGCATGCAGCGAATAATGTATACAAGGCAGGCCAGACCGCTCAGGGCCTGGGAGGCCACGGTCGCAATGGCCGCACCGGCACAGCCGAGGTGCAGGACGATGATGCAGAACAGATCCAGAAAGACGTTCAGGAAGGTGGAAACCGCCAGAAAAAGGAAGGGCGCCTTCGAGTTTCCGACCGCCCGCAGCAGACTGGACAGGAGGTTATAGAGCAGCGTGAAGGGAATGCCGAGAAAGATGACCAGCAGATACTGATATGCATCCCGGTAAATATTGTCCGGCGTCTGCATGATCCGCACGATCATCGGGCAGAGCAGCGCTGTAAGCGCCGTCAGAACGACGGCAATGACGGCCGTGACCGCCGCGCTGTGGTAGACATAGCGCCGAAGCCCCTGCATATCCTCCGCACCGAAGCGCTGGGAAACCGGAATGCCGAAGCCGGCACAGCTGCCCATACAGAAGCCGAGCACCAGAAACTGGACGCTCGAGCTCGAGCCTACCGCCGCCAGTGCATCCGCGCCCAGAAGCCGTCCGACGATCATGGCATCCACGATATTGTAGAACTGCTGAAAGAGATTTCCCAGCAGAAGCGGAATCATAAAAACCAGAATGAGGCGAAGCGGCGAGCCCGCCGTCATGCTCTGTACACTACTTTTGCTCATAGTTCTTCTCTTCCCTTACGCTTTATGATTCTCCTTATATGCACGGCCCCGGGCATTGAGCGCCCGCATGGCCGAAAGGAAGCCCTCCCGCGTTACGCCCGCCGGCACATGGGCCCACTCCGTGGTCTGCACGAACTTGTCGGCCATTACGTCAAACTCAGATTCCTCGATTTCCACATCATCGAAGCATACCGGAAGTCCCAGAGAGGCATTGAACGCCATGCAGCGCTGAAGCTCGGTTTTATTCTTCTCGTACTCCAGAAGGCAGAGGACACCGAGGGAAACCACCTCACCGTGGAGATGCTGCTCGCCCTTCTTCGTCACCGTCGAGCCGTAGTATACGCAGTGTGCCAGAGTCGAATTATAGTAATAATCCCCGGCCTTCGATACCAGAAGCGACACGATGCCCGTGGATACGATAATGTCGAGGGCGACCTGCTCGAGAGCATTGGAGGCGACGTGATGCCGGCAGTCCTCCAGCGCCTGCCGGCCGAACTCCATCAGCGGATTCGTGCAGGCATGGGACACCTGTACGCCGATCAGCGGGCTGTGCTTCGCATCCAGCGCATCCTGGGAGGAGGAGAATACCGCTTCATATTCCTTGGACAGGGCATCTCCGATGCCGGCCCAGAGATAATCCACCGGTGAGTCCGCCACCACAGCCGTATTCAGGAACATATGCTCCGCTGAATCCGGATAGTAATACTCCCGGAAGGAGCCGTCCTCGTTATAGATGACCGAGATGGCCGTCACGGCCGCGCAGTTGGAGCCCAGGGTCGGGAAGGTAAAGAGCGGCTTATGCAGCTGATCCGCCACATACTTTCCGGTATCGCAGGCCCGGCCGCCGCCGACGGCGAAGATCACATCGGCGTTCCGGACGTTTTCATTCGAAAGCACCCGGTCGCCGTTCTCATAGGTTGAGTTTCCGCCGTACCATACATACTCCAGAATGCGGAAATCACTGTTTTCCAATGCCTTCGTAAGGTACGGACGTGCCTTCTCCATGGCGATGCGGCCGCCCACCACGGCCGCAGTTTTTCCGAAGCGTCCGCAGATCTTCGGGATTTCCTGATAGCAGTCCGCACCTACACTGTAATGCGGAAGATTCACTGTATATGACATGTTTTTCCTTTCCTTCCCGGAGCTGCATCGCGGGATCTTCACAATAAACACAATGCCCTGCCGAAGGGCAAGGCATTCTCTCACAAACAAAACCGGACCCTGCCGAAACGGCAGAGCCCGATAGGCCGTTACTCCACGATCGCACCGGAATCTGCGGAATGCACGAGCTTTGCGTACTTCCGAAGATAGCCGGTGAGGTTCCGCTGCTCGCGTACCTTCATGGTCTTCTTCCGCTCCGCAAGCTCCTCCTCCGATACCTCGAGCTCAATGGAATAATGCGGAATATCGATCTTAATCCGGTCACCGTCCTTCACGTAGGCAATCGGTCCGCCGGCCTGCGCCTCCGGAGAAATATGTCCGATGGCGGCGCCGCGCGATGCGCCTGAGAAGCGTCCGTCGGTGATCAGAGAAACCGTGGTATCCAGCTTCATGCCGGCAATCGCAGAGGTCGGACCGAGCATCTCACGCATGCCCGGTCCGCCGGCCGGACCCTCATAGCGGATCACGACGCAGTCGCCGGAATGAATCTGTCCGCCGTAGATGGCCTTGATCGCCTCCTCCTCGGAATCGAAGCAGCGGGCCGTGCATTCATTGACCATCATCTCCGGTGCCACGGCGGAGCGCTTGACGATGGAGCCGTGCGGCGCAAGGTTTCCGTACAGTACGGCGAGACCGCCCTCCTTCAGGTACGGATTCTCAAACGGACGGATGACCTCCGGATTGCGGTTTACGCTGTCCTTCGTTGCCTCGCCGATGGTCGTGCCGAGCACGGTCATGCAGTCCCGGTGAATGAGGCCGTGCTGATCGAGCTCGTGGATTACGGCATAGATGCCGCCGGCATCCATGAGATCCTGCATATGATGGTGGCCGGCCGGTGCCAGATGGCAGAGGTTCGGCGTGCGGTCGGAAATCTCATTGATCTTATGAAGATCAAACGGTACGCCGGCCTCATGCGCCACCGCCATCAGATGAAGAGCGGTATTGGTGGAGCAGCCGAGCGCCATATCCGTCGTCAGTGCGTTTTCGATGGCATCGGCCGTAATGATGTCCTTCGGACGGATATCCTTTTCAAGAACCTCCATCACCTGCATGCCGGCCAGCTTCGCAAGACGGATACGCTCGGAATAAACTGCCGGAATGGTGCCGTTGCCCGGCAGAGCCATGCCCAACACCTCACAGAGGGAGTTCATGGAATTCGCCGTGAACATGCCGGAGCAGGAGCCGCAGGTCGGGCAGCAGGTATTTTCGATATCCAGCACACCCTTCTCATCCATCAGGCCGGCCTTGAAGGCACCGACCGCCTCAAAGGCGGTATTCAGGTCCCGCTCATGCTGTGACAGCATCGGTCCGCCGGATACGAAGACGCACGGAAGATTCAGACGGCAGGCCGCCAGCAGCATGCCGGGTACGATTTTATCACAGTTCGGGATAAATACAAGCGCATCGAGTGCATGTCCGCTGGCCATGCACTCAATGGTATC
The DNA here is from genome assembly GCA_963650995.1 of Succinatimonas sp. CAG:777. Lineage (GTDB taxonomy): Bacteria > Bacillota > Clostridia > Lachnospirales > Lachnospiraceae > Oribacterium. The sequence continues at coordinate 47,490 of CAVJMS010000016.1, read as the reverse complement.
CGTGATCAGCTCACGGGAGGACAATGAAAAATGCATGCCGTCATGACCCATGGCGATACCGTCGCAGACCGCGATGGTATTAAACTCGAGCGGTGTGCCGCCGGCCATCAGAATGCCGTCCTTCACGGCCCGTGAAATCTGCTGCAGGTGCTCATGTCCCGGCACCACCTCGGTGAAGGAGTTGACCACACCGATCAGCGGGCGGCGGATCTGCTCATCGGTCAGGCCGTCGGCCTTTAAAAGAGAACGGTGCGGCGTATGCTCGATTCCCTTCTTCATTACATCACTACGCATAAAAATTCCTCCTGAAATCTATCGCTTAAGAGCGCCCAAGATCCGATGCAGCTGTGCCTTCCGGCCGCTTCGTGCATCGGACCCGGCTTCCTATGGGCTTATCATGCCATAATCAGCGCCGGAAATACAAGCGGCGCATACAGAATCACAAAGAAAATTACGATGAGACCGATGAGATACGGAATAATCGCCTTTGAAATCCGGGTCATCGGAAGACCCGTAATGCCCGAGGCCACAAACAGGTTGATGGCCACCGGCGGTGTGATCATGCCGATGGCAAGACCCACCACGAAGACAACACCGAAGTGTACGAGACTCACATTCATCGCCTTCACGAGCGGCAGGAAGACCGGCGTAAGCAGAATGATCGCCGACGAGGTCTCCATGAAGACACCGGCCACCAGAATGATGAGACCGATGAGAAACAGAATGATGAAGGTATTGTCTGATACCGACAGCACGGCCTTCGAAATCATCTCCGGAATCTTCCAGTTCGCCAGCACCCAGGCGAACGGGCCTGAGAAGCCGATGATCATCATGATGACTGAGGAGGTCTTGGCAGAATTTTTCATAATTTCCATCAGACTCTTCGGTGTCAGATCCCGATAGACGAAGAAGCCGATGAGAATGGAATAGATCACGGCGACATCCGCGGCCTCCGACGGTGTGAAATAGCCGGAGAAAATACCGCCCAGGATGATCAGCGGCATCAGGATGCCCCAGATCGCCCGTACGAAGGTCTTCACTACATTCTTCACGCTGAAGGCCGCCCCCTTCGGATAGGACAGCTTCCGCGCCTCCACCAGGGCAATGACGATGAGAATCGCGCCCATGGCAATGCCGGGAACGAAGCCGTTCCGGAAAAGCGTATTGACCGACTGCTCCGCAATAACGGCATACAGTACCATCGGAACCGACGGCGGAATGACGACGCCAATGGTACCGGCGGCAGCAATGAGAGCGGCCGACTTGTCTACATGGTAGCCGCGCTTCTCAAGCTCCGGAATCAGGGTCGCACCGACCGCGGCCGTGGTGGCCGCACCGGATCCGGAAATCGCTGCAAAGAACATGCCGGCCAGTACAGATACGATGGTAAGACCGCCGCGGATCCAGCCAAGCAATGACTCGGCAAACTCCACCAGCACCTTGGAGACGGCGCCCTTGGACATCAGGTCACCGGCCAGGATAAAGAACGGAACCGCAATCAGCGAAAAGCTGTCCTGAGAGGTGAAAATACGCTGCACCATCATAAGCGCCGGTACACCGCCGGCCACCAGGGTAAGAAATGCGGCAATGGCAATCGTAAAGCCCACCGGCACTCCGAGAAGCAGAAGCACCGCAAAGGAAATAAAAAGAATCGCTGCCATTATGACTCCACCTCCTCATGATCATCGATACAGAACAGAAGCTGCAGAAATGCATCCAGGGCATGCACGGCCATGAAGGCACAGCCGAAGTCAATACCCAGGTATACATAGCGCATCGGCCAGCGAAGGGAGGCCGAAAGCTGTGTGCCCTGCTTTCCGAAATACCGGTAGCCGTAGTAAACGACCAGGATGCAGAGTGCAAAGCACAGTGCATGCACGAGAAGCTGCATGATCCGCTTCACCTTCTCAGGCATCACATCCTGCAGCACCGTGACGGAGATATGTCCGCCATGCTTGTATACACAGCCGGCGCCCAGCATGGAGCACCAGATGAGCAGGTAGCGCGTCGCCTCCTCGGACCACTGCAGGGACTTAAAGAAGATACGGCACACGATCTGTGCCCCCGTGATGATGACCATCAGAAGCAGCAGGACGAAGATCACATATCCCATCACCTTGTCCAGCGCATCCGACAGCTTATGAACCGCTTTCACGAATCCCACGTTGTTTGCCTCCTTTTACTCAGCATTGGCCTTCCGATCAGCCCATGTTTGCAATGACATCATTGATCTTCTGTACGTAGTCTGCATACTGCGGATATGCATCATATACCGGCTGAACGGCAGCCTTGAAGGAGTCGATATCCGGATCCTCGATGACCTCCATGCCGTTGTCCTTCATGGCCTGCAGCTGGTCCTCCTCCTGAGCGGCTACCCATGCACGCTCGTACTCTGCGGCATCCTGCGCAGCATCGAGGAAAATCTGCTGTGTATCGGCATCAAGCTCATTGAACTTGTCAAGCGACATGGTGACGATGGCCGTGGAATAGCTGTGGCCGTCCAGCGTCGCATACTTCTGGGACTCCCAGAGCTTGTAGGAATTGATCACGTTGATCGGGTTCTCCTCGCCGTCGACGGTGCCCTGCTGCAGTGCGGTCAGCGCATCGGCCCAGGCCATCGGCGTAGCATTGACGCCCAGTGCCTCGAAGGCCTTCTGGTAGACTTCATTCTCCATGACACGGATCTTCAGGCCCTTCAGATCCTCTGCGGTCTTCACCGGACGCACACTGTTGGTGATGTCACGGAAGCCGCGCTCTGCATAGGCGAGGCCCTTCAGGCTGGAGCTTTCCAGTGTATCCAGCAGGGAACGGCCGACCTCCCCGTCAAGTACGGCATAGGCCTGCTCCTTGTTTGCAAAGAGATACGGCATATCAAGGACACCCATATCGGATGAGAAGTTTACAAACGGGCCGGAGGTCACAATGCCCATATCCAGGGTACCCATCTGCATGGACTCGAGCATATCCCGCTCACCGCCGAGGTCTCCGTTCGGATGAAGCTCGATGGCATACTTGCCGTCGGTCTTGTCCTGTACCTCCTGTGCGAACTTCACGGCCGCAATCATGAAGGAATCCTGCTCGTTGGTGGTCATGCCAAGCTTCAGCACGGTCGCACCGTCCGGGATTTCCGGCTGTACGTTCGATGCGTTCTTAATGTCCTCGCTTGTGCTGCTGTCTGCGGCCTCTTCGGTCTTCTCTTCCATTTTCTCCTCTGCAGCCTTCGTCTCCGAAGAAGCGGCCTCGGATGCTGCGGCGGTCGTTGCCTCCGCTGTGCCCGAAGATCCACATGCTGCCATCGATACTGCCACTGCGCCGGCCATCATCATGGCCATCCATCTGTTCTTTTTCATAATTCTCCTCCTTAAAACTCCCTTTTTTACGGTGCCGAAGCACCGCTTTATTTCATCCGCAAAAGCGGTTGAAAGCTTTGTTTCTCGGCAGCTGCTGCGTCCGCCTGCTATGAAAATGCAGCCGAAATCCGCATTTCTCGCTGCAAATAAAAAAGCCTCTGCCTCCTTACGATGTAAAGAGACAAAGGCCTAAACCTCTGCGGTACCACTCTCATTGCCGAAAAAACGACCACTCTGTCGCATCTATCAATGCCAGGTCCTGTAACGGAGACCGTGCCGGCGTAACCTACTGACGAAAGCGTTCAGCGCGCAACTCAGAGATGATCTTCACAGCCATCCCCCCACTGTCTCGCACCCTCCGACAGCTCTCTGACTCGCTCCGACTGCTACTTTTTCTCGTCAACGTTTTTAAGCTTTATTGATTTCTTCGGTACTGTAGTCCTTTTAAACGGCTTTGTCAAGTCGTTCAATATGGAATAATATTTATAGTTGCTATAACCATAACAACTCCGCCGGAGCACCGAAGGCAGCCGCCTGCATTACAATCCGGTCTCCTCCGGAAGGCCCAGCATGATGTTCATGTTCTGAACCGCGGCGCCGCTCGCGCCCTTTCCGAGGTTGTCAAACAGTGCCGTGACGGTCGTCTGCTCCTCGTGGCCGCATACGACAATCTCCAGCTGATTGGTGCCGGAAAGCTTATTGGCATAGAGCTTGCTGTCGTTCTCACCAAACGGAACCACTGTAACAAACTGCTCGTCCCGGTAGTAGTCGGCGAGCCGTGCACAGATTTCCTCCGCGCCCGGCTGACCGTTCAGAAGACGGTTCTGCAGGAAAATGCTGGTGGCCATGCCCTTATAGTAATCATCCACCACCGGCATGAAGACCGGCGGATACTGAAGTCCGGTCACGGCCTGCATCTCCGGAAGATGCTTATGACGCAGGTTCAGTCCGTAGATGCCCGGTGCATCGAGAAGCACCGAACGCTCCGAAGCCTCATATTCTGCGATCATCTTCTTGCCGCCGCCGGAATAGCCGGTCAGGCTGTAGCTGCTCATCGGATAATTCGTCGGGAGAATGCCCATCCGAAGGAGCGGCGCCGTCACTGAAATGAAGCCGGTGGCATGGCAGCCCGGATTGGCAACCCGCTTACTGCTGCGAATGGCCTCCCGCTGCTCCTTCGACAGCTCCGGAAATCCATAGGTCCAGTCCGGATGGGTGCGGTGCGCCGTGGATGCATCAATGACGCGGACCTCCGGGTTTTCAATGAAGGAAATCGCCTCCCGGGCACCGTCATCCGGCAGACACAGAAATACAATGTCTGCGCTGTTCAGATACTTCTTCCGCTCCGCCGGATCATGCCGAAGCTCCTCCGGGATCCGGAGAAGCTCGAGATCCGTCCGCTGCCCGATCCGGTCAAAAATCTGAAGTCCGGTGGTGCCGCTCTGTCCGTCAATATAAACCTTTGTCTTCATCTGTTCCTCCATGTGCCGCCGTCTTCTCTGTCTGCTTCGGCGATGCGCCGGCCGGGACGGGATGGTCCCGACCGATTCCGTCCTTAGGGAAATGCTGATTAAATCAGCATTTCCTTAGTTTCGCTGAACCTGCTGATCGCCGGCCAGCATAACGCCCGGTGCCGCAAACCATACGGAGCCCTTTTCTTCCGCTGTTTCATAGGAAAAGCAGGTGCCAAGCTCGGTCACGCCGGAATATTTATAAACGCAGCTGCCCACACCGCCGGACTCGCCATCGACATCGCTCCAATATGACTCAACCATCAGCGTCTGATCCGCAGGATTATAGGTTACAACATCTGTATAACCGGTCTTGTCTCCATTATAATTCTGCGCCTCATACTCATACGTACCGCTGTAATCATCGGTATAGGTCTTGCCTGTGGAGCTCTGTGCCGCTGCCGTTGTCAGACTGCCCTTCGTCTGTACGACGCCGTTCTCGGTCCACTGTCCCTCTGCATTTACCTGATAGCCGTCCGGTGTGGTCGTGCTCTTCAGATAATTTCCGTCCTCGGTGAAATAATAGCACTCCTGTACACCGTCTCCGTTTACATCGATCCAGCTCCATACACCGGCGAAGGATGTTACGCTCATCGAAACCGCCGCTGCGGCGGTCAGTACTGCAGTTACAAGCTTTTTCATACTCTTCTCTCCTTAGAATCTTTTTAATGCCGGGCCGGTTTCGAAATCCCGCCCGGCGTCAACAGCTCCATTGTACCCTCCCGCCCTAGGGTAAATCAAGCCGGAATTATCATCCTCGGACATTTCCGTCCTGCAGCTTCCCCGCAATATATGCATGCAGTGATCCGGTCATGTAAAAGAGCCCAAGGAAAAGGAGCACCTGCGGGAGCAGGAAAATGCTGAGCGCCGTGAGGATGCCGTTCATGAGCTTCGTGCGCGTGAGAAAGATCCGGAGAAGAAACGACATGGCGATGGCACCGAAGCACATAAGGATAATGTAGCCGACGATGCCGACGATCTGCAGTATGCTCACCATCAGCTCATTTTCATTCGAACTCATAAAGCTGTAATTGTATCCGAGGAAGGCGAGGAAAGACAGAAGACCCAGCAGCTTCGGCGGATAGTAGTCGAGGAGCGGCTTCGGCTGCGGGACCGCCACATGCAGGCGCCGTAGGATCAGAAGGCTCAGCTCATAAATGATGAAGCCCTGAACGGCACCGCCGAAGGCCGTCGCCACCAGAAGGATGCGCCGGAGGAAATGCTCGCCCAGCATCTGCTGCAGCATGCTCTCTGCAGCTGCGTTCTGTGCATTGGCACCGGCCATCTTCTGCGCTGTCTCCATGGCCTGCTGCATCATCGTCTGCATTTCCAGCACATCCTGCTGAAGGGAGGTGCCGGAAAGTGCCGCGAGCAGCACGAGGTTTACAAGCTCACTGAGAATTGAGAGCAGCATGACCAGCAAAAGCGTCCGCGTCATATCCTTTTTCTGATAAATGCGGCTTCCGAGAATCATGCCGATGAAGCCCTGCACCGCCGCATAGACCAGCGAGGTCGGTGTGCTGAAGAAGACCGCCATCAGCACCGCGCCCGCCCAGACGGCCAGACTCGAGGTAAGACCGTAGCGCGCGCCGTAGGCGACCATCGGAATCGGCAGTACGAAGATCAGAAGTCCCTGCAGCATGGAGCCGGTCTGCCGGTCCACGATGAGAAGAATGGCAAAGAGTGCGATGATCATCGCACCGAAGGTGATTTTCTGTGTTTTCTGGTTCAAGGTTTCCTCCACTGCAGATGCCCGCCGTATGGCCCGGCGGACACGTCATTTCTGTCTATTCTAGCAAATTTTCGGCCGGCCTTCCGAAGAAAATTACGATTGTGTTTCTTTCCGTCTGCCACTGGAATTCTGCAGGCAGGCGTGCTATAGTCTGTGTCGGTTGATCGTCGGAGGCGGCGTGACCGTATCATCCTCCGGCATCCTGCTTTATATAGAATGGAGCCTGCAATGAAGCTGATTAAATCCAGAGGTAACCTGCTGATGCATTTTCTGATGGCCTTTATGGGCGGCTTTGCCGGAATGTACGGCATTCTGGTCCGCGGATCCTTCGGGCAGGCCGTTACGGCCAATCTGGCCAATGCCTTCCGCTATATGCTGCTGGGCCACAATCTCTCGGATGCCATCTTCCACTTCGGTGCAATTCTCGTATTTCTTTTTTCCCTTGCACTCACGCATATCCTTCAGCTCAAAAACCGGCGCAGCGCCGAAATCACCTGTCTTCTCAGCCAGACCGTCTGTATCCTCCTGTCGGCAGTCATCCCGGAATCCGTCCACGGTGTGCTTGCTCTCTATCCGATCTTCTTTCTGACCGGCATGCAGTGGGGCACCTTCACCGGCGCCGAGGGCTTCAGCTGCTCTACCATTTTCTGCTCCAACAACAGTAAGCTGGCCCTCTTCGGCTGGATCGACTTCTGTCTGACCGGAAAGCACGAGAGCTTCCGTCAGGGACTGTTCTATACCGTGACGCTGCTCTGCTTCTACGGCGCGGCCGTCTGCTCCATCTTCGCCTGTGACCGTTACGGTGCGCCTGCCATTCTGATCGAGCTCCTTCCGCTGGCACTGGTGGCCTGGATCTGGCTTGTCAATGACCGTGAGGCCGCAAAAAATGCTGCGGAGTCCTGACCTCAGGCGGCAGCCTTCATTTCTTCCCGGACTCAAAATCCGGGTCTCGATCTCCTCTCTCAGGCCCCGGCAGAACGATCAAGCCGCGTCGCCCGCCAGTACGCCCCCATAGACTGTCCCGGCTGCCCGGTGACATCATTCGAAAGATATTCTCCGAGTCCGGACGCTTCGGGCTCAAAGCGCTGCGCTTCATCCTCGGATGCAAACTCTACCTCCGCATACCAGAATTCCGTCGGTGTGCCCTCATCCACATGATTCACCTCCAGCCGATGCCCGTCCGGCAGCCGGTAGGTCCGGCGAAGCTTCGGAATCAACGGAAGACCGATCAGATCCTCCAGCTCCCGGAAGCGTGCCTCTTCGATCGGAAACTCAATTTCCTTCCGGCTCAGCGTCCCCTTGGACTTAAAGCAGAGAATGAAGCTGTCCTGCACCGGCACCGCCGGATCCATGGAGACCCGTACATTCTCCTCCCGAATCCGCACCGTAGGCTTCACTGAAATATAGCCCTGCCGCATCTCCTCCTCCTTCAGAAGCTCATAGCCCTCCGGCCAGCCCTGTACCAGCCACTTCCGTTCGATTTCAAGTCCCATACTGCTGTCTCCCTTCTCTTCGTTCCGCCGTTTTCCTTCCCTCGGGAAGCGCCGATCAAAGCATTCCCCGCACCGGATTTTCGCAGCACTGCAAATTCATTTCCTTAAAAATGGCTCCGGGCCGCCGGATATTCCTTCCGGCAGCCCGGAGCTGCATACATGTCACTCATACACCAGCACCGTGTCTCCGTAGCTGACACGGCTGAATAAATCCAGAATATCCGCATTCGTAAGAACGATGCAGCCACGGCTTGCATTGCTTCCGAGCGTATCGCTGCCGCCGTGAATCTCGATCTCACCGCCCAGATTGGTATACCAGTCCGGCTTTCCGTGACGGTTGATCGCACTCACGATGGAGCTGTATTGTGCCCCGCTGATCAGTCCGGTGCTGAGGCCGCGTTCGGCATCCTCAATCATCGGATAACTGAGGCCGATGCCCTTCGTATACGCACTGTTGTTATTCATAAGGCAGATATAGAACTCGCCGTCCGGCGTTTTTTCGTCGCCCTCCCGTTCCTTGTCTCCGTCCACAGTACCAGTGCTGCACGGATACCGCTTCACCCGTACTCCGTCCTGCCATAATTCAAGACAGTGCCCGGCCTTCGAAATCGCAATCACACGCTTTCCGCCTGCACTTTTTTCCTTCACCTTCTGAAAAGGTACCGTGCTCGATATAAGGCTTCCGTCAGTCCCGACCCAGTATCCGGTATCCGTGAAGGTATCATGAAAAATACTCCCGTCCGCCGTAATATACTTCCAGGTCTTGCCCACTCTCGTCCAGGTGCCCGCACCGGCAAAAGCCGGCATCGCACCCAGCACCGACAGAAGCACGGCCGCGACCGCCCGCCTTTTTGCCCTGCTCCCTCTTTTCATACTCGCTGTCTCCCCTTTATAAAAAATTGACAGCTATAGTATACCAGTCTTACCCTACGTTCACCATATCAAAAATGTAACCATTCAACTGGGTATATGGCCGGAACGGTCACACCGTCATATCATACAAAATATCCTTCAGCACATTCTGATTGCGGCTCCAGATCGCTTCGATGTCCGACTCCGGCAGCGGGCACGCGCCGGAACCGATCTCCAACGTGATCGCCGGAATGCCGCAGGCCGCGGTGAAGTCCTTATAGGTGGCCGTCAGTTTGCCGTCCGACGAGGCCGACGCCAGCGAATATCCCGTATCCTTCCGGGCAATCTCCGCCATATGGCGGCTCTTCCTTTCGACGCTGTCCGACGATCCGCTGCAGCTCCAGTAAATCACGCCGCCCTGGGCATGGTAATTCAGAACCTCCGTGATCGGATACAGGCTGAGCACATTGACCAGCGTCCGTGACTCGACCTCCGAAAGCGCGGATGCACCCTTATAAAACTCCATGGACGGCTGATGCATGCCGTCGTCCAGTCCGTCCCATCCATACGGGAAGTTCCGGTTGATATCCACACCGTTTATATTGTTTTTCCACCGGCGGTAGATCCAGTCCTCGGTTCCGGTATAGCCGGAAATGCCGCGGTAGTTCTGTGCAAGCTGCTGCAGCCGGCTTCGGTTTTCGGCCGACTGTACACCGGCGAGACCGAACTGACTGATCGTCACACCGTCTGGATTCACCATCGGGAGCACGTGAATGCAGGTGCTTTCAAGGATGGCGGCCGCTGTTTTCCCCTGAATGCTGCCGCCGTTTTTCTGAAGCTCCAGCAGCGCATGCAGCTGCCGCATGATGAGCTGCGAGCACATATACTCGCGGCCGTGAATGCTGCCGAGCAGCAGAAGCTGCTTCGAGGCCTGCGGGTTTCCGATGGTGAGATGATAAATGCTCCGGCCGTCCGACGTCGTCGCGAGACTGTCGCAGGATACGCCGCTGTACTGCGTCTCAAGCATCCGGAGATCCTGCTGCAGATTTTCGTAGGTATAGGTCGTAACGGCATCGCAGAAATATCCGTTGACCGCCGTTCCCAAGATATCCGAAGCAAAGGCCCCGGTCAGTGCGCTCTGCATCGCAAGGCTTCCGTTGACATTCGACGATGCGGCCGGAAGGACTCCCGTCGGTCCGAACGAAGCCGCTGTGCTGACGCCGGAAGCATTAGCCGACGCATCTCCGGCCATAGGACCATATGCCAGGGCCGGCATCGCGCATGCGGTACTCAGCATCATCGAAAAAAGCAGTGCTTTCCATTTTCTATTCAAATTTTCATCCTCCCTCTGTCCGGCTGTTCTTCTCTTTCTGCTCACAGAAATCGCCGGAAGCCGGGCAGTCTGCGAAGGAGCTGCACCAGCATAAGGCTAAGCAGGAACACACCGAGTATAAAGCCTGTAAACGAAAAGAACGGCACCGGCTGCAGATACGGGTTCCAGCCCATATACCGGAGCACAAGCCGTATAAAAATCATATGAATGAGATAAATCCCGAAGGTACAGGCATCGACCGTGCGTAGCCGCCGTCCGAGGCTGTCGTCCGTGACGGACAGGGCCAGCATGAAGATCCCGGACGCCTGCAGCATCACCAGCACGGATGCATAGCCGGTCAGCTGCTGCACCATGGCGGTCTGCACTTCATTGAATATGCCCATGCTCTGTCCGGCACTCAATACGGCCAGCAGAAGAGACGAAAGCACCAAAAAGAGAAGCCCCGCCGTCCGATGCCCCTCCTTCGGATACATCCGAAGATAATGCCCCATGAACAGATACCACGGATAGATCATGGAGCTTGGGATATAAAAGCCGATGCTGACACCGCCGGCCTTCAGAAGCGGAACCAGCGAGCAGAACAGAAAAAGCACCCAAAGAAGGAACTGAAGCTCCCGCTCGCTGCAGTGTGTACATACTTTATGATAAAAAGGCAGCATGAAATACAGCCCGATCATCAGATACAGATACCAGAGCGGCGACCAGCCGCCGGCACCGATGAACTCCTGCAGCACCTTTCCGAAGGAGCCAATCGTCCGCGGCTCACCGTTCATTAGCACATCGAAGATGCGAAAGCCAAGGCTGCATACGAGAAGTGCCACCAGCATGCGTCGAATATAGCGGCCGGACTTTCGGATCGTAAGCTCCCGCCGGGGATCCAGCAGCAGTGCCCCGGAGACCATAAGAAAAACCGGCACGGCCCACATCTGTTCACTGGCGACCATGCCGGAAATCAGAAGCTGCCGCGGACCGGCGCTCTCCTGAAAGAGAATCCGCGCAGAATGCACCGAATGCAGCACTACGATGGCAAGACAGCCCAGGATGCGGAGCATCCCGAGCCGTCCGTCATAATGATCAGTAGACGAGGGCATCATTTAAGCATCCATCCTGCTGTGCATCTGCTTCCGGAGCCGCGGCCGCCGGTACGTCTGCGGCTGCTTCGGCCGGAACGGCCTCCGGTTCTGCCGGTGCTGCATTTTCTGCTGCTTCGGCCGGCACTTCCGCCTCGCGGGAGGCGCCCTTCACCGCTTCCTCCGCGTTTTCCTCCGGCTGTGCGGCGGATTTCTGTGTCTTCGCTTCCGATTTCGTTGTGCTCTTCTTCACAGCGGCGGTCGTTTCCTCCGTGGATGCTGCGTCCGAAGCTTCCGTTTCGACTTCAGCGGCCGCCTCGGTCTCCGTTTCAGCTTCCGCGGCCGTCGTCTCCGCTGCCGCGGTCATTGTCTCTTCTTCTGTCACCGCCGCGGTTGTTCCGGCGGTCGGAACCTCGCCTGCCCCGGTGCAGCCGTTCAGTAAAGCTGCAAGCAGCATGGCCATTACTACATATCCTGGTTTTTTCATTCTTGTCCTCCTACTTCCCGTTCACCCGCGATCAATCCGGCATCACGGAGTACTTCTGATATCTCCAGGTTCCGGACTGTCCGTAATGGATCAGAAATCCGTTCTTTCCTGTCTCCTCCGTAAAATCCGGATCGCAGACATACCAGGTGCCGTCCACCAGGATCTCCACCCAGCTGTGCGGTCCGAGACCGCCCCGACGAAGCGGTACCTGTCCGCTCATGGCATGGCACTCATAGCCCAGGGCCCGCGCCATCTCACAGAAGGTTGACGCCATGATATAGCAGTTGCCGGAATGAGAGGAAAGTCCCTTCTCAGCCCAATAGGCTACGCCCATCGAGGCCGGTGTGCTCTGCCGTACATAATGCATGGATGCGCACCACTGAAAGGCCTGCTGCAGCGTCGGCGTCTCCGTACCGTAGGCTGCGATCAGCACCTGAAGATACGGGCTGTCCGCTGCCTCCGGTTCCTTATGCCAGACGCCATTCTCATTCAATGTAAAATTGTCAATGTCCGTATTTTTTGCAGCTGCGCCGGTGGTGCCGCCATAGCCGTCATCTTTCTTATAGAAGTAATACCAGTTGTCATCCACCTGCTGCCAGCCGGTCAGCATCTGACCGTTGGCATCAAAACAGTAGAGTTCTCCGTCAATAAACGCCAGTGCACTCTGCACCGTAAGGTTCTCTGTCGTAACATAGTACCAGCTGCCGGCCGCACTCGGAAGCCAGTGACCTCCGTTCTCCGAAACGATCGCATAGCCGGTCAGCGGCGCACCGTCGGCCACCGGCTCTGTTCCGGCTTCTGCGGCTGTTTCCGTGCCCGTTCCTGCCGCCGTTCCTGTACCTGCGGAAGCTGCGGCTGCCGAAGTTTCTGCCGCCGTACCGCCGGCCGTCGGACCGAATACCGCTTCATTACTTACCGCTTCTGTACCATGCCCCCCCACAGCCGTTCCGGCATAGCCCGGAACCGTCATCAGCATCATTGCCGCTGCAGAAAAGCAGAAGAATGCCTTTGTCTTTTTCATACTCTTCTCCCCTTACTGGCTTCGTTTGATCGATTCTTTTTTATTACAGTTATAAGCAACCACCTAAGTATGTGGAAATTCATAAAAACTGTCAAGAAAAATTAAGAGGTTTTAAGAAAAAACGGCGCTCCGCCGAAGCGGAACGCCGTTTTTGATGCAACAAAGCTCATAGGGAAACGCTGATGAAAGCGTTTCCCCCGCCGGATTTGCGCTGCGTCGCAGCAAATTCCTTTGCAAATCCGTGCGATCCGCCGGAGGCGCTAAGGAAATGCTGATTTAATCAGCATTTCCTTAGCTTCGCTGCCGTATATCCCTTGTCCTCAATGGCCTTTATGATCACCTCCGGGTCGATGTTCCGGTCGCATTCCACATGTGCGGTCCTGCGGCCGAGCTTTACCTCCGCGGAGGCGCCGTCCAGTGCATTGATGGCGCGAGTCACCTTGGCTGCACAGTTCTCGCAGTGCATGCCCTCCACATGAAAATCATAGCGGCAGACCACCGGACCCGACAGCGGCTTTTTTTCCGGTTTCTCCTTATGGTTGCAGGCACCGCCGCAGCAGCCGCCCTCGCCGCGCATATGGCGGACGGATTCCTTCACGGCCCATACCACAACCAGAACAAGCACGGCAAGGACAATCAAATCATGCATATGCGTCTCCTTTACTTCTTCTCTTCCAGAAGATTCGTCATGCTCCGGACGCCGATCACCATCGTCGAGCTGTTATGCAGCAGCGCCGAGGCCGACGGTGTCAGAATGCTGACGATGCCGAGACCGATGAGAAGCGAATTGAAGCCGACGATGAAGCGGTAATCTCCGTGGATCCGCTGCATCAGCGCCCGGCTCAGTTTCCGAAGCACCACCAGCTCCCGAAGATCATCCGCAGAAATCGTAATATCCGCAATCTCGCGGGTAATGGCGGCACCGGAGCCGATGGCGACGCCTACGTCGGCCTCGGACAGCGCCGGTGAATCATTGATGCCGTCGCCGACCATGATAACCTTATGTCCGGCCGCCCGGCGCTCCTTCACATATTGCGCCTTGTCCTCCGGCAGCACCTCTGCCTGATAGTGGTCAAGCCCCAGCTGCTTCGCGACGCTGGCCGCTGTCCGCTCGCTGTCGCCCGTCATCATGCAGACCGTGCGGATACCGAGCGCATGCAGGCAGTCAATGACCTCTGCTGCCTCCTTCCGCACCGGATCGAAGATGCAGAGCACCGCCGACAGCTCTCCGTCGATGGCAAGATAGATTCTGGAATAGCTGTCGTTGATCTCCCGAAGCTTTTCCTCCTCGCCCTCCGGAATATGGCAGTGCTCATCCTCCAGCACGAAGTGGCTGCTGCCGATGACGACCTTTTTATCACCCACATGGCTGCTGACGCCGTGGGCCACGATATACTCGACCTTGCTGTGGAGCTCCTCGTGATGCAGGCCCTTCTCCATGGCACCCCGGACGATGGCATTCGCCATGGAATGCGGATAATGCTCCTCCAGACAGGCCGCCATACGGAGCATCTCGTCCGGATCCTTGCCGCCGAAGGCCACGACCTCCATGAGCCTGGGCACAGCATAGGTCAGGGTACCGGTCTTGTCAAAGACAATGGTATCTGCCTCGGACACGGCCTCCATGAACTTGCCGCCCTTAATGGAAATGCCGTAGCTCCGGGCCTCCTTGATCGCCGACAGCACGGCCAGCGGCACGGCCAGCTTCAGTGCGCAGGAGTAATCCACCATCAGGAAGGACAGCGCCTTCGTAAGGTTCCGGGTCAGCAGGTAGGTCGCCGCAAAGCCGGCGAAGCTGTACGGCACCAGCGAATCTGCAAGACGGTAGGCCTTCGCCTCCGCATCGGACTTCAGCTTCTCCGACGCCTCGATCATATGCACGATTTGGTCATACTTGCCCTTGCCGGCTTCCTTCTTCACCTGTACGAGGCATTCGCCCTCTTCGACGACGGTACCGGCATATACATAGCTTCCGGCGGTCTTCACCACCGGCTCGGCCTCGCCGGTCATCGTCGACTGGTTCACCGTCATCTCGCCGGACACTACCGTGCCCTCGAGCGGGATAATGTCGGAGCTCCGGAGCACGATGAGCTCACCGGCCCGGACCTTGCTCACCGGCATCTGCACATCCTGTTCGCCTCGGTGCACCCATACCTGATCGACATTCAGCGACATGGCGCGGGCCAGATCCCCCACTGATTTCTTGCGGGTCCAGTCCTCCAGCGTATCACCGATATCGAGGAAGAACATAATCGAGGACGCCGTCGGATAGTCCGCCCGCAGAATCGAGGTGCCGACGGCGATGCCGTCCAGAAGCTCCACCTTCAGGGAGCCGCTCCGGAGCGAGGTGATGCCCTTCCATATGTAAGGAAGGCCCTTCAGCACCGTGCGGACGGTCCGAAGCGGCTGCGGCAGCAGGAGCCGCGACGCATAGTGGGTCACCACCTGCAGCATCAGCTTCTCCTGATATTCCCGGTTGAGCGCCCGTCCGGTCTCCTCCGGCACGAGCGCCGCCACCTGCTCCGAGTTTTCATCATAGTCTGCCAATGCGGCCGTAAGCGCTGCACGCTTGCTAGCATGACCGTGCTGAAACAGGACCGTTGCATGGCCTGTGCGTTCATCCACCGAGGCATACTTCACGCCCGGAATACTGCCGATATAGCACTCCAGGAGATCCGCCTGCCGAAAGGACATGTTCAGCCTCGGAATCCGGATGCGCAGACGATCCCCGGATTCATGTAAAACCAGACATTTCATGGCTTATTTACGCCTCTTCCTTCGTTTCTTCGCTCTTCCTTGCTTCCTCTACGAGGGCCTCTGCCGCCTCCAGACGCTCTGCCGCCTCTGCCTCATAGCGCTTGTCGTTGATGTCCTTTGCGTCCGCATAGATATCGCCACAGTTTTCCTTGAGGTTCAGGGTCGTCTTCATCACACAGTCCTTGCCGCGCAGAACCGCTGCCGTGCACTGTGTATAGAGCTTCTTTGCATCCTTGCTGGCCAGCACAGCGATGCCGGCCGTACCGAATACAACACCGCCCGCAAACAGACCGATCTTATCGAGGTTCTTGAGATTAAGCTTAAACATGATTTTTTCCTCCTTTTAAAAGGCAAATGCAGGCTGACCGGCATAGGATGCCGCGCCGGGATCAGAATACCGTCATAAATGATATTCTCTTTCAATTTTCTAATGGTAGTCTCCCAGCCAGAAATTGTCAATCAAAAGGCGATGCGCTGAACAATTAACAAAATCTTCACAGAACTGTCCTACATTTGTCCTACAGCATCGGTTATAACTATTATACCAAAAAGAAACAGACCCCCGTCGATCCCGTCCGGGACCGGACGAAGACAGATCCACAGCATTTTCGCAATAAGGAGGATTTTATGGGATACTCAGTACCGAATACAGAAGAAAAGATCAATGATGCTTTAAATGCCCTGCAGAACGAGCTGAATCAGCCGGGCATGGCGGATGCCATGCGTTCTTTAATCAACGCTTTCCATGATTTCGATAACATGCACTTCGAGCCGAAACGCAGCCAACCGCTGTTTCATGCGCTGTATAATGTAGAGAATCAGCTGGGCCTCACAAACGGAAAGAGCGAGGCGGAGCTTTTCCCGCCGGAGGCACGTGCACAGAAGGACTTCTATGCAGCGTTCCAGTCGCTCTGGAACACACTCTCCATGTATCATGAGCTGAAGCAGGAGAACCCGGAGCTTGTCGAGAATATCAGCCTTGCAGAGTTTCATGCGAACTATTCGGAGAATTATACGCAGATCCTGATAGAGCAGGAGATGTTTGAAGCCCTGAAGGACATCGGCCGCTTCGGACGCGACGACCGTCCGGAACAGTACCAGACCGCCCTCAAGAATCTGAACCTCTGTCAGGCCGGCCACAAGAACGGTGAGCCGTTTACGGCGAAGGAGTTTGAACGGATCCAGGCCGAAGCCAATGTGCTGAACCTGCCGTTCGATCCGTTCGGAACCGGGAAAAGCGGACTTTTTGTCAGCAGCAGCATTCAGTCTCCGGAGGACCTTCAGAACTACATCGACCGTTATGAGACCATGCTGCGGGACTTCCTGAAGAAGGGTGACAAAAGTCTCCACAGTTTTGCACGGCAGTATGAGATGGAGGGCGATACCGCTCAGAAGCTCACTTCGCGGGATCTTCGGCGTGCCGCACAGCAAAAGCAGCAGGCGGATCTGATTAAAGCAGACCTTCCGATCTACCGTGAATATGCAGAGCTCGAAAAGACCGCTCCGATCAAGGATACCTTTACGAAGGAAACCATCGAAGCCAGCGAGACCTTTTACCAGCTGAATGAATCCTCCCGTCAGAAGTTTAATGACGATGCCGAGCTCAAGGAGGCACAGGCTGCTTATGATCAGCAGCGTGCACTCTGTAAGGAGGATATGGAGAAGTACATGCGCCTCCATAGGGCCGCAGTCAAGAATGCAGACAGCAGCAGGGAGACCCAAAATGCCTATGAGGTAAAGAAGAAGCTGGCCGATTATCAGTTGGCGATCGATTTAAACAGAGTCGATTCCTTTGAAAACTTCGAGAAGACCCGGAAGGGCGAGGCGACACGCATACGCCAGGCGGCTGACGATTATAAGAAGCATATGAAGGAGCATATGCAGGAGGTACGCAATTTCCGTACCGACATCAGGAAAAAGATCGGTGACTTTTCGATGCGTCAGCGCGAGCTGATCGAGATGGAAGATCCGTGGGACGATGACCAGGAAAAGCTGAATAAGGAGACCCAGGAGTATGCGACAAAGGTCAAGGATAAGGTAAATACCTTCAAGGCCTTCCGTGAGAACGAAAAGAACGTCTTCCAGCAGCAAACTACGACCGCTCTTGAAAACCTGCAGCAGTCCTATGTCAATGAAAAGTCCTATCGTCTGAAGGCTCTGAAGGAGGCGACCGAACAGCTGAAGGGTGCCAAGAAGGTCATGGATGACTACTACAAGGCCTCGGGCGCTGCAGCGATCAATAACCGGAAGACGAAGGAGGTTCAGCAGCAGATAAAGGAAGCCTGCGATGCGATGACCAGCGTCAAGAAGTTCAGTTTTCTCGGCATCGGCCCGAACGACTCCAAGTCCTACACCACCATGGTAGAGGCCGTGCATGGTTATCTGAGCGGCACCCGCAGTGTTACGGCTGCACATGACGCCTGCAAGGCCTACCTCGAGAAGCATACCGATACGCAGGGGAAGCTGATCGATATGTCCTCCGAGCTCGGAAAGCTTCGAAAGCAGGGCTGCGTACGGATGATGGAGCTCCTGTCCCAGGATCCGAACTTCCCGACCCCCGTCCGGCTGAATGCCTTCGGCGAAGCTGCAAAGGCCAAGGAAAAGGCTGCATCTGCGGAAGGTGAGCGGAAGAAAATCGATTATGAGGCACTGAAGGCGGAACTCGCCGAGCATTCCGACAAGCCGAAGAAGGGCAAGGGAACGGACGCCAAGGCCTATTCCAACCTGAATCATCAGATCGAGCATCTGAAGGAGAAGGAGGACAAGAAGAAGCCGAAGGAGAAGGCACCGAAGATGGTGGTCAGACAGAAAAACAAATTCTAAGGAAATGCTGATTTAATCAGCATTTCCTTAGAGCCTCCGGCGGATCGCACGGATTTGCAAAGGAATTTGCTGCTTCGCAGCGCAAATCCGGCGAGGGAAACGCTTTAATCAGCGTTTCCCTAAGGAAAAAGAAACTAAAGAAGCCTCCTGCCGATGCAGGAGGCTTCTTCTATGATCATGGAGACAACGGGATTCGAACCCGCGACCTTTGCGTTGCGAACGCAACGCTCTCCCAACTGAGCTATGTCCCCAAAAAATATCCGGACTGCTTCTCTTTGCAATCCAGATATCATTATAGCGCAGAACCGGCCGTATGGGTAGTCCCAATTTATGCGGCTTTTTATTTTGCGTTCACATTTTTCGTCACCATGACATCGCTGTCCAGTCCGCAGACCTGATGCAGCACGATGGTGCCGGCCTTCACCGGCGCCGTCAGTACGACCTTCTGGATCTCTTCCATCACTGGGAAGATCATGTCCTTCGGAATCGCCTTCGTAAGACGCACGCTGGTAATCGGCAGCTCGCCGCCCTTTACAAGCACGGAGCTTGCGATGGTCCGGCGCGGCGCCGTCAGCTCCTGGCGCACATACTCTTCACCGCGCGGGCAAAGATTGCCCGTTACCGAAAGAACCTTGCCGTTTTCAATGTCTGCTTCGATCTCACAGCCGTTCGGGCAGACGATACAGGTATATTGCTTTTTCATTCGACCGACACCTCCAATGCACCCTCTTCCGTCAGCTTCTCCCCGGGCACCTTAAACTGGATCATTTCCGCCGGGATTGCCTTCTTCATTTTCTTCACTGCAACCTCCGTGCCGTTCTGCCGTACCACAATGCGGCAGTCCCGGTAATGATTCCGGACGCGAAGTGAAAGTGAAACCTCCTTCTGTCCGCTGACGCGCTGCGGGATCGTATGGCCGACGCCCTCGCCGCAGTGCACCTCCAGTGTGCATGGTGCGATGCCGTTTCCTTTTACATATGCAGCGGCATTTCGTGCCAATGCCTCCGACTCCATGGATACAAAATCCACAAGATCATGCACATGCAGCACATTGCCGGCGGAGAACACGCCCGGCACGCTGGTCTGCAGGTTCTCATCTACAAGCGCACCGTTTGTATGCGGGTCGATGACGATGCCGGCATCCTCGAGGAGCTTGTTCTCCGGAATCAGGCCGACCGAAAGAATCAGCGTATCGCAGGCATATTCCTTCTCCGTCCCCGGAATCGGCCGGCGGTCCGGACCCACCTCCGAAATGGTTACGCCCGTCAGACGGTTCCGGCCGTGGATCTCTGTCACGGTATGGCTGAGATACAGCGGAATGTCATAATCCTCCAGGCACTGCACGATGTTTCTCGGCAGTCCGGACGGATACGGCATCAGCTCGAAAACGGCCTGCACATGCGCACCCTCCAGGGTCATTCGCCGTGCCATGATCATGCCGATGTCACCGGACCCGAGGATAATGACCTCCTTGCCGGGCATGCGGTTATAAAGGTTCATATAGGCCTGCGCGGTACCGGCGGTGAAGACACCTGCCGGACGCTCGCCCGGAATGCCCAGCGCGCCGCGGCTCCGCTCCTTGCAGCCCATGGCCAGCACGACGGCCTTCGCCTGATACTGCTTGAGTCCCTGCCGTGTGGAGACGGTTACCGTGCGGTCCTTCGTCAGCTCCAGCACGGTTGCACTGGTTTCATACGGAATTTCTCTTTTCTCCACCTCATCAATGAAGGCCTGGGCATATTCCGGACCGGAAAGGCTGTGGCCGAAGCGTCCGAGGCCGAAGCCGTCGTGAATGCACTGACGCAGAATGCCGCCCAGCTTCTCCTCCCGTTCCAGAATGATCATGTCCCGGATCCCCTGCTTATGCAGCTCTACCGCTGCTGCCAGACCCGCCGGACCGCCGCCGATGATGACTACATCCTTCTGTTCCATGCCTTACTTCTCCTCCTTCCGCATCGTTCCGCTCAGCACCCAAGAGCCCTGGCGGCTGTAGCGAATGTCCTCCGGTGCCGTACCGAGCTCCTGCTCGATGAAATGCTCGATCTTCATCTGGCAGAAGCCGCCCTGGCAGCCGCCCATCATTGCCCGTGTCCGGTACTTGATGCCGGTCATGGTCGAAACACCGAGCGGGTTGTGAATTGCCTGCAGAATCTCTGCCTTCGTGACCTCCTCACAGCTGCAGATCATCTCACCGTAATCCGGATTCTCTGAGATCAATGCCTCCTGCTGCTCCTTCGTGCAGGATGCAAAATGCGTGATGCCCTTGTGCTTCGGATCGAAGTCCGGGTTTGCCGGAAAGGCCTCCCGCTCCAGCATCATGCGGATGACATGCCGTGCCAGCGGCACACTGCCGGTCAGTCCCGGGGATTCAATGCCGACAAGATTGACGGCATGCGGTGCAATTTCATCCCGGATCTCCACCTTCCAGTCCTGAATGGCACCGTTCTCATCCACCCATTTCGGCTGAATGCCGGCGAAGGTACGGATCTGGTCCTTCTTGAAGATATGCGGCCAGAGACGCGCGCCCTCGACAGCCAGGCTGTCGAGATTGGCCTGCGGCACGCCGTAGTCATCCAGCACATCCGTGTTTTCCGCATCCGGTCCGATGGTGACATTGCCGTCCACCGTCGGTGTAATATGGATGCCCATGTAGGTGTTGCTCGGCACCGGATAAACCGGCATCGGCAGCAGCTTGCCCATGCGCTTATGAAGGA
Organism: Succinatimonas sp. CAG:777; assembly: GCA_963650995.1. Classification (GTDB taxonomy): domain Bacteria; phylum Bacillota; class Clostridia; order Lachnospirales; family Lachnospiraceae; genus Oribacterium. The sequence continues at coordinate 26,347 of CAVJMS010000016.1, read as the reverse complement.
TAATGTAGTTGCTGCGGGAGCCGATCACGCGGTATCCGGTAAGCCCCAGCATATCCGAGACAGCCTTTGCGCCGAGGCCGGCTGCATTGACCACCCAGCGGGTATAGACATCGCCGTGTTCCGTATGGAGCACGTACAGCTCCTCCTCCCGCGCGATGCCGGTTACCGCATGGTTAAAGAAGAACTCGACGCCGTTCGCATGCGCATTCTCTGCGAGCGCCACCGTATAAAGGAACGGATCCATGATACCGCTGTTCTTTGACCACATGGCGAACTTTCCGACCACGGCCGGCACGAGCTCATGGAGCTTCTCCTCCTCAATCATCTCAAGTCCGGTACAGCCGTTGACCGCGCCCTGCTGCATCGTACGCTCCAACTGTGCACGATCCTCCGGCGTATTGCCCACCAGCACCTTGCCGCAGCGCTTAAACGGAAAATCAAGCTCCTGCGACAGCTGATCCATCAGCTGATTTCCCTCTACGCAGCACTTCGCCTTCAGACTGCCCGTCGGGTTTGCAAAACCGCCGTGCACCACGGCCGAATTCCGGCCGCTGGTCTCATTGCAGACATCCAGATTCTTCTCCAGCACCGCAATGTGCAGCTGATACCGCGACAGCTCGCGAGCAATGGCGCTTCCCACAACGCCCGCACCGATGATGACCACATCATATTGCTTCCGCATCAAAACCACCTTTCCTGTTTCACGGCCGCCGGTAAACGGCGACCGCAGCTTTTATATTTTTGAGCATGTTATATATTTCATTTCGGTAAATATATATCTGCACCGCGGTTTTGTCAATGGTTTCGAAAAAAAGACGTATCTGTTTAGCACCACATCGCTGCATCGCAATTACAAAAGGGCATAAAAAAAGGAGCCTCACTGAGGCTCCGGAACAAAGTAATCCGGGAAGGAGGCCCGGATGGTCGCAAGATTTTCGGTATAGCGCTGCAGATGCCGCCCCGCAATGGCGCGGGCAGATGAGACGTCCCGCTGCTCGATGGCCCGCAGAAGCTCCGTATGGTCCCCGAGAATGGCGGCCGCCGGCCGGCAGCGGAAGCTGAGAATCGTCGTCCGGTCAAAGTGCGGTGCCAGATTCTCCACCAGCTCATACCAGTACGGACGGTCGCACAGCTCATACAGCATCCGGTGGAAATCCTTATCTAATGTGAAGATCCGCTCCTCCTGCTCGCGCTCTATATACATCTGCCAGAGCGCCACATTCTCCCACAGGCGGTCCATATTCTGTACGCGTTCGCAGGCCATGCCTGCAAGCTCCGTCTCCAGCACCGAGCGAAGATGCCGCACCTCCTCGACGAGCTTCGCATCAATTAATGATACATAGGTGCCGATCTTCGGCCGAATCTCGATAAGACGCCGCTGCGCAAGCTCAAGCTCCGCCTCCCGGAAGGGCGTCCGGCTCACGCCCAGCTGCTCGCACAGCTCCGGCTCATTCAGCTTCTCTCCCGGCCGGAGCTCCGTATGCACGATGCGGTCGATCAGCACCCGAAGCACGAAGCTCTTGGCCGATTCATGCTCTCTTCGCAGCTCAATCATCTCCCGGCCTCCTTCCGCAGCATATGACGTACCATGAAAATGCAGTACAGCATCGCTAGCCCCCAGGCAAACGGATTCGACAGGCAGATGCCGAGATAGCCGAGTCCTGCCTTAATCGCCAGCAGGCCGCCCAGACTGCGGCCGATGAGCTCACCGACACCGGAGATCACCGCCTGCATGCTGTAGCCCAGACCCTGCAGCGTATTCCGGAAGATCATCAGTACGCCCAGGAGATAGAACAGAAGGCTCATGACCGTAAGATATTCGACGGCCGCCGCGCTGACCGCCGGATCTGCATTGCCCAGCACCAGACCGACCGCATAGGGCTTCATAAAGTAGATCACCACCCAGGCCGCGATTGAATAGATCAGCTGAATCAGACAGCCGTCCCGGATGCCCTGCCGGATCCGGTCCTCCCGTCCGGCGCCGTGGTTCTGCCCCACGAAGGTCGCCATGGCCATGCCGACGCTCTCCATCGGAAGCGTGAACATCTGACGGATTTTCTCGCCCGCCGTCTGTCCGGCCACTGCCGTCGTGCCCAGCAGATTGATGGCATCCTGCATGATGACCGCCCCGATGGCGGAAACCGAATATTCAAAGCCCATGGGGAAGCCAATGCAGGCGAGCCGGCGGCAGTGCTCTCCCGAAAGGAGCGGACGTCCGGCACGGAAGTGCAGCTCCTCCTGACGGGCCGTCCGGGTGAAGAACCAAACTGCACCCAGCACACCGCTGACCAGCTGACTGAAGACCGTCGCGATGGCTGCGCCGTCCACGCCCATGCCAAACGGCACAATCAGAAGATAATCCAGTCCGATATTCAGAATACTTGCAAACAGCAGAAAATAAAACGGATGCTTGGAGTCGCCCATGGACCGCAGCACGCTGGCACTGTAGTTATAGAGCACCGTCGCCGGAATACCGAGAAAGATCACCCGGATATACAGCACGGCATCCCGGTACAGCTCCTCCGGTGTATGGATGAGCGAAAGCAGCGGACCGGCCATCAGGGTCGTAAAGATCGTAAAGACAATGCTCAGTGCGATGCAGAGCACCGCGCCGTTCAAAAGATATTTCTGAAGCCCCTCTTTATCCTTGGCGCCGAAGCTCTCCGCCACCGGAATGCCGAAGCCGACGCAGGCTCCCTGAATGAAGCCAAGAATGAGAAAATTAAGCGAATAGGTCGTACCGACCGCACCCAGTGCATTGCTCCCCAGGCAGCGGCCGACGATGACCGTATCCGCAAAGCTGTAGAGCTGCTGAAAGACCGTGCCCAGCACGAGCGGCAGCGCAAAGCGCAGAATCTGAAGCATCGGCTTGCCGACCGTCAGATCGGTTGTTCCCGATGTGCGTGTAGCTGCTGACATATATACCCCCTGTTAAACCTCATGTCATAAAAGGCCCGGAAAGCGCTGCCCGGATGCCCTACAGAAACGCCGCATACATTTCCTTCAGCGCATCATACACCGTATATTCCGGCATCCAGCCGAGCTCCTGTGTGATCCGCCGATGATCACAGCAGACCCGCGGCTGATCCGACGGACGAAAGCGCGCCGGGTCCTCCTCGATGCGGATCGGCTGATGACTCAGCCCGCAGATGAAGGAAAGAAGCTCATCCAGCCGATAGGCCGTCCCGGAGCCTACATTGTAGATCCGCCGGCAGTCGTCGCTCTCCAGAATCATGCGGTAGGCCCGTACGATATCCTTCACATGGCTGAAGTCCCGCCGGACCCGGAGGTTTCCTACCCGGATGGTCCCCGGCTGTCCACTCCGTTCGATTTCCGCCGCCTGCTTACAGAAGCTCGGCAGCACGAAGCTGTCCCGCTGTCCGACGCCGGTATGGTTAAACGGACGCACGCAATAGACCGGAAGCCCGAAGCGCTCCCGATACAGCGCTGCAAAATTCTCCTGGGCCACCTTGGAAATGCCGTAGGGATTTCCGGCATTGATCTCCGTATGCTCATCGATCGCCTGCTCTGTAATCACGTACTCCTCACTGGAGCCCACGAAGAGAAGCTTCGGCTTCCGCTCCGCCTTCCTTGCTGCCTCCAGAAGATTCAGCGCGCCGATAACATTCACCTCCATCGTATCCTGCGGCATGCTCCAGGACGCGCCGACGCTGCTGATGGCTGCAAGATTTACGATGATGTCCGGCTGCACGGCACGGACCACGGCTTCCACGTCTGCGGCCTTCAGAAGGTCCGCCGGGTAATAGGATACGCCCTCCGGCATCGCTGCCTCGGAAGTGCGGTCACTGCCGACAACAGTATAGCCATGATCAAGAAATTCCCGGGAAAGATATGCGCCGACGAAGCCGCCCGCACCAAAAATCAGTACCTTCTCCATCTGCTCACTCCAGGCCGGCTTCCTTCTTCGCCAGCTTCAGATCATGCTCGGCCATAATGGCGCAGAGCTCCTCATAGCTTGTCTTCTGCGGATTCCAGCCAAGACGCGTTCTCGCCTTCGTCGGATCGCCCAGAAGGTTCACCACATCCGTCGGGCGGTACCACTTCGGATTGACGCAGACCAGCATACGGCCGGTCTTTTTGTCATAGCCCTTTTCGTCAATGCCGCTGCCCCGCCACTCGAGCTCGATGCCGTCATGTGCAAACGCGAGCGTCGTGAACTCCCGCACGGTATGCTGTACACCGGTGGCGATCACGTAATCATCCGGCGCATCCTGCTGAAGGATCAGCCACATGCACTCTACGTAGTCCTTTGCATAGCCCCAATCCCGGAGGGAATCGAGGTTTCCGAGCTCGAGATGATCCTGCAGTCCGCAGGCAATGCGTCCGGCCGCCAGAGTGATCTTGCGCGTCACGAAATTGTCACCGCGGCGCTCTGACTCATGGTTAAACAGAATACCGTTGCAGGCAAAGATGCCGTAGGCCTCCCGGTACTCCCGCATCATCCAGAAGCCGTACTGCTTCGCCACCGCATACGGGCTGAACGGATGGAACGGCGTCGTTTCCGACTGAGGAACCTCCTCTACCTTTCCGTACAGCTCCGAGGTCGATGCCTGATATACACGGCAGGTTTTGTCCAGACCGGCCGTATGCACCGCTTCCAGAATGCGGAGCACGCCCAATGCATCCACATCGCCTGTATACTCCGCCGCCTCAAAGGAAATCTGCACATGGGACTGTGCGGCCAGATTGTAAATCTCATCCGGCTTCACCTGCAGCACGATGCGGATGATGCTGGACGAATCCGACAGATCGCCCTCGTGGATGATCAGCCGGTCCAGAATAGGATCGATGCGCTCCGTCGTCGAAACTGACGCCCGGCGGATGATGCCGTGCACCTCATAGCCCTTCTCAAGCAGAAGCTCTGCAAGATAGGACCCATCCTGCCCCGTAATACCTGTAATCAACGCCTTTTTCATGGTTTATATACTCCTGTTTTTTCTTCTGTGTATACTGTATGGACAGGCCATACAATTTAGGGGAATGCTGACTATGCAGCATTCCCCTAGTGTATCACAGATCACGGCTCCTGCAACATCATCCTTCCTGTTCCGGCGCCTTCCCTTCACGGGCATCTCTTTTATTCTCCAAGCGGAATCCGAAGCGTCTGCCCCTCATACAAAAGATTCACCGAACGGATCGTGTTCCGGTTTGCTTCATAAATATCCTTCCAGCGGCTCTTATCTCCGAAATAATCATATGCAATCTTCATAAGATAATCGCCCTTATGAACCGTATAGACCGCGTCGCTTCCTTCGTCGATCGCTCCGGTCATCAGATTATGCTCATATTCTGTGTCATACAGTCCAAGCACCGCATCCATACCGGAATTGCTGCTGAAGCATTTGAGAATGACCGTATCCCAGGAGCCGTACTTTTCATACAGCTGATCCGGCGTCGGTCCCTCCTCCTGTCCGTAGGTTGCCCGGTTGCTGTCCTTCGCCTTCTGAAGTCCCTCCGGATCGTTCTCATAGGATGCAAGGCGCAGTGCATTCCGCATCGGGCTTAAGACCCTGGCAATCTCCTCGGAGCTTTTTCCTTCCGCCTTCATCTGCTCCCATCGTGTATACATTTCCTGAAAGTCCGCATGATACGCGATGCGCTCCTGCTGCCATTTCTCCACCTGCACCGGGTCCGAAAAATCATAGGACGCAAAGCTCCCGAGCCGCGTTGAATCCTCCCTCGGTGAAAAGCCGTATACCGCATTCGCATCATAGCGGATATCCTCCATGGCCTTTACATTCCGCCGGGGATCATGAGTATAGGTCGGAACAGCCGCCTGTGCCGTTCCTGCCATGCCTGTGCAAAGGCAGAGCACAAGCACCATCGCCCGCAGCCGCTGCAGCATTGTTTTTCCTTTACTGTTCATCGCCTTCATCCTCCTGTTTTCTTATTCTTTTGCTTTTCTATTGTAGCATCCAGAGCAGCTCATGAACAGCGTAAGGAAATACAAAAAAATCAGCCGGGCCCCTTCGAGCTGCCCGGCTGAATCGTCGTCCCGGAAATCCGGGGGTATTCACGCGTTATGCACGGCATCCGCCATTTTTTTTACATACTCTCCCACCGGGCCGGCGGCCTCCCGGCCGTGCTTCGCGATCAGCTTGATGATGGCGGAGCCGACGATGGCACCGTCCGACAGGGCTGCCATCCGGGCGGCCTGCTCCGGCGTGGAAATGCCGAAGCCGACAGCACACGGCACCTGTGAATTTTTCTTAACAAGCGCTGTCATGGCGCCGATATCGGTCGTAATCTCGCTCCGGGTTCCGGTAACGCCCAGAGACGATACCATATACAGGAAGCCGCGGGCCTCCTTTGCGATCATGGCGATGCGGTCCTCGGAGGTCGGCGCGATCATCGAAATCAGCTCGATGCCGTAGCGCTCAAACACCTCCGTAAACTCCTCCCGCTCCTCATACGGCACATCCGGAAGGATGATGCCATCAATGCCGGCGGCCTGCGCCTTCTTTGCGAAGCGCTCACAACCGTAGGAAAAGACAACATTGGCATAGGTCATATAAACCATCGGGATCGTAATGGTCTCGCGAAGCTTCTTTGTAAGCTCAAGCACCTTATCTGTCGTGGTGCCCGCCTGAAGGGCTGCCTCATCGGCTGCCATAATGACCGGTCCCTCCGCTGTCGGATCCGAAAACGGAATGCCGAGCTCGATTAAGTCTGCTCCGTTCTCCGCCATGGCATGCACGAGCTTCTCCGTGGTCTCGAGATCCGGATCTCCTACCGTAACAAAGGCGATAAACGCCTTTTTATTCTTAAATGCATCTGCTATACGATTCATCTTTGCCCTCCAGGCTCAGGTTCGGAAGTCTGCTCCCGAACATAGTTTCTTCTTCAGTTCATACGCTTCGTTTTCCTGCTTCCGGCTTTGCCGCCGGTCATTTCAGGCAGCGCCGGATGCGTCCGAAGCCGTCCTGCCGACGATTAGATTCCCCGGCAGGAGGACGCTCATTCGTCGCGAATATCCTCTCCGCGGTAGCGCGCGATGGCCGCGCAGTCCTTGTCGCCGCGGCCGGAAATCGTAATGACGATGGTCTGATCCTTCCGAAGGGTCGGTGCGAGCTTCATGGCATAGGCGACGGCATGGGAGCTCTCAATGGCCGGGATAATGCCCTCGGTCTTCGACATATACTCAAAGGCCTGTACCGCCTCCTCATCCGTCACCGGCACATACTGTGCACGGCCGATGTCATGAAGATGCGCGTGCTCCGGTCCGATGCCCGGGTAATCCAGTCCCGCGGAAATCGAATATACCGGCGCAATCTGGCCGTACTCGTTCTGGCAGAAGTAGGACTTCATGCCGTGGAAAATACCGAGGCTTCCGGTATTGATGGTGGCAGCGGTCTCGAAGGTGTCGATGCCGCGGCCGGCCGCCTCACAACCGATGAGCTGTACCTCCGGATCCCCAATGAAATGATAGAAGGAGCCGATGGCATTGGAGCCGCCGCCGACACAGGCAATCACCGCATCCGGAAGACGCCCCTCCTTCGCCATCATCTGCTCCTTGATTTCCTTGGAGATCACGGCCTGGAAATCCCGCACGATGGTCGGGAACGGATGCGGTCCCATGACGGAGCCTAAGCAATAATGCGTATCCTCGATGCGGCTGGTCCACTCCCGCATCGCCTGTGAAACGGCATCCTTCAGCGTGCCCGTACCGTCGGTGACCGGAACCACCTCAGCACCGAGAAGACGCATTTTGTATACATTGAGCGCCTGCCGCTCGGTGTCCACCTTGCCCATGAAAACGACGCATTCCATGCCCATCAGCGCAGCGACCGTAGCCGTTGCTACGCCGTGCTGGCCGGCACCCGTCTCTGCAATGAGACGCGTCTTGCCCATTTTCTTTGCAAGCAGGGCCTGTCCGAGGCAGTTGTTGATCTTATGTGCACCGGTATGGTTAAGATCCTCCCGCTTCAGATAGATTTTTGCACCGCCGAGATCCTTCGTCATCTTCTCTGCATAATACAGGCGGCTCGGACGTCCGGCATAGTCATTGAACAGCTCCGTAAGCTCCCGGTTGAACTCCGGGTCATCCTTGTATTTGTTGTAGGCCGCCTCCAGCTCGATAACGGCGTTCATCAGCGTTTCCGGGATATACTGTCCTCCGTGAATGCCGAATCTTCCATTCTGATTAGTCATAGGTCTTCCTTTCCCGCCGTACAGCGGCTGTAAATTTCTTTATTTTTTCCGCATCCTTATGCCCGTCTGTTTCAAGGGAGGAGCTTGCATCCACACCATAGGGGCGGGCCGCTTCGATCGCATCTGCCACATTCTCCGGCGTGAGCCCGCCGGCCAGAAAAAAGCGCCGCCGGCAGCCCTTGAGAAGCCGCCAGTCGAAGCATTCGCCGGTTCCGCCGGCACCATGGTCCAGCAGAATCTCATCCGCACCGGACTCCTCCGCCCGTCGGATATCCGCCTCCGTTTCCACACGGAAGGCCTGCACGATGAAAAGCTCACCGCGCCCGAAACTGCGGTACGCCGCCCGGAGCGCCCGGATCTCTTCCTCCGTCTCCTCTCCGTGCAGCTGCACCATGTCGATGGGGCAATGCTGCAACACCTGAAGGATCGTTTCCATCCCGGCATTCACAAACACGCCCACCGGACGAATGCGCGGATCCAGCTGCTGCCGCAGCGCCTCCGCCGTTTCCGGCGTAATATAACGCTTCCGGCCGGGGACGAAGATGAAGCCGACATAATCCGGAAGCACGGCATTCACCGCACGTACATCCGCCGGTGTCCGAAGCCCGCAGATCTTGATACGCACATCACTCATAAACGGTATCCTCTCAGCCGGTCCAGCTCCGCCTTCGGGCTCTTCGCCCGCATCAGCTGCTCGCCGATCAGGGCAGCATTGACCCCGTTCTGACGAAGCGTCTCCACATCCTCCGGCGTCCGGATCCCGGACTCCGCCACGAAAATTGTACCGGCTGGTGCGAGGCTTCGGAGGCGAATGCTGTTCTGAATATCCACCGTAAAATCCTTCAGATTCCGGTTGTTCACACCGATGATGCGGGCCCCCGCCGACACTGCTGACGCAAGCTCTGCCTCATCATGGGCCTCCACGATCGCCGACAGTCCGAGGGAATCGGCGATTTCCAGGTACTGCGCCAGCGTCCTCGTGTCCAGCAGCGCACAGATCAGGAGCACCGCCGATGCGCCGAGAAGCCGCGCCTCATAAATCATATAGGGGTCCACCGTAAAGTCCTTCCGAAGGCACGGGGTCTTCACCGCTTCTGCGATTTCCTGAAGATACCGGTCCGATCCCAGGAACCATTTCGGCTCCGTCAGCACCGAAATCCCACTCGCGCCGGCCTCCTCATACTGCCGTGCAATGTCGAGATACGGAAACTCCGGTGCAATCAGTCCCTTGGACGGCGATGCCTTCTTGCATTCACAGATGAAGTGAAGCTCCGTTCCCTCGGAAAGCCCCCGCTCGAAGCAAAAGGGCGCCGGGTTTTTCAGTGCCAATGCCTCGGCCCGGAGCTGCTCCAGCGGCCGCTCCGCCTTTTTCTTTTCCACACGTTGTCCGGCATAGGCTGCCAGCTGATCCAGAATCGTACTCATTGTTCTCCCTGCTTCTGCCTTCCTGTCTGAATAAAGCCGGGGCGTCCGCCCCGACGGAAGCTTTCCTAAGCCTCTGCTTTCATATTCATCAGGCGTTGCTTACCTCAATCACCCTGTTCAGCGTATCCAGGGCCTTCCCGGAATCCACCAGCTCGGCTGCCAGCGAGATCCCCTCCTTCAGGCTCGGTGCAGCCTTTCCGACATAGAGGGCTGCACCGGCGTTCATGAGGACGATCGTCCGCTTCGTACCGCCGATGGTGCCGTTTAAGATACCGCGGGTGATCTCTGCATTGTCCGCCGCCGTACCGCCGACGATCTCCTCCTTCGTGCCGCGCGTAAGACCGAAGTCCTCCGGCCGGATCTCGAAACTCCGGTAGAAGCCGTCCCTCAGCTCGCAGACCGTCGTCGCGGCACTGGCTGAAATTTCATCCAGATGATCCTGTCCGTATACCACCAGCGCCCGCTGTACGCCGAGGGAGCTCAGTACCTTCGCCACCGGCTCCACCAGGTACTCATCGTATACGCCGAGCAGGAACATTTCCGGCTTCGCCGGGTTTGTCAGCGGTCCCAGAATGTTGAAGACCGTACGGAAGCCAAGCTCCTTCCGGATCGGTCCGACATACTTCATGGCCGCATGATATTTCTGTGCAAACATGAAGCAGAAGCCGGCCTCCTCCAGCATCTTCCGGCAGAGCGCCGGATCCTGCTGAATGTTAACGCCGAGGGCCTCCAGGCAGTCCGCCGTGCCGGACAGAGAGGAGGCTGCGCGGTTTCCATGCTTTGCGACCTTCACGCCGCCGGCCGCTGCGATCATGGATGCCGTTGTTGAAATATTAAAGGAGTGCGCGCCGTCGCCGCCGGTGCCGACGATCTCAAGCACCTCCATTCCCGGATGCTCCACCGGCGTAGCCAGCGACCGCATCGCATAGGCACAGCCGGAAATCTCATCGATGGTCTCAGCCTTCGCGGATTTCGTCGAAAGCGCCGCAAGAAATGCCGCATTCTGGGTCGCGGTGGTCTCGCCCCGCATGATCTCCAGCATGGTTTCCCGGGCCTCTTCGTAGCTTAAATCTTCCTTATTGACAATCTTAATGATGGCTTCCTTAATCATGGTGCTTCTCCCTTCCTATAAGCCGATAAAATTCTCCAGTATCTTCATACCGTCCGGTGTCATGATGGATTCCGGATGGAACTGCAGTCCGTAAACCGGATATTCCGTATCCTCTACCGCCATCACCTCGCCGTCCGATGTCCTTGCAATCACCCGAAGGTTCTCCGGCAACGTATCTGCCTGAACCGCCAGCGAATGGTAACGGGCCACCGGAATCTTCGGCGGAAGTCCACGGAAAATCCGGCTTTCCGTATCAATCTCAGCCACGGACTGCTTGCCGTGCATGAGCTCCCTGGCATAGCCGACCACCGCGCCGTAGGCCTCACAGATCCCCTGCTCGCCGAGGCAAACACCGAGGATCGGCACCTTCGTCCGCAGCTTCCGGACCAGCTCCTCACAGATGCCGGCATCCGCCGGACGTCCGGGGCCCGGTGAAATGATGATCTTATCCGGTGCCAGGGCTTCGATCTCCTCCACCGTCCGCTCATCGTTCCGGATTACCCGGATATTTGGCTCGATCGTTCCCACCAGCTGATAGAGGTTAAAGGAAAAGCTGTCATAGTTATCAATCAGTAAGATCATTGGCCGCCTCCAGCGCCGTTACTACGGCTTTTGCTTTATTGATGCACTCCTGGTATTCCTTTTCCGGTACGGAGTCCGCCACGATGCCGGCGCCGCTCCGGATGAATACCTTTCCGTTTTTCTTATAGGCGATGCGGATGGCAATGCAGGTATCCAGATTGCCGCTGAAATCAATGTAGCCGATGGCACCGCCGTAAATACCGCGCTTGTTGTTCTCAAGATCATTGATCAGCTGACAGGCCCGGATTTTCGGTGCCCCGGACAGGGTTCCGGCCGGAAGAATCGAATCCACTGCATCCAGCGCATCCAGATCGTCCCGGATTTCACCGCGCACGGTGGAGCCGATATGCATGACATGGGAGAACTTCAGTACCTCATGATAGCGCTCCACCTGCACCGATCCGAATTTCGAAATCTTTCCGATGTCGTTCCGTCCGAGATCCACCAGCATATTGTGCTCCGCAAGCTCCTTTTCATCCCGGAGAAGCCCCGTCTCCAGAGCCTGATCCTCCTCCGGCGTCTTTCCGCGCGGCCGTGTTCCGGCGAGCGGAAAGGTATGCAGCACGCCGTCCTCGAGCTTCACCAGCGTTTCCGGCGAAGCCCCGGCCACCTCCACATCCGTACCTGAGAAATAGAACATATACGGCGACGGATTCAGCGTCCGCAGCATGCGGTAGCAGTTCAGAAGACTGCCCTCATACGCGGCCTCCAGGCGGTTAGACAGGACGATCTGGAAAATGTCGCCCTCTTTGATATGGTGCTTTGCATTCTCCACCATGCTGCAGTAGGCCGCTTCATCGAAGAGCGGCCGGACCTCCGATCGCAGCACACCCGCCGGCTCCTCCTTTTCCCGGCCGTCCCGGATGAGGCGAATCAGGTTTTCGAGCTCCCGCTCCGCCTTCCGGTAGCCGCTCTCCGCCTCCCGAAGGTCAATGTTGACGATCAGGATGATCCGCTGCCGTAGATGATCGAAGGCGATGACACGGTCGAAGAGCATCAGGTCCACATCCTTGAAATGCTCGGTATCCTCCGCATCGAGCCGAAGGGACGGCTCTGCATATTTAAGATAATCATAGGAAAAGTATCCGACCAGTCCGCCGGCAAAGGACGGGAGAAACGGCAGCCGCGGTGCCCTGTACTCCTGCAGGATCTGCCGGATGGTCGCCCCGGGGTCCTTCGTATCAAAGGAAAGGGCGCCGACCTTCATGTGTCCGTTCATACAGGTGATTTCCAGTGTTGGATCGAAGCCGAGGAAGGTATAGCGTCCCCACTTTTCCTGCGCCTCCGCCGATTCGAGAAGATAGCAGTGATCCGAAATGTTTTTCAGCTTCCGGAGCAGCTGAATCGGCGTATAGAGATCGGCCAGTATTTCCGTACTGACCGGCACCCGCCGGTACGTTCCCTCCTCTGCATACCGCTGTACCTCCTCCAGGGACGGCCTCATCTTCATATGCTTCTCCTTTCTCTATGTGCAATCCTTTCATCTCCGCATCGCGCATCGCTCTGCCCCGTATTTTACATTTTTTCAGTGGTGCTGAACAATTACAAAAAAAGTCCTTAATGAAACGCTGATACGTTTCATCAAGGACGATACAATTCATCGCGGTGCCACCTTGATTCACAGCCGGACAGGCACATCCGTGCGGCCGTGCGCTTAACTGGATACCATCATATCCATGGCCGCTGACGCGGGCCTCACGTCGTGAAATACTTGCCTTTCCGGCTTTCCTCACGCCCTCCGCGGTCCATTTGCATACCGGTGCTGCCGCCGGGCTTCCACCCTTCCCGGCTCTCTGAAGGCTCCTCTGTATACGTTATATCCGCTTCATCGGTTTAAAGTGATATCTATTGTTTTTTCATCTTACCGCGTGGTTCTTCGGATGGCAAGACAGAATCCGAAAATTTTATATAGCACTTATTTATATCTGCTACAATCTCCGGAAGCCCGACCGGGCAGACGGGCCCTCCTTTACATCACCTTGTCTTTATTCTTCTGTACGCTGTCATGCATTTTATGTTTTCCCTGCGCTGCACCTGTGCTGTGCTGCTTCCCGGACGAAGGAGCGATGTCCTTCCATCCGTTTTTCAGGCGCTGCCGGCTGTCCTCCGATTTCTGCTTCTTCTCTCCGCCCTTTTCCGCCTTCTCCTTCTCTATAATCGCATTTTCCCGGTCGATCAGCTTCTCAAGATCCTTCGACGTCGATGCAATTTCTCTCCGGAGTGCTTCCTTACGCTCCTGCCGCACCAACAGCACATCCTTCATGCGATGGCCCTCGAGCTTATCTACAGCTGCATGGAAATCCTCCAGAAGATGCATGACTTCCTTTGCCTGCTTATAGCGTACGCCGCCCGTGCCGAAATGACGTCCGAAGAAACCGTCCTGATCCCGCTTTATAAGATACTTCTGGGTATCATCGTAAACCTTCGAAAACGCATTCATGAAGTCTTTGTTTCGGGTGTTCTTAAACTCACCGAAATCCCGCATGGTCTTCTGCTGATTCTTAAGCATCGTCAGACTTTCCATCATCTGTCGGAAGGCATCGGACGTCGGACCCTGATCTGTGGCCTTGATGGCATCCACACGGCGTGCAAAATCATCGGTCGTTTTCCGGAAGGTATCCTTCAGTGCCGTCTTCTCCTTCTCTTGCATTTCGCGCAGCTCCGACGCCTTCAGAAAACGCCGGCCACCCTTCCTCTTTTTGCTCGAAACGGTCAGATTCACGCCGAATTTCGTTTTCGCCCGGTCATAGACTTCATCGAAGAGCTCACCGGTTTTGTCAAGCTCCTTCTGCAGCTTTTCCATCTGTTCGCGCTTTTCTGCGATTTCCTTTGTCAGCTGCAGCTTCTCCCGCTGCTCCGGCGTCATCGTGTTTTCTGCATGCTGCTTCGCCAGTATATCCTCCTGAAGAAGCATATGGTACGGAATCAGTGCCGGTGTAAGCAAAAGATTGGTATACTTCTCATAATCCTTCAGCATGGCATTGCAGATCTGCTGCAGCGGCTGCTTTTCCTGCTGCCGCTCCTTCGCCAGGATTTCTTCTGCGATCTTCCGCGGAGATTTATTAAAGGAGCCATCGTCCTTCAGCTCCCGCTTTCTTTGATTTTCTTCTCTTATACTGTTGGATGCGATCGCATTATACAGCGCCTGACATTCCTCCGCCTTCTTCAGCTCATCACTTTCCAGACTGCCTCCGGTCTTCAGGAGCGCATCCATGGTCTTAAACTGCAGCATTTTATGAACCGCATTTTCCTCCGGCTCCGCCAGCAGGACATTTTTTAAAGCATTGAAAAGATCGAGCTCTTCATCCTCCAGTTTTCCGGCCGCAGCTTCCTTCTGGAAGGAAAGGAGCTGATCGACGTATGCATTAAGCTCCTCAGACTGCTGCAGATCCTTCTCCTCGATGCCGTCCATACGGCAGTCATAATAATCATAGAAATCCATGACGCCGATCTGGCTGATCTCCTCGTAGTGATCCAGCATATCCTGCAGCTTGGCTTCCTTTTCCGTTCTGATCACATTCTTCGGCATAGTATCCTCCTGTTGCTTGACTTTAACTCACGGCAACTACGTAACTGTTTCGCCCTGCATCGCGCATCGCTTTGCGATGCGCGAAACAATTGCACATCTTTTATATATACCAGTATAGAACATGCTGCAGGACAAATGTAGGACAAAACGTAAAAAGGATGCTATACTTCAAATCGGAGGACGAATTATGGAAATTTATATCATTCGACACGGCGAAACCATGTGGAACCAGCAGCATCGTCTGCAGGGCCGGAAGGACATTCCGCTCAATGATGTCGGCCTGGCCGGCGCGCGCATTGCCGCGGAAGCCCTGAAGGATACACATTTTGATCACGTATATTCAAGTCCGCTGATCCGGGCCAAAAAGACTGCGGAAATCATCCTGAAGAACCACCCGGAGCTCTCCATCGAGACCGTGGATGATCTTCAGGAGATTTCCTTCGGTATCGGAGAGGGACTGCAGCTCCGGGAGGAGGATCCCCATACGGAAAAGGAGCTGGAGAATCTGAAGCTTCTGAACCGCTGGTTTGCCTATCCGGATGTCGTGGCACCGCTGCCGGGCGGCGAAACCGTTCCCGAGATCCGGACGCGCCTGCAGCATTTTCTCGATACCTGTATTTATCCGAATGAGCATCGCTTTGAGCGCATTCTGGTCACCTCCCACGGCGGCATGATCCGCGGCATCGAGAGCATCATCAAGAACTTAAGCGATGCTGACTATTGGGACGGCGGCATCGTACCAAACTGCGGCGCGATGATTCTAGAGCTTAGGGACGGCCGCCTGAGCATCGAGAAGGTCATCGATCTCATCAACCAGATCGACGTGACCAACGGTCTCGGACCGCATCATCCGCACTGAAACGGCAAAGCTGCGGAATATGAATCACATCCGCATTTCCGTGTATATAAAACGGGCAGCGTCCGATGGACGCTGCCCGTTTTATGTGATGGTTTTAAACATCAGCCTTCACTGTGCGGCGGATTCATATGCCCGCGCAGCATGGAGAACTGATCCATCGGATAGTTCTTCAGATTATCGAGGATCTTTCGATCATCGGCCTGCCCGAGAAGCTCCTGCCGGGACTTCCGAAGCTCCATTTCCGTCTTATGCTTGCTCGGTCCGCCGACGCAGCCGCCGTCGCAGACCATGCCCTCGATGAAATCCTCCGGGAGCTTACCGAGCTTAAGCAGCGTAAGCGCGGCCGTGCATTCCTTGCCGCCGGCTGCCGCACGGAGCTTGATGCCGGTTGTATCCTCATTCCGCTCCCGCATGCACTCCATGACCGCGTTGGCCACGCCGCCGGAGGAGGCGAAGCTCTTGCCCCAGATCGAAGCCTCCTGATACGGATCCACCACCGGCTGCAGCTCGATATCCTTCGATGCCAGCATGGTCGTCATCTCGCCGAAGGTCATCACGTAGTCTGCATTGCCCTCGATGCCCATTTCATGTGCCTCGGACTTCTTTGCAATGCACGGACCGATGAAGACCGTCGTGCAGCCCGGATGTAACGCCTTCAGATATCTGGAAATCGCACACATCGGCGATACGGTTTCGGACATGTTGTCCTTGAACTGCTGCGGATAGTGCATGCGCAGCATATTAATGAAGGCCGGACAGCAGGAGGTCGTCATCTTCTTTCCCTCCTTGCGGGCCTCCGACCACTCGGCAGCCTCATAGGCAGCGGTCATATCACCGCCGAGCCCGACCTCGACCATATCCGTGAAGCCGACCTTTTTCAATGCCTCACGGATCGATCCCATCGTGATGTCCTTTCCGAACTGGCCCTCGATGGCCGGTGCACACATGGCATAGACCTCCTTGCCGGCCTGGATATCGCGGATGACATCGAGCACATCCACCTTGGCGGCAATGGCACCGAACGGACAGCTGTGAATGCACTGGCCGCAGCGAATGCACTTTTTGTCATCGATCTTGCAGAGGCCGTTCTCATCGTAGCTGATGGCATTGACCGGACACGGCTTGCGGCACGGACGAACAAGATGTGCAATAGCGCCGTACGGGCATGCAGTTGCACACATGCCGCATTCCTTACATTTGTTCGGGTCAATATGGGCCCGGGTCTCCGTCATGGTGATGGCTCCGAAGCGGCAGCTGTTCTGACAGGCCTTACCGAGGCAAAGCCGGCAGTTATCGGTGACGGAATACGATGCCAGCGGGCATTCCTCACAGGCCGGCTCGATCACCTGCACCACATTCGGATTCGGCTCCGTGGCATACGGGCTTGCATCCATATTTTCCGAGAGACGGATTCTCCATCTCAGAATTTCGCGCTCCTTGTAGACACAGCAGCGCCAGGTGGCGTGCGGCCCCGGTGAGATCGACATAATCAGCTGGTTTTCTGCCTCCGGCGTGATGGTGCCGTCCCGCCAGAGTGCCCGCGCAAGGCCCTCAACGACCGAATGCTTCAGCGCAACCGCGCCCTTATCATTTGTAACCATATATTTTCCTCCTGAAAAAAATACATGATGAACGGATTCGTTACCGTTTAGCACCACATCGCTGCATTGCTTTGCGATGCAGCGATGTGGCGGTTCAGAGGCGCTCCGATTCATCTCGAGCTGGAAGCTCTCGATGAACTTGCCATTGGCAAGCATGCATCTTCGATGCATGTCAGGTCGTTTCGGAGTTTGCTGATGCAAACTCCTCCACTCGCGCCTTGACCGCCACCAGAAAAAGCCTATAAATGCTTCGCTGAGCAAGCTCAGCCTAGTATTTTATAGCTTTTTCTGGTGGTGCTAAACAATTACATTATATTATGCGAGCTGAAACTTCGGTGTTTTTTTCGTGTACATATTATCATCGCGGCGCTGCGTGATATACTAAAAAACGCGGATTTTATCCGCGTTTTCATAAGGAACCGATGGCGCTGCATACGGCATTTTGCCATCCCGAACAGACAGGAGAATATGACCTTGAATAAAGATGAAACGATATCCCCACAGTCCTCCGGCGCACGGCTCCGGAAGCTTTTTCTGGAAACCCTGTATCTCAGTGCCTTCACCTTCGGCGGCGGCTATGTCATCGTGTCGCTTCTCAAGAAAAAATTCGTGGATGATCTTCAGTGGATCACTGAAGAGGAAATGCTTGATCTGGTCGCCATTGCACAGTCTGCCCCCGGTCCGATTGCCGTGAACGGCGCCATCGTCGTCGGCTATAAGCTTTGCGGCATTCCGGGCATTCTCGTGTCCGTGCTGGGCGCGGTGCTGCCGCCCTTTGTGCTGCTCAGCGTCATTTCCTTTTTCTATCAGGCCTTCCGCTCGAATTTCATCCTTCACCATCTGCTGTCCGGCATGCGCTGCGGTGTCAGCGCCGTGATCATGTCCGTCACCTGGGATATGGCCGGCGGATGTATCCTCCGCCGGTCCTCCGTGATCATTATGGTCCTCGTTTTCATTGCAAGCTATGTCCTCGCAATTTCCACGATCTGGATTATTCTCTGCATCATCGGGCTCGGACTCTGCATCACGCTGGGACGCATCCGGAAGGAGAAGCGAATGCTGAAAGCGGAGTCTCTCAAGTCACCGCATACCGGCACTCAAACGGAGGACCGTCATGATTTATCTTGAGCTTTTTCTTTCCTTTCTCCGCATCGGTGCCTTCAGCTTCGGCGGCGGCTACGCCGCCATGCCGCTGATTCAGGAGGAGGTCGTCCGCCGGCATGCATGGATCAGCATGGCCGACTTCACTGATCTTGTGACCATTTCGCAGATGACCCCCGGACCGATCGCCGTCAATGCTGCGACCTTCATCGGACTGCAGGTGGCCGGTCTGCCCGGCGCTGCAGCGGCCACCCTCGGAAACGTGCTGCCAAGCTGCTTCATCGTCACGCTTCTCGCCGTCATATACATGCGCTGTCGGCAGCTCCGCCTCCTTCAGGACATTCTGCAAATGCTTCGGCCGGCAGTGGTCGCGCTCATCTTCACGGCCGGACTTCAGATCCTGCTGCCGGCCATCGGTCTTCCGGATGCGCCGGAGCTTCGCATGTGCCTGTGGTTTCTCCTGGCGCTCGTCATGCTCCGAAAGCTGCATTGGGATCCGATCCTCGTCATGGTGCTCACCGGCGTCATGGAGCTCGTTTTGCAGCTCGTCATCCGATAAACAGATGCACCAGCGCCATGTAGAACACGGTTCCCGCGATGATGGAAAGGATTGTGTTCTTTTTGATGAGATGAAGAATGGCCACCAGAAGGACGGCCGACACCAGCGCCAGATTTTCCTTCAGGCTGCCGGCGGGCAGAGATTTCAGACAGTACACCACCAGCACCGCCATGATGGCGAAGGGAAGCATTTCCCCGAGCCTGTGCACCGTCGGTGAAACCTCCTTCCGTCCGAATACCAGAAAGGGCAGGGCCCGGAGAAGCTGGGTGATGATGCCCGGGACGAAAAGCATGAGAAAAATCTGTGTCGTGCTGAGATGAATCATTGCGCACCTCCCTTTAACGCATCCTCCCGCGCCTCTCTGCGTGCATAAAGAGTCAGAATAACCGTGGTTAAGGCAAGCGTCGGCAGCATGAAATTATTTGCACCGGCCAGCAGAAGAAAAAGGACCGCAAGGACCGATCCGAGGATCGCCGGAAAGTGATGACGGGTCCGCTTCCATTGATCGATGACGATGGTTACAAAAAGGGCCGTCATCAGAAAATCAATGCCTTCAAAATCAAACGGAATCACCGAGCCCATCACTGCGCCGAATGCCGAGCCCGCGATCCAGATCAGATGGCACAGAAGCTGTACCCAGAACTCCACCGTCGGGCGGTCGAGCGTATTCGGAACCGTCAGCGACGTCAGGAGCGCATAGGTCTCATCGGTCAGACTGCAGACCAGATACGGATATTTCCATCCGCCCTTCCGGAAATCCTCCAGAAAGCTGAAGCCGTAAAAGAACTGCCGGGAATCCATGATCAGCGCCGTCAGCGCCGCCGTAAGAAGCGGTGTGCCTGCCGTAAGAAACGACACCACGAGGTACTGAAAGGCACCGGAATAGATGATGATGCTTGCAAATACCGCCCATCCTGCGCCAAGTCCCGCCTGCTGCAGCATGATGCCGAAGCCTGCTGCCAGAAAAAAATAGGTCAGCATGATCGGCAGTGCCCGTTTCCATGCATACTGAAATTCCTTCATAAAATGATATTCTCCTTTGTGTCACTTCAGCTTGCATCCGCACGGACGAAGGGCTTTTTCACCGCCAGCAGCCGCATCGAATTCAGGATGCAGAGCACGGCCACACCGACATCGCCGAAGACAGCAAGCCACATATTGGCAAATCCCAGCGCACTGAGCACGAGAATCAGGATCTTCACCGTCAGCGCAAAGGCAATGTTCTGGCTGGAAATCGCGACGGTTTTCCGCGCGATACGGATCACGATCGGAATGCGCCGGAGATCATCGTCCATAATGACGATATCCGCAGCCTCAATAGCAGCATCGGAGCCCATGGAACCCATGGCAATGCCGACATCGGCCCGCGCCAGCACCGGTGCATCGTTGATGCCGTCGCCGACGAAGGCAAGCTCCGCCCGGTTCTGCCGGTGTCCGTACGGCTCGAGTGCCTTCAGAAGCTCCTCTACCCGGCTGACCTTGTCCTGCGGGAGCAGGTCCGTGTATACATGGTCGATGCCGAGCTCCCGGCCGACCGCTTCACCGACGGATTTCCGGTCACCGGTCAGCATGACGATGTCCTTCACGCCGGCAGCCTTCATTGCAGAAACCGCTTCCCGCGCCTCCGGCTTTACGCGGTCCTTAATCAGGATGGCACCCAGATACCGCTTCGTTTCCTTCTCCGCAGCTGCATATACGACCGTCGCTGCCGGATCCTCCGCTTCCGTAAACGTGATGCCGTGGTTCTGCAGAAGCTTTGCATTTCCGACATATACGCGCTGTCCGTCCGACAGGGTCGCGATGAGCCCCTGGCCGGAGACATTGGCCGTATCCGTCACCCGGTCTTCGGAAGGCACCGCGTCGGGCGAAGCCGCATATGCATCCCGAATGGAACGGGCAATCGGATGCGTGCTCATCCCCTCGGCCAAGGCTGCCATGCGGAGCAGCTCCGTTTTTTCCGTGCCCTCGGCGGGCCGGACCTCCGCTACACAGAAATCCCCTTCTGTCAGGGTGCCGGTTTTATCCGACACTACGGTATGAAGCTGCGCCATCAGCTCAAGATACGTGGAGCCCTTGACCAGGACGCCGTTTGAGCTGGCGGCACCGATGCCGCCGAAAAAGGCCAGCGGCACCGAGATGACCAGCGCACACGGACAGGATACGACAAGAAATGTACATGCGCGGTAAATCCAGGTCAGCGGATCACGGGTGATGAAAGACGGAAGAATGGCCAGCAGAAGGGCTGAATATACAACGATCGGGGTATATACTCGGGCAAAGCGCGTGATGAACTGCTCCGTTCTGGACTTCTTTTCCGATGCATTTTCCACCAGCTCCAGAATTTTGGATACAGTGGAGTCCTCAAAGGCCTTCGTCGCCTGCACGCGAAGAAGCCCCTCGCCGTTGATGCAGCCGGATACCACCGGATCGCCCGAATGCACGCTCCGCGGCACGGATTCTCCGGTCAGCGCAGCTGTATTGATCATCGAATCACCGGACAGCACCACGGCATCCACCGGGATCTTTTCACCCGGCTTAATAACCAGAACATCTCCCACCTCGACGTCATCCGGATCCACCGTTTCCACCGATCCGTCTGCACGTTCCACATTGGCCTCCTCCGGTACGATGTCCATGAGGCCCGCAATGTTCTGCCGCGATTTTCCGAGGGCATACTTCTGAAACCATTCGCCGACGAGATAAAAGCACATGACTGCTACAGCTTCCGAGTTTTCGCCGGTGGCGAAGGCTCCCACGGTCGCCACCACCATCAAAAGGGACTCGTCCATCGGCTGCCGGTTCCGGATGCCGAGCAGGGCCTTCCGAACCACCTCATGTCCGCACATGGCATACGGAATCAGGTAGGCGATCAGGCTGCTAAGACGATTCCCGAAGATCAACGGACACATCCCCCGCCGGTCGGCCAGCATCAGCAAAAAAAAGACGGCAAGTGAAATAAGAATTCTGTGTAGTTCCTTTTTTAATTTCGGCTCCATGGATGGACCTCCTCTGTATGCTGCATACTCAGCGCAGCTTTTTATAATATAAAAACGACCATGCCGCCTTACGGTGACACGGCCGTTCACGGCAGATATGACCGCCGATGCGTCTGCACCGGCTTACAGCTCTACGGAGAAATCCGGCTCGATTTTCTTTCCGACCTCGATGGCCTTCTTCAGAAGCTCGTCAAACTGCTCGTCTGCGGCCTCTAACGTAAACTTCTGCAGCATGAAGTTAACCTTTGCATCCTGTACGCCGTCCAGCTTCCGGATGGCATCCTCTACCTTGGCTGCACAGTTTGCGCAATCGATCTCGCACTTGAACTTCTTCTTCATAATGATTTCCTTTCTCACTCTTCAATATGTTCCTTACCCATTGCGATGATCGTTTTCACATGCTCGTCGGCCAGACGGTAGAAAACGGCCTTGCCGTCCCGGCGGGAGGTAATGAGCTTGCTGGTTTTCAGAATCTTCAGCTGATGTGAAACCGCAGACTGGTTCATCTCGAGATCGTCGCAGATCTCCGTCACATTCTTCTCACCCTGAAACAGATCAAAAAGAATCTTGATTCGGGTCGAATCCCCGAAAATCCGAAAAAGCTCGGCCAGGTCACTGAGCTCATCCTCAGAAACGTTCTGAATCAGATGCGCTATGGTCTGATGGTCGTATGCGTTGGACATCATTTCCTCCGTTTCGGCATGCTCTGCCTTGCTGACGGACGCCGTCCGTGCACCCGTCGAATGAATCATCGTTCATATGAATATATTATCATATGTTCAATGCATGTCAAGTAAAAATCCCGGAAATCGTTCCGTACTTCTGAAGCGCTCTCAAAGAATCATATGTTCTTCATTTTCCAGGACAGGCGATGCAGCTCGCCGTAACGCTCGAGCTTCTCAAAATCATTCTGCCGGTACGCCTCATACAGCAGAATTGCCGCGGAATTACTGAGATTCAGAGAACGCATATCGCCCCACATCGGGATGCGAATGCAGGCTTCCGGATGCGCTGCGAGAATCTCCTCCGGAATGCCGGCGGATTCCTTTCCGAACATAAGGTAGTCATCCGGACCGAAATGCACATCACTGTAGACCTGATGCGCCTTGGTGGTGGCAAACCAAAGCTTCGGCCTACGCTCCGCAGATGCTTCGGGCTCTGCTTTTCTTCCTCCTGCCTTTTCAACGTTTTCTTCACCCGCAAAACAAAGTTCCGGATGCTGCTGAAGAAAATCCTCATAATCCAGATATTCGTGCAGCTCAAGCTTCGGCCAGTAATCCATCCCGGCCCGCCGGATATGACGGTCATCCAGTACGAAACCGTAGGGCCGGATCATATGAAGCGATGTATGGGTAGCCACGCAGGTACGCCCGATGGCACCGGTATTAAACGGAATTTCCGGTTCATGTAAAACAATATGCAGCATTTTTAGTTTTCTCCGTCCGACAGCTCCTGCTGCCGCTCATCCACGAAATGCCCGGCGTCACTGTACCCCGGCAGATAGCCGATGGACTGATGCTTCACCGTACGGTACTCGTCATTGGAATGCCAGTACGGGCAATGCCGGCGGCGCTCACTGAAAAGCTGTGCCATGTCGTCCTCATCCATGTCGGCGTCACAGCACCACTCCTCCATTTCGTCATCATAGGTATAATTTGAACAGATTTCACATTCTGACATAGTTGAAAGCTCCTTATGAAAGCTCCCTCGCTCTAGTCGCCTCCAGGAGAGCCGTATTGCCGCAGCTCGGGCAGAGGTCCCGGAGGAAGCATTCGCCGCAGTTCGGACGCGCAGAGCCGCAGAAGCTGCGGCCGAGCGAAATGATATGCGTATTCCAGCGGATCCAGAATTCCTGCGGCACAGTTTCCATAAGCTGGTACTCCACCCGCGTCGGATCGGCCGCCTCCGCAAGCCCCAGGCGGTTCGAGATGCGCTTTACATGCGTATCCACCACCAGCGCCGGCTTGTTGTAAATATGCCCGAGAATCAGATTTCCGGTTTTCCGGCCGACCCCCGGAAGTGTTACAAGCTCTTCAATGCGGTCCGGCACGACTCCGCCGAAGCGCTCGAGAAGCACCGCTGCACAGGCCTTGATGTTGCGGGCCTTGTTCCGGTAAAAGCCGGTCGGGCGTACATCCTCCTCAAGCTCCGTAAGCTCTGCGTCTGCAAAGTCCTGGAGGCCGCGATATTTCTGAAACAGCTGCGCCGTAACCCTGTTCACCCGTTCGTCCGTGCACTGGGCACTCAGAATGGTCGCAAAGAGCAGCTGCCATGCATTTTCACTTTTTAAAAAGATCGGCGGCTCCGCACCGTAATGCGCATCCAGCCGCCGCATGATTTCCCGGACGCGCTTCTCCCGGTCCTCCGGGCTTTCTCCCTGTATAAACATGGCATCACAGCTCCAATGTCAGCTTCCGGCCGGTCGGCTGATACTGAACATAGCGTACGCCGGCCGCATCGAGCATGCGCTTACTGGCCTTCGTCGCCGGTGTATCGCTGTACTTGTCCGAATAATAAATAAGCGTGCGGATGCCCGCCTGAATCAATGCCTTCGCGCATTCATTGCACGGAAACAGCGTAACATAAATCTTGCAGCCCTCCAGCGAGCCGCCGCGGTAATTCAGGATCGCATTCAGCTCCGCGTGCGTCGAATAAAAGTACTTGGCATTGTACGGATCGTCTGCGGCATGGATCTTCGTCCACGGGAAGGTATCATCCGAGCAACCCTGCGGGAAGCCGTTGTAGCCCATCGAAAGAATCTTATTTTCCGGGCTCACGATGCATGCGCCGACCTGTGTCGCCGGATCCTTGGAGCGGCGGGCCGACAGCTCGGCCACACCCATGAAATATTCATCCCAGCTGATATAATCTTTTCTCTTTCCGCTTTCTTCCATATCCTCAACCTCCTTCTTTTGCCGTGTCACCGTAATCCACGGTACGCCTCTATCCTCTGACTGCCGCCTTCCTGCATTCGCCTGCGGTTCGGCCGGCGCAGGAAACATCTTCATCCGAAAGTCCTTATGCATCCGCCTTCGGAGCTATGCCGGCCAGCGGCGAAATACCCTGGGCAAATACATCTTCCGGGTAATCATCGGCCAGCACCTCCAGCATACCGGCCGACTTCCGCATGCGGTTCATCAGTGCGAAGCCGACGCCGCGGTCACTGTAGCTTTCTGCATAAATGCGTTCAACACCGTCCGTATCAAAGTCCCGCAGCACCCGAAACAGCGCATGGGTCATGGACAGAGGATCGCTTCGGCGACCGAGCACCTTGAGATCCGCCTTCCGCCCCGCGGCGTCCTGATAGCGCAGCCTCGTCTCCTCACAGCAGATGATGCCGACCCGGAGGCCGGCCGCTTCATCCGCCGAGGCCAGACGCTTAATGCAGTCGGCCACCATCGCATCGGCCTCTGTCCGCTCCTCCTCCGACAGCAGATAATCCTGCTCCCGGCAGCGCCGCGTCGTCACCAGTGCCATCCGGGCGCTCGGTGCATAGTGACGGTACTTCATGCCCGGAGCCTTCGGATGAATGCCCTCTGAAACACCGCCGGCAATGATCGCCGGATCGATCTGCACCTCGCAGCCCAGAGCCTCCGACAGCTCCTCCACGGTGACGGCCCCCGGCCGAAGCAGCGTCGGCTGCGCGCCGGTGAGGTCCAGAATCGTCGATTCCACACCGATGCCGACCGGGCCGTCGTCCAGGATCATATCGATCTTTCCATGAAGATCATGATATACATGCGCGGCCTCCGTCGGACTTGGCTTTCCGGAGGTATTGGCACTCGGACCGGCGATCGGCACCCCGGCCGCCCGTATAAAGGAAAGCGTCAGCCGATTCTCCGGGCAGCGGATCGCCACCGTCTCCAGACCGCCGGTAGTTTCATACGGCACACAATCCGCCTTCGGCAGAATCAGCGTGAGCGGTCCCGGCCAGAAGGTCTCCATCAGACGCCGTCCGCCCGTCGGGATTCCCGTCACCAGCGGCTCGACCTCCTCGATGCACGATACATGCACAATCAGCGGATTATCGGACGGACGTCCCTTGGCTGCATAAATTTTCCGGCTCGCCGCCGGATCGAGTGCATTGCCTCCGAGTCCGTAAACGGTTTCCGTCGGAAAGGCCACCAGGCCGCCGCGGCGAATGATCTCCGCCGCCTCTTCGATTCCTTCCATGCCCTTGATAATGGTTTCCATCACTGTATTACTTCCTTCTGTTCGATTCCTTACGGCTGCCGGCGCTCACGCCCGACGATGAAAGATTTCCTGCAGGTTTTTTCGACAGGGGCCGCCGCACATTTTCAGCCCTCGGTGCTGTCCGCATTCAGATTTAGGGAAACGCTGATTAAAGCGTTTCCCCCGCCGGATTTGCGCTGCAACGCAGCAAATTCCTTTGCAAATCCGTGCGATCCGCC
>CAVJMS010000015.1:0-64788 GCA_963650995.1 Succinatimonas sp. CAG:777 | reverse complement strand
AGCCTTTGCTGGTGATCCTGAATACATCTTTGAAGCAGGGTGCTAAACAGTTACTAATATGCATACAAACAAAGCAATGAGAAAAAGCCCATATACTCTTACCTTTTCTTCAGCCCAGGGGCAAGCCCATGGGTTATCGCCTGCCTCTTGTATATCGTAATTATCCCGCATCGGAAAACAAAAAACGAGGCCTCCCTGCATATCCTGCAGGAAGGCCCCGTCAAAACCGGGATTTTATTAATCCTTAAACTCAAACGGCTTGATCTGCCGTACAACGTCCATGATGGAGCCGTCGCGGGCCTCGATGATGCCGACCACGCGGTCGCCGAACTGCACCTTCTCCGGTGCGCCGGTAATGGAGTATGCGATGTCACGCAGTTCCTCAATGCTCTTCAGCGGAAGTCCTTTATCTGCCACGGCCTCGATGAGATCCTGGCGCTTCGGGTTGATGGCAATGCCGTAATCCGTTACAACGACGTCCACATCCTCACCCGGTGTGGTAACGGTCGTACAGTCGCTGCAGATCGTCGGGATGCGGCCCTGCATGATCGGCGCGATCACGATGGTGCACTTTGCGCCGGCAGCCGTATCCGGATGTCCTCCCTGGGCACCGGTGATGACGCCGTCGGAGCCGACAACAACGTTGCAGTTAAAGTGGGTATCCACTTCCAGTGCGGCAAGGATAACGAAATCCAGCTTGTTGACATATGCGCCCTTGTTGAACGGGTTTGCATACTCATCCGCCGTGATATAGAAATGGCGCGGATGAGTTGCTGCAGAGTGAACCGCATCCTGGTCGAAGTCCTGGGTATCCACGAGACAGCCGGCCAGACCCTCCTCCAGAAGGTCGCACATCGGCTTTGTGAGGCCGCCGACGCCGAAGGACATATGAATGTTCCGCTCACGCATCACCTCTGCAAGGAACTTGGTGGATGCGATGGATGCGCCGCCGACACCGGTCTGATAGGAGAAGCCCTCCTTGAAGTACGGTGTATTGACAACGAAATCCGTGCAGTACTTCGCCATGAGGAGCTTGCGCTGATCCGTGGTCGGCTTAGCTGCGCCGGTAGCGATCTTCGTCGGATCGCCGATCTCGTCTACCTTCACCACATAGTCCACCTTGACCTGGGAGATCTGTGCCGGAAGGTTCGGGAACGGCACCAGTGTATCCGTCACTGCAACCACATGGTCTGCATACTCCGCATCAATGGCGGAATAGGAAAGCACACCGCAGTCGGCCTTGCCGCCGTTGGCGTTCAGGTTTCCGTACTCATCTGCGGTCGGTGCGCCGATGAAGGCAATGTCAATGTGGCTCTCGCCCGTCATGATGGCTCTGGAACGTGCACCGTGGGAGCGCATGATCGCGAGACCCTGCAGACGACCGTCGGAAATTGCCTGGCCGATGGCGCCGCGCACACCGGAGGACTCAATGTTGGTAATGGTGCCGTCATCAAGCATGTATACGATATCATCGTTCTGCTTTCCGAGGGAGGAAGCACAGATCGTGATGTTCTTGATGCCCATGGCATGAACCTCTTCCATTACCATGTTCAGCACCTTGTCACCGTTCCGGAAATGATGGTGGAAGGAAAGGGTCATGCCGTCCTTGATGCCGCATTTTACCAGTGCATCATGGATGGAATCCACCAGCTTCGAGCCGTTTGAATTGATGACGCAGCGTACCTTGTGGGATGCGGTATCATATTCATGGCCGTCAAAATGATGGGTGCCCCGGAAAACGTCCTTGCCGGTTGCCTTTAAAATCTCTTCAGGTATATCTCTTCCAACTGCATTAATCATGATTAAAGATCCCCCTTATATACACCGGCGGCCTTGGCCAGCTTAATGGTTCGCTGCGCGCCATCATAGAAAGCGATATCGATCATCTTACCGTCTACGGTAAATACGCCGATGCCCTTTGACTTCTTGTCGTCAATTTCCTTGATTACCTTCTCTGCAAAGATGATCTCCTTCGCTGTCGGCGTGAAGATGCCGTGCACGATGTCGATCTGACGCGGATTGATGCAGGACTTTCCGTCGAAGCCCATGTCATGAATCATCTGTACATCCTTGCGGAAGCCGTCCATATCATCGAGGTTGGTCCATACGGTATCGAAGCACTGTACGCCGGCTGCGCGGGCTGCAATGATCATCTGCTGACGTGCGCCCATCAGCTCCACGCCGGTACCGGTGATATGGGTCTGAAGATCCTTCGTATAGTCACCGCCAGAAAGCGCCACACCGATCATACGGTCGGAAGCGGTGCAGACCTCATAGGCATTCATGATGCCCTTGCAGGATTCCAATGCAGACATAATCAGCGTCGAACCCGGCTCACGATCAAACTCCTCCTCGGCTGCAACGACCTTCTCCTCCACGGCACGTACCATATCGGCACTCTCCGTCTTCGGAATACGGATCACATCGGCACCGCCGGCTACCACGCAGCGGATATCCTCCTCCCAGAGGTCGGTATCCAGACCGTTGATGCGGACAACGCGCTCCGATCCGCGGTAGTCAATCGTCGTAAGAGCATGGTAGAGAGAAAAGCGAGCGGTATCCTTTGCGGTTACGGCTACGGCATCCTCCAGGTCCAGCATAAGGGAATCACACTTGTAAATGTACGGATCCTTGATGAGGGAAGGCTTCTGTGCATTCAGGAACATCATGGATCTTCTCAGTCTCTTCTTATTCGGATTCTCAATCATCGGATGGCACCTCCCCACGGCAAATTCGTATACTGATCTACGGAGCGGAAAACAGCACCCTCGATCCGGGCCTTGATGGTGCAGTCCAGTGCACCCTTGTCCACAATTGCGATGCGGACATTGTCAATGCCGAGATGCGCCAGTGTCTCCATGGCCACCTTGCGGATCTCATTTCCGAACTGATGTGCCACGACCGACTCGAGTGAAAAATCGATTTTTCCGTCGCCCGGCTCTACCGTCACCTGGCAGTCACTGGATTCCAGTGTGCCTGCCACTGCAGGTTTCTTGATTTCCATAGTTACCTCCTATGATAAATGTGATGATTCGCCGTCCTCCGAAGCGGGAGAACGAACGATACAGTTACTTTTTATTTCTATGTTTCCCTTACAGAAATTCTACATCTCCATTTTCGATATGATAGATCGCGCCGGCTGCACGCAGGCCCTTTTCTTTTTCCTTATCCTGCAGGGACAGCTTTTTCCGGATTTCCGACACACTGTGCCGGATGTTCAGGCAGCTGGCCTTGTACGGATCGGTCTCCGATCCGATGGCCGCCCGTATTTCATCCGTAATGTAACGGATATAGCCCGCCGGTTCATGATGAATGGCGGCATCCACGGCGCCGCACTTCGTATGGCCCAGCACCAGAATCAGCTTGCAGCCGAGGTGATCGACCGCATATTCAATGCTGCCGAGCTGGTGATCATCGATCACGTTGCCCGCCAGCCGGATCACAAACAGCTCTCCGATGCCTGCAGAAAAGATGTGCTCCGGAATCACCCTGGAGTCTGAGCAGGTCAGGATGATCGCATAGGGATTCTGTCCGTCGGTGGCCGTCGTTTCCCGAAGGCGCCGTGAAATGTCACTGCTGCTTTTCTTTGCCTTCAGATATTTCAGATTGCCGAGTGCCAGACGGTAAATCGCATCGGCCGCTGTCGTCACGCTTGTCTGCATTGCATGCCTCCTTTCAGCGCTTTTCTTATAAGCAAGCCGCCCGGGGTCCCGCAGGGGGCCACCGAGCGGCAAGAGAAAGGGTTTGTATCCGGCAGACATTCTCTGAAGCCCTGACGGCTCAGCCGCATGTCTGCCGGACATGCATGTTTAGAATGTAATGACTCCGAGAAGAAGTCCGGAAAGAAGGCAGATCAGTGATACGCCCCACTGCCACTTGAAGCAGTACTTGATGTGATCCTTGATCTCCACACCGGCCAGACCGATGCCGAGGTAGGTTGCCGGTGCCACCGGGCTGATGAAGGTTGCACAGTTACGGCATACAACCATGGCGATGGCGGTATGTACCGGATCAACACCGAACTGGTTGCCGACACTCATAAGCACCGGAAGCAGGCCGTAGAAGTACGAGTCGGTATCAAACAGAAGTGCCAGCGGTACGCTGAGGATACCGATGAAGACCGGAAGGAAACGGCCCATGGAAGCCGGGATGAAGCCGGCCATGACAACGGCCATCTTCTCCATGATGCCGCTCTGCTGCATGACACCGAGGAAAACACCGGCACACATGATGGTGGAAGCCATCGTAAGACCTGCGGCTGCATGGGACTTGATAATCTTGTTCTGCAGCTTCTTGCCGTGGTAGTTTACGAAGATCGCAAGTACGCAGGCAATCATAAATACATAATACGTCGGCAGGATATCCAGCACAAGAACAACAATTACAACCAGTGTCAGAATGATGTTGAAGATGAAGTTCTGCGGACGTGCAAGAGATGCGTCTCTGCTGTCGGACTCAGAATCATCATACTTTCCGGCTTCCTCTACAGCTGCATCACCGAGCTTTGCAATACGCTTCTTTTCCTGAAGACCCCAGAAGAGCGCAGTCAGAACAGCCAGTACCAGGCCGACCGCCTGCATCGGCATCAGTCGGAACCAGAGATCATTTGCCTCTACACCGACAACGCTGGCCGCACGCATGGTCGGGCCGCCCCACGGCATCAGGTTCATAACGCCCATGGAGGTTACGCAGATGAGAAGCAGTGTCTCACGGCGCATATGCAGGCGCTTGTATACCGGCAGCATCGCAGGTACGGTGATCAGGAAGGTGGCTGCGCCGCTTCCGTCGAGGTGGGCAATCACCGCGATCAGGCAGGTCATCAGCGCAACGCCTACAACATTGTTGCCGACCTTCTTCATTAGGGCACCGATGATGGTGTCAAACATACCGGCATCGGTCATAACACCGAAGAACAGTACGGAGAAGATGAAGAGGATGGCCGTGCCGTGTACACCGGAGACGCCGGCCTTGATATATCCGGCCATGTCGTCCAGGGTGAAGGTCCCGGTCAGCACAAGGATGATGGTGGTAACAGTGGAGACACTGACGAAGGCCAGTGACGGTACGGTGACATTACGCAGCAGAAGCGTAATGACGGCGATGACGGTCGCAAAACCGATCAGCGCAAGGGCAAGATCGCTCATAATGATACTTCCTTTCTTTTTTAAGCCGAAGCCAAATCTGCTGCAAAGGGCGTTGTTGCCGCCGCCCTTTGCTGTTCTGAAAGAAGTATAAAAAATGAGTCTTACAGCCCAAAGTGTCCTGACTTACAATTTGTTAAGGCTGTACTTAACAAATTGTAAGGTGCCGCCGTACCGCTGCCCTCAGGCGTTGGCATGCCCCAGCTTGTTGAAGTTGATGAGGCAGCCGTCCTTTACGATCTGCCGCTCGTTCTCCGTCATCGGAAGCACATAAAGCCCGATTTCAACGGCCTTTCCTTCCTTAATGACATAGGCCCGGATATCCTCCAGCTGATTCTCGGTCAGTGCCTTCCGGATCCCCGGCACATAGATGTAGTCACCGACCTCGAAGCAGTCCGGCTCGCCCTTCAGGTGGAACGGTACCATGCCCCAGTTCATACAGTTGCTTCTGTAGCGCTTGGTGGCATACTCCTGCGTGATGTTGGCAAGGGCGCCCAGTACGCGCTGGCAGGAAGCAGCCTGCTCCCGGGCCGAGCCGTCTCCCGGCTTGTTGGCATAGATCGTCGATCCGATCTCCACATCCGCGGCCTGCACGTTCTCCTGTCCCGGAATCTGACGGATCACACGGAAAACCTCTTCAACCTCTGCAGCCGTCTTTCCGGCCTTTCGTGCATCCTCCAGATCACGAACGGCCTTCGCCCGGGCCACATACTCCGGATCCCGTCTTGAAAGCGTAAACTCCGCAAGTCCCAGCGGATTGGAACGATAGGAGGAGGTTTCGCCGGACGGAATCAGCTCATCGGTGGTGGTCACCGGATCAAGAATCTTGGAAGCCACCTTGAGAAGAATGCTGTCGGTCATCTCCTCCTGCTCCGGCCAGTCCTTGATGTTCGGTCCGAAGCGAAGCGGAAGGGATGCATCCTCACGGCCCCAGCCCTTGTAGATACGGCTCCGATAAGCACGGTCGTCGTAATGGTAGGCCGGAATATCACCCCAGCAGTCCATTTCCTCTGCGGAGGTCAGTCGGCCGCCGTTCGCTGCAGTGGCCGCGATGGAACGGGCATCCATCAGGCAGACCGCAGACATCTGTCCGTTCCCCGGCTTCGAGCCCTCCCGGTTCGGGAAATTCCGGGTGGTATGACGGATGGAAAGCGCATTGTTGGCAGGTGTGTCGCCGGCACCGAAGCACGGTCCGCAGAAGGCGGAACGGATGACCGCACCCGCATCCATCAGATCTGCCAGCAGGCCCTTGCGGTCGAGATCGGTATATACCGGCTGCGAGGACGGATAGACACTGAGATAAAATTCGCTGTCGCCAATGCTTCTGCCCTTCAGCGCATGTGCCGCCTCAACCACATTGGTATAATTTCCGCCGGCGCATCCGGCGATGATGCCCTGCTGCACCTGCAGCTTATGGTCCTTCGTCACCTTGTCAAGCAGTGTAAAATGCGCCCGGCTCTCGGCGATGCGCTCTGCCTCCTCTTCTGTCTCCCGGAGAATATCCTCGAGATTCTCATACAGCTCGTGAATTTCGTAAGCATTGGACGGATGGAACGGAAGGGCAATCATCGGACGAATGGAGGAGAGATCCACCTCTACGCAGCCATCATAGTATGCAACCTTCGCCGGATTCAGCTCACGGTAGGCATCGCCCCTCTGATGCTCCTCCAGGAATTCCTTCGTTGCCGCGTCGGTCCGCCAGATGGAGGACAGACAGGTGGTCTCCGTCGTCATGACATCGATGCCGTTCCGGTAATCGGCAGTCATGGAGGAAACGCCCGGTCCGACAAACTCCATGACCTTATTCTTTACATAGCCGTTTTTGAATACAGCACGCTCGATGGCCAGCGCTACATCATGCGGTCCGACAAACGGCTGCGGCTTTCCGGTGAGATAGATGGCGATGACACCCGGATAGGCCACATCATAGGTCTGCCGGAGCAGCTGCTTGCTGAGCTCGCCGCCGCCCTCGCCGATGGCCATGGTGCCGAGAGCGCCATAACGGGTATGGGAATCCGAGCCAAGGATCATACGACCGCAGCCGGCATAATTCTCACGCATGTACTGGTGGCATACTGCAATATGAGGCGGAACATAGATGCCGCCGTATTTTTTCGCCGCGGAAAGACCGAAGTAGTGGTCATCGTCATTGATCGTACCGCCTACTGCGCAAAGCGAGTTATGACAGCAGGTCAGCACATACGGCAGCGGGAACTTCTCCATGCCGGAGGCCCGGGCAGTCTGAATGATGCCGACGAAGGTGATGTCATGGGATACCATGGCATCAAAGCGGATCTTCAGATGCTCCATGCTCTCTGCTGTATTGTGCGCCTTCATGATGCCGTACGCGATCGTACCGGTCTTCGCAGCGGCCTTGTCTGCGGCCTGTCCGGTCAGCTGCTCTACTCTGGCTGCCTCTGCCTCCGGAATAATCTCTGTTCCGTTTACAAGGTAAACACCGCCTTCATGTAATTTCACCATATGTACCTCCTTTAAACGGCCCCGGCATCGCTTACCGGGTGCGGTCTTATGTTCTTTCTGATGAAATTTTAACATAAAGGACATATCGCGGAATCCGATCTTTTGCTATACTTGATATCAGAATTTCCGATAGATCAAGAGATTTCAAGGCAGATTAAAGAAATTAATAATCTATATTATTTTTAAAAATTATGTAAATTTAGTAACTGTTTAGCACCGCATCGCTGCATCGCTTTGCGATGCGCGATGTGGCGGTTCAGAGGCGCTTCGCGCCTTGACCGCCACCGAAAAAAGCATATAAATGCCTTGCTGAGCAAGCTCAGCTCAACATTTTATAGCTTTTTTCGGTGGTGCTAAACAATTACCAAACTTAAAAGGGGGTTCATATGGAGCTTAAGGATCTCACTACACTGATTGCCATCTATGAAGAAAAAAGCATTTCCCGGGCGGCCGAGCGCCTTTATATGGCGCAGTCGAGCCTGTCCCAGTTTCTCTCAAACTATGAGCATGAGCTCGGCTACCGGATCTTCGTGCGTACCTCAAGCGGCGTACGGCCGACGGAAGCCGGTCAGCTCCTGATCTCCTACGCCTATACGGCCGTCGCTGAATACAAGCGCGTGCAGGATGAAATGCAGGATACGCTGCAGCTGAAAACCGGCAGCGTGCTGCTGGGCATCAACACCTTCCGCGGCTCCTATGTGCTGCCGCCGGTGCTCAAGGCCTTTCATATGCAGTATCCGAATATTCATGTGAAGGTCATCGACGGACGGACGCGCATGCTGGAGCAGCTGCTTCTGAACGGCGACATTGATATGGCGCTTCTGGCCACACCAGGGCTGAACAGCCGCATCGAGGCCCGCCGGCTTATGCGTGATGAAATCTGTCTCATCACGGCAGCTTCCCATCCGATCATGAAAAAAGCCAGGAAGAACAGCTCGGGCAGCAGCGCCCGGATTCCGATGTATGTGGATCTTCAGGATGCAGCGGAATATGAATTTAATCTCTGCGGAAATGATACGATTCTCGGACAGCATGCACGGCACAGCTTCATGAAAAACGGCATCACTCCGATCTGCCATAATGACAACATGTCCGTGCTTCTTGCTTCCTCACTGGGAGCAGCCGGACAGGGGCTGGCCTTCACCTACTACAGCTCCCGGCATTACTTCCGGAATGCGGAATTTCTGTCTCTCGGGAAGGACGGGAGCACCATCGAGATCGCCACGGCGCTGACACCCGGCCGCTATCACAGCAAGGCTGCCCTGGCACTGGACAGGATCATGCATGAAGTACTGTCCTCATAAATACATATATGTCTGTGCTGAACGGACAGGCTGCAGAATAAGGCACTGTTCAGTACTATAATGAAAGGAATTTTATGGATTTCAGGGAACTTAGCTATATCGTTGCCGTCGCCGATCACCGGAGCGTAACCGAAGCTGCGAAGCGGCTCTACATTTCGCAGCCCTCCCTCAGCTATATCATTTCCAGAGCAGAGGAGGATCTCGGTGTGAAGCTCTTTGACCGTAAAACCAGCCCGATCTCTCTCACCTATGCCGGTGAGCGTTATGTACAAACCGCCCGCGAGATTCTCCTTCTCAAGGACAATCTCCGGCGGGAGCTTCGTGATATCGGCCATGGGCAGAAGGGCCGGATCTGCATCGGTATTCCGACCGAGCGGGCCGGCTATATGCTGCCGAAGGTCCTCAGCCCGTTCCGGCAGAAATTTCCGGAGATCGAGCTGCACCTGCAGGAATCAAAATCAGAAGAGATCATCTCAAATCTCATGAATGACAAAATCGCCCTCTGCATCCTGCCGGGCAGCACAGAGCAGCTGCCGGTGGGCGTACGAAGCGAATACATCTATACCGAGCGGCTGTTTCTCGTGGCCGGAAGGGACATGGTGCGCGAGGATATGCTGCTTTCCCCGGCCGACCGGAAAAACGATGCCGCTTCGTGCAATGAGAATCTCTGTCCGTCCGTAGATCTTCCGAAGCTGAAGGAGCTCCCGTTCATTCTGATGAAGCGCGGTCAGTACATCCGCCGGAAGGTGGAGGATATTTTCCGCCTCTACGATTTTCTTCCGAAGCAGATCATGGAGGTGTCCAGCTGTATTTCCGCCGCTGAGCTCTCTGCGGCCGGCCTCGGCGTCACCATCGTCCCGGAGCGGGCTGTCCGTCCGCTTCAGAACCCGGATCTCCGGCTCTATACCTATGGCGCCGTGCCGGACAGCTGGGAGGTGCATGCCGTCTACAAGGAAAACACCTATCTCGGCGAAGCCGAGCGCAGCCTGATTGAGACGATGAAGGAGGTGTTCGGCAAGTCTTCCTGATGAAAGCCCGCCCTCTTTAAGAGCTCCTCTTAACAACGTTCAGCTGTATTTCTCAGGAATTCCGTTTTTTTATTGATACACCGTTGGAATGGACTGTTCAAACGAAAGGATCCATCTTATACTATGAAAACGCTGATCAAGCAGGAAGGGAGTATAGAACGTATATGGAGAATCTTTTATTCAGTCTGAATGTGACGATGCCGATTTTTCTCATGATGGTGCTTGGTTATTTTCTGCATCAGATCGGCTGGCTGGATACGGACTTTGCATCAAAGCTGAATACCTTTGTGTTTCGGCTGCCGCTTCCGCTGAATCTGTTTGTGCAGGTGTCCGCACTGGATATCCGCGCGGCCTGGGATACAAAATTTGTTCTGTTTTGTTTCGGCGCGACGCTGCTGAGCATTCTGGCGGCTGCTCTGTGCTCGCTGATGCTGCGGGATCATGCAGAGCGCGGAGAATTTGTGCAG
Organism: Succinatimonas sp. CAG:777; assembly: GCA_963650995.1. Classification (GTDB taxonomy): domain Bacteria; phylum Bacillota; class Clostridia; order Lachnospirales; family Lachnospiraceae; genus Oribacterium. The sequence goes on along the minus strand of CAVJMS010000015.1, from coordinate 54,367 downwards.
GCCGCATACCGTTCCAGCGCTTCCCTGATCGGCGTTGCCTTCATTGAAAATATCTACGGAACAGCAGGAATGGCGCCGCTTATGATCATCGGCGCAGTGCCGCTTTATAATGTTATGGCGGTGGCAGCGCTGGGCCTGACGGACCCGGAAAATGCCGGGCTCGATCGAAAAACTTTCATGCGCACCGCCCATGGAATTGTAACGAATCCGATCATTCTCGGCATTCTGGTCGGGCTTTTCTGGTCTTTATTTCATCTTCCGCAGCCGAGTCTTCTGATCAGCACCTGCAGCCGGATCGGCTCCCTCGGCACGCCGCTCGGACTGATGGCGATGGGCGCAATGTTTGATCACCGGAAGGCTCTCGGTAAGCTTGGTCCGGCGCTGGCAGCCAGCTTCCTGAAGCTGATCGGCTTCAACCTGCTTTTCCTTCCGATCGCACTGGCGCTCGGCTTCCGCACGGAGAAGCTGGTGGCCATTCTGGTAATGCTCGGCTCGGCCACCACCGTAGGCTGCTATGTACTGGCACGCAGCATGAATCACGAAGGTACTTTGACCTCTTCTGTTGTCATGCTGACGACTCTGTTCAGTTCCTTCACACTGACCTTCTGGCTTTGGCTGATGAAGAGCATCGGTGCTATGTAGCCAGGATCCCCGAAGGGCTGATGGCCGAAGGAATACGGAGCGTCCGCTGAAAAATCCAAATCCGACCTCTTAGAAGCACTAGGAGAACTTTTCCTCAGCACTCCTTCCAACGGCGAGTTTTCATCAGGAAAACTTGCCGATTGGAAGGAGCCGTAGTGCTTCTTGAGGTCGGATTTCTGATTTTTCCGGACGCGAAGTCCTGACTGAGGCTCACAGTCCTCCGGGGATCCGGCGGACCTAGCTCTGGGCGGCAGCCTTCAAGGGCTGCCCGGGGGCTCGAGAGCCTGTCGGAGGCTCACAGCCCTCCGTGGATCTGGCGGACCTAGCTCTGGGCGGCAGCCTTCAAGGGCTGCCGGAGGATCGAGAGCCTGTCGGAGGCTCACAGCCCTCCGTGGATCCGGCGGACCCGGCTCCGGGTCAGCTCCGCAGGCTGCGGATCGTGTCAATCAGATAATCCGTGAGCTCTGCGGCCGAAGCATCCTTCGTCTCGGTGGTCAGCACAACCTTCCGCTCCGTCACGGTGCAGATCTCGAGCGCCTTATCCAGGATCGCCTTCCGGTCACCGTAGCCGATGTGTGCCATCATCTCACCCATCGCACGGATCAGCGAGCACGGATTTGCATACGCACCGCGGCCCTGACTCATCAGAAACGGCGCCGTACCGTGAATCGCCTCAAACAGCGCATACTGATTGCCGATGTTGGAGCTCGACGCCGTGCCGAGTCCGCCCTGCAGCTCTGCAGCCACATCCGTCACGATGTCACCGTAGAGATTCGGAAGCACAACGACCTGGATGCCGGCATTGAACTCCGGATCGGTCATCTTGGCCGCCATAGCATCCACCAGCTTATCCTTCACCTCGATCTCCGGATACTCCTCGGCACCGATGCGGTGTACCGTCTTCAGGAAGTTGCCGTCCGCGAGCTTCACGATATTGGACTTGGTGACCACGGTTACATTGGTCTTTCCGTTCTTCCGTGCAAACTCAAAGGCTGCGCGGGCAATGCGCTCTGCCCCCGGACGTGTGCACACCTTGAAGTCAATGCCGAGATCCTCATTGACCTCGATGCCCTTATTGCCCCAGAGATATTCTCCCTCGATGTTCTCCCGGAAGAAGGTCCAGTCGATGCCCTTAGAGGCCATCCGGATCGGACGCACCGCTGCAAAAAGGTTCAGCCCCCGGCGAAGCAGCGAATTCGCTGATACCAGGTTCGGATACGGATCTCCCGGACGCGGTGTCACGAACGGTCCCTTCACAAGCACATCGCACTTTTTGCATTCCTCCATGACATCCTCCGGCAGGGACTGCAGGAGCTCTGCTCTCCGCTCAATGGTCATTCCCGGAATTTCATGAAGCTCCACACGGCCGGAGGCAATCTCATCCTTCAGAAGCTCCGAAACCACACGCACGGCCTGCTCCATGATGATCGGTCCGATGCCGTCGCCCGGAAGGATACCCACCTTGATATGTGAAAGCTTCGAAAAATCCTTCACCTCCCGGTCCTTCTCCATCGCATCGATCCGCGCATTCTCGCTGCGGATCAGCTCGCCGAATTTCGCCTCTGCTGCCTTGATCTGTTCCTCTGTAATCATATTTTTTCTCCTTTTTCTGCCCCTGCGGGCGTCTCAAATCTTCACATTTTTCTCTACATAGCGGATCAGCGCATCCACGATGGCCCGCCGGTTTTTTTCCTTCTTATAGATGAACCAGCTGTCCCGCACGATCTGCCGGCCATCGCTTCCGAGCAGCGGCGTAAGCGTCAGATGATATTCATTTACGAAATTATCCGGCAGAAAGCAGAGCAGATACCTGCCGCCCTTGGCAATGCTCCGGAAGGCAAATTCAATATAGCCCACATCCTCCGCCGGCTCCGGCATGGCCGTGCCGAAGTATTCCTCCCACCATGTCCGTATTTTTCCGATGGTCTTCTGATTGGTCTGGTAGGCCACCTGCTCCATGGACGGCAGCATACGAAGCTCCACCGGATCACGGGTCACGCAGTATGCCGCTGTATGATCCACGAGCTCATGATATACCTTGTCCGTATAATCCGAGCGAATGAAGGCCGCATCCAGCTTGCCCTCCATCAGCATTTCATAGAGCAGGTCGCTCTGCTTGTTGACGACGCGAATGCTGAGATTCGGATGGGCGGCAATAAAGGGATTCAGCACATCATAAAGGGAATACTTCGTATAGGTATAGGCCGAGCCGAGAAGGATGGTTTCCTTGCTTTCCTCCCGGAGACGCCGGAGTCCGCTCTGTACCTCATTTTCCAGCTTCAGATATTTTTCCGCCGCCTGAAACAGGAATTCACCCTCCTTCGTAAAGTACACCCCCTGCGGCGTCCGCTCGACGATGCGGCAGGAAAGCTCCTCCTCGATCGCCTGCAGCCGCTTCGTAACGGCCGACTGCGTCTTATACAGAATGCCGGAAACCTTCGTGATGCTCCGGTTCTGGTGAAGCTCGTAAATGATTCTCCAATCACTGTCTCGCATAAAAAACCTCCTGTCCGATGGACTCATCATACCATTCTGCAGGAGGTTTCGGCCAATACTATTCCTATGATACATCATATCAGCCGTATTCTATATGTTCATACCCACGTCCCCTGCCTGCATGCTTTGCGGTAAGGCTGCTCAGACCAGACTTACCGCGAAGCCGTAAACCCCGAGCAGTCCCAGCACCGCCAGTACCAGAAGGGCAATGAAGGCGACCGCAAAGAGCTCGATGAAAATCCGCTTCGACGGAAACCGCTCCTCCGCTCTCTCCTGCTGCGCAACACCGGCCATCATCAGTGCGCCGGTGGTGGAAATCGGTGAATAACCGGTGACCGTACCGCCGATCACGATGGCTGCACAGATCTCGATCGGGTTGGCGCCGAGGCCAGCGGCCAGATCCCCGGCCGTCGGAATCAGTGTCGGGAAAACCACTCCGAGTCCGGAGCTGAAGAAGGACATGATGCCGGCCAGAATGCCCATGCCGCAGGAAGCCGTCCGGGCAGAAAGCACCTTTTCAAGCGCTGCGACCATCAGATCGATGCCGCCGGAAATGGAAATGATATTCATGAGAATACCGACACCGATGACCATGAAGATGACATTCCACGGAATGGACTTCAGCGCCGCCTTGTCATCTCCTCCGCCCAGCAGAATCAGAATCATACCGATGGTGAAGCCCGCAAACCCGACATTAAAGGAAAAGAACAGGACGCCGACGGCCAGTGCAAGCAGTCCGAGCAGCGAGATGATCTGCTGGAATGTCAGCTTCGGAAGTGTCTCTTTTTCAAGCTTCTGACAGCTCGGATCCGGCTTATAGCCCTTGTAATAAATAAACAATATGACGGACAGAATCACACAGGTGATGGCGAGCGCAATCATCAGCGGAATGGTGCTGCCGTTCAGTCCCTGCTCCTCCATCAGCTTGCTGACCACGATGGCTTCCGGTGTCAGGGGACTCATACGGGTGGCCTGCACGCCGAGATCGCCGATGCAGGACAGCATGATCGGATTAATGCCGACGGAAACGGCAATCGGAATGGCGATGACCGGTATAATCGCCAGACACGGAATGGCGCCCGGTCCGATGGCACTCAGAACAGCACCGATCAGGAAAATCGCCACGCTGATGACGATCGGATTGGTGCCCACGAGGCGAATGATCTTGTTGGCACTCAGCTCCAGTGTGCCGTTGGCCTTGACAATACCAAAGAGAAAGGTAATGCCGGCCATCTGGAAAAACAGGGAGGAGCTGAAGCCCTTCAGAAGCTCCTTCGCACTGATATCAAAGACGAGCCCCAGGACCATGGACAGGGCAATGCTCACCAGACCGACATTCAGGTTTCTGAAATAGCCGAGTGCGATCGCCGCCAGCAGCGCCACCAGGGAAACAATGGCCAGATTCATAGCTACCTCCTATTCTGTTTCATCCAGAAAGCTGATGCAGACCGGACTTCCGGTATGCACGATGTTCAGTGTCGGCGTCAGCTGTCCCGTTACCGGATCAAAGTCAAATTCGATGATGGTATCGCTGTCTTCATTGGCCACGTAGCACCTTCCGTTCGATGCAAAGGTGAAGTAGCGCGGCGTCTTTCCAAGGCACGGGAAGAAGCCCGTCGTCGTCAGATAACCGGTTCTCGGGTCGATGCGGTATACGGCCATGAGATCCGTATAGCGGTTGGAAACCAGCACCCACTGACCGCTCGGATCCACCATTACCTCGCTGGCGTCCGAATAGGAGGTCACGGTTTCCGGTACGGTGGAGAGCTCCTGAAGCGGCGTCAGCTTTCCGCTCTCCTCATCGAAACGGAAAAACAGCACCTTGTCGCCCTTTTCCTCACACATATAGAGCCAGCGATTGTTCGGATGCATCGCTGCATGCCGCGGCTCATCCCAGGTTCTCGCCATGAAGCGGTCTGCCTCCGTCAATGCACCGGTTCCGGCATCATAGCGAAGCGCCCGCATCTGCCCGTATCCGTTCACGCGGCCCTGGGCACAGGCAAAGATATAATTCTTATGCTGGTCCCAGAGGCACTGGTGAATGGTCGATACCTTGCCCTCCGATTTTCCTTCGTAGGTGAAGGATGCGATGACCTCCCCAAGCGCTCCGTCCGCTCTGCGTGAAATGGTATAGAGCGTACCGCCCTGCAGTGTAGCTACGATGACATTCCGGTTGTTTTTATCCATCGTAATGTCCACCGGATTCTTTCCGCCGATCTCCAGGGTATTCAGATGCCGGAGCGTACCGTCCTCCTGAATCGCATAAGCCGATACCAGGGTCAGATCTCCATGCACGCTGTAGAGATATTTCTTCTCTGCATCGATGCACTGGAAGCTTGGGTTGTCCTCCGTAAAAAGGCACTGCTTCTCCTCCCAGCGTCCGTCTTCCTGAATCTCATAAACCACCAGGCCCCTTCCTCTCGCATTTCTCTGCTGCGTCGTACGGCAGCCAACGTAAGCATATTTCATATATGTTCCTCCTGATTGATTCCGAACTTTGCTGATGCAAACTTCTCCGCTCACTCTTCCAGGGCCTCCGGCTGCAGCACGCCCATCTCCACCAGCTGCTGCTTCAGATACCGAAGCTGTCCGCCGGCCAGCACCACGGAGGTTTCGGCATCGGAAAGCTCCAGACGGCAGCGGAAGGTGAAATTCTGTGTCACGTCCTTCACCAGCACATGCTTCGTCGGAATCTGGCCGATGAAGTCCTCAATCACCAGCTCATCGATCTGCTGTACGCGGTCATAATCCACCGGATTCTCGAACAGCATCGGTACGACGCCGTGATTGATCAGATTTCCCTTATGGATGCGGGCAATGCTCTTTGCAATGACCGCCTTGACGCCGAGGTACATCGGGTTAATGGCCGCATGCTCACGGGAAGAGCCCTGGCCGTAATTCTCACCGCCAACGATGATGGATTCGCCCAACTGCCGCGCCCGCTCTGCAAACTGCGGATCGTAGCGATGGTAGCAGTACTGCGACATCAGCGGAATGTTGGAGCGCATCGACGAGAACTCTGCACCGGCCGGTGTGATATCATCGGTAGAAATATTGTCCACAGCCTTCAGGGAAACACGTACGCGGAGATTCTTCTCCGGCTTCTTCGGTACCGGAAGGAAGGCAATGTTCGGTCCCTTCAGTACCTCTACCTTCTCCCTTTCCTCCTTCGGAAGCGGCGGGATGATCATCGCATCATCCACCATGTAATGCATCGGCTCCTGAACCGCGGAAAGCTTCTCGACATCGGCGCCCATGATCTCCTCGGCGGTTGCAAAGGTGCCCTTGATGGCCGTTGCAGCGGCTGTCTCCGGCGATACGAGGTAGACATTGGCATTCGGGGAACCGGCACGGCCTCGGAAGTTCCGGTTGGAGGTCCGCACCGCCACACCGTTGGTCGGCGGCACCTGACCGATGGCGCAGCACGGACCGCAGCTCAGCTCCAGAATGCGTACGCCGGCGTCCACCAGCATATCCAGATAACCATCCTTCAGAAGCTGCTTATAGATCTGCTTGCTGGCGATGCCCGCGGTACACTGGAGATTCTCACTTACATGACGTCCCTGCATCACCAGCGCGGCCTTTGCGAAATCACTGTAGGAGCCGTTGGTGCAGGAACCCATGAACACCTGCTGCACCACCGGATGCTCCTGCAGGGTCCGCATCGGCACCACATTGTCCGGCTGATGCGGAAGGGCGATCAGCGGCTCCAGGGCGCTGAGATCAAGGTCCATTTCCTCATCGTATTCGGCATCGGCATCCGGCAGCAGTTCGATGTACTGATCACCGCGGTCCTGGGCCTCCATAAAGCCGCGCACGACCTCGTCGGCCGGGAAGATGGAGGTCGTTGCGCCCATCTCGGCACCCATATTCGTGATGGTCAGACGCTCCGGAACGGTCAGGGTCTTCGCACCCTCACCGACATACTCAAAGACCTTGCCGAGACCGCCCTTGATGGTGACGCGGCGAAGCATCTCCAGTACAACCTCCTTTGCATTGACACCGGCCCGCAGCCGGCCGCTCAGATTCACCTTCACCACCTTCGGCATCGTGAGACGCATCGGAATGCCGGCCATCGCCGTCGTAATATCCATACCGCCGACACCGATGGACAGCATGCCGACCGCACCGCCGGACGGGGTATGGCTGTCGCCGCCCATCAGAAGCTCGCCCGGAACGGCGAAGCGGGAGGTCTGTACCATATGACAGATGCCGTTGCCCGGCCGTGATACATGCACGCCGGTCTTCTCGGCGATGGTGCGCAGGTAATTATGATCATCCGGCGTCTTGAAATCGATATACAGAAGGTTATGATCGAGATAGGATACCGAGGTCTTGACCTGGGTCGGAATGCCCAGCTGCTCGAAGCCGAGATAGGTCATAACGGCGTTGATGTCATGTGTCAGTGTCTGATCCACTCGGACAAATACGTCCTCGCCCGGTGTCATGGATCCCTTCACCATGTGTGAACGAATGATTTTTCTGGTTAATGAATCGCCCATGTTTCCTCCTGAAAGCATCTGTCCCGCCGGTTCTTCTCTGTTTATGCGGCTGCACGGGAGCAGATGATAAAATAAATGTGTGGTTAAATATTTATCAAATTCCTATACCTAGATTTTACCGTCTGTCCGCCTTCAAAAGGAAATGCAATATAGAAATAAGGGCATTCCGTAACGGAATGCCCTTATGCTGTAATCGTTTTGTGAATTTTATTCAGCACCGTAAAAAGCTGTAAATGCTTCGCAAAGCCTGCTCAGCAAGGTGTTTATACGCTTTGCTTTTCCAGCACAATGTCCTTCAGCGCACGCTTCGGCACATGATGGACATCCGCTTCATCCCGATAATAATCGGTGCGTCCGCTCTCCGGAACCGGCACCAGCCGGATCGTTTCATCCGGCTCTCCGATGGCGATGACCAGGATCGGTACGAGATGTTCCGGCAAATTGAGAAGCGCATGCAGCGGCTTCTGCCCGAAATTCCGGATCATCAGGCCGCCGAGCCCCTGTTCGGCAGCAGCCAGCGTGATCGTCTGGACGGCGATGCCCACATCGATCAGCGCGGCCTGTGCATTCGGCTGTACCTTCGTATCCAGGAGGATCGTGATGAAGGCCGTCGGATGATGTCCCGGCCGCGGGAGTCCAAGCTCTGGAAGCGCGGCAGCCCATTTTGTACAGGCGAGGATGGCTTCGGTTTCCTCCGGCGCCGTCGAAATGTAATAGCAAAGCGGCTGCAGATTTCCGGCGGACGGCGTCTGACGGGCAAGATCCACCAGCTCCAGCAGCTCCTCCCGCGTCACCCTCCGGGCTTCATGGTAGCCGCGATAGCTTCTGTTCTTTAAAACAAGTTCCTTCAGCATAGCGATATCCTTTCATTCCGAAATACCGAGAACAGTCAGAATTTCCATCGGTGAATGTGCGATGTAATCCGCACCGGCCTCCGTGATCTCCTCGAGATCCCCATAGCCATAGGTCACACCCAGGGCATCCACGCCGGCTTCGACGGCGCCCTCCATGTCAAAGTGACGGTCGCCGATCATGATACATTCATTTTTGTCGAGCTGAAGTGCATGCACGGCTCGGTTGATGAGCCGGGCCTTCCGGCTGTCGTGATCACTCAGCTCCGGACCGGTCTGGAAGCAAAAATAGTCCGAAAAACCGAAGTGCTCGAGGATGCGCTCTGCAAAGACATGCGGCTTCGAGGTCACGAGTACGAGGCGGCGGCCGCTGTCCCGGATCGCCCGGAATACATCTTCAATGCCGTCATACGGAACGGCATCAAAAATCCCCTTCGTCGGATAAACCTCCCGGTACAGGGCAACCGCGCATTCCGCATCGGCAATGTCCATGCCGTAGAATTCTGTAAAGCTGTCCATCAAAGAAGGCCCCACGAATTTTCGAAGCTTTTCCTCCGGCTCATTCTTATAGCCGAAGTGATCCAACGCATACTGAACCGATTTCATGATGCCGGGGCCGGAATCCATGATGGTGCCGTCTAGGTCAAACAGGACGGTCGTATAGTTTTTCTTCATTTTAGCTCCTTCCGCGGTATACGGCGCCAGCTCCCGAAGTATCTTCCCGACCTTTTCCGCCGGCAGCTGTCCGGGTGCACTGACCTCGCCGACACTTGCAAAGGTCAGCACGGAGCCGAAGGCCCCGCCGATGAGACGGCTGATTTCACCGAGCTTCCCCATCGACATGGTGATCAGCGGATGCCGGTCCCGATCCTCCTCCCGGAAGCGGGCTGTCGCATAAAGAAGGGCTGCCACATCCGAGCGCTTTTCCGGCATATAGGCCGTTTTCAGAATGTCTGCGCCCAGGGCAGAAAGTGCACGAAGCTTTAAAAGAATTTCATCGGCAGACGGCGTTTTCCCAAAGTCATGAAAGGACGCAATCACCTGTGCACCAGCTGCATGCGCGCGTGCAATGAGCGGCTTTACATCCGCCTGCTCCGTCGTGTCCTCGAGATCCATATAATCGATGCCCTGCCGGAGCGCCGCTTCACAGAGTCTTCGGTAGGCCGCCGGATCCGCCGGAAAACAGCCGCCCTGTGTCTTTGTGCGAATCGTAAACAGAAGGGCCTTTCCGGAAAGCTGCGTACGAAGCGCCGGCAGCAGCGCCGCAATCGCAGCTTCACCTGCCTCCGTATCCCGATACAGCTCTTCGGCAAGATCGAAGCGCCATTCGACCATATCGGCCGCTGACCCGGCGATGTTGGCCGCCTGCTGCCGGATCTCTGTCTCATTTTTTCCCGTAATCGGGACACAAATCTTCACCTTTTCCATGGCCGGTTCCTCATTCATCCTTGTGCTCATGCGTCTGATTCGTCAGAAGCTTACCGATTTCCTCTACGAAGGTATTCACATCCTTAAATTCCCGGTATACCGATGCGAAGCGGACATAGGCCACCTGGTCCGTCGACTTCAGCTTATCCATCACCAGCTCCCCGATTCGGGAGCTCGGTACCTCCTTCTCGCCGGTAGAGAAAATGTCATTTTCGATTTCATCTACCATTTTATTGATCTGCAGTGTCGAAATCGGACGCTTATGGCAGCTGTGAAGGATGCCGGCCTCCAGCTTCGACCGGTCATAGGGCACACGGCTCTGATCCTTCTTAATCACAAGAAGCGGCATGGTTTCCAGCTTCTCAAAGGTCGTGAAGCGGCGGCCGCAGGCTTCGCACTGCCGGCGCCGCCGGATAGCGGTATTTTCATCCGCCGGCCGGGAATCAATCACCCGGGTATCCTCAGCATTACAAAAAGGACATTTCATCATTTCCTCCTTCCGGGACAGCTGTATACTCTGCGTCCTCTACATTGGACTGATATTCCGCACTGTAGGCACTGAGATAAAAGATCGTGAGCGCCTCCCGAAAATAGGGGCGAACCCAGATGGCCGCGAGCCCGAAGGTAAGCATGGTCAGCAGCGCCCATCCGATAAAGCTGCAGCACAGTGCAAGCAGCGGCAGCTTCCGGCCGCGCAGCGTACGCCATGCCGTCTGCAGCACCCGTCCCGTCTTCATCCCCGGATGATCGGCCGACACCGGCATGGCCATGGACAGATACAGCCCGAGGAGATACAGGAGAAGGCTTGTGAGGAACGAGAGGCCCTGCGAAGCGTTGATATGCCCGAGGCTCTGAAAGAGCATTAGCAGCTCCAGCACCAACTTGAGCAGCGTGATGATCAGAAGCGTTCCGAAGAAATGCTTCATGTGCGCAATGTTCCGGAAGCCCTGAAAAAGATCCGTCACCACGGTACGCTGTCCCCGGGCCAGCTGAAGGTACATGCGCTGCACTCCGAGCGTCAGTCCGACATACAGGAAAAGTCCGAGCCCGAGAAGTAAGGAAAAGAGCATCCCGCCCAGACAAAGAAGCACCAGATAGAGCCCGGGATATACCTTCAGAAACCAGAGGCTCGTCATGCCCGCCTGCGGCGACCATATACTGAACAGCACCACCGTATAGAGCAGAACGAAATACAGGCCCAGCAGTACAAGCCTCAGCAGCTCCGCTGCAATGATCGTCCCCCAGTGCCCGCGAAGCTGACCGCGTGCGAAGGCGCGAATCTGAATATTGGTCATCATAGCTGTTTTCCTCCGTTCTTCTCTCCGTAGGGACTCAAAATAATGTGACCGCCGGCCCGGCTGGCCGGCACATCGATCACGCGCTGATTCGAAGAGCCCCGAAAGCGCAGCGTGATATCCTTCTTTTCAAGCTCGAATCGTCCGTCCACCAGCACATCCGTCATGGACAGAATCGCATTCGTGTCCTCGCTCCGGCAGCGCCGGTCTTCCGGATCCGTAAGCTCCTCATAGGTATAGCCGGAATAGATCCAGATGGTTTTTCCGGGCAGCTCCCGCCGGATCCGCTCGATAAAGGGCCGCAGCGCCTTCTGGTTTTCGACCTCCATCGGCTCCCCGCCGAGGAAGGTGAAGCCGTCCACATAGGCCGGCCGGCTCTCCTCGATCAGCGCATCCTGTACGTCCCGGTCAAAGGGCTTTCCGTACTGAAAGTCCCAGGCCACCTCGTTAAAGCAGCCCCGGCAGTGGTGCCGGCAGCCGGAAACAAAGAGCGATGTCCGGCAGCCGGGCCCGTTTGCGATGTCACATAGAAATACCTGTGCGTAGTTCATGCTTTCCTCCCCGGAGACGCCGGTTCCTTTTTACAATGCCGACGACCGGGACGCCGCGCCCTCCAGCGACACACGGCTCTCGGTGGACAGGTGCAGCACACGGTCCTTGATCTCCTGTGTACGTCCCTGATTCCAGAACTGCGTGCCGATGTAGCCGCAGGTTCTGCGCGCCACCGACATCTTCGTCTGGTCACGGTTTCCGCAGTTCGGGCATTCCCATACCAGCTTTCCCTTCGCATCCTCTACAATCCGGATCTCACCGTCATAGCCGCAGCATTCGCAGTAATCCGACTTCGTATTGAGCTCCGCATACATGATGTTATCATAAATGAAGCGCATCACACTGAGGACCGCCGGAATGTTGTTCTGCATGTTCGGCACCTCGACGTAGGAAATGGCGCCGCCCGGGGACAGACGCTGGAATTCAGCCTCAAACTTCAGCTTCGTAAAGGCATCGATCTTCTCCCGTACATTGACATGATAAGAGTTCGTGATGTAATTATGATCCGTCACACCCTCGATGATGCCGAAGCGCTTCTGAAGGGCCTTCGCAAACTTATAGGTGGTGGACTCCATCGGCGTACCGTACAGGGAATAGCTGATGTTCTCTGCCTGTCTCCACTCTGTGCACTTGTCGTTTAAGTGCTGCATCACCTGCAGTGCAAAGGGCTTCGCCTCCGGATCTGTATGGGACTTTCCGGTCATGCGCACGCACATCTCATAGAGTCCGGCATAGCCGAGGGACAGGGTCGAATAGTTTCCGAACAGGAGGCGATCAATCTTCTCTCCCTTATGAAGCCGTGCCAGCGCACCGTGCTGCCAGAGGATCGGCGCCACATCGGAGGTGGTGCCGAGCAGACGCTCATGGCGAAGGCGCAGTGCCCGGTGACAGAGCTCCAGGCGCTCATCGAAGATCCGCCAGAACGCATCCATATCGCCGTGGGATGAGCAGGCCACATCCACGAGGTTAATCGTCACAACGCCCTGGTTGAAGCGCCCGTAATATTTATGCTGTCCGTCGGCATAGTTGCCGGCATTGGCCTTGTTGTCTGCATTGCAGAGTCCCTCGTCCTGCGCCTCGTTGTCCGGTGTCAGGAAGGAACGGCAGCCCATGCACGGATAGACATCGCCCTTGTACTCCCGCATCTTCTTTGCGGAAATGTAGTCCGGCACCATGCGCTTCGCCGTGCAGCGTGCTGCAAGCTCCGTCAGATCATAGTACTTGGAGCCCGGCTCCATATTGTCCTCATCCAGTGCATAGATGATCTTCGGGAAGGCCGGCGTGATCCACACGCCCTTCTCGTTCTTCACGCCCTGCATGCGCTGCTTCAGCACCTCCTCGATGACCATCGCAAGATCATCCCGGGTCTGTCCCTCCGGTACCTCATCCAGGTACATGAACATCGTTACAAACGGTGCCTGTCCGTTGCAGGTCATGAGCGTGATCATCTGGTACTGGATGGTCTGCACGCCGCGCACGATCTCCTCATGCAGACGCTTCTCCACGACCTTCCTGACCTGCACGTCCGTCATCTCTACGCCGGCATCTGCATTCTCCTCGATCACCTGCTTCGTGATCTTCTGCCGGGAGACATCCACGAACGGTGCCAGATGGCTCAGGGTGAAGGACTGGCCGCCGTACTGATTGGAGGCTACCTGCGCAATGATCTGGGTGGTAATGTTGCAGGCCGTATAGAAGCTGTGCGGCTTCTCAATCAGCGTACCGGAAATGACGGTGCCGTTCTGCAGCATGTCCTCGAGATTGACAAGATCACAGTTATGCTCCCGCTGGGCGAAGTAGTCCGAATCATGGAAATGAATGATGCCCTCCCGGTGTGCTCTTGTGATTTCCTCCGGCAGCAGCACACGGTTCGTCAGATCCCGGGATACATAGCCCGCCATATAATCACGCTGGGTAGAATTGATGACCGGGTTTTTGTTGGAGTTCTCCTGCTTCGCCTCTTCGTTGGACTGATCCAGAAGCGACAGAATCTCCTCATCCGTCGTATTGGCCTTCCGCGCCAGCTCCCGCATATAGCGGTAGCGGACATACTTCTGTGCCACCTCATAGCCACGCATCTCCATGATGCCGGTTTCGACCATATCCTGAATCTCCTCTACCGAAACCGCACGATCAAGCCTTGCACACTGTCCGGCTACATTTTCAGCGATGCCGTCGATCTGAAAGGCATTCATCTGATAGATCGGCTCTACCTCCTGGTTGGCCTTACGGATGGCACTGGCGATCTTCGAGATATCGAAGCCCACCTCCTTGCCGTTCCGCTTAATGACGTTCTGCCCTGCCATGTCTCTTTCCTGTTCATGTATCATGCAAAGTCCTCCCTGAAGCTCTCTCCCGGCACGCAGCCGAGCGGCAGGCCGCCCGCTGTCCATGCTGAATATCCGTACTAAATATGGTTATTATTTCATACGGAACGCACAAGATCTTGTATTTGCGCGCAGTGCCTACTATAGCACAACCAAAAGCAAAGGTAAAGCCGGAATTAAATGCTTCAGACGGACTTCAGACGGAAAACAGCAGCGTACATACCGTAAGGTATCGCTGAAAACGGCAGAAAGGAGGCCGTGCACTGCACGGCCTCCTTTCTGATTTTCTGATTTTTTTACTGTACGGGCTTCATCACTCGATCGGAATAACACCGCCCTCATAGTGCTCGTTGATGTAATCCTTCACCTTCTGGGACTGAAGAACCTCCACCAGCTTCTTTGCCCAGTCGCTGTCCTTGTCCTTCTCGGCAACAACGACAATGTTTGCATAGGTCTGTGCAGCCTCGGATGAAGCATCCTCCTGCGCAATTGCATCGGACGGCTTGAAGCCGGCCTCAATCGCGTAGTTGCCGTTCATGCAGGCGAAGTCTACGGAATCCACGGATCTCGGGATCTGTGCAGCCTCTACCTCGAGAAGCTCGATGTTGTGCGGGTTCTCAACGATATCCTGCTTGGTTGCTTTAAGACCTGCATCCTCCTTCAGCGTGATGACGCCGTTGGCCTGGAGAAGCTGAAGGGCACGTGCCTCGTTGGTGGTATCATTCGGAACGGCAATCTGCGCACCGTCTGCAATATTGGAAAGATCCGAAGACTTTCCGGCATAGATGCCGAACGGCTCATAGTGAATCTTGCCGACCGATACCAGATGCGTGCCGTTCTCAGAATTGAAGTCATCCAGATACGGCTGATGCTGGAAATAGTTGGCCTGAATCTCGCCCTGCTCGGTTGCGAGGTTCGGCTGTACGTAATCGTTGTACTCTACGATCTCGATGTTAATGCCGGCAGCAGCGAGATCATCCTTTGCGGCTTCGAGAATCTCGGCATGCGGGCTCGGTGTTGCACCGATCTTGATGTCCACAGACTCTGCGAGCGGCTCGATGGCATCGGATGCCTCGGCGGAAGCTGCGGTGGTCTCCGCGTCTGTCTCCGCAGCCGCTGCGGTCGTCGCTGCTTCAGTAGCGGCAGCTGTGGTTGCCTCCGGGGTCGATGATGCGCCGCAGGCTGCAAGGGATGCAGCCGCAAGCACAGCTGCAAGTGCGATGGTAATGTTGTTCTTCTTCATAATATTCTCCTCCTCACCGGAAAATCCGGCATATTTATATTCACCGGCTGTCCCGGTTCATATACTGGTTTTTCTGCCGCAGCATTTCTGCTGTCAGCATTGGCCTTACGTACGCATGTATGCGTCTCAGCTTCTCGCCCGCTTGTCCGTTTTTGCGCTCAGGCGCATCCAGAATTCCTGAATGATCTGCACCAGCACCACCAACACCACGACGGCAATCAGCATGATATCGGTCTGATAACGGTAGTAGCCGTAGTTCAGTGCAATGGCACCCAGTCCGCCGCCGCCGACGAAGCCGGCCATTGCGGAGTAGCTCAGGATGGTGGTAATGCAGATGGCGGCACCGACGAGAAGGCTCGGCTTCGCCTCCGGAAGCAGCACCTTGAAAATGATCTGGGCATTCGTCGCGCCCATGGACTTCGCCGCCTCGATAACGCCGGCATTGACCTCCTTCAGACTGGACTCCACCATGCGCCCGATGTACGGCGCGGATGCAATGATGAGCGGCGGAATGATTGCCTTCGGTCCCAGCGTCGTGCCGACCAGAAGCTTCGTCAGCGGAAGCACCATGACCAGCAGAATCAGAAACGGAATCGAGCGGAAAATGTTGATCAGAAGTCCCAGTACGGTATGCACCGGCGCCAGCGGACGGATGCCGTCCTTATCCGTCACCACCAGGATGACGCCCAACGGAATGCCGATCAGATAGGAAATCGCGCTTGAGACCAGCGTCATATAAATGGTCGACCAGGTTTCTTCCAGATACATTGAAATCGATGATGCATCCATCTTACTTCACCTCCTCAAACGGAATCTGCTTCGCCCGAAGATACTGTGCGATGCGCTCCGCCTCTTCTGCATTGTCCGGAAGCTCCACCACCATCTGCCCGACGGCCCGGCCCTCCACCTCCTTCGTATTGGCAAAGAGGATGTTTACCGGCGCCTTGCAGCTCAGAATCATATCGGAAATGATCGGCGCATGGGCCTTCTGGCCGTCAAAGGCAATGCGGATCTTCCGGTTCGTGCTCTCGCCGAAGTTCACCGGCTGTACGGCATTGGCATTGCCGTCGCCGAGGATCAGCCGACGGCCGATTTCCGTCTTCGGATTGCTGAAAACCTCCGACACCGGACCGCTTTCTGCGATATGGCTGTGGTCAATAATGGCGACATGATCGCAGATGGCTTCGATGACCGACATCTGATGCGTGATGACAATGACCGTCACGCCCATCTCCTGATTGATGCGCTTTAAAAGCTCCAGAATCTGCTGGGTTGTCTTCGGATCCAGGGCGGAGGTTGCTTCATCGCACAGCAGCACCTTCGGATTGGTGGCCAGTGCCCGGGCAATCGCCACGCGCTGCTTCTGGCCGCCGGAAAGCTGCGACGGATAGTTCCGGACGCGGTCCTCCAGTCCCACCAGCTTCAGAAGCTCCATGGCCCGCTCCTGGGCCTTTTTCTTTTCCACACCGGCGATCTCCAGCGGGAAGGTGACATTCCGGAGCAGGTTCCGCTGATCCAGAAGATTAAACTGCTGGAAGATCATACCCATCTTACGGCGGGCCAGGCGAACCTCCTTCGCGCTCATATCTCCCAGGGACTTGTCCTCAAACAGGACCTTGCCGCTCGTCGGAATCTCCAGATAATTGATGCAGCGGACCAGGGTCGACTTACCGGCACCGGAAAGACCGATGATGCCCTGAATCGAGCCCTCCGTGATATCCAGATTGATATCATCCAGTGCATTCACATCTCCGCTTGAGGTATGGAAGGTCTTTCCCATATTCACAAGTCGGATGATTTTATCTCCCTTTGCCATAATATCCCCCCCCGAAAGCTCGGAGCCAACGCTCACATCACTTCTTTATTCACGTTCCACAGTGTACGACTTCCCATTCGGGAAATCAAATACGAAATAGCGATAGTTCGCTATAGGTTATATCTATATTAAAATCCGGTTATGTCTCTGCAGCAAAAAGCCGCGGACGATGTCCGCGGCCGTGAAACCATCCGGCAGCATGCCGAAGCGATCCTTTTTCAGGAACACAGCTCCAGAATCGCCTCCGCATAAACCTTCGTTGCCAACAGAATGTTGTCGAGATCAAAGAACTCATCTGCACCATGCATATGCGTGTCCACCTCCGGCAGCACCGCACCGAAGGCCACGCCGTTCTTCAGCTCATGCACATAGGTGCCGCCGCCGATGGCCATAGCCTCGCCCTTCCGGCCCGTTACCTTCTCGTATGCACCGAGCAGCTTCTGCACGAAGGCACTGTCCGCCGGCACCCGATGCGGCGGAACCATGCCGCCGCTGGTCCAGTCAAGGCCCTGGGCCGCTACTGCGGCCGCGGCTGCATCCTCACAGTTTTCCTTTGTCGCCATCACCGGCGTACGGCTGTCAAACTTTACAGAAACAAAGCCCAGCTCCACATGATAGAGATCCGGTGTGCAGGTCAGGGCATGGGATTCTGCATCCTCCATCTCGATGTCGAGACTCCGGCCGTTCGTTTCACCCCACGGGAAGAGCACCAGCATATGACGGATCGCATCAAGCTGTGCACAATCCGCCAGCGGAAGCTCTGCGGCCAGCATCAGAGCTGCAAGACCTGCATTTTTTCCGGTTTCCGGCGTCGATGCATGCGCCGATGCGCCGATGATGGTGATCTCCTGCTCTCCGCTCACCTTGCATTCCACACCGAGACGTGCAGAAAGCGCCGCCATGACGGTCTCTGCCTGCTGCAGATCCAATCCCTCAAAGCGAAGCACCGCCTTCTGCGGAACCGCATTGAGCGCCAGTCCGGCCTCCAGAGAGGTAAGACGCGGAAGCGCCTCCGATACCTCCACCTTCTTCGAAACCGTGCCGCGGAACTGACCCTTTTCGATATTGATGAGCGGGAACTCCGCATCCGGCGAGAAGGTCATCTCAGCCTCCGGCTCCTCTGCATAATAATGTGCAATATCCGTAGATCCGGTCTCTTCATCCGAGCCCATGATGAGACGCACGCCCTTCGTAAGCGTCACGCCGCACTCCTTCAGTGCACGCATCGCATACATGGCGCAGAGCAGCGGTCCCTTGTCATCCGATGTACCGCGGCCGTAAATGCGTCCGTCCTTCACGATCGGGCGGAACGGCTCCGTAACCGTCCAGCCTTCCCCGGCCGGCACCACATCCGTATGTGCCAGCAGATCAAGGCTTCTCGGAAGCGCCGGATCAAAATCTGCCGTACCCACATAGCCATCATAGCGCTTGACGGTAAAGCCATACTTTTCTGCAAGGTCAATGCCGAAGTTCAGCGCCTCGAAGGGTCCCGGACCGAAGGGCTTGCCCTCCTCCGCCTTCCCCTGTACGGAGTCGATGGAACAGAAATCCGTCAGATCCCGAAGGTACTCCTCGAGATGTGCATCAATCCACTGATTTACCTTTTCATTCATGCTGTGCCTGTCCTTTCTTCTCAGTTCCGGCTGAATTCAGTCAGCCGAAGATCCTTGTTCCGTTCCAGTACCATGCCGACGGACCACTCATGCGCAAAAAGCAGCAGCGGCCGATCCTTCAGATCCTTGATGATCTTCATATCCGAGGTACCCTGGATGCGGTCCACATCCACCTCGGTATAATTCTCGATCCAGCGAATGTAGCCGTACGGCAGCTGATCGAGCTTCACCTCTACATTATATTCATTTTTCAGGCGGAAGGTCAGTACCTCGAACTGCAGTACACCGACCACGCCGACGATGATCTCCTCCATACCGGTATTGTATTCCTGAAAGATCTGAATCGCGCCCTCCTGTGCAATCTGGGAAATGCCCTTCACAAACTGCTTGCGCTTCATGGTATCGATCTGCCGTACGCGGGCGAAGTGCTCCGGCGCGAAGGTCGGGATGCCTTCATAGCGGAATTTTTTTGCAGACAGCTCCAGCGTATCGCCGATGGAGAAGATACCCGGATCGAAAATGCCGATGATATCGCCGGCATAGGCCTTCTCAACGATCTTCCGCTCATCCGCCATCATCTGCGTCGGCTGGCTGAGCTTCACCTTCCGGCCGGTCTGCACATGATTTACCTCCATGCCGGCATCAAACTCACCAGAGCAGATGCGCATGAAGGCCACTCGATCCCGATGCTTCGGATCCATGTTGGCCTGAATCTTAAATACGAAGGCTGAAAAGCTCTCCTCCACCGGATCGATCACGCCCTGGTCGCTCTGCCGCGGAAGCGGCGGCTGGGTCATCTGCAGGAAATGCTCGAGAAAGGTCTTCACGCCGAAATTCGTAAGGGCCGAGCCGAAGAATACCGGCGTCAGCTCCCCGCGGTTGACGCGCTCCTGATCGAAGCTCTCGGAGGCGCCCTCCAGAAGCTCCAGATCCTCCGTCAGCTTGTCGTAATAGTCAAAGCCGACCATGTCCCGGAGTCCCTCTTCATGGATCGAAACGTCCTGCTCCGCCACCGCCTTCGTGCCGCCTGCATTGGCCGTAAACAGCTCCACCATCTCGGTTTCACGGTCATATACGCCCTTGAAGTTCCGGCCGCAGCCGATCGGCCAGTTCACCGGACAGGTATGGATGCCCAGCACGCTCTCGATATCGTCCAGCAGCTCATACGGATCCCGGGCCTCCCGGTCAAACTTGTTCACGAAGGTAAAGATCGGAATATGCCGCATCACGCAGACCTTGAACAGCTTGATGGTCTGCGGCTCTACGCCCTTCGCGCCGTCAATGACCATGACCGCACTGTCTGCGGCCATCAGCGTACGATAGGTATCCTCCGAGAAGTCCTGATGTCCCGGCGTATCCAGAATATTGATGCACTTTCCTTCATAATTAAACTGGAGCACGGAGGACGTGACCGAGATACCTCTCTGCTTCTCGATCTCCATCCAGTCGGATACGGCATGCTTGGTTGCCTTCCGTCCCTTGACCGTACCGGCCAGGTTGATCGCACCTCCATACAGGAGGAATTTTTCCGTCAATGTCGTCTTACCGGCATCCGGGTGCGAAATGATCGCAAACGTACGCCGCTTCTCAATTTCTTCTTTTAAGCCTGCCATTCTATCCTCATCACTTCATATCCAGGGGCAAAGCTCCCTCTGCCCTTTACCAATATCGAACAGTAACCATAGCATGAAAAAGGCTATGCCGTAAAGACATAGCCTTTTATTTCTAATCTCCAGGGATGAAAGAGATCTCAGAAAACCACGGGCAGCGAAACGCTCTTTACTTCCGGTTCCGAAGGAAGTCCGGAATATTGATGGACATTTCCTTGTTCTGCTGCGGGCGGAAGGTCGGCTGCTGCGGCTGAACCGGGGTCGGAATCGGCGTCACAGCCGGTGTCGGCTGCGGCTGTACCGGCGCTGCGGCCGGAGCCTTCGGCTGATAGGATGCACTGCTTAAGAAGCTCGGAACCGTCTGTGCGGCTGCCGGCTGCTCCAAAGCCGGTGCAGGTGCAGTTGCCGCGGCCGGAGCCTTCGGCTGTGCTGCCGGCTTCCGGATGGTATCAAATGCAGAGCTTGTTGCGGTAGAATCCTCGATACCGGTTGCAATAACGGTAATCTTACACTCATCCTGCGCATTCTCATCATACATCGCACCGAAGATGATGTTTGCATTGTCACCGGCGAGCTCCTCTACATAGGAAGCGGCTTCATTGGCCTCGATGAGGGAGATGTCACCGGAAATGTTGATGATGACGTCCGTTGCGCCCTCGATGGTGGTCTCCAAAAGCGGGCTGGAAATCGCCACCTTGACAGCCTCCGTAGCCTTCTCATCGCCCTTGGCTGAGCCGATGCCGACATGCGCAACGCCCTTGTCCTTCATAACAGAAGAAACATCCGCGAAGTCAAGGTTGATAAGCCCCGGCACATTGATGAGATCGGTAATGCCCTGTACAGCCTGCTGAAGCACCTCATCGGCCTTCTTCAGTGCATCCGGCATCGTCGTTCTGCGGTCAACGATCTCCAGAAGACGATCGTTCGGGATCACGATCAGCGTATCTACGGCATCCTTCAGCTTCTTGATGCCGTCGATGGCATTCGTCATGCGCTGACGTGCCTCAAAGCGGAACGGCTTCGTCACAACACCGACGGTCAGGATGCCCATGTCCTTTGCAATCTTTGCAATGACCGGAGCCGCACCGGTACCGGTACCGCCGCCCATACCGCAGGTAACGAATACCATGTCAGCTCCCTGCAGTGCAGCCGTGATATCCTCCGAGCTCTCCTCGGCAGCCTTGGCGCCCACCTCCGGACGGCCGCCGCAGCCCAGTCCCTTCGTGAGCTTCTCACCGATCTGCATCGTCGTCGGTGCCTGGCTGTACTGAAGTGCCTGCTTATCTGTATTGATGCCGATAAACTCCACGCCTACGATGCCATCGGTCACCATGCGGTTGACCGCGTTGTTGCCTGCGCCGCCAACACCTACGACAATAATCTTTGCAGCTGCCTCTGACTCAGGAAGCTTAATCTCAAGCATAATCTTCCTCCTTCAATCCCTTATCTATCTTCTCTCTATAAGATCCCTTATTTCAATGCCGTCAGGCGCACAAATACGCATATGACCGCACAGTAAATTATAATATACAGGCAAATGCCGCATATTTCAATAGCTTCCGCCGCTTTTCTCCTTAAAAATGTAGGACTCATGATCCGTCGTTTCGGAATATTCCGACAGATTCAGCTCTCCTCTGCGGCCCTCCAGATGCGGCAGAATGTCGCAGAGCGTCGAAATTTTCATCTCCATGTCCTTGCTTCCGCCGAGGAGCACGCTGATGTCGCCGATCTTCAGCGTTGCATTGAGCAGCGAATCGTATTCGATCTCGTCGCACTGAATCCCATAGCTGCTGAGCGCACCCGTCAGGTTCAGAATGTTGTTGAAAACATTCCGGTTCTCCACCGGCAGCTCCTTATAGAGGACGATGGAGCCGAAGTCAAGTCCCGTGATCCGCGGAATGCCCTCCAGCAGATTTCCGGTTGACTCCACCACGATACCGTCCTTATCAAAGTACATATGACTGGACATATAGTCCACATAGCCCACCACATTCTTTTCATATACGGTAACGCTGACCCGGAACGGGCTTTCCAGACTGATATCATAGCGCTGAATGAACGGCAGCTCCTTATGCGGCCTTGTCTTATCCTTGATCAGGCAGTAAATCGGATTCGTATCCCACGTATCCGAAAAGATCATGCGGACCATCTCCTCTGAGCTGTAGCGTGTATTGCCGACGATCGAAAAGCTCTGAATCCGAAGGCTGGCCAGAATGATGGCTGTAAGGAGCAGCATCAGCACAATTCCCCAACGCAGAAGATGCCGTTTTTTCTGATCCCCCGGATCATCATATTCGTAAAAATCCTGATCTTCCATGAATTCCTTTTCTTCTATAGTTATAACATCTAATACAAGGTAGTACTCTATCATAAAAAAACGGGCTTTGCGACCACAAAGCCCGTTTTACTGTATGAAATAAAGAAATTCTGCAGCGGCCGCAAGCCTTATACCGGCGGATTTTCCAGACGGATCTGCCTGGAAACCGAAAGCGCCAGCCCCATCTCACTCATCAGAAGCAAAAGCGATGTACCGCCGTAGCTCACGAAGGGAAGCGTAACGCCGGTATTCGGAATCGTGTTCGTCGCCACACCGATGTTCAGAATCACCTGAAGGGAGATATGGCAGAGAATGCCGATGACCAGCATGGAGCCGTACATGTCCCGCGCATTCCGCGCAATATCAAACAGACGATAGATGATAAAAACGTAAATAAGAATCAGTGAAACCGCACCGAAAAGTCCGAGTTCCTCGCAGATGATTGTGAAAATCATATCGTTCTGCGCCTCCGGCATCAGAAACTTCTGTACGGACTCCCCAAGTCCCTTTCCGAAAATCCCGCCCGAGCCGATGGCATACAGTCCCTGCAGCGTCTGGAAGGTCTCATCCGAATAGCTGGACGGATCCTTCCATGCGAAGATACGCGTCAGCTGATATTCCTGCAGTATATTGAACCTCTGCAGGAGCTTCGCCATGGGATAGGCAAAGACATAAGCCGAAAGTCCCAGCGCGCCGCAGCAGACAAAAGGCAGGTATTTCCTGGACGCAATCCACATCATGAAGAAGGTGATGCCCATGATGATCAGTGCCGTCGACAGATTGGTGACGGCCACGAAGCAGCCGGGAATCAGTCCGAAGATCGCCACCTTGGCCCAGGTCCTCCACTCATTGATCCGGTAGCCGTGATGGGTGATGAGTGCTGACAGCAACACGATGACCGCAATCTTCATGACCTCTGACGGCTGGAAGCGAATCGGCCCGAGACGAAGCCAGCGTGCCGATCCGTGGGAAGCGACGCCCACAAATGCCGTAACGATCAGAAGTGCCCATGCAAATACATAGAAGGCCTTCGACAGCACGGCCGTAATATGATAATCGATTCTCGAAATGATCACCATAAATACCAGTCCTGCGGCCGCAAAAACCGCCTGATGCCGGAGGTAATACATGGCATCATCCATCTGGTTCTGCGCCGAATACCCCGAAGCCGAATACATCATAATCATGCCGAAGCCGGTGATAAAAATGACCGCAAACAGAAGGCTGTAGTCGTAAAAATATTTCGGTTTTCTTTTTGCAGCCATTCCCTTCCTCCTACAGATTCTTTACGCACTCCTTGAAGATGCGGCCGCGCTCTTCGAAATTCCTGAACATGCCCCAGGATGCACAGGCCGGGCTGAGAAGCACATAATCGCCTTCATCGGCATAGGCCGCACAGTCCTTGACCGCCTCGTCCATATCCTCGGCAAACATCACATTGGTAAAGCCGTATTTCTTTGCACACTCGGCGATGGTATTTCTCGTCTGACCGATGAGCACCAGATATTTGACACGGCCCTTGAAGAGCTTACACCAGTCATCAAACGGAATGTCCTTATCATAGCCGCCGCCGATCAGCACCACCGGACCCGGCATGGCCAGAAGCGCCTTGATCGCCGCATCCGGATTGGTCCCCTTGGAGTCATTGTAGTAGCGGACACCGTTCCGCTCACGGACAAACTCGATGCGGTGTTCTACTGCCCGGAAGGACTTCACAGCCGTGAGGATCTTCTCCATCGGGACCCCCATCTCCTTCGAAACGGCAATGGCACACATGATGTTCTCATAGTTGTGTGCGCCCAGAAGCCGGGTGTCATGCACATTCAGAAGCACCTCGTCCTTTCCTTCATGCGCATAATGAATCTCCGGTTCCTTATAATAATAGCCTTCCTTCAGCTCATGCACCGAGCTGAACCAGATCACCTGCGGCTTCAGGGTCTTCCGCTTTCCGAATTTCCGAAGCTCCGGATCCTCATAATTCAGAACAATGAAATCCTCCTCAGTCTGGTTCAGCGCAATGCTTTCCTTGGCCTTGATATAGTTTTTCATCGTCTTATGGCGGTCCAGATGGTCCGGGGTAATGTTGGTGATGCAGGACACATGCGGCCGGAAATCCATAATGGTTTCCAGCTGGAAGGAGCTCACCTCCAGAATCGTGGCCGAGGCATCCGTTGTTTCCAGCGCCTCTGCCGTAAACGGATTACCGATATTGCCGCAGATGTGGGTATCCTCATAAGTTGTCTTGAAAATTTCACCGATCAGGGAAACCGTGGTGGTCTTTCCGTTCGTTCCGGTAACCGCGGCGAGCTTTCCCTTGCTGGACTGATAAGCCAGCTCAATTTCACCCCAGATCGGAATCTTTGCGGCATCCATCAGCTTGACAAAGGGCTTGTCCAGCGGGATGCCCGGGCTGATCACGGCCAGGTCCACAGTCACGAGGTCCGCCGCCTTCAGCTCTCCGGTCACCAGCGTGATCCGGTCTCTTTTTTTAAAGTTTTTCATCAGCTTGATCCGGTCAAGCTTTTCGTTGGAATCGAACAGAAGCACCTGTCCGCCCAGCTGCAGAATCTGCTTTGCGGCACTGATGCCGCTCTTTCCCGTGCCCAGCACGAGCACTTTCTGACTCCTCATCTCGTTCACCCCATCCATCATCCTACATCGCCAATGTTGCCAATAGGCACAAAAGAACCGTCAGCACCGTAAAAACCGTGACCACCTTCGTCTCCGACCATCCGCCCAATTCAAAATGATGATGAATCGGGGCCATACGGAAAATACGCTTTCCGTGCGTCGCCTTAAAGTAGCCAACCTGCAGGATGACCGACAGTACTTCCACGAGATAAATCAATGCAAAGATCGGAATAAACAGCGGAATTCCCATTTCAAATGCTGCTGCCGCCACGTAGCCGCCCAGCGCCAGGGATCCGGTATCTCCCATAAAGACCTTTGCCGGATAACAGTTAAAGATCAGAAAGCCCATCAGTGCACCGAACACGGCGCCGGAGATCGGTGCCAGCTGTCCGTCCGCCTTTCCGAAATACAGGCTGACGAAGCCGAGGAAAAGGGCAATGACGGCGGTCACCGAGCTTGCCAGACCGTCCAGACCGTCCGTAAAATTAGCACCGTTGTCTGTACCCAGCACGATGAACAGAAGGGCCGGTACATACAGTATTTTGAGATCCAGGTACAGATCTGTAAACGGAATCTGCATCCGCGGATCGTAGGCCGGCGAAAAATACAGATACAGCGCAAAGATCAGACAGAATACAAACTGGCATATAAATTTCTGCAGCGGCTTAAAGCCCTCCGACTGATGCTTTACAACCTTCAGAAAATCATCGATGAAGCCGACGATGCCGAAGCCGACCGTCAGAAGCATGACCGGAAGAATCCTCGGATAGCGCGGAAGGTAGAGGAGACTGACCGCTGCGATGGCCAGCACGAAAACGATGCCGCCCATGGTCGGTGTCCCCTGCTTCTTCAGATGGGCCTTCGGGCCGTCATCCCGCACCTCCTGCCCGAACTTCAGCTTATGAAGCTCTGGGATGGCAAAGGGCATCAGAAGTGCCACGATCGCAAATCCCAGAAGGATGGAAATTACAAAATCAACATACATAGATTATCCTCACTCTGCGGTCGTTTCCGCACTGCCGGTACTGCTTTCTGTGCTGCCGGCCGTCGTTTGCATGCTTCCGGCCGTCGTTTCTGCAGCATCCTCCGATGTTCCCGGAACCGCCTCCGGAAGCTCGAAGCCCTCTTCATAGCCGCCCGGCTCAATCGACTCATCCGTAACGGAGGACACCGTGGTCGGAACGATCACATTGCCGTCCGCATCGATTTCCGCTTCGGATTCTGTTTCACCGCTGCTCTCTCCGTTCACCTGCGTGCCCATGGCTTCCGAGGAAATGCCCTCCGGATTCTGCTCGAGCTGCGCATTGATGGAATCCTCCGGATCCGTATCGCCGGAAGGTGCAATGTTCAGGAACTGCAGTGCGTCGTTCATGATCTCCCGCTCGATGTTCACGGCGAAGGATGCACTCGCCTGCGCTTCGCCGACCAGGTTCGGTGTATCGACAATCACATACACCAGCAGCTGCGGATCCTCCACCGGTGCAAAGCCGCAGAACGATACAAGGTAGTTCTTGGCCGAACGCGGCAGTTTCTCTGCCGTACCGGTCTTTCCGCCGACATGGTAGCCCTGAATCTGGGCTTTCTTTCCGGTGCCGACCTCGACGGTCTGGTACAGGGCCTGCTTCAGGAAGTCACTGGTGGACTTCGAGCAGGTCGTCCGCAGAAGCTCCGGCTTCACATCCTCGATGACCGTGCCGTTTGCATTCAGAATCTGTCGCACGACATGCGGCTTATAGTAGCTGCCGCCGTTGATCACGCTGCAGTAGGCTGCCGCCATCTGAATCATGGTTACGTTGAAGTTCTGACCGAAGGAGTTGGTAGCCAGCGACGCACGCCCCATATTATCTGCTGTATACAGAAGGCCGGAGGTGTCCGCCTCCGCCGGAAGGTCGATGCCCGTATACTCACCGAAGCCGAAGATGTGCTGGTACTTCACGAAATTCTCGGCGCCTTCATTGAACGCCGTATTCATGAGATATACGTTGCAGGACTTCGCAAGTCCCATGGTGGCATCGAGAATGCCGTCGCCCTCACGGTTGTGACAGCGGATGCGCCAGGTATGAATGCCGTCGTTCAGCTCGATGTAGCCCTGGCAGTCGAAGGTTGTCGTCGGCGTGATGGCGCCCTCCTCCAGTGCGCCGGCCAAGGTAATGGTCTTTGCAACAGAGCCCGGCTCATAGGTATCCGAAACAACAACATTCCGCCACATCTGATTCCAGGCTACCTGCCGTCCGTAGGACAGAATGTCCTCCGTCGAATAATACTGTGACACCTGATCCTCGGTGATGGCCTCTGCATCCGGATTCTCGCGGCGGTATACACCGACCGCCTCCTTGCGGCCGAGCTCCATCAGATAGGCATCCGTATAGACCGAGCTGTCCAGGGCCCGGGGATCGTTCAGATTGAACTGATTTGTGGAGCCCATGGCGAGCACCTCACCGGTGTTCGGATCCATCACGATGGCGGCCGCCATCTTCGAGCCCACGTCCTCGTTCTGCCACTTGTTCAGATATTTCTCCAGCGACATCTGAATGTTGGTATTGATGGTGGTGACAATGGAGTTTCCGTCCGTAGCTTCCTTCAGCACCGACTGCAGCTTGGTATCGCTGTCCAGATAGCCGTACTCGCGGCCGTTGACACCCATCAGCGTATCATTGTAATACTGCTCGACGCCGCCGGTGCCGCTGCTGCCGTCGGCACTGGAAAAGCCGATGATGTTGCAGGCCAGGGAATCATACGGATAGGTACGCTTGTACTCCTCCTCGAACCAGATGCCGCGGATGCGGGCCTTGGAGCCGTTGGCGGAATAGGCTGCATTCTGCTCCTTCACATAGGTCTCCCAGCCGGATTTCTGATCGTAGCTCAGCTCCTTTGCATATTTTACATAGGACTTGTCCTTCTTCTCGCTCAGCAGCGTGCGAAGCTCCGACTCATCATACTGAAAGTAATCCACCAGTGCCTGCACGGTCGCATCCACATAGCGGTCGTCCTGACCGGAATAAATAACCCGCGGGTCAATGATAAGATTGTAGACCTTCTGGCTCGTGGCCAGCACGGTGCCGTTCCGGTCCATGATATCGCCGCGGCGGAAGGGAATTGTGCGGGAATCATAGGAGGCCTGCCGCTGGGACAGCACAATCCGGTTGTATTCCTCGCTGTTGTTTTTGATCAGCTGATAAATTGCAAGGATAAGCGCAATCAAAGCTAGCATTATCACACATAAGGTGATGGCTAGCTTTGTCTGCATATACGGGGGAAGGATCTTCCCCCGGTTTCGTTTCCTGTTTTGATCAGTACTTCGGGATGTCCTCATATTGTCTTACGTACTCGCTTTCCGTCTTGTCATAGGTGATCGTCTGATCCTTGTCGGCATATACCATACCGAGCTCCTGTGTCGCCACGCGGTAGATCTCATCAAGGTTGACAGACGTATCTATGCTGTTCTGAAGCGCGTCGTTCTCTGACTTGAGCTGATCCAGCTGCTGCTTTTTCGTCTCAATCGAGGAAATGCTGGTATTGATGGAGGTCTGCAGCTGAATGTAGGAGAAGCAGAGCCCCAGTGTAAATACGGAAGCAATGATCAGAACAGCCAGATACGGCGCGTCAATGACGACCGTTTTGCGGCGCAGTCTCTCCTGCTGAGCACGATGTTCCATCTCCCGCTCTTCAAGGATTCTCCGACGCTCCCGCTGCCGTGCCGCTTTTCTGCGTGCCATCTCCTCCGGAGACGGGCGGCGCTTCGGCTGGACGCGGCGAACGGTATTCCCATCGGCATATGCTGCTGTGATTCTCGCTGCTTTCACCGTATTCGTTCGTCTCGTTCTGGCCATACTACTCACTTCCCCTTTTATAACGTATATCACTCTGTATGCTTTTCAAAAATCCGGAGCTTCGCGCTCTTCGATCTCGAGTTCTCGCTGAGCTCCTGCGGACTCGGAAGAACCGGCTTCCGGGTAATCACCCGGCCCCTGGACCTACGGCCGCATACACAGGCCGGCAGTCCGGGCGGACAGATGCACGGCTTTTCGGCCGTACGGAATTTATTCTTCACGATCCGATCCTCCAGGGAATGGAATGTGATGATGCAGAGGCGTCCGCCCTCTGTCAGATCATCGATCATATGATCAATGCTGTTTTCAAGCACATCCAGCTCCCGATTGAGCTCAATGCGGATCGCCTGGAAGGTTCGCTTCGCAGGATGTCCGCCCGTCGCCCGGATCCGTGCCGGAATGGCCCCGGAGATGATCTCCGAAAGCTCCAGCGTCGTTTCAATCCGCTTTTCAGCGCGGTAACGGCAGATATGCTTTGCAATATTCTGTGCGAAGCGATCCTCTCCGTAGTTGCGGATCATATGGAAAAGCTCCGACTCACTGTAGTCATTCACGATGTCCGCGGCCGTCACCGGATTCCGATCGTCCATCCGCATATCCAGCGGTGCATCGCTGCGGTAGCTGAAGCCGCGTTCCGCTGTATCCAGCTGGTAGCTCGATACACCGAGGTCAAGGTAAATGCCGTCGACCTTCGGAACCGCAAGCTCCCGAAGGACCTCATCGATCCTTTCATAATTACTGCGTACAATGGTGACGCGGTCCTGTACATCCGAAAGACGCTCCGATGCCGCCCGAATCGCATCCTTGTCCTGATCGATGCCGATCAGCCGGCCCTTCTCAGAAAGCTGCATGCATACCGCATGGGCATGACCGCCGCCGCCGAGGGTGCCGTCTACATAAATGCCGTCCGGCCGAATGCAGAGTCCCTCCACCGTTTCACGAAGCAGAACGGAATAATGCTTAAATTCAGACACCTAAGCCCTCCCAGTCAGCCTCGAGGGCTGCCTCATCATCAAAGCTGTACTTCTCCTCATAGGTCGCCGTATCCCAGATCTCAATATGGTCGCCCACACCGAGAAGGGTAATGTCCCGGTCGAGCCCCGCACGGTCACGAAGAACCTGCGGAAGAAGGATGCGGCCCTGCTTATCCAGCTCGCAGATCGCTGCAGAGCCGAGAAGGAAGCGTTTCAGGCTTCTCGCCTTTTCATTGGTCATGGGAAGTGCGTTCAGCTTGTCCTCCAGGGCCGTCCACTCCGCAGATGCATACATGGCAAGACAGCCGTCCAAGCTTCTGGTAACCGTAAACTCTGCGCCGAGCTGGTCCCGAAATCTGGCCGGTATGATCAGTCTGCCCTTGGCATCCAGATTGTGGTGATATTCCCCCGTGAATGACATCGCCCTATTCTACCACTTTCTACCACTTCCTACCACTTCAGACATAATAATGCGCTAAATCGGGTTTGGTGTCAAGGCACGATGCCGGAATAAATAAAAAAAGAAAAAGCTTCTCATACGAGAAGCTTCTTCACAGTTCATTTTTTGTATAATCTGCCGACTCCAGACAATTCTGTGCTCCGGCAAATGCTTCCAAACGGCTTATACATTGAAGCGGAACTCCACGACATCGCCGTCCTGCATTACATACTCCTTGCCCTCCATACGGACAAGTCCCTTTTCACGAGCCGCTGCAATGGAGCCGCAGTCCAGAAGGTCCTGATAATTGATAACCTCGGCCTTAATGAAGCCGCGCTCGAAATCCGAATGAATCTTGCCGGCTGCCTGCGGTGCCTTCGTACCCTTCCGGATCGTCCAGGCTCTGGATTCCTTTTCACCGGCCGTCAGAAAGGACATGAGGCCCAGAAGGTCGTAGGATGCACGCACGATCTTGTCCAGTCCGGACTCGGTCATCCCCAGGGACTCCAGGTACTCCGCCTTTTCATCCTCCTCAAGCTCCGAAAGCTCCTCCTCGATCTGGGCAGAAATCACAAATACGCCGGAACCGTTCTCGGCCGCATAGGCACGTACCTTCTGCACGTAGTCATTGGACACACCGTCATCCGCCACCGAATCCTCGGAAACATTGGCTGCATAGATGACCGGCTTCCGCGTCAGCAGGTCCAGACTGTCAATGAAGGCATTCTTATCCTCATCGCCGGCATCGAAGCTGATCGCCAGGCGGTTGGATTCCAGATGATCATGCAGTTCGGTCAGCAGTGCATATTCCGACTTGGCATCCTTATCGTTGTTGGCCAGCTTCTTCGTCTTCGCAAGACGGCGGTCCAGAAGGTCGAGGTCAGAGAAAATCAGCTCGAGGTTGATAGTCTCGATATCCCGAAGAGGATCCACCGAGCCGTCCACATGCACGATATTGGAATCATCAAAGCAGCGCACCACATGCACGATGGCATCGGTTTCACGGATATTGGACAGGAACTGGTTGCCGAGGCCCTCGCCCTTCGACGCGCCCTTGACAAGACCCGCAATGTCTACGAACTGAATCACCGCCGGCACAATCTTCTGTGAATGATACAGCGCACCGAGCTGCTGCAGACGCTCATCCGGCACCGCAACCACACCGACATTCGGCTCGATCGTGCAGAACGGATAGTTGGCAGACTCTGCGCCGGCCTTGGTGATCGCATTAAACAAGGTGGACTTGCCGACATTCGGCAGTCCGACAATACCTAATTTCATATTCCGTAATCTCCATTCTAAGAATTCAAAACAATCTTCATTATAAATCAGTTGCTGCCCCGCGCCAACATTAAAATGGTCGTAATGACTGCCATACGACGCGGAATCGAAGAAAACACGCCGGTCCGCTACGCGGCTGCCGGGCGGCTGCGCCGAAGCCCGCGGAGCAGCATGCCGAGTCCCAGAAGCGCGAGTCCGCCGGACAGAAGCTGCGATACCGCAAGGCCGGTGCCCCAGAGAAGCAGGGAATCCGTGCGAAGCCCCTCGATCCAGAAGCGACCGATGCCATACAGCATCAGATATTCCCAGAAAATCTGACCGGTGAACCTCTTTTTCGGACCGGTCACCAACAGAAAAATCAACGTACAGAAATTCCAGACCGACTCATAGAGGAAAGTCGGATGCACCTGAATAAACAGCTCATCACCCAGCCGGACGGCATGGGTGAGTACATTGTCGTTCAGCATATTCGGATTGACGATGGACTCCCGGAGCCGCATCGCAAAAAGCGAATCCGTATAACGGCCGAAGGCCTCTGCATTAAAAAAGTTGCCCCAGCGTCCGATGCTCTGCCCCGTCAGAAGTCCCAGCACGGCAGAATCCGCGATCGAGAAAAACGGAATATGCCGCCGCCGGCAGAACACCAGGCAGCAGAGAATGCCGGTCAGGATCCCGCCGTAAATAGCCAGTCCGCCCTGACGGATATTCAGAATTTCACCAAGATGCTGAGAATAATAGGACCATTCAAAGATCACATAGTAAGCCCGGGCCCCCAGCACGGAAAGGACAATGCTGTACAGCGCAAGGTCCTCGATGTCCTCTGCTTTCTGCCCGCGCCTTTTATAGTCAAAGCGGGCCACCGCCACGGCCACCAGCATGCCGATGCCGATGATGATGCCGTAATAGGCGATACGAAATCCGAAAACCGAAATGGAATTCTGAAGCTTTTCAATGCCGATTCCAAGATGCGGAAAGTAAAGATCGTACTGATCTGTATTCATACGCTTTCTCCCTTCAGGATCTGCAGAAATTCCTCCTCACTGACGATCGGAATGCCCAGCTCCGCTGCTTTTTTATTTTTACCGGAGCGGGAGGTCCGGTCATTGTTGACAAGATAGGCCGTTTTTGCAGAAACCGAGCCTGCGGCCCGGCCGCCGGCCGCCTCGATCAGCGCCTGCAGCTCCTTTCGATTTGAAAAATGCTCCAGCGAGCCGGTGATAACCACGGACTTTCCGTCCAATGTCTTCGGGCGATCGTCCTCCGCCTCCGGCTTCTGAAGCTCCAGCTCCGGCAGCAGCTGATCCAGCGTCTCCATCGCTTCCGGATCCTCAAAATAATGTACTATATGATCTGCCAGCACCTCACCGATGCCGTCCACGGATTTCAGTTCCTCCTGATCCGCGGCCCGAAGGCGCTCCGGATCATAGCCGAAATGACGACAGAGAAACTTTGCATTGGAAAGCCCGATCCCATCGATGCCGAGTCCGTAGAGCACCCGGTCCAGCGACGTATGACGGGCACGCGCTGCCGCGGCTGTCAGATTTTCATAGCTCTTCTCACCGAAGCCATCCATCGCCACGATTTCTCCGCGATGCCGTTCAAGGTGGAAAAGATCAATGTAGCTCTGAATGAAGCCGTGTCCAATGAGCTTTTCGAGCGTCTGCTCGCTGAGGCCCTCGATATTCAGGGCATCCCGGCTGACAAACAGCGCAAAGTTCTTGATTTTCTTCGCCGGGCACTGCGGATTCGGACAGTACAAAAGCTTCGTCTCATGATCCGTGCGGATTTCCGTCGGCTGTCCGCAGGCCGGGCAGCAGGCCGCAGGCTGCAGGCTTCCGGAGCATGTCCGGTTTTCCGCAAGCTGCGGAATGATCATATTGGCCTTATAAACGGTGATATGGTCACCGATCCCAAGCTTTAACTCTTCACAATAGGAAAGATTATGAAGACTGGCACGACTGACGGTTGTTCCCTCCAGCTCCACCGGGTCGAAGATTGCCACCGGATTGATGAGGCCCGTCCGGCTCGGTGACCACTCTACCTCACGCAGCACGGTCTTCGCCTGCTCGTCCTGCCACTTAAAGGCAATGGCATTTCGCGGAAACTTCGCGGTCCGGCCAAGACTCAGTCCATAGGCGATGTCCTCATAAATCAGTACGAGCCCGTCCGACGGAAAGTCATTGTCCACGATGGCCGCCGAAAAATCCGCGACGGCATCCCGGATGCTGTCATGGGTGACGCTCCGGTATTCCACCACATCAAAGCCCTGGTGCTTCAGAAATTCATATTGTGCGGCCCGGGAGTTATGAAAATCCACGTCTCCGCCTGCTTCCTCCGCGGCATGTACGAGCGTAAAGGCGATCAGCTGTACATGCCGGGCCTTCGTAATCTTCGGATCAAGCTGCCGGACCGAGCCGGAGCAGAGGTTTCGCGGATTCTTATACCGTGCATCGGCGTCCGGAATTTCTTCATTGATCCGCTTGAAATCCGAGTAACGGATAATGGCCTCGCCTCGCAGCACCAGCTCACCGCGAAACGGAATACGGGTCGGCACGTTGTCAAACATGCGGGCATTCTGCGTGATGACCTCGCCGATCTCGCCGTTTCCGCGGGTGACGGCTTTTACAAGCTCCCCGCCGTGATACGTCAGCACTACCGTAAGGCCGTCCAGCTTCCAGCTGAGAAGTCCTGTCCGATCTCCAAGCCAATCCGCCAACTCGTCTACAGATTTTGTCTTATCGAGGCTCAGCATCGGACTCGGATGCCGCTCCTTCGGAAGCTCCGACAGCACCTCATAACCGACCCTCTGGGTCGGAGAGCCGCTGAGAATCATGCCGGTCTCCTGCTCCAGCGCCGTCAACTCATCGTACAGCTCGTCATAGCTCAGATTCGACATAAGCTCGTTGCCCTCCGAGTAATATACCCGGGCGGCCTCATTCAGCGTATGCACCAGCTCCTTCATGCGGGCAAGCTTTGCATTTTCTTCATTAGATATATTCATCGTTCACCTGTATTCTAAGGAAGGGCTGCTTCAGGAATTCTCCGGCAGTCCAAGCTCCGAAAGCTCGATCTCCCGGTACTGGCCCGGCCGAAGTCCGTGAAGTGTAAGCGACATAATACGGATCCGTTTCAGTTTCTTCACCTCATATCCGAAGGCCGCACACATGCGTCGGATCTGTCGATTCAGCCCCTGGGTGATCACGATATGGAATTCCAGCTGCCGAAGCTTCGCCGGACGCGTCATATCCTGCCATACCTCACAGGGACGGGTCGTGGCATTCAGCTCCGGCAGCTCCACGCCGTCCGCAAGACCGTCCAGAAATTCCCGGGTGCAGGGCTTGTCCACCGTCACCACATATTCCTTTTCATGGTAATTCCGGGCACGGTTGATGCGGTTCACCAGCTCTCCCTGATTGGTCAGAAGAATCAGTCCCTCTGATTCCTTATCCAAACGTCCAATCGGATAGACACGCGTCGGATAATGTACAGCTTCCACAATATTCGTCGCCCGGTCGCGGTCACCGGTGGTGCAGACAATGCCGCGCGGCTTATAATAGGCGAGCAGCACCGGCGCCGGACGGTCATAATCCTGTCCTTCGGTCGAAATCTGTTCGCCGTAGCGCTTTGCAATCCTTGGAGATTCTCTATGCAGGAGGTACGCTGCCTCCGGGTTGCCTGCATTGGCATGCAGAGCATGCGGATTTACGCACTGCCCGTCCAGCTCGATGGCATCCGCCTCCGTGACCTGCTGTCCCAGCGTCACCGGCTTACGATTGACGGTGATGCGTCCGGCTGCGATCAGCTTGTCGGCCTCTCGACGGGAGCAGACGCCCAGCTCTGATAAACGTTTGTTCAGCCTCATATCTATGTCTCCTCCGACGTATTGCCTGCTTCCCCGCCGACAGTCTCCTGCACCGACTGCTCCGGCAGCGGCAGCACCTCATCCTCGGGCAGGAACGTAACCTCACGGCTTCGGTTCGGATCCTGTGCGGCCGAAAGCTCCGCATCGTTTTTCAGATCCGCAAAGAAGCACGCATCCCCGAAGCTGAAAAATCTGTATTTCTCACGCACGGCGACCTTGTAGGCCCTAAGCACATGCTCGCGGCTCGTGAAGGCCGATACCAGCATCACCAGCGTTGATTCCGGAAGATGGAAGTTCGTAATCAGCGCGTCCATGCATTTAAAGCGATAGCCCGGATAAATGAAGATATCCGTCCAGCCAGAGGACGCCGGCATGGTGCCGTCCGGCAGTGCCGCGGATTCCACGGTGCGGCAGCTGGTGGTGCCGGTGCAGATCACACGATGCCCCTCCGCATGCGCACGATTGATCTTGTCCGCTTCGGACTGCTCTACGACATAAAACTCGCTGTGCATATGATGCTCCTCAAGCCTGTCCGCCTTCACCGGACGGAAGGTACCGAGTCCCACATGCAGCGTGATATGTGCAATCTCCACGTCCTTCTCTTTTGCTGCCTGCAGAAGCTCCCTGGTCCAATGCAGGCCGGCGGTCGGTGCCGCAGCAGAGCCGTCATTTTTTGCATATACGGTATTGTAGCGTGCCTTCTCCTTCAGCTGATGATGAATATACGGCGGAATCGGCATCTCGCCGAGGCGGTCGAGCAGTTCCTCCCAGATGCCTTCAAATTCGAAGCGAATGATGCGGTTGCCGTCGTCTACGGTATCGATGATTTCTCCTTTCAGAAGGCCCTCACCGAATTCTACCCGGGCGCCGTTCCGAAGCTTCTTGCCCGGCTTCACGAGACATTCCCAGTCCGTCGTGCTCTGCCGGCGCAGAAGCAGCACCTCTACATGGGCGCCGGTGCCCTCCTTCACGCCGTGAAGCCGCGCCGGAATCACCTTGGTATCATTGATGACCAGACAGTCACCCGCATGCAGATAATCGAGAATGTTATAAAAATGACGATGATGAATTTCACCCGTAAAACGGTCCATCACCAGAAGGCGGCTGTCCGAGCGCTTTTCAAGCGGATCCTGCGCAATCAGCTCCTCCGGCAGATCATAATAAAAGTCCTTGGTTTCCATACAGCATTTCCTCCTCTGCTGTCTCACGACATGATCGGATCCCGGGAGGTCCCGAAGATCCGGATATGCATACATTGGGCGAATGCCGATGCATTCGCCCATGGTTTTGAATGAACGCCCGGTTCATTCGGTTTTTCTGTTCTAGCCCACCGGACCGGCATCCGAAATGACCGCATTGCCGCCCGGAGCATTTCCGGCTCCCTCCGAAGCACCCGGCTCTGCAATCGTTGTACCGGTACTGCTTCCGGCAGAAGCACTGCTCTCCGTCGGCGGCGCACTGCTTCCGCCGCTGCCGGCGCCGGTATTTTCAGCGATCGTCTCACTGCTGTCTGCGGTCTCCGTCTTCTTTTTCGCCGCAGTGGTTTCAGAAGCACTCTTTTCCGTTGTCTTTTCTTCCGATGCATCGGACTTTTTCTTCTTGTCCGAGCTGTTGTCAGAGGAAGACTTGCTGCTTCCGGAGGATTTTGTTTCCTTCTCGTCCGTTTCTTCGGTCTCCGAAGAAGCACTCGTCTCCGTCTCCGCAGCTGCCTCGGTTTCCACGGAAATCAATGCGACCTCGCTGTCGATCTTTTCCTGGGAATCCGTATAGATACGGCCGCTCTGGATCGCATCATAGATCACCGCCAGCCGCTGATCACTGGAAATCGCTTCCAGAAGCCGGGAATTTGTGGCTGTAATCAGCTCCTGTACCTCGGAATGCTCCGTAATATAGCTGTTGACAAACTTCGTCTGCTCCGGCGTCATGTTTTCCACGATTTCAAATTCATTTCGGTCGTTGACCTTGACATAGCAGTACATGATGCCCGGTGCCAGCGTATCTACACGACGGAACTTTACATTATAGGTGACGAAAACAAGCTTCGTATTCGCCTCCAGTCCGTCTGCAGCATATTGCTCGATGTCCTGATAAGCTTCAATGTAGCCGGCCTGGGTTGTAAGCTGTGACTTCAGAAGCGCCGTCTGCTCCTCGGTCTGATTGGTCACACCGGTCAGACGGTACAGCGTATCCGTATCCGCCTGCAGACGTGCATTGAAATAATCCTGGAAAAGCTTCGTCATATATTCATCATTGTACTGACGAACCAACGAAGCATCCTCGGTTTCCGCAGCAGCTTCCGCGCCTTCCGCCGTCTCTGCTGTCTCTGCCGTCTCTGCTTCCTCTGATGCAGCTGCAGTCACGGATTCAGATTTTGAAGTGATTTCCGTATCCTGCGGATTCCGGTCTAGGACCAGAATAATCCCCATCAGCACCAGTGTAAGTGCCGGAATTCCCAGAAAGCCAAGCATCTGCCGGAACCTCTCCTGACGCTGCCGCTCATTCAGACGATGTCGTCCGCGCTTTCGTTCAATTATGTCGTCGACCGATCTTTTCCTTAATGCCTTGTCGACATCATCAAGATCCTTTACTCGATTCTTCATCTCAACCTCTGCTTCAGTTCACACGGGCGCCGTCCGCTCCGTAATAAAAGCCGCCGATCCATGCATTCCGGACCAGAGCACCATTCTGCCCCGCATAATAATACCGGCTGTCTGCCAGCAGCATCCCCGGTCCCTGCAGCTGACCGCTTCCGGCAGCAAAATAATACAGCTTGCCATCAATGGTCTGCAGCCCGCGCAAGAGCCTGCCGTCCGGGCCGACGTAATACCAGGCACCATTTGCTTCATAAATCCAGCGATTCACCTCCAGGTAGCCGCCCTGATTAAAATGGTAGGTGCTGCCGTCAATGGTACGCCAGGAGCTGACCGGATAGCTGCCGTCCTGATACAGATACCACATGCCGAGGTCATCAAACTGCCAGCCTGTATTCTGGTAGGTATTGGCCACCACCCGGCGGGTATTGATCACCGTCGAGCTGGAGCTGTAATTGCTTCCGGCCGGATTCAGCTGTGAGGGATTCATCACCTGTGCAAGCCCCGCAGCTGCCTGATTGCCGGCCACCGGTCCGAGATTAAGCGTATTGTACGTCGTACCGTTCACATAGTAGCCGCCGGTTGTGCCGGTATAATTCGTTGTATAAACCGTCGAATTCACCGACGTGTTTGTAAATGCAGAGGCCGTATAGGTCGGCTGCGCACTGTATACCACGCCGCCCCGTCCATCCGGGCTGACGCCGCCCTGTGCTATGCTCTGGGCAGCCGCCGCACTGTAAGCCACACCTCCGTGTCCGTCCGGACTGATGGCAGCCGGGGACGTACCGGCCGCCAGAATCGACAGTGCTGCTGCCACCATCCATACCCTGGTCCTTCTCATAAGCTCTCCATGAAGTCTGTTGTTAAAAAAGTCTGTGACGAAAGCGTTTCTTATGCCGGAGTCTTTAAAGCGTTGATTTCATCAGCACTTCTTCAGCCTGCTCTTTCTGCCAGCGCCTGTTCAATCGCCTGCGCAAACTGATCCGCACAGGAGGTGGAACGCGATCCGCACTGGTTGCCGCGAAGAAGCTCCGCCACCTTCGATGCATCCATTCCCTCCACCAGGCGGGCGATCGCACTCAGGTTGCCGTTGCATCCGCCCTGGAAATGTAAATCATGAATTTTATTGTCATCATCCAGCTCGAAATGAAGGCTTGATGCACATACCATTTTCGGCCGGTAATTATATTCCTGCAGCATGTTCTGTCATACCTCTTTATATTATATCGTCACTGTTTAGCCCTGTATCGCATATAAATGCTTCGCCGAGCAAGCTCTGCTCAACATTTTACAGCTTTTTCTGGTGGTGCTAAACAATTACATTATATCTATCTTCCTTTAAAGTGTCCACCGGAACAGCAAAAAGCGCGGAGATCACTCTCCGCGCTTTAAATTCAAATCGAATCCCGACTGAAATTAGTCAAGGATGCTGATAACTCTTCCGGAACCTACAGTTCTGCCGCCCTCACGGATAGCGAAACGGAGACCCTCCTCCATAGCTACCGGGTGGATCAGCTCAACTGTCATCTCGGTGTTGTCACCAGGCATGCACATCTCAGTTCCCTCCGGAAGCTCGCAGACACCGGTTACGTCTGTGGTTCTGAAATAGAACTGCGGTCTGTAGTTTGTGAAGAACGGAGTATGACGGCCACCCTCGTCCTTGGTAAGAACGTAAACCTGAGCGGTAAACTTCTTGTGGCACTTTACAGTACCCGGCTTGCAGAGAA
Organism: Succinatimonas sp. CAG:777; assembly: GCA_963650995.1. Classification (GTDB taxonomy): domain Bacteria; phylum Bacillota; class Clostridia; order Lachnospirales; family Lachnospiraceae; genus Oribacterium. The sequence continues at coordinate 14,340 of CAVJMS010000015.1, read as the reverse complement.
CCTGACCTCTCTCGATCTGGTCACGGTTGATACCACGAAGGAGAAGACCAACGTTGTCACCAGCCTCAGCCTCATCAAGAGTCTTACGGAACATCTCGATACCGGTTACGACGGTCTTCTGAGTTTCCTCAGAAATACCAACGATCTCAAGCTCATCAGAAACGTGAAGAGTACCACGCTCTACACGGCCTGTAGCAACGGTACCACGGCCAGTGATGGTAAATACATCCTCAACCGGCATAAGGAACGGCTTATCGGTCTCACGAACCGGCTCCGGAATGTAGGAATCAACGGCATCCATGAGCTCCATGATCTTGTCAGCCCACTCGCACTTAGGATCCTCAAGAGCCTTCAGAGCAGAGCCCTTGATTACAGGGATCTCATCGCCCGGGAAGTCGTACTCGTTCAGAAGGTCTCTAACCTCCATCTCAACGAGCTCAAGAAGCTCAGGATCGTCAACCATGTCGCACTTGTTAAGGAATACAACGATTGCCGGAACGCCTACCTGACGAGCAAGAAGGATATGCTCTCTGGTCTGTGCCATAACACCATCGGTAGCAGCTACTACAAGGATAGCACCATCCATCTGAGCAGCACCGGTGATCATGTTCTTTACGTAGTCAGCGTGGCCCGGGCAGTCAACGTGAGCATAGTGACGCTTCTCAGTCTCATACTCAACGTGAGCGGAGTTGATGGTGATTCCTCTCTCTCTCTCCTCCGGTGCCTTATCGATCTGATCGAAAGGAACAGCCGGCTCCATGCCAAGTCTTTCAGCAAGAACTGCAGTGATTGCAGCAGTCAGAGTAGTTTTACCATGGTCTACGTGGCCGATGGTACCAACGTTACAGTGTGGCTTCGTTCTGTCGAAATGCGCTTTTGCCATTTTAAAAATACCTCCTGGAAAATGTAATACAACGAATGTCATGTCAAGCACTCTGCATGCGCTTGCATGCTCCGTGCAGTACATTATGCCGACGGGTCTCTTTATGCCCAATCAGCAAACATGATTTTAACATCGTTACTATAAATTATCAAGCATTTTTAGGCCCGTTCACGAAGAAGCAGGCCCAAAAATTCTGATGTTCATCCCATCCTGCAGCCGTAATTACTTACCGTTGCGCTCCTTGAGTACAGCCTCCTGCACGTTCTTCGGGCACTTCTCATAGTGATCAAAGAACATGGAGTAGTTTGCACGGCCCTGGGTCTTGGAACGAAGGTCCGTTGCATAACCGAACATCTCGGAAAGCGGAACGAAACCGTTTACCTGCTTGCCGGAAGGAATATCCTCCATGGACTCGATCCGTCCGCGGCGGGAGTTTACATCACCGATGACGTTGCCCATGTACTCCTCCGGAGTGGTAACCTCGACCTTCATGATCGGCTCAAGGAGAACCGGATCGGCCTTCGCCATCGCGTTCTTGAATGCAATGGATCCTGCAAACTCGAATGCACGCTCATTGGAGTCGACATCATGGTAAGAACCATCGTATACATTGGCGCTTACACCAAGTACCGGATAGCCTGCCAGCACGCCGGACTCTGCTGCGTTGCGGATACCCTTTTCGATCGCCGGGATGTACTCCTTCGGGATCGAACCGCCGACAACGGTCGACTCGAACTTGAAGGTCTCCTCGCCGTTCGGATCCATCGGTGTGAACTTAACCTTACAGTCACCGTACATACCGGAACCACCGGACTGGTGAACGTAACGGCCCTGTACATCGACAGCCTTGGTGAAGGTCTCCTTGTAAGCAACCTGCGGAGCGCCGACATTCGCCTCTACCTTGAACTCACGAAGCAGACGGTCAACAATGATCTCCAGGTGAAGCTCACCCATGCCGGAGATGATAGTCTGGCCGGTCTCCTCATCCGTTCTTACGCGGAAGGTCGGATCCTCTTCTGCAAGCTTTGCAAGTGCATCGGTCATCTTGCCCTGAGAAGCCTTGGTCTTCGGCTCGATGGCAACAGAGATAACCGGCTCCGGGAACTCCATCGACTCAAGGATGATCGGGTGATTCTCATCGCAGAGTGTATCACCGGTAGATGTGGTCTTGAAACCAACGGCTGCCGCAATATCACCGGAGAATACCTCATCCAGATCGGCTCTCTTGTTTGCATGCATCTGAAGCAGACGGCCTACACGCTCCTTCTTATCCTTGGTGGAGTTCAAGCAGTAGGAACCGTTCTTCAGTGTACCGGAGTACACTCTGAAGTAAGCAAGCTTACCTACGAACGGGTCGGTCATAATCTTGAATGCAAGTGCAGAGAACGGAGCATCATCGGAAGAAGGTCTGGAATCTGCATTGCCGTCCATGTCGGTACCCTCGACATCCGGGATGTCGGTCGGGGCCGGAAGGTAATCAATGACTGCATCCAGAAGCTTCTGAACGCCCTTATTCTTGTATGCGGTACCGCAGAGGCAAGGAATGGCATCACCGCTGATGGTGGCCTTACGAAGAACCTTCTTCATCTCCTCTACGGACGGCTCCTCACCCTCGAGGTACATCATCATCAGATCATCATCGAGCTCACAAACCTGCTCTACGAGCTTGTCGTGATACTCCTGTGCCTGATCCTGATATTCTGCCGGGATATCGGTAACCTCAACGTCCTGGCCCTTGTCATCTCTGTAGAAGTAAGCTCTCATCTCGAAAAGATCGATGAGACCTACATAGGTATCCTCTGCGCCCATCGGATACTGAACGATCAGGCAGTTCTTGCCCAGACGGTCCACGATGGTCTGTACAGAATGGAAGAAATCCGCACCGACCACGTCCATCTTGTTGATGAATGCAAGTCTCGGTACGTGATAAGCATCGGCCTGTCTCCATACGTTCTCGGACTGAGGCTCAACACCGCTCTTGGCATCGAAGACACCGACAGCGCCGTCAAGAACTCGAAGAGAACGCTCAACCTCTACAGTGAAGTCGACGTGGCCCGGGGTATCGATGATGTTGATACGATACTCCGGAGCGCCGGCAATCTTCTGATGCTCATGCTCTGGGATCCAGTGACATGTGGTAGCGGCTGATGTAATGGTGATACCACGCTCCTGCTCCTGGGCCATCCAGTCCATGGTTGCAGTACCGTCGTGGGTCTCACCAATCTTGTGATTGATTCCAGTGTAGTAGAGAATACGCTCTGTAAGTGTGGTCTTGCCGGCATCGATATGTGCCATGATACCAATATTTCTTGTATGCTCAAGTGAATACTGTCTCTTATCAGCCAAAGTGTTTTCCCCCTATCAGAATCTGTAATGAGCAAATGCCTTGTTGGCTTCTGCCATTCTGTGCATTTCCTCTTTACGCTTTACTGCTGCGCCTGTGTTGTTTGCAGCATCCATGATCTCATTTGCCAGTCTCTCTGCCTGGGTCTTCTCGGATCTCTTGCGTGAGAACTCCGTAAGCCAGCGAAGGCCGAGGGTCTGACGTCTCTCAGGCTTAACCTCCATCGGTACCTGGTATGTAGCACCGCCGATACGCTTTGCCTTTACTTCCAGAACAGGCATGATGTTGTTCATAGCCTCTTCAAAAACTTCGGTTGCTTCCTTGCCGCTCTTCTCAGCGACAATGCTGAATGCACCGTAGACGATCTTCTGTGCAACACCCTTCTTGCCGTCCAGCATAATGGAGTTGACAAGCTTGGTTACAATCTTGGAATTGTAAATCGGGTCTGCAAGTACGTCTCTGTGCAGAGTATGTCCTTTACGTGGCACGTTACTTCCCTCCTTAAAAATTTGTTTTAGATCATCGGTACTCTTCGCAACTGCAATCTGTCATTGTGTTTTGCGAGTTCATGCGGACTTCTGGACATCTCTTCTTATATAATAATGAGTTCCATTATCCGTCATTTTAACCATGTCTTTTACAACAAAGATCGGGGCCGGATTACTTCTTGGCCTTCGGTCTCTTGGCACCGTACTTTGAACGGGCCTGCATTCTGTTTGCAACGCCGGCTGTATCCAGTGTGCCGCGGATGATGTGGTATCTTGTACCAGGAAGATCCTTTACACGGCCGCCGCGGATCATTACAACAGAGTGCTCCTGCAGGTTATGTCCCTCACCAGGAATGTAGGATGTAACTTCGATACCGTTGGAAAGTCTTACTCTGGCGATCTTACGAAGAGCTGAGTTCGGCTTCTTAGGTGTTGCTGTCTTTACAGCTGTACATACGCCACGCTTCTGAGGTGCGCTGTTGTTAGTTGCAACCTTCTTTAAAGAGTTGAAACCTCTCTGAAGTGCAGGTGCGGTGGACTTCTTCTTGGAAGAAGTTCTGCCCTTTCTTACTAACTGGTTAAATGTAGGCATTTGGTTCTCCTTTCATTAGGTTTATTCTCTTGCTTTGGTCCCTGAAAGCAAAAAACAGGGCATGCTTTTGCGCATGCCCTAGTACTATACTTCAATCGAAATTTCTTGTCAATTAAATTATAGAATATTTTCCTTTTCCTTCTCAATGCGGCGGCGTGCTGCGATCCGCTCTACGCCCTCTGCATCGATATCGAAGGCCTCATCCGGTGTGAACATCTGATCATGCTCTTCCTCGAGGTCTGCCTCATCCTGGGTAAGAACCACATTTCTGTAGCGCTTCATACCGGTACCGGCCGGAATCAGCTTACCGATGATAACATTTTCCTTGAGTCCGATGAGCTGATCCGACTTGCCGCTGATGGCGGCCTCGGTCAGCACCTTCGTGGTCTCCTGGAAGGATGCGGCCGACAGGAAGGAATCGGTTGCCAGAGAAGCCTTCGTGATACCGAGCATCACGCGCTTGCCCTCGGCCGGCTTCTTGCCCTCGGCAATCAGCCGCTCGTTCTCATCCTCGAAATCAAGACGATCTACGGTTGTGCCCGGGATGAAGTCCGAATCACCAGATTCCATGATCCGTTCCTTCTTCATCATCTGATGCACGATCATCTCAATATGGCGGTCCTGAATCTCTACACCCTGCAGACGGTATACACGCTGAACTTCAGAAATCATGTAGTCCTGTACCGCCTTGGTGCCCTTGATCTTCAGAAGATCATGCGGGTTGATGGAGCCCTCGGTGAGAACATCACCGGCCTCCAGTACCTGTCCGTCAAGCACCTTCAGTCTGGAGCCGTACGGAATCAGATAGGTCTTGGACAGTCCCTTCTCGGCATCCGTTACGACAACCTCACGCTTCTTCGCCGTTTCCTTGATCTCTACGACACCCGGAATCTCGGTCAGAATTGCAAGTCCCTTCGGTCTCCGTGCCTCGAAAAGCTCCTCGACTCTCGGAAGACCCTGGGTGATATCGCCGCCGGCCACACCACCGGTATGGAATGTTCTCATTGTCAGCTGTGTACCCGGCTCACCGATGGACTGTGCCGCGATGATGCCGACTGCCTCGCCGACCTGTACCGGCTGACCGGTTGCCAGGTTGGAGCCGTAGCACTTTGCGCAGATACCGTTCTTCGAACGGCAGGTCAGTACCGAACGGATCTTGACCGTCATCTTCTGCTTTGCATCGCGCTTGCCCTCGGCCACATCCTGATCGAACTGCTTCTGAAGAGCTGCGATCACCTTCGGCGCACGCTTCGGAGTTACCATGCGGTCGGCCTTGATGACCAGCTTGCCGGTCTCCGGATCCACGATATCCTCGGCGATGTAGCGGCCGGTGATACGCTCCTGCAGGGACTCGATCTTCTCCTGTCCCTCCTCCAGAGCGGAGATCTCAAGATACGGGATGCGTCCCTTGTCTGCCGAGCAGTCCAGCTCACGGATGATGAGATCCTGCGTAACGTCAACCATTCGTCTCGTAAGGTATCCGGAATCGGCCGTACGAAGTGCGGTATCGGACAGTCCCTTACGTGCGCCGTGTGCGGAGATGAAGTACTCGAGTACGTCAAGACCTTCACGGAAGTTTGACTTGATCGGGAGCTCGATGGTACGTCCCGTCGTATCTGCCATGAGACCTCGCATGCCGGCGAGCTGCTTGATCTGTTTATCGGATCCTCGTGCACCGGAGTCCGCCATCATGAAGATGTTGTTGTGGGCATCGAGTCCGTTCAGAAGATCCTTGGTCAGCTGATCATCGGTCTTCTTCCAGGTATCGATTACCTCCTGGTAACGCTCCTCCTCGGTTACGAGACCGCGGCGGTAGTTCCGTGCAATCTTATCCACAACTGCCTGTGCATCTGCCAGCAGCTGCGGCTTGCTGGCCGGCACGGTCATATCCGAAATGGATACGGTCATGGCAGCCAATGTGGACTGCTTGTAGCCCATGGCCTTGATGTCGTCCAGTGTAAGAGCGGTCTGGGTTGCACCATGTACATCCATGACTCTCTCAAGAATCTTCTTCAGATCCTTCTTCTTTACGATGAAGTCAATCTCCGGAAGAATCTCATTGCCCGGGATCGAACGATCCACGAAGCCGAGATCCTGCGGAATGATCTCATTGAAGATCAGACGGCCGACCGTGGTATTCACCACGCCCTCAATGATCTTCTCTGTGCCGTCCTCCGCCTTCACAACCTTACGGATTCTGCACTTGATCTTCGAATGCATCGTGATGACACCGTTTTCCTTCGCAAGAATGGCCTCATTGATGCTCTTAAAGTACATACCCTCACCCGGCTCACCGTCGCGGGCCTGGGTAATGTAGTAAATGCCCAGTACCATATCCTGGGACGGAACGGCTACCACGCCGCCGTCCGACGGCTTCAGGAGGTTATTCGGTGCCAGCAGCATGAATCTGCACTCTGCCTGCGCTTCCTGCGTCAGCGGAAGATGGATTGCCATCTGGTCACCGTCGAAGTCGGCGTTGAAGGCCGCACAAACCAGCGGATGAAGTTTGATCGCCTTACCCTCAACCAGAGTCGGCTCGAAGGCCTGAATACCCAGTCTGTGGAGGGTCGGTGCACGGTTCAGCATCACCGGGTGTCCCTTGATCACATCCTCAAGAATATCCCAGACCTGCGGATCCAGACGATCCACCATCTTCTTTGCATTCTTGATATTATGGGCCTTGCCGGACTGTACCAGCTCCTTCATCACGAACGGCTTGAACAGCTCAAGCGCCATTTCCTTCGGAACGCCGCACTGATAAATCTTCAGCTCCGGACCTACGACGATAACCGAACGTCCGGAATAGTCGACACGCTTTCCGAGAAGGTTCTGACGGAAACGTCCCTGCTTGCCCTTCAGCATGTCAGACAGCGACTTCAGCGCACGGTTGCCCGGGCCCGTGACCGGACGGCCGCGGCGGCCGTTATCGATCAGCGCATCCACTGCCTCCTGCAGCATACGCTTCTCGTTGCGCACGATAATCTCCGGCGCGCCCAGCTCCAGAAGACGGGCCAGACGATTGTTCCGGTTGATGATTCTGCGGTAGAGATCATTGAGATCCGAGGTTGCAAAACGTCCGCCGTCCAGCTGTACCATCGGACGAAGATCCGGCGGAATCACCGGAAGGTTCGTGAGGATCATCCACTCCGGCTTGTTTCCGGAGGAACGGAAGGCCTCCACCACCTCAAGACGCTTCACAATACGTGTTCTCTTCTGTCCGGAGGCATCGTCAAGCTCCTGGCGAAGCTCGGCATATTCCTTCTCAAGATCGATATTGCTCAGCAGCTCCAGCACGGACTCTGCGCCCATGCCGGCACGGAAGGTACCGTAGCCGTACTGCTCGATGGCATCCCGGTATTCCTTCTCCGAAAGCACCTGCTTGTACTCCAGCTGCGTAGTGCCCTTGTCCAGCACGATATAGCTTGCAAAATAGAGTACTCTTTCCAGAATACGCGGGCTGATGTCCAGAATCAGACCCATACGGGAAGGAATGCCCTTGAAATACCAGATATGCGATACCGGCGCTGCCAGTGCAATATGGCCCATGCGCTCACGGCGAACGGAGGACTTCGTCACCTCCACGCCGCAGCGGTCGCAGACCACGCCCTTATAACGGATCTTCTTGTACTTGCCGCAGTGGCACTCCCAGTCCTTCACCGGTCCGAAAATGCGCTCGCAGAACAGACCGTCCTTCTCCGGCTTCAGCGTTCTGTAGTTGATGGTCTCCGGCTTCTTCACTTCACCGTGGGACCACTCCAGAATCTTATCCGGAGAGGCCAGGCCGATCTTGATCGAATCAAACTGAACCGGCTTATTTATATTATCAAGCTGTGCCATCTTTCCTCCTATTCATTCTGATCGCCGTCGCCGAAGTCATCCTCTGACCGGGAAACTGCGCTGTCATCATCATCGAACAGTGCGCCGTCTGCATCGTCTCCGCCGAAATCATCGCCGTCGTCGAGATCCGCGGCCAGTGCCGATGCCAATGCATCCTCATCTGCGTCATCCGAAAAGCCTTCGCCCTCGGAATGTGCCGCCTCCGCGCTGTTGACCAGCTCGCCGTTCTGGAACTCTTGCGTCTCATAGCCGTACTTGCCGTAATTTTCATTGCGGTCATAGCGGCTGTCACCGCCGGACAGAAGACGATGCATGTCCTGGTTTGCATCATAGAGGTCCTCGGTAATTTCGATCTCGTTCTGATTCTCATCCAGTACACGGACATCCAGGCAGAGAGCCTCCAGCTCCTTCAGCATAACCTTGAAGGACTCCGGTACACCCGGTGCCGGAATATTCTGGCCCTTGATGATGGCCTCATAGGTCTTGACACGGCCGGCTACGTCATCCGACTTCATGGTCAGAATCTCCTGCAGCGTATAGGCTGCGCCGTAGGCCTCCAGGGCCCAAACCTCCATCTCTCCGAAACGCTGTCCGCCGAACTGCGCCTTACCGCCGAGCGGCTGCTGTGTAACCAGTGAGTACGGACCCGTGGAACGTGCATGGATCTTATCATCTACCAGATGATGCAGTTTCAGATAATGCATGAAGCCGATGGCGGTCTTGCCGTCAAACGGAAGTCCGGTACGGCCGTCCCTCAGCTGCACCTTGCCGTCTGTCGTGATCGGAACGCCCTTCCACTCCTCGCGGTGATCGAGATGTGCACCGAGGTACTCATATACCTCCGGATCCAGCTCGTCCTTGTGAAGCTCTGTGAATTCCTCCCAGGACTTGTTGACATAGTCATTGGCCAGCGTCAGGGTCTGCGCAATATCGTTCTCGTTTGCGCCGTCAAAGATCGGCGTTGAAACATTAATGCCCAGGACCTTGGCTGCAAGGGAAAGATGCAGCTCCAGAACCTGTCCGATGTTCATTCGGGACGGCACGCCCAGTGGGTTCAGCACGATATCCAGCGGACGTCCGTTCGGAAGATACGGCAGATCCTCTACCGCAAGCACGCGGGAGCATACACCCTTGTTTCCGTGACGGCCGGCCATCTTATCGCCGACACCGATCTTTCTCTTCTGTGCAATATAGATGCGAACCGACTCGGAAACGCCCGGTGCCAGCTCGTCGCTGTTTTCTCTTGTAAATACCTTTGCGTCCACAACAACGCCGTATGCGCCGTGCGGAACCTTGAGAGAGGTATCCCGAACCTCCCGGGCCTTCTCACCGAAGATTGCGCGAAGCAGTCTCTCCTCTGCCGTCAGCTCGGTCTCACCCTTCGGAGTCACCTTGCCGACCAGGATATCACCGGCACGAACCTCCGCACCGATGCGGATAATACCGCGCTCGTCCAGGTTCTTCAGTGCCTCATCGCCCACACCCGGAACATCGGATGTAATCTCCTCCGGTCCGAGCTTGGTGTCACGTGCCTCACACTCATATTCCTCGATATGAATGGAGGTATAGACGTCGTTCTGAATCAGCTTCTCGGAAAGCAGAACAGCATCCTCGTAGTTGTAGCCCTCCCAGGTCATGAATCCGATGAGCGGGTTCTTGCCCAGTGCGATCTCGCCCTGGCAGGTGGACGGGCCGTCGGCAATGACATCACCCTTCTTTACATGGTCACCTGCAAAAACGATCGGCTTCTGATTGTAACAGTTCGACTGATTCGAACGCATGAACTTCGTGAGCTTGTACTCATCGAGCGTACCGTCTGAATCGCGGCGAACAGTAATGCGGTTCGAGGCCGAAATCTCAACTACGCCGTCATACTTCGCCAGGCAGCATACACCGGAGTCGACAGCGGCCTTTGCGGAGATACCGGTATCTACCGCTGCACGGTCGGTGGTCATCAGCGGCACGGCCTGACGCTGCATGTTTGAGCCCATCAGTGCACGGTTCGCATCGTCGTTCTGAAGGAACGGAATCATGGAGGTCGCCACGGAGAATACCATCTTCGGGGAGACGTCCATCATATCCACGCTGGCCTTCGGGAAGGCCTGCGTCGCCTCTCTGAAACGGCCGGAAACATTGTCATGCATGAAATGTCCGTCGGCGTCGAGCGGCTCGTTCGCCTGTGCCACAACGTAATTATCCTCTTCGTCGGCTGCAAGGTAGATTACATCCTTCGTAACGATCGGATTCTTCGGGTCGGACTTGTCCACCACGCGGTACGGTGCCTCGATGAAGCCGTACTCGTTGATGCGTGCATAGGAAGCCAGGGAGTTGATCAGACCGATGTTCGGTCCCTCCGGCGTCTCAATCGGGCACATGCGTCCGTAATGTGTATAGTGAACATCTCGTACCTCGAATCCGGCACGGTCTCTGGAAAGGCCGCCCGGTCCCAGTGCGGAGAGTCTTCTCTTATGCGTAAGCTCGGACAGCGGGTTGTTCTGATCCATGAACTGCGACAGCTGTGAGGATCCGAAGAACTCCTTTACGGAAGCGGTCACCGGCTTAATGTTGATCAGAGACTGCGGTGTGATCTCCTCCATATCCTGAGTCGCCATACGCTCACGTACAACACGCTCCATACGGGAAAGACCGATGCGGTACTGATTCTGCAGAAGCTCACCGACCGCACGGATACGACGGTTGCCCAGATGATCGATATCATCCTTCGTACCGATCTCCTCCTCGAGGTGCATGCAGTAGTTGATGGAAGCGAAAATATCTTCCTTCGTAATATGCTTCGGAACAAGCTCATGCAGATCGCGAATGATGGCGATCCGAAGTCCGCGGGCATCCTCTGCATATTCCTCCATAAGGCGTGCCAGCTCCGGATAGTATACCAGCTCCTCCGGAACATCCTGATCGATGAGTGCCTGCTTTTCCTCTGCCGACAGCTTCTCCCAGAGAGCCTTCTCCTTATCCTGGCTGATGATGCCGGTGGTGCGGTCGGCCTGCTGCTGGAAATACGCGCGCACGTGATCATACTCGCGTGCCTCCTCGTAATCCATCTCCTCGGCCGGGAAGCTTACGTACTTCGAAAGATCCACCTCCAGGGAGGACAGCACCTTCTCGTTTCGGCTCGGACCCTCGATCCATACATACGGCACAGCCGCATTCTGAATCTCCACCGCCTTTGCATAGCTCACCTGGCTGCCGGCCTCAGCGATCACCTCGCCGGTTGCCTGATCCACTACATCCTCGGCCAGGGTATGGCCCTTAATGCGGTTCTTAAAGTGAAGCTTCTTGTTAAATTTATAACGGCCAACCTTTGCAAGATCATAACGGCGCGGATCAAAGAACATGCCGTTCAGAAGGGAGCTCGCCGAATCTACGGACAGCGGCTCGCCCGGACGAATCTTGCGGTACAGCTCCAGAAGACCGCCCTCGTAGTTCTGTGCCTCCGGCTGCTCCTTTTCAAAGGAAGCCAGCAGCTTCGGCTCCTCGCCGAAAAGGTCAATGATTTCTGCATTGGTGCTGACACCCAGCGCACGGATGAAGGCGGTTACCGGCACCTTGCGGGTCCGGTCCACACGTACCCAGTAGACATCATTGGAATCCGTCTCATACTCGATCCATGCACCACGGTTCGGGATTACAGTGCAGCTGTAGAGCTCCTTGCCGACCTTATCATGGTCTACACCGTAATAAATGCCCGGCGAACGAACGAGCTGGGATACGATGACACGCTCTGCTCCGTTAATCACGAAGGAGCCGGTATCTGTCATCAGCGGAAGGTCGCCCATGAAGATCTCATGCTCATTGATCTCATCCTTGTCCTTGTTAACAAGACGAACTCTGACCTTGAGCGGTGCAGAATAGGTCGCATCGCGCTCCTTGCACTCCTCAATGGTATACTTCTTCTCATCCTCGCAGAGCTTGAAGCCTACGAACTCAAGGGACAGGTGTCCAGCGAAATCCTGGATCGGTGAGATGTCATCAAATGCCTCCTTGAGGCCGTCCGTCAAGAACCAATTATATGAATTCTTCTGAACCTCAATCAGATTCGGCATCTCCAGCACTTCGTCATGCTGCGAGAAGGTAAATCTGATGTTTCTGCCGTTTTTCACGACACGCATCTTGCTTTTTTCCATTGACCGTTCACCCCATCGTAAGACCGTTTCCCGTTTCGGCTGACCGGAAGAAAAACGTGCTTACTTGATCACTGTGATTCATAGAAAGATGTGAATCTCAAAATGTGCATTCATCGTTACGAGCATTGTATTTCGATGTATCAACATTTCAATGAATCGGTTATCGTTTCATTCTCATCCGAGGGTGCCGGGCGTGTCGCATAAAAGGGCAGACTGAGCCCATGACCCCAAAATAAGTAAAGTACATACTAACACGGCAGGACATGCTTCGTCAAGAAAAAGTTTTCCGGCGTTTCATCGGCGCGCCCCTGAGGGTCCGGCCTTTTAGGTGAGAACTTCCGGACCGGCCCGCAGCACAAAAAAAGGACCGGCCTGCGCCGATCCCCTTTTGGAATACCTTTACTTTTTATTTCCGACCATGTCTCTTGCCCGGTCGATCAGGCCCTTCTTCTTTTCCGGCGCCTTCGGAATGCTGCCATGAGGCACAGACTTGATCGCGCGGATATAATAAGAACCGGAAACGGAGCACTTACACTCCTTTTTCAGCGGGAGCACCTCAAATACCTTCGGGTCGGCGATGAGCGTCATCATACGCGGGCCGATCTTGGCCTTCACCACCGGCAGCTTCTGCCAGCGAAGATAAATCGGTGTCTGGTCCTTAATCAGCGAGGGCAGGCCGGCCGCGATGGCTTCGTCGATTGACAGCTGCTTCTTGTCAATGATCAGCATCGAAATATCCTGCGTACTCGCGTCAATTTTCGGCTGTAGCTCAGCCTGCTGTCTGGAAAGCTTCCGTCCGTAGAAGTACATAAAAACCATCAGCGCGGCGAGAATAAGTGCGATCACGATCAGCACGGTCAATACGGTGCTCACATGAATAGCTATAAGTGTCATACAGTAAATCCTCATCTTTCAATCAGTCTGTCCAATATTTTACTATCCGGCAGATCAAATTGCAAGCTAAGGAAATGCTGATTCATTCAGCATTTCCTTAGCAGCCTCCGGCGGATCGCACGGATTTGCAAAGGAATTTGCTGCGACGCCGCGCAAATCCGGCGTGGGAAACGCTTTAATCAGCGTTTCCCTAAAAAGGCCGGACCCGGATCCTCAGCTCGTTGTCGCTGACCGGGCTTCCGGCCTGCAGAATCCGATATACCAGACGAAGCTCCGGCAGGCGGTCGCCCCGTAAAGGACAGATCTCTACACAATGTGTATCGAACTCCAGCTCCATCTCTCCCACCGGCGTTTCATACTTCATCCGGTGCAGCGTGTTCTGCTTATAAACAACGGCCTTCTCCCGCTTCCGGTTCCGGATCAGTGAAATCTCCTTCGCCGGTGCATCGATCTGAAGCTCGTTATGCACACCGTCCTGAATAAAGCTTAAGACATGCCGGCCGTTCGGAAGCGTCCGAAGCATTCCTTCCTCATGCAGCTCCAGAAGCTCACTGTCTCCGTCGATGGTCTGACGTGTATATATGTCAATTCTTACTTTCATTCTTCTTTAGAGACCGGTCCTTCCGTCCCCCGGTTCCGGATGCTGTGCCGGCCGGCAATGCAGCGAGGCCCTGATCACTTCCTGTCGTCGGCTTTTGTCGTCGTCGCCTTCTCGATCTGTGCAATGGCTGCCTTCTGCATCGGAATCCGGCAATTCTTGTTGCTTCCGAACTCAACGATGACGGTATCGTCCGTCATGTCAATGATGACGCCGTAAAAGCCTGAAGTAGTCAGCACGGTATCGCCCACGGCCACCGATGCCAGGAGCTCCTCCTGCTTCTTCTTTTCCTTCTGGGAAGGGCGGATGCCGATAAAATAAAACATGGCTACGATAGCCACGATATAAATAATCCAACCGATCGCGTTCATTCTTTTTTCCTCCGTATAGATCCATTGATTTCAATGAAACGGCCGACACCGAATCATATAAGACTGAATTCTATCATAACATGCCTTAAATATCCAGCAGAAAAGGAAACGGCCGCAGTCGGCGCCGGACAATCCGAAAAGTAACGAAATCGTAAGCGAATTGCAAGTGAAAACCGCATGTACAGAAA
>CAVJMS010000014.1:0-65257 GCA_963650995.1 Succinatimonas sp. CAG:777 | reverse complement strand
CTGCGTTGCAGCGCAAATCCGGCGAGGGAAACGCTTTAATCAGCGTTTCCCTAAGAAAATGCTTTAATCAGCATTTCCGTGAATATAAAAAAAACATGAAACGGAGCCTCGTCAGCTTGTAACGGGGCTCCGTTTTATTGTACAATGAAGGAAGAGAAATCCTTTTTCTTCCTCTAAGAACCTGAGGCTGATGCATACATAACAGGAGGCAGATATGATTAAGAAGCATTTCGTCATTACCATCGGCAGACAGTATGGCTCCGGCGGACGTCTGGTAGGAAAGCGTCTCGCAGAGCAGCTCGGGATTCATTTTTATGACGATGATATCCTGAAGATCACATCCGAGCGCACGGCGATCGGAGAGCAGTATTTCCGCATGGCGGATGAGAAGGCCGGGCGGAATCTTCTGTACAAGGCACTGGTCAGCATGAAGCCGGACATCGGAAAGCCGAAGCTGGAGGATAATCTGGTTTCACCGGAAAATTTGTTCCGCTTCCAGGCAGAGGTGATCCGCGAGCTGGCCTCCAAGGAGAGCTGCATTATCGCAGGACGCTGCAGCAACTATATCCTGACGGAAGCCAATATGACAGATCATGTCGACCTCTTCGTATATGCGGATCTCGTGACACGAACGAAGCGTGTCATGGATTATGATAAGGTAAATGAAGAGGAGGCCCTTCGCCGCATCAAGAAGATCGACAAGGAGCGGAACGAGTACCACAGATATTATACCGGTGAGGACTGGATGCAGCCGGATAACTATGATCTCATGATCAATGCAAGCCGCATTGACTTCGATGAGATGGAGGCTCTGATGAAGAACTATATGACCATGAGAGGATTTATTGATTAATGAACAGAACCATACATGCCGCAGCACATCCGCTGAGCGGCCGCATGACGGTGCCGGGGGATAAGAGCATTTCCCACCGCGCCGTGATGCTGGGCGCACTTAGCGAAGGAGATACACATGTAAAGGGCTTTCTGAACGGCGCAGACTGTTTGTCCACCATCGGCTGCTTCCGGGCCATGGGAATTGACATCGAACTGGACGCGAGTGAGACCGAGGTCGTGATTCACGGCCGCGGTCTCTCCGGTTTACAGAGGCCGACAACAACGCTGGACTGCGGAAATTCCGGCACGACGACCCGGCTTATTTCTGGCATCCTGTCGGCACAGTCCTTTGATTCGGAATTAACAGGCGATGAGAGCATACAGAAGCGCCCGATGAAGCGCATTATGACGCCGCTGCAGGAAATGGGCGCTGACATCCGTTCCGTGCGGGATAACGGCTGTGCGCCGCTTCGCATTCACGGAAAAAAGCTGCACGGCACATGCTATACTTCACCGGTGGCCAGTGCCCAGGTAAAATCGGCCATTCTTTTTGCAGGGCTCTATGCATCGGGGGAGACGACCGTGATCGAACCCTCCCTTTCCCGGGATCACAGTGAACGCATGCTGCGGGCTCTGGGCGCCGATCTGGAAACCGAGATTCTTTCAGACGGACGGGCGAAGATTACACTGCAGCCGGGGGCGAAGCTGACGGCGCAGGAGGAGGTGCTGGAGGTGCCGGGCGACATTTCGTCGGCCGCCTATTTCCTCTCGGCGGCACTTCTGGTGCCCGGCTCAGATCTGGTGATCCGAAACGTCGGCATCAATCCGACCCGCGCCGGCATTCTGGAGGTCTATCAGGCGATGGGCGCCGATCTTACACTGGAGAACCGCCGGGTCTCCGGCTGTGAGGATATCGCGGATCTGCATGTACGCTATACCGACGGTCTGCACGGCACGGAGATCGGCGGAGATTTGATTCCGCGCCTGATCGATGAGCTGCCGGTAATTGCAGCCGTGGCGGCCTGCGCAGAGGGTCAGACCGTGATCCGTGACGCCCAGGAGCTGAAGGTGAAGGAATCAAACCGCATCGCCGTGATGGTTTCGGGTCTTCGGGCCCTTGGCCTTAAGGCACAGGAAACCGAGGACGGTATGGTCATCGAGGGGCAGGGCAGCCACCGGAAGATCGGATCCGCCTGCATTGACACCCATAAGGACCATCGGATTGCGATGACCTTTGCCGTGCTGGCGCAGGCCGGGGATGCCGATACGGCGGTCACGCTGCAGGATGCGGACTGCATTCAGATTTCCTATCCCGGCTTCTATGAGGATTTGTGCGGACGTCTGCAGGAGCCTCCGGCCGGCGGATCCTGAATCCTGTGAAAACCCTTCGGAGGCAGAAGAGTGCCCGGCCGATGATCGTTCCGATGTTTGCGGGTGCAGAGCTTTGCACCCAAGTACCTCCCGGAAAGGAGTCTTTGTTTGCTTTTATACTATTTACTTTTGTTCTGCGTTGTCGTTTTTTCCTGTGTTTTGCTTAATAAAATCTCTGCACGGCTGGGCATTCCGGTGCTTCTTTGCTTCATTCTTCTGGGCGTTCTGTTCGGCTCGGATGGCATTCTGAAGATTCCGTTCGGGGATTATTCGGCCGCGGAGAATATCTGCTCGGCGGCGCTTGTTTTCATCATGTTTTACGGCGGCTTCGGTACCAGCTGGAAGCAGGCACGGTCGACGGCGGGAGAAGCGATTCTCCTGTCCACGGCCGGCGTCGTGCTGACAGCGCTCCTGGTAGCCGCCTTTTGCTGCTTTTTTCTGCATATGCAGTTCGGCATGGGGCTGCTGCTCGGCTCCATCATCAGCTCGACGGATGCGGCGTCGGTCTTCTCGATTCTGCGTTCTCGGAAGCTGAACCTTCGGTATAACTCGGCGTCGCTCCTGGAGCTGGAAAGCGGAAGTAATGACCCGGCGGCCTACATGATGACCCTGATTTCCATCCTGATCCTGGAGGGCAATGTCACCGCCGGGCAGATTCTGCAGATGGTGGTGATGCAGGTGGGCATCGGACTTCTGCTGGGCGCGGCGGTTGCCTTTCTGGCACGCTGGTGCCTGCAGCGCTTTGATTTCAGTGAGGGAAGCTTCGATATGATTTTCCTTCTCGGCGTAGCGGTGCTGGCCTATGCGCTGCCGGCGGCCCTGCAGGGAAACGGCTACTTAAGCACCTATCTCTGCGGCATTCTCCTCGGAAACACCCGCTTCAGCGGAAAGAAGAACATCGTACAGTTTTTCAACGGCTTCACGAGCCTCATGCAAATGCTGATTTTCTTCCTGCTGGGCCTTCTGGCATTTCCGCATCGCCTGCCGGAGATCGCCGGGATTTCCGTCGCCGTTGCGCTGTTTCTGACCTTCATTGCGCGTCCGGCGGCCGTCTTTCTTCTGATGCTTCCGTTCCGGAAGCCGCTGCGGCAGCTGTTGCTTCTGTCCTTCGCGGGTCTCCGCGGCGCTGCGGCGATCGTATTTGCCATGATGGCCATGTCCCGGGTGGAGATCGGGGACACGATCTTTCACATTACCTTCCTGATCGCGGTGCTGTCGGTGCTGTTTCAGGGCTCGCTGCTGCCGCTCTGTGCACAGAAGCTTGATATGATCGATGACAGCGATGACGTCATGAAGTCCTTCACCGACTATACGGAGGAGGTGCCGGTCCGGTTCATACAGATTCAGGTGCCGAAGGGCCATGTCTGGGAAGGGAAATCCCTGCGTGAGGTGGCGCTTCCGCCGGATCTTCTGGTGATTCTGGTGGAACGGGGGCAGGAGAAGCTGGTGCCGAACGGAAGTACCGTGCTGCAGCCGGGGGATACCCTGATCCTCAGTGCCGTGACCTCCGGTGAAATCAGTGACGTACAGCTTTCGGAGGTTACCGCGAGCGAAAATAATGCGATGGCCGGCCGCCGGATCTCCGAGCTCGAGCTTCCGAAGGATGAGCTGGTGATTCTCATTAAACGCGGACAGGATGTGCTGATTCCACGCGGTGGCGATCAGGTGCTGTCCGGCGACGTACTGGTGATGAACCGCGTGCAGAGCAGTTAAGGAAATGCTGATTTAATCAGCGTTTCCCTAAGCACTTACTATATTTTTTAATGGGAGTGATTTGAGTATGAAAAAGTATCAGGAAAGAAAGGTCATACTTCGATTCCTGGCAGCTGCCGTTTCCGTCTTTACCCTCCTGTGGGGGGGTTCGTATGGAACGACACGCATATAGAAAAGCTGGATCTATCGAACTATGTCGTATATGAAAACGGATCGGACGGATATCTGATGGATATAGAGGAGGTGAACTGCCGTCCGGATGATCTTCCGGTCACAAAGGACTATATTACGGTAAAGGGCTGGGCACTTTACGGAAATGAACACTGCCGCAGCATTGAATTTTATCATACATGGTCAAGCCGCGTGCTGGTTAACTTTCTTATATTCATTTTTACAGCCACAAGTCCCGTTGTATGGGCGGTATTTACCGGCATTTCGATGTTCGTGCTGATGAAATCGATGAAACATATGTTTTGTGACGGGTGGAGCCATTCGGCAGGAAGCTTCTTTGTTTTTTGCATGATAGTGATGTTTCCGTACGGAAACGTAATGTCGGCCGGCTGGATTGCCACAACCGCTACATATATTTCGCCCATCGCCTTCGGAATGCTCTCTTTGGTGCCGATTAAAAAGGTGCTGCGGGATGAGAAAATCGGCCGCTTAGAGGCAGCAGGATATTTTGTAAGCCTTTTATATGGTGCCAATAATGAGCAGGTGATGGTCATGATTCTGATCTGCTATCTGGCTGCGCTTGCGTGGTATACAGCTGTAAAAAAGAAAATGAATCCATATCTCATGCTGTATACATCGGCGGCTGTCCTCAGTGCCGTATTCGTTGCAACCTGTCCCGGCAATGCGGTCCGAAAAGTTGACTCTATAGAGGATTTTTTTCCGACCTTCGAGCAGATGAATTTCATAGATCATGCAGAGCTTGGATATGAAACGTCCGCATACCGTCTGATTTTCGGAAACAATTTGTTTTTTGAAGTGTTCTGTGTGCTGCTTTGCGTGCTGGTGTGGAAAAAATACAAGGATCCGATCGTGCAGAGCCTTGCTTCCGTTCCGGCGATGATCGCACTTCTGTACGGACCGTTTCGGACGCTGCTGCTGAAGCCAATAGTGACGCATGTGTTTCCGCATCTTTACCAGCTGGCAGACGAGATTCCGTCCTGCGGACTGGTGACGCCGGAAAGCGGAGGAGGTCTGGTGCCGTATGCTGAATTTATGCTTATGACCCTGTGTCTCGTTATTGCGCTCGTGGATGTTTTTCTTCTGTGCGAGAGCTGGGAGCAGTTTCTTGCTTCCGCCACACTGCTTCTTGCCGGATTTGCCTCCACGGCTGCGATGGGCTTTTCGCCGACGATTTATGCTTCCGGATTAAGGCCGAGGAGCATATTGGACTTTTGCGTCATCGCCGTTTCGATCTATATAGTTTCAATCAATCGAAAGACACTGGATGCACCGTCGGGAAGCAGGTGGATCAATACGGTATCGATGATGCGAGCCGTGGCCGTGCTGGCGGCACTGTCTTCGGTTGAGCTTATGTATATTGTTTATACCGCATTTCGCGGGTAAGCGTTCAGTCGGGGCAGCCTTCCCGGGTGTCCCGACTGAACAGACACAAAAATGCACAATAAATTCAAAAAAACAGTTGACATTTAAACCACAGACTGCTATAGTATGTAAGTCGCTTGAAGCGACAAGACATATGGCGGATTGGTCAAGCGGTTAAGACGCAGCCCTCTCACGGCTGAATCCCGGGTTCGATTCCCGGATCCGTCATTTGATAAAATCATATATTGCGGCGGATTGGTCAAGCGGTTAAGACGCAGCCCTCTCACGGCTGAATCCCGGGTTCGATTCCCGGATCCGTCATTTGATAAAATCATATATTGCGGCGGATTGGTCAAGCGGTTAAGACGCAGCCCTCTCACGGCTGAATCCCGGGTTCGATTCCCGGATCCGTCATTTGATAAAATCATATATTGCGGCGGATTGGTCAAGCGGTTAAGACGCAGCCCTCTCACGGCTGAATCCCGGGTTCGATTCCCGGATCCGTCACTTGAAGCTTCAGGCAGAGCCTGAAGCTTTTTTATTTCCAGGGTTCAGATTGCCCGCGATTTATGCTAAAGTAGGTACCATGCAAAAGATCAGACGGAAGGGCGCGAGGCCCGTCATGGAACTGTTAAAAACTGAAAATCCGGATGGAAGCGAGCTCATGTATCTGCAGGCCCCAGCGCTCCGGGCGCTTCCGTGGACGGAGCATGCCTTTTCGACGCGGATCGGCGGTGTGAGCGAGGGGGTCTTTTCGTCCATGAGCCTGCGCTTCGGACACGGAGACGAGGATGCACGCGTGCGGGAGAACTTTCACCGTATGGCGCGGCTTCTTGGGATGGATGAAGCCCATATGGTGCTGAGCCGTCAGACCCATACAACGAATGTGCGCGTGGTGACGGAAAAGGATGCCGGATGCGGCATCACGAAGGAATACAGCTATGATGACATCGACGGTCTGGTGACGGATGTTCCGGGCCTGGCGCTCGGTATCTTCGCAGCCGACTGTGTGCCGCTTCTTTATGCGGATCCGGTGCATCATGCCGTCGGTGCCGCGCATTCCGGCTGGCGCGGAACGGTGCAGCGCATGGGCGCCGAAACGATCCGGGTTATGCAGGAGAGCTTCGGAACGGATCCGAAGGAGCTTCTCTGCGTGGTCGGACCGAGCATCTGCCGGGATTGCTATGAAGTCTCCGAGGACGTGGCGCAGCGCTTCATGGACGCCTTTCCGCTGCATGTAAGCGAAATCCTGCAGGACGACGGCATGAAAAAGGAGGTCTCGGGCTATGCCCATAAGTATCACCTCGATCTCTGGGCAGCGAACCGCATCGTGCTCGAGGAAGCCGGTGTGCCGCGGGCGCAGATCACCGTTACGGACATCTGCACGAATGACAATCCGTCGCTTCTCTTCAGCCATCGCTTCACGAAGGGACAGCGGGGCAATAACGGCGTCTTTATCATGCGGAAGGAGAACTGATATGAATCTGCCGCTGGCGGTTCTGATTATTTTATTCATCGCCGGAATGACTGTTTATATTTTTAAGCATGCCATGCGAAAGACGGAGCTTGAAAAGGAGGGCGCTTCTCCGTATAAGGGCTGTGCGTCCTGTGCAGCTTCGGAGTACTGTAACCATATTTCAAGCCTCGAGCATTTCGCAGAGGAATGCGATCAGAAAAAGAAGGCTGCGAAGTAGACACGGAACGTGTTCGATGCCAATGCTTTTTACGGCACACCGGTGCCGGCATCCGGAGGAGAACTATGACGATCATTTATGAGACGAAGGCCTATGCACTGGTCTCGAAGGCAGCCGGAGAGGATTCGGAGCATGCGCTTCCGGCACTTCTTGCAGAGCAAAACGGCGATGCGCCGGAGAATTACTATATCGTGCATCGCCTCGACCGGGCGGCGGCCGGACTTTTGATGATTGCCCGGAGCCGCGAAGCGGCCGCGGAGCTCAGCCGTCAGCTTCAGGACGGCATACTTAAAAAAAGCTATCTTTGTGTCGTGCCGGGCGTTCCGAACCCGCCGGACGGCCAGATGGAGGATCTGCTGTTTAAGGATAAGGCGAAGCAGAAGATGTATCCGGTGAAGCGCCGGCGTGCCGGTGTAAAGGAAGCGGCGCTTCGCTATACGCTGCTCGAAACAGGAACGCCGTATGACATGCCGCTTTCACTTGTGCAGGTGGAGCTGGAAACCGGGCGCTTCCATCAGATCCGCTGCCAGTTTGCGTCCCGAAAGATGCCTCTTCTCGGGGATCACAAGTATGGATCCCGCCTGCATTGCCCTCATCTTGCGCTGTTCTGCCGTACACTTTCCTTTTATGACTGGACGGAAAAGACGATGCGCTGCTTTACGGCTGCGCCGCCGATGGAATATCCGTGGGATGCCTTCCGAATGCTTTCGGAAGCGGAACCGGCCTCCGGCGGGCCGTCGGATGAGCAGATGGCAGGAGCAATGCAGGAGAACGGAACCGAAACGGCCGAAGGTGAGCCCATTCCGGCCGACGGAAAACAGTAAAAAAGGAGCAGAATGACGGAGCTTTCATTTTTAGACATTATGCATCGGGCAGAAATGCTCAAGAACAATACACGGCACAGCTGGACCTCGCAGGACCGTCACGAGTCGGTGGCCGAGCACAGCTGGCGACTCGCCTTCATGGTGCTGATGTACAGCCATGAGCTTCAAAAGGAATTTCCAGCGCTGGACGTCGACAAGGTCCTTCGGATGTGCATCATCCATGACCTCGGGGAGGCCTTCACCGGCGACATTCCCTCCTTCTATAAGACCGATGCGGATTCGGTGAAGGAGTCGGATATCCTGCTTCAGTGGTTCCGCTCCATGCCGGCGCCCTTCGATACCGAGCTTTCGGATCTGTGGGAGGAAATGGAGGCGCTCGAAACGACGGAGGCCCGGGTCTACAAGGCCTTTGACAAGATCGAGGCAGTGGTGCAGCACGATGAGGCGAAGCTCAGCACCTGGCTGCCGCTGGAATACGAGCTGCAGCTTCAGTACGGGCAGGAGAATATGAAATTCTCAACCACGATTCAGAAGCTGCGGGCGGTGATCGACGAGGAAACGAGACGGAAGATCCGGGAGGCGAAAGCATGAAGGATTTCGACCTGGGGAAGCATCCGACGGTAGATATCTCGACCCGGGCGGCAGCCGGGCAGCATTGGGCGGCGCTTCCGAAGGAAACGCTTCCGAAACGCTCGGTGCTCCTGTATACCGATCATCTCTCTGAGGCCGTGGAGCTTGGGACAATGCTGGCGACTGGTCTCGTGCTGGCCGTGCAGGTTGCCGGAGATGCCGAAGAGGACGGGGCAATTCTTGACTTTTCCTTCGTGCAGGCACTCCGGGCGCAATGCATCCGTTATGATGTACCGTTTCATTTCGCCGGGACCGGCAGCCGCTTTCAGATGAACGGCCGGGTATATCATATCCCGAAGAAGCTGCAGGCCGTGCAGGCTGCGAAGGCGGGGATGGAATACTTCCCGATCTGCCGAGCGATGAATCCGCCGATCTGTACGTCGGCAGAAGCTGCGGCACGGAGTGAAACCGGAGAACCGGCGGCACAGCAGAGAATATCTGAAAAAGATGCGGCGCCGCAGGTGGAACCGGAAGACCGGACGAACAGCCCGAATTTTGAGCTTGACGGTGCATGCCCTTCGATTCAGAATCTTCATTTCCCGATCGAGATTTCAGATGAGGAGGACGGTCCGGGAGCCAGCGAAGAGGAGCTTGCGGAGCTCGAGAAAAACGAGCGTCAGAAAAAGAAGGAAAGAGCCGTAGAGTTCCGGCAGGAGGCATTGTCCTTCGCGACGGAGAACGGAAAATAAAGCCGTCCGACAAAAGCAGGTACATGAGTTTATGACAGAGTGGTCATCGATTCCATGGCATATTCTGTCCGTTTGATCAAGGGGGTATTTACATGGGACTGATCATTCCGAAGACGTACGATCCGCATCTTTCCGTGCGGGAAACACAGGATGCAATTAAATATATCCGCGACACCTTTCAGAAGGAGTTCGGCCGGGAAATGAACCTGAGCCGCATCTCGGCGCCGCTTTTCGTGCCGCGGAGCTCCGGCCTCAATGATAACCTGAACGGCTATGAGCGCCCGGTAAGCTTCGATGTGCCCTGGTGGCCGGAGGAGACCGTGGAGGTGGTGCATTCTCTTGCGAAGTGGAAGCGCATGGCACTGAAGAAATACGGTTTTAATCCGGGCGAGGGACTCTATACCAATATGAATGCCATCCGCCGGGACGAGGAGCTCGATAATCTGCACAGCTGCTACGTGGACCAGTGGGACTGGGAAATGGTCATCCCGAAGGAGGAACGCACTACGACGACCCTCGAGGGAACCGTCCGCATGATCTTCCGCATCATCAAGCACATGGAGCATGAGGTATGGTACAAGTACCCTCAGGCCGTGAACCGTCTCCCGGAGGATATTTACTTCATCGATTCCGAGAGTCTGCTTAAAATGTATCCGGACAAGACGCCGAAGGAGAGGGAAAATGCCATCTGCCGAGAGCACGGCTGCGTCTTCATCAGCCGTATCGGCGACAAGCTTTCAAACGGTGAGCCGCATGACGGACGTGCACCGGATTACGATGACTGGGCGCTGAACGGCGACATCCTTTTCTGGTATCCGCTCCTTGACTGTGCGCTGGAGATCAGCTCGATGGGCATCCGCGTGGATGAGCAGTCGCTGCAGTCACAGCTTCGGAAGGCCGGCTGCGAGGAACGGGCACAGCTTCCGTACCATGAGATGCTTCTCAAGGGTGAGCTTCCGTATACCATCGGCGGCGGCATCGGACAGTCCCGCCTCTGCATGCTGCTCCTTAACCGGGCACATATCGGCGAGGTCCAGGCCAGCATCTGGCCGCAGGAGATGATCGACACCTGCCGGGAGAACGGAATCATACTGCTGTAAGATTACAGGAAAAGCCCCGGATTTCCGGGGCTTCTTTTATATCTCCGCGATCATTTCATGCCAATGCTCCCCGCCCCAGACGGAGGCAGAGAGACCGAGATCCCGGAAGCCCAGCCCCTGATAGAAGCTTACGAGGCGGGGAAGGCAGGTGAGAATCAGAGTTTCCCGGCCCTTTTCGGCTTCCCGGTCCATGTAGTGATCCATGAGCGCACCGGCGAGACCCTGATGCCGGTATTCCGGACGCACATCGAGGCCGAGAATCATGATGCATTTGCCTTCCGGCTTCATGATTGTGATATCTGTAAAAAATTCATCCCGGAATTTATCTTCATCCGTCGGCAGTCCGTTCAGGAAGCCGGCGATCTTATGGTTGATCCGATCAAAGGCCACAAGGAAGGTTTCGGCGGAATGCTCTGCCCGCTCCTGTATATGCGCTGCACTGCAGGCTTCATTCGGCGGAAAGCAGATCTTCTCGATCTCCGCAGCTTCTGCGGCCTCCTCCGGCCGGATATCACGAAATTCAAAACGGTTCCAGTTAAACATTTGAAGACTCCTGTTAATTATGTAATGTAATAAGATGAGACGAGGCAGATATTACCGTCGGCAGCGATATTTTAGTATAATCTTTTCGGAACTGTCAAACAGCTTCGTTGACCATACTTGATCATGCTTTGGCTGACCGATATAATGCAAACAGAAAGCGAGGTAAGAAATATTGCCTGAAGCAGTATTTACAAAGAAAAAATGAACGTAATGCCTACGGATACTTTAATTGAACAGGTAGCTGCCATCTGTAAAAAGAACCGGGTGCAGCGGCTGGATCTGTTCGGGTCCTTTGCCACAGGCACAGCGACCGGGCGCAGTGATATTGATTTTGTGGTTTATGGCTGTGAGGACATTTTAAAGCTGGAGGAGGACCTCGAACAGATCGAAACATTGCGGAAAATCGACGTCTTCGATTACGACAGCATTCGAAATCCGTATTTACTGGAGGATATCAAGAAATATGGAAGAAAAATATATTAACCGGTACAACACATTTTGCAGAAGTCTGGAGAATCTCAAAAAAAGCGAGAAGGCAGATCCTCATGCAGAGTTTGTTCTGGAAGGAACGGTATTGAACTTCAGCCTGACCTTTGACATCGCGTGGAAGGTTCTGAAGGACATACTTGTAAAAAAGCTGGAGATACTGGACTTTGCCATCGGTTCTCCGAAGGAAACGCTTCAGCAGGCGTTTACGAATGGGCTGATCGATGATGATCGTTGGATGCAAATGCTGAAGACCCGGAATCACCTGGCGCATGACTATGACGGAAGCCTTGCAGAGGAAAAATTTCAGGAAATCATAAAAATATACTGTCCGCTGCTGGAAAAAATGAAGCAGCAGGTGAAGAAGTACTATGGAAATGCTGATTAAATCAGCGTTTCCATATGATTTGTAAACGTTCAGCCGAGGCACACGGAAGGACTGTTCTCTCAGGTGCTCCGGCTGAATCCTTACCGTTTATTCACATGCATTCATTGATTTCCGTTATCTCCGCATGGCCCTGCAGATCCTCATATACGTGAACAATCACGTATTCCGGAGCAGCCTCCGGCGTGACCGCCTGTCCCCTGCAGAGACAGGCATAATTCATGCCGGCCACCACCTGGGAGCCAAGCACCGAAACAAGATCATAGCGGTATCCGGTCATTCCGTCGATGGCCTTTTCAAAGGCCGCCACCGCCTCCGGATGATCCTCCGGAGCAATGCTCTCATAGGCAGTCCACCCGCCGGGCATCACCTCCGCTTGGGAAAAATGGAGGGCTTCCGCCGTATATTCTGAAGATACGGTCGCTGCATTTTCGCTCACAGTCTCTGTTGTTTCGTCCTCTGCCGTCATCGCCGCGGTCGTGACTGTAGTCGTCGCCGTCCCATTTGATACGGTTTTCTGCCCGCAGGCGGCAAGCATAATTGTAAGTATCACTCCGACAGCGGTTATTCGATTCTTTTTCATGTTTCTCCTCCGAATTTTTTATGGTCTTCACAGTAAAGAACCGGATTTCTTTCTGCCGCGTCACAAAAATGGAAGCGTTCCGCCGACCTGATTTTCTAGCTCGATTTTGTCGTTCTTGTTTCCGATTTGTCCTACATTTGTCCTGTGCCGGGTGCTAAAATGCAGATATAAAATGAAACGAACGCCGTGTGCTGCAGCGACGGGGCCTATTCACAAAAACCTGCAGCATCGGAGTAAAAATAGAAAGGGGATTCATACGATGTCGAAGCCGAAAATCACAGAGGACATGAGCTGGGAGGAACAGCGGAAGGTCATTCAGGAGCTTGCTGCAGATAAGAAAGAGGTTTATCGCGATTTCAAGAAGCAGTATAAGACAAAGAAGGGGAAGGACCGTATTAAGCTGATCCTTGATTATACATATTTTAGTGCAGTCGAAGAGTTCGGCCATGTTGCAGAGTATGACCTCATGGATGAATTCCTGAAGCCCGTCGGCAAGGACGGAAAGGTCGATCAGGAGGAAAGCCAAAAAAGGATGAGTGAAGTCATCTCCTTCCTTCATGAAGAAATTTATAAGCCATTTCTCGAATATGTGAAGCAGAATCCGAATCACAGTGACAAATGGTATCAGGATCATTTCCCTTTAGATACAGATGCGGGAAAGTATTGGATGCTTCTTCAGCCGGCCTTAAACAATGCCATGTTTAATGAACTGAATGAAATGATGGCAAGAAACGAGCATCTAGCTGCCAGATCCACGGGAAAACCGGGTGAAATACAGACGAAGCCGGGAATATTCGGAGATATTGAAAGGGAAACTGCAAAGTATGTGAACAGCTTAAAGGATCCGGCGGAGAGGCGTTATATTGATTATGCGATCCGGACAATCAAGCCGATTAAAAGCGAATCAGCGGAAATCATGCAGAATCCGAGGACGCGCAGAATTTATAAAAAGCAGCAGAAGGCATTAGAAGCGAAGGAACAGCAGGATGCGGTAAATAAACAGGGTAAAAACCGGATTCAGGACTGGATGGAGTTTGGCCGGAAGCTGGATACAAGCTTTATTACAAATAAGAGAATAAAAAAAGAATATCAGGAGCGTGTAACCAAGGATCTTCAGTATTTCAAAGACTTCATCACCATAGGCGAGCTGCAGGAACACATGGATCAGGATCTGGCACAGCCGAAGGCAAACGAGCATGCGGATCAGCCGAAGGAGCTGCATGCAGAAAATACGGTTCTGTTCAGCGAAAAGAAAACAGAAGACATCCTGGAGACCTTTGATGACCTTAAGGAGATTCATCTTGATCCGTTTAACGGTTATCCTCCGGAGAAAAATGCTGAGAAGCCGGAGGATACGGACAAGCTGGAGGCCTTTGTCGATCATCTTCTGGACCTTAAGTCAAGCGCCAGATTGTCCATGACACTGGATGACCAGAAGCTGTACAACAGTGTGATCAAGGAGTTTAAGAAGGCACAGGATCCGACGGTGCTTCATGAGTATCTGAGAAAGCGTACCATGGAATCCCTTGCGGAGGCCGACGGAAATCTTCTGATTCTGAAGAATCAGAGGAATAAGAGTGACAGTGAG
Source organism: Succinatimonas sp. CAG:777 (assembly GCA_963650995.1). Lineage (GTDB taxonomy): Bacteria > Bacillota > Clostridia > Lachnospirales > Lachnospiraceae > Oribacterium. The sequence continues at coordinate 51,263 of CAVJMS010000014.1, read as the reverse complement.
TTTCATCCGGCGATCAATAAGGCTATTGAGTACTACGCACTTTACAAGGAGATCACGGGAGAGGAGCTTCGGAAAAAGTATCAGAAGGATGCCAGGGCACAGATCCGAGGCGGATGTAAGGATGCCATGCAGGCCCTGACATCGGATGAGACGGAGCTCAAGCCATTTGCAAAGACCTTACAGGCCCTGCAGCAGGCAGAAAAAAACGGTGAGAAGGATGACGCTGTCTTTCTTCTGAAGTACCATCAGGATCTTTTTAATTCCTCGCTGCTTGCACCGTTCATGGAGGGCACGAAGCTTGTAAGCGACAAGATTCGAATGAACGACCCGGAATTTAAGAAAGAGGAAGAGGCGCGAAGGATTCAGGAGAATCAGAAGGACATCCGGAAGGAAGTAGGAAAGCGCCAAAAGGCCGTCAAGGAGGCAAAGGCTGTATTTGATCCGGCGAAGGACGATCTGTTTGTCTGCTGCAACAATCTGAAATTAGCCGTGGATGATATGAAGGAAACGTCCTCCCGAAAGGATTCCAAGGCATACAGAGAGATGATGAAGGCGATCGATGCGCTTCGTCCGGAAAAGAACAGCGGCTTCTTTGAAACACTGCGCAAGGCATCTCAGGAAGACATGAATAAGAAGATCGCGTATGCGGCGCAGAAAGTGGACGACTATCTGACCCATGCTGCCGGCAAAAAATGGTATAACATGCTGCCGGGCTCTACCGGAAAGATCCGTTACAGAGCGGCCATGGAAGTGAAGCAGCAGCTTCAGAATATTCCGACCTGCCGTAAGGAATATGATAAGGCATTGGGACATCTGAATGATATGAAGAAGGAGCTGAAGAATGCAAAGGAGTATCAGAATCTCGGTGACCGGGTCCCGCTGAGCAAGCGTGAAATTGATGCGATGATGAAGCCGAGGGCCCAGGAGGCACCGGTTCAGCGCCGGCCGGCCATGAAGAAGGCGGCAGAAAAGACGGCAGAAAAGACCGTCGGAAAAAAGAACTGACAGAATGGACAGACGTGCCCGTTTCAGCCGTTCTTCGGCGGACGGGCACGAGAAAATAGGAAAGAAGAAAAGAGGATACGAATATGTGGTATACAATCCCGCAGGATGAGGAAGTAAAGAATTTCCTGGATCATGTTATGGAAGCGGATGAGGCACCGTCCAGAAAAACCATGGAGGAGCTGCTGGATCTCTGTGCTATAGGGGACTATATTGAGGTTCCGGCGCGTCTCCCTGAGCTTTATGAGAAGATGTATCGGGTATGCGTAGATACCGGTCTGGTGGATGACTTTGTCAGCATGGAGGAGCTGTTTCCGGGAAAGCATACGAAGAATACCTTCCTGAATGACATGGAGAAGCTGTGCTTCGGCCTGGCGCACCGTGAGTTCGTGAACCAGATCGGACTTGAGAATCTCGATGAAACGGTCATGTCGGTGGCAAAGCTCGGAGATGCACTGAAAAATGAGAAGCATTTCGATGCGGAGCAGGTACTGAATATTGAAAGAGGCTTATATGGCCTGCAGCACAACTATGGTAATGAATACTATCAGAACTCCCTGTCTGTCTATAATCCGGTGGAGGAGGTCGAGGAGGCCCTCGGAAACGGAAAGGATGCAGACAGATTCAAGAGAGAGCTGGCAGGCGGACAGCTGCAGGCAGCAGATTATGTGCAGAACCGGATGTCGATGCTGAAGCTGTTCCTTCGTTCCGGTGCGAAGACATTGGACGATTTCATACCGCTGTATGATCCGAAGACCTATGATCCTGAAAAGCAGCCGACATTGGAGGATGTAGGAAAGCTGGTTACGGAGAAGAAGATCGAAGCCGAGAAGGCGGAGTTTCAAAAGAACCTGCAGGCGATCGGTGACAAGGAACCGGAGGCCGAGAAGGCCCGTAAAGAAGCGGCGGCGGCATTAGAGGCAGCAGAGAAGCTGCTGAAGGAGCATACAGAGCAGATTTCACCGGATGAGAGACAGCATTTTATCGATGAGGTGGAAAAGCGGCAGGCGCAGTGGAACCGGGATCTTCATAACGAGATTAAGGAACGGACACCGGATGCGTATACGCAGGCACTGAAGGACAATGCAAACTATCTGAAGGTTTTCGAAAAGCTGGCAGCAGAGCATCCCGATCCGGCGGTTTTCGGCGAGGCGCATCAGGAGAAGCTGGCAGGATTCCGAAAGAAGATGGAAAGCCTCACCGTAGAGGAGAACATCCCGGATTATCGTGCCGATGCAGCCGGATCCTATGACCGCGCGGTGCAGTATCTGGAGCGTGTGACGGCCGATGTACAAAAGCAGGTAGAGAATGCGGCCCAGGAGCTGAAGAACGCCCTTTCGGAATTCCAAAAGGAGCAGGACGAGATCCGGAAGGAGCTGGAGGAGCTTCAGAAGGAGGATATCACACAGGGTGTGCGTGAGGAGCAGAAGGACCGTCAGGAGGAGCTTCAGGAGCGTCAGGCATTTCTTGCAGAGAGAACAAAACTGCTGCAGGATGCCCTTGCACGCGAGGTAGAGGATTACAATGAGGTCCATTCCTTTGCCTACAGTCGGCTGGAGGACGCAAAGACCGCTGCGATCGATCGTTATTTCATCCCGATGGAGAAGAGTAAGATCACGGATCCGATCGATACCGCACGGAGAATCAACGTGCTGCCGCTCGAGGAGAACCTGGAGGAGATGAAGCAGTACTTCAAAAAGGTTCAGATGGAGATAAATGCAGATAAGAACCGCGGTGAGATCGAAACGATTTTTGATGCAATCAGCGATACCAAGCCGGGCTTCCGCAGCAAGTGGAGCTTCCGCCGGAAGGACGACACCGCCTTCCAGAATATGAAGGATGCCGTTTCGGACTATCTTCTGAATCATGATGCCGAGCATGCAGCGAAGGCCTACGAGACATGCCGGAAGTATCTTAACGGCTGGATGAAGGCGGATCAGACGCTGAAGGGCGGCACGAAGGAGGAGAATACACGAAATCAGGGCGTCGTACGAATGCTGGAGCTGATGGAGAGGATGCCGGAATTCCAGAAGGAAATCGGGAAGACGGTGCCGGAGAAGCAGGCAGATGCCGAAAAGGCGGCCAATACAGAGGCACTTCAGCGCGAGGGTTGGGAGGTCGTAGACAAGTCTGAAAAGGCCGTTCATACGAAGCTGAACTTCAGTCAGCTTGAGAATTCACTGGCGAAGCATTCCTCGAAGAAAAAGGCAGACAGGCACCATGCCGGCAATGCGAAGAATGAAAAGGCCTTCCGAAATCTCAACCGTCGGATCGACAAGAAGAAGGCGGCAGAGAAGGAGGCGGCCAAGAAGGCGAAGGGAAGCGTGAAGAAGCCGAAGGCAAAGTAAAACAGGCAGCCATCGAGCTTTGTAAAAAGCGGTGAAGCGGAGGAAAAACATACGTATGAGAAAGCATATTATTTTTGATCATCCGGTGGCCGGCATGCTGGTTTCCATGGTACTGACGGCGTTCTTTTATATATTGAGTATCGCCGTCGGCAACAATATCTTCGGAGCCGGCAGCCTCATGGCGGATTTTGTGAAGATTCCGGTGCTGTTTCTCTGCATACTGGTGCATTGCCTCTGGTTTCACGGCGAGCTTCATGACTTTCTGAAGCTGCAGGAGCTCCGGAGGGGCCTGCTGCTTGGATGGAGCATGCTTGCGGTGGCCGCCGTCATTGCCCTCAGTAAGCTCTTCGGCGGTCAGGAGCTCGGGAATCCGCTCTATGCCCTTTTTCTCGGACTCATCCCGGGCTTCAGCGAGGAGGTGCTGTTCCGCGTGCTGCCGCTTTCCATTGCGATGCGGCAGGAAAAAATCCGGCGGAATCCGCTCTTTGTCTGCTTCCTGCCGAGCCTGATCTTCGGCATCATTCACAGCGCCAATGTGCTGGTGGGCGCCGATCCGGCAGCGACACTTCTGCAGGTATTGTATGCCGTTGCCATCGGCCTTCTGCTGGCCGGCATCTATGTCCGGACCGGAAACATGTGGTCTGTGGTGTGTCTCCATACCATCATTGATGCTTCATCCCTCCTGACGAAGACAATGCAGCAGGCCGGCGGTGTCCTGACAGAGAAAAACAGCACGCTCGATATCGTGATCCTTGTGCTCTTCACCATTATCTTTTATATCAATGCGCTGCTCGTTCTCCGGAGATCCGGTGAGGCCGCCGACACCTGGAAGCGGATGTGGGGATGAAGTGCCGCTTGTGCTTTTCTGTAAAGAGTGTATAATGACGGAATTGTTTTGTAACTGTTCAGCACCACCGCGCATCGCTTTGCGATGCAGCGATGTGGTGCTGAACAGTTGCCATTTTTTGTAAAAGGGAGAGCAGTTCAATGAGCAATGGAATCGTCGTGATCGGTGCAACCTTCGTGGATATCAAGGGCTATCCGGAGGGCAAATACGTTCCGGCCGGCCGGAACGCCGGAGATGTCGTAGAGGTACACGGCGGCGTGAGCCGCAACGTGGCCGAGAACATTGCCAATGTAGAGCTCCGACCGACCTTCGTCAGCGTAGTGGACGAAACCGGCCTCGGTACGGATGTCATTGCGAAGCTGAACCGCCACAAGGTCAATACCGGCTACATTCGCCGCGTCAAGGACGGTCTCGGCACCTGGCTTGCGGTTTTTTCGCATAACGGTGATGTGGTGGCGTCGATTTCGAAGCGTCCGGATCTCAGCGGCATCTATGAAATTCTGAAGGAGGAGGGCGACGAGATCATTGCTAATGCAGACGCCGTGACCGTAGACATTGACATGGAGGCGCCGATCCTCAAGCTGATTCTGGAGCTCGCCGAAAAGCATCACAAGCAGGTCTATGCCGTCGTGTCGAATATGTCCATTGCGATGGAGCGCCGGGATCTCATGAAGCGGACCGCCTGCCTCGTCTGCAATGCGCAGGAGGCCGGCCTTCTTTTCTCGGATGACTATGAGCGCCTGTCACCGGAGCAGCTGGCACCGGTCATCGGTCACAAGGTGAAGTCTGCGCACTATCCGCGAATGGTGGTGACGATGGGAGAGCAGGGCGCCGTCTATGCAGAAATCGACGGAAGCTATGGCATCTGCCCGCCGATCAATGTCGCCGTGGTGGATACCACCGGCGCCGGCGATGCCTTCTTCTCCGGTGTCACCATCGGCCTGACCTACGGAAAAAGCCTCGGCGAAGCCTGCCATATCGGCACACGCCTCGCAAGCTCCGTGATCTCTACCACCGATAACGTCTGCCCGCGCTTCATGCCGGAGGAATTTGAACTGGACATCCGAAAGGAAGAGGACGGCGCGCCCGAAAAAATCTAAAATCCGACCTCAGGAAGCAGTCCTTCCAATGCGGGGCTGAACGGTTTCACTCTGCTGCAGCGGAATAAACAAGGGCTGCGTGAACCACGAAACGCTGATCGCTGCCGGAGCGGCCGACGCAGGTGGAGAGTGTCAGGAGCTGCGGGCGTTTCGTGAAATCTATGCTGTGCTCGCTGGTGGCGAGAGCAGAATTTGCACAGGCCATTTTCACATACTGATCGTAGCCGTCATTGCCGTCAAAATCCTCATAGGTCCTTCCAGAGGCACTGGTCTCATAATAGGAAAAGATGCGGTATTTGCGAATGTAATCCTTCGTATAGATATAGATGTACGGATCCGAGGCACAGAGCCCCGCTTCCTTTTCAAACTTTTTCAATGTGCCGAACATGGAGCCGTTCTTCATGTTATGGCCGAAAAGGAAAGTATTGCGTCCACGGAAATCATGAGGACTCAGACAGTCATAAAAGATGGATCCTGCAAAATTATTTTTCCCTTCAAAGGTCCGGTGCAGATAATCGTTGTTATCCTCGGAATAAACCACCGGATACTTGAGATCCAGCACCGGAATATAGAGTACGCAGGCGAAGTCCGGATTGGTTTTCTGCAATGCATCGTAGTCGATTGACAGTGCCGGAACGTAACGCGGATCTTCCGGGGACAATGCTTCCGTCGTCTCTCCGATGGCTGCTTCTGTTTTTTCTCCGCTTGCATCCGCTGCGGCTTCCGCCCGAATGTATGCATCAGATAATTCTGCATATTCATCCGCAGCGCCCTTGTACTGAAAATAATCTCTCAGATAAAGGCCGCCGAACACCAGCATCGCCACGACGGCCAGAAACGGAACCATATAAAACAACCTCTGCTGCAAATTCCTGTGTTTTTCTCTGTTTTCCTGCTGATCCATTCGGCACTCCTTCCCTGATCTGCGATTCTTCAAGCTTCGCTGTCTAACGGTCGTCCTTTACAACATGCATGCTACTGTCATGATAGGATAAGAATACGCCGGGCCTGCAGCCTGCGTCAAGTATGCAGCGCCGCCGAATTTGACTGCTATCCCTATTTGATTGCTATGATATGGTTAGTCTGAACTAAAAGAATTTTCCGAAAAGATACAATTTATGAAAATTTTAACTTGTTATTTTCCGGAAAGTATATTAATATACTGACATAGGACGTACGAAAGTACATAGAAGTAAACGTTCAGTTTCATTATAGGAGGAATTTATTATGGCACATTTTATCAGTGATGAGTGCGTTAGCTGCGGTGCTTGTGCATCTACCTGCCCGGTTGAGGCTATTTCTGCCGGCGATTCAAAGTATGTTGTAGATGAGGATACCTGCATTGATTGCGGTGCTTGCGAGGATGCTTGCCCGACAGGTGCAATCGCTGCCAAGTAATTTTCAGCAGTAAAAAAAGTAAAGAACGGCCCGTCCTGGTTTTTCCCTGAAGAAGGGAGAAGCTAGGACGGTTTTTTGTGCAACTTTCACAAAGCTGCATTTTTCTATTGCAATTTGTAAAATAAATGGTATCATAGAAATTGCAAAGAGATGATGAGAAAAAAAGGAACCAAAAAAGGTTCGCGTCTCTTTGACGGTGGGGATCCGACCTAGATCCGCACATGAGCAAAACCGGAGTAATCCGGTGACGCAAAGCTATAGGGGCCCGAAAGGGTCAGCCAGTTGCAATCTTCAAGGAGAAATCCGAAGGTTAGTTCTCGTAATAAGAATTAATTGAATGAAGGTTCTAGGTTAACTGGCAGCGGGAAACATCCCGGTGCCAATTTTTTTACCAGTTCATTTAAATCGCAAAGCCGTGAGAAATCCGGTGACGCAAAGCTATAGGGGCCGATGAAGCCAGCCAGCTGCACTTGAAAGGACAAAAAAATGAGAAACCTGTTCAGAACTTTAGTAGTTGCCAGCTTCCTTGCAGTTGTGATGAGCCTTACCGCATTCGCACAGAACGCAACCTCTGCTGCAGTGCTCAACAAGGTAAATCAGTACCGTGTCGCCAACGGTCTCAGCGCACTGAGATATGACGATGCACTTGAGAAGACATCGGATGTCAGAGCTTCCGAGCTCACTTCAAGATTTTCACATACCCGTCCGGACGGATCCGACTGGTATACCGTGAACGAAGACCTGATGTACGGCGAGAACCTTGCCGAGGGTTACAACTCCGCAGAGGACGTTGTAAATGCCTGGATCGCATCCCCGGAGCACAAGGCCAACCTTCTGAGAGCTGATTTCACCACCATGTCGGTCAGCACCGCTACCAAGAACGGTAAGACCTACTGGGCACAGGAGTTCGGCCTCGATTAATTATCAAAGAGTTTTCAGGAGCTGTGGTCGAAGGATCACAGCTTTTTTGTTTGTCCTACATTTGTCCCATACGAAGTGGTAGAATACGGGTATATAGGGAAACGCTGATGAAAGCGTTTCCCTCGCCGGATTTGCGCTGCAACGCAGCAAATTCCTTTGCAAATCCGTGCGATCCGCCGGAGGCTCTAAGGAAAAGCTGATTAAATCAGCGTTTCCTTAGAATTCAGTGACCGTTGACTGCAGAACAGAACGGGGGATAAACCATGGGGAAATATGTATTTGGTTTTGACAGAATTTGGAACAAGTGGACCCGGGAAAAATATTGGAGAAACGCGAAACTGAGGGGCGTACGCGATGCGGTGGAAACGGCCGTGGCGGAGGGGCCGGCTCCGAAGGCGCCAGAGAGCGTAGAAGTCGGACTGGGCAGCACGTCGACGGTGCAGAATGTACAGAATACGCATACATCGCAGCCGGTGCAGGCATCGCAGAGTGCATATACAGCACAGCCGGCCCGGCTAAGCGAAAATGTCACATTATCGGTACCGGCCTCCGTGTCGGATCTACCTCGGGGAGAGGAAGCTATTTCTGCAGCGGATGAACTTATGCAGAGCCGTTACGGAAAGCATACAAAGATGGAAGGACTGGCCGACAAGAAGTACATTTTTGAACGAAACAGGCGGAAGCGAAGCCTTCGGAGGGGACCCGGAAGAGAATTTCGCTCTTTGAAGATGACGAAAAGCAATCCCGGCATAACCGGAGCCGTACAAAGACGCAGGAGCATCAGCTGAAGCTTCTGAATCCGGCGATAAATGGGATGAAGAAGTAAAAAAGGAGAAGGAATGCATCAGATGAAGCATAAGCTGAAAACGAAGGTCATAGGCATGGCGATCGTGCTGGCATTGTTTCTTTCTACAATGGCCGGCGGCATCTGCTACAGTGTATATAAGGCCGGCCTTGACGACCGCATGCAGTCGAATGCACTGAAGCTGGCGATGACTCTGTCCGATGCGGTCAATAAGGAGCAGGTACGGACACTTCGAAATGAGATCCGTAAGATTTATCAGACGTTCTGCGAGGAATACGGCGGGGCGCCGCCCTTTCAGGACTTCACGGAGGAGGATTGGGCACGGTACTACGAGCGCTTCCGGGACGTCGAATCCAGTACGGTATACAAGACTCTGCTGGAGCAGCTCCAGACCTATGCAGATGTCAATGAAGTGCTCTCGCTTTATATCGGATTCGAGGATACGGAGCGGAACTGCGAGATCCATATGGTGGATGTCGACCAGGACATTCCGGTCGGCTACATGGATATATATATCGATGAAAACAGCAGCGAATCGGAGGATGAACCAAGCGTTACAAACGATGCAGCTGTCGGATGGATTTCCAGCATGGGCTGCTCCATCAGCGGAAGAGACGGTGATGTACTGGGGAGCCTGTGGGTAGACATTTCCATGGAGGAGCTCGTAAACAATGCAAACCGGTTCCTGTTTCTTCTTTTCTGCATTCTGATGCTTTCCTCGATGGTGATGCTGGTGCCGATCACCATGGTGATTGATGATATGCTGACAAAGCCGATCAATCGCATGGCCCGGGCGGCCGCGTCCTTCGTATCCGAGCAAAAAAGCGAGGGAAGCGCGCATCATCTGGAGGAGCTGAATATCTCGACCGGCGATGAAATCGAGGGCCTCTGGATGTCGATGAAAAAGATGGAATCGGATATCGAGGAGTATATTGATAATCTCACCACGCTGACGGCGGAGAAGGAGAGGATCTCCACGGAGCTGAACGTTGCCACGACCATTCAGGCGCAGATGCTGCCCTGCACCTTCCCGGCCTTTCCGGAGCGGCATGACTTTGAGATTTATGCTTCCATGACGCCGGCCCGGGAGGTGGGCGGAGACTTCTACGATTTCTTCCTGGTGGATGAAAACCATCTTGCACTGGTCATTGCGGATGTATCCGGAAAGGGCGTGCCGGCGGCGCTCTTCATGGTCGTTTCCCGGACGCTCATCAAGAACTCGGTGCTGACCGGATTGTCGCCGGATCAGATCCTTGAGCAGGTCAACAATCAGCTCAGCGATCACAACAGCGCGGATATGTTCGTAACGGTATGGCTGGGCATTTTGACGCTTTCGACCGGAAAGATGCTCTGTGCCAATGCAGGCCACGAGTTTCCGGCGGTCTGCCGGAAGGGACAGCGCTATGAGCTTCTGAAGGATCCGCACGGCTTCGTGATGGGCGGTATGCCGGATATACAGTACCGTGCATATGAGCTTCAGCTTCAGCCGGAGGACCGCCTCTTTGTATACACGGACGGTGTGCCGGAGGCTACCAACGGAGCCTCGGAGATGCTCGGGACGGATGCGATGCTCGCGCTCCTTAACAAGGATCCGATGCGTGCGCCGGAGACCCTCCTGAAGGAGATGAAGGCGGATGTGGATGCCTTCGTCGGGAAGGCTGATCGCTTCGATGATCTCACGATGCTGTCCTTCCTGTACCACGGCTCCGGAAAAGCCGGGGATACGGAGGAAAAGCAGGAAAGCAAAATCTGCGCTGCCTGCCGAAGCTTCGATGCAGAGGAGCAAAATCTTGATCAGGTGCTTTCTTTCCTGCAGGAGGAGCTTGAGAAGCTGTGCTGCCCGGAGCATATGATCCAGCAGCTGTGCATCGCAATGGAGGAGCTCTTTGTCAATGTCGCGCTGTATGCATACCCGGAGAAGACGGGCAAGGCAGAGCTTGAGCTGAATGTACTGCCGGAGCATACGCTGGAGCTGGTCCTTCGGGATCACGGCATTCCGTTTAACCCGATGGCACAGGAGGATCCGGATGTGACGCTGCCGCCGGAGGAACGGCGGATCGGCGGACTCGGGATCTATATGGTGAAGCAGTACATGGATGAGGTACAATACCGCTACGAGGATCAGCAGAACATCCTGATGATGCGGCGGCGAATCGAAGAGCTGAAGGCATAGGCGCCGGACCCGATCTGTCATAGATCGGGTCTTTGACATGTAAAAAAGGCAATTACTGTTCCGCACTGCATCGCAAAGCAATGTGCGATGCGGCGGTTCAGCTGCAGGGGAATATGAGAGGAGAAGACGATGAATTTACGCGCAGCAGTGCATGCGGCACTGGAGATATGGGGTATGCTTTTCTGCCTGATTTTTTTTATGGGCATGCTGGTCGGCGGTGAGCTGAAAAAGAAGGGTGATGGCGTGCTGGGCGCGCTGCTGCTCACGGACTGCATCCAGCTCGGGGCGGATGCATTGGCCTGGCTGTACCGCGGCAACATGACGACGGTCGGGTATTATATGGTCCGCATCAGTAATTATATGGTATATTTTTCAAATTATGTTATACTCTATCTATTTACGCTGTATATACTCGTACAGATCGAGTGTACCGAGGAGCAGCGGAAGGAAATGCGGAAGTATCGTCAGTTTATGCTGGCACTGGTGTTTATTTCGGTATTCATGCTGACCATCGGGCAGATGACCACGCTGTTTTACGGCTTCAATGCGCAGAATGAATATTACCGCGGACCCTACTGGTGGATGCTGCAGGGCTTCGGACTTTTCGGTATGTTTGTGAATGCGATTCTGATCATCGTTTATCGCAACCGGATCCATAAGGATATGTATCTTTGCTTCTTGAGCTACCTGCTGTTCCCTCTGTCGGCGATGGTGATCCAGACCTTGATCTACGGCATTTCGATCATGAATCTGGCGATCACGCTGACGCTTCTCGTGGTCTGCGTGGTTTCACGAACCGTACAGTACTGGGAGCTCATGCGGAACCAGAAGGCGCTGAGCGACATGCGGGTGCGCATCGCGGTTTCCCAGATCGGCCCGCATTTTCTCTTTAATGCCCTGAACACCGTCAAATTTCTGTGCATCACTGAGCCGGACCGGGCGGCCAATGCCGTCGACGAGCTTGCGATGTATTTCCGCGGCAACATCGATGCCATGACGACGGATCAGCCGATTCCGTTTGAGAAGGAGGTGCAGCATGTGCAGCATTACCTGAGCCTCGAGAATGAACGCTTCCAGGAGCGGCTGTCGGTGATATGGGATCTGCAGGAGATGAACTTCCGGCTGCCGGCGCTGACGCTGCAGCCGATGGTGGAGAATGCCGTGAAGCACGGCATTCTGAAGAAGCCGGAGGGCGGCACCGTGACGATCCGTTCGGAGCGGACAGAGCAGGGCTATGCCGTAACGGTGACGGACGACGGGGTCGGCTTTGATACGACGAAGCCGAAGGAAAAGGACGGACGGAGCCATATCGGCGTCACCAACGTCCGGGAGCGGCTGCATGAGATGTGCGGCGGACGGCTGGATATTCACAGTGAACCGGGAAAAGGAACCGAGTGCCGGATCTGGATTCCCTTGGAGGAGACGAAAAAATGACCTATCTTGCAGTGGATGATGAGCGTATGGGCCTTGCACTTCTGAAGCATGAAATCATGCAGGTGGTGAAGGATCAGGAAATCACCTGCTTTCAGGATCCGGAGGAAGCCTATGCCTACGCGAAGGAGCATACGATCGATGTGGCTTTTCTGGATATCGAAATGACGAAGCTGAACGGCATCGAGCTCGGGAAGCGTCTGAAGGAGCTGAACCCCCAGGTGAATCTGATCTATGTGACGGCCTACAGTAACTACGGCATGGAGGCCTTCGGACTGCATGCAAGCGGCTATGTACTGAAGCCGGTGACGGCGGAGGCGATCCGGAAGGAGCTTGCATCGATCCGCTATACCGAGCCGAAGAAGACGGAGAAGCCGGAAAAACGGATGCGGGCCGTAACCTTCGGACACTTCGATTTCTTCCTGGACGGGAAGCCGGTGCACTTCGGACGTGCTAAGTCAAAGGAGCTCCTGGCCTATCTGATTCATAAGAAGGGAAGCGGCGTGACCCGGAAGGAGCTCGCGGCAGCCCTTTTCGAGGATTCCGAATACTCCCGGAACATACAGGATTATGTTTCGAAGATTGTCAGAGAACTGGACGGATCGCTGAAGAAGGCCGGAATTGAAGGACTCCTTCTGCATGATCATAATTACTATTCGGTCGATACATCGATCTTCAGCTGCGATGCCTATGAGTACGACGAGGACGATCCTGATGCGTTCAATGCCTATCACGGTGAATATATGGCACAGTACAGCTGGGCTGAAGGTGAATGGTATTGATCTAAGTTGTCCCACATTTGTCTACATGGTTTGGTATACTAGAGGGAAGAACAAGAGGTTTTCTTTCAACAGGAGGCGTTTATGAAACGAAAAGTCGCGGGGGCGCTGGTGCTGTGTCTCTGGTCCGTTCTGATGGTCCCGCTCACGGCCCGGGCCGATATAGTGGATATCTACTGGAATGGGCAGAAGGCCTACTGGGATGACTCGGAGGACGAGGATACGGAGCGCTACCAGGTGGCGCTGTACCGGGGGAACAATGAGGTCACCCGGGTCCGGACCACGGATACCACCTATAATTTCGCATCGGAAATGAAGGCGAACGGGCAATACCGTTTTCGCGTGCGGGCCTATGAGGACGGAAGCTACAGTGACTGGTCCTCGTATTCTGCGGTCTTTACAGTCCAGGGACAGAACAACAGCTCCTCGAACAGCATTGGCACAAACTCCTCGCCGTCCGGCAGTGCCACGACGACGAATACGAACAGTATGCTGAACATCAACTATACACCCTACCGGGAGGGCTGGTATCTGAACGGCAGCGAATGGCATTACCGCTATTCGGACGGTACGGAGCCGAAGGATACATTTGCACTGATTGATCAGCAGTGGTATAATTTCGCCCAAAACGGAGCGATGCGTACCGGCTGGTTCCAGCGCGGCAGCAGCTGGTTCTATCTGAAGCAGAGCGGGGCCATGGCGCTTGGATGGCAGCAGATCGACGGAAAATGGTATTACTTTAGTCTTAGTGACGGCGCCATGCTGACGAACAGTGCGACACCGGATGGCTGGTGGGTCGGCGCCGACGGCGTATGGGTACAGGCGTGAAATTACGAATCTATAAAGGCAGGGCAGGAATCTTCCTATATTTATAGTATGATTTCCCTGCGCCGCAGAGAACAGAAGGTGAGGCAGAACGATGTGGACAGAAGCAGAACGTGTCTATGTAACACGCTATGATAAGCGAAATTCCGTGCTGGTCCGTACCGATGATGCATCGGAGCAGCTCGACTTTTATATGCAGTCGGATGAAAAGACAGATCTTCGGTACTGCTTTTCGCTTCGCTGGTCGGATGTGACGATGCTGACGGGCGAAACGAGAGCCGACTGGCGTGATTTTGTAGGGATGCCGACTCTGATCCGGGCCTATCGGCAGACGCTTCAGCCCTTTGCTGCGGATGATCGGGATGCCTATGCACGGCAGGTGGAGACCCGGGATTTCTTCCCGGACGAGGCACTGATGTACAATCTGATGCCGCATGAGCTTGTGTCACTGGACGTCATCATTGACCATATCAACCTGCCGGATCGGGCCGAGGGCGACCCGGCCGCGACCGCAACGATGCTCCTGCGGGACCGTACGGGCACGATGGTGGCCTTCGTGGACGAGGAGCTGTTTTCGAAGCTGAAGGGAAGCTATGAGGAGGGGATGTCGGTGCAGGCCATCGGCCGTGTATACATTCCGGCGGATCCGGAGCCGGGCAGTCCGGCCTACCTCGATCTCCTCGAGCTTAGGTACCGTTAAAAAGGCATAGAGCCTGTAGGATCAAAAGAGAAGAGGAAACCATGACGATTGAAGCATTAAAACGAATTGATAATAATACAGCCGCCAAGTTCCGGGAGATTCTTCTGGATGCGATGGAGAAGGAAACGGAGGATACCCTTTATGTGGACTTTCAGAATACGAGCTATGTGAGCTCGGCCGGCCTTCGTGTACTGCTGGAGGCACAGAAGCTCTCGAAGAAAAAGAATCTGACCCTCATACTCCGGAACGTGAAGCCGATCGTGATGGAGGTGTTTGATATCACCGGATTTTCAGGATTTTTGAACATTGAAGAAGAGTAGAAGAAAAAAGGAAAAAAGAGAATCCTCCATCATCGGACTCATGCGGGAGCTTCGCGAGGTGCAGCGTAAAAGCATAGACGGGCTGCGAAGCGAAACGGACGAAGTGTCATCTGAGGATGTGCCGAATGATGCAGCGGATGCGTCGGCCTCCGCTCCTCAAGACAACCGAGAGCCGGAGGAAGCGTTTCCGGCCTTCGATGCGGCCCCGGCGGATATGACGGGCACGGCTCCGCAGGAGACGAAGCATCGGACCGCGAAGGAGGTACTGGCCGCGGGAGAGGCCTTTTCGGACCGGGTTGCGGATTTTGTGGACCGTCCGGAGGCGCCGAAGAAGCCGAGCCGTGTGCTTCTCCTTCTCAAGGATTTTTTCTGGCCGACCGCGAAGACGTCGAAGCCGAAGAAGCCGCTGCACCGCATGGACGACCCGGCCCTCAGCACCCAGCAGAGGATCTGGATTGCGGTTCAGACGATCCTACTGTCGGTGCTGCCGCTTCTTCTGTATCTCGTACTGCCGGGCTTCATCATGTGCATCGGCATGCTGCTTCGTCATTGGAACGGCGATACGGAGGCCTTCGTCAATGCCAGCGGTAATTTCTACTATGCTGTCGGCATCGTGCTCTGCTTTTTCATGATCCGTTGGAAGATCGTGCGGGGCGGGGAGAGCTTTCGGGATGCGATTACGCTGTATCTCGATGCACCGGATTTTCGGAAGGCCGGTCATTATGCGGTCTTCGGCATCGCGGCCAGCATTTTCCTGTCGGCGGTATTCACACTGCTTCCGTTCTTTACGAGCTACAAGGCGGTTACGGAGTCAGCCTTCCAGCGGACGGACCTCGGGCTTGCGATGCTTTCGGTGCTGGTGACAGCGCCGATCTGCGAAGAGGTAATCTTCCGGGGGCTTATGCTGAACCGGATGCTGTCTCAGTTTCCGGAAAAAACGGCGGTTTTCCTGTCGGCGGTCCTCTTCGCCGTCTGTCACGGAAACCTCGCCTGGAGCTGCTACGCCTTTCTGATGGGCGTGCTGCTCGGTTTCGTTTCTATTAAAGAAGATAATATATTTTACTCGATCGTCCTGCATATGGCATTTAATCTGTGGACGGTGCTGCAGCTTCTGATTCGGCAGTCGGAGAGCCTGCAAAGCTTTTTATTCGGAAGCCGCGGACTGATTGCTGTATACGGGCTTCTCGCATTTCTGATTATGCTGGCCTGGATCCGGATGCATCCTGATTTTACGGAGGCTGCCGGGACATGGCTGCAGAAAAAGGAAAGGACATAAGGATGAAGGATTGGATCAAAGACATGCTGAGCTACGGCGGAATGTTTCTGGGAGGAGGACTTCTTCTCGGCGTTCTGCTTTCCGAGCTTTTTCTTGCCGTGCTCCCGGGTCTCTTCAACGGCGGCGCACTGTTCGATCCATGGCTGCTGCTCGATCCGATGACCTATTTCATCGGCCTTCTCGGCATGTGCGTGATCGCTGTTCTGTGGGTGGTCTATGACTACGATGCCGGTCGGCGTTCCCGCCGTATGATGAAGCAGAAGGCGCGGCGCATCGAGGGCGCTCTGGAAAATTCGGACTTTATGTCCGACAAGGAGCGGGACAGCCTGTTTAAGCCCTATAAGTTCACGACCCTGGGAGAGCAGAAGTCCGACGGTGTGCCGGTGCGGGCCGTTTACAACAGCAAGAAGAAGGATGTGGAGATCAATCTTTCCTCCCCGATGCACGGTCTCATCATCGGTTCTACCGGTAGTGGTAAGACGACCACCTTCATTAACCCGATGATCCAGATCCTGGGACATACGGCGGCGGGCTCCTCGATGATTATGACGGACCCGAAGGGCGAGCTCTTCATGCTGCACAGCGGCTTTTTGAAGGAGCATGGCTACAAGGTCATGGTGCTGGATCTCCGTGATCCGTACAGCTCCTTCCGCTGGAATCCGCTGAGTGATATCTACGACCGCTACCAGAACTACCTGCATCTCGGTGATGAAATTTACCGCCGTACGGATTCGGCCGCCGACAGCGGACTGAAGCTGGTGAACAAGCCGGAGGAGTACGTTCAGGAGTGGTATGAGTTTGACGGCCGGGGCTATGCGCACCGCGATGAGCTGATCAGCTATATTCGTATCGAGCGTCAGAAAATTTATGATGAAGTATATGAGGATCTCAATGACTTCGTCAGCGTCCTCTGCCCGATCGAATCGAAGGATGATCCGGTATGGGAGAAGGGTGCACGTTCCATCGTTATGGCGACCTGTCTTGCGATGCTGGAGGATTCCGAATATCCGGAGCTTGAGATGACGAAGGAGAAGTTCTGCTTCTATAATGTCAACAAGGCCATTTCGAATTCGGACAATAACTTCGAGGCGCTGCATGAGTACTTCGAGCATCGTCCGACCCTTTCGAAGGCCGTCGGCCTTTCCCGCCAGGTTATGTCCGCGGCGGAGACGACATTGGCCAGCTATATGTCCATTGCCTTCGATAAGCTTTCGATGTTCAATGATGAAGGTCTCTGTGCATTGACCTCCGCCACCGACATTGAGCCCACGATGATCGCACAGGAGCCGGTGGCCCTGTTCCTGAAGATTCCGGATGAGAAGGATACCCGTCATGCGCTGGCAGCGATCTTCATCCTGAGCATTTATAAGGCCCTCATCAAGGTGGCCAGTGCGGATCCGGATCTGACGCTGCACCGGAATGTTTATTTCATCCTCGATGAGTTCGGTAACATGCCGAAGATTGAGAAGTTTGATAAGATGATCACCGTCGGCCGAAGCCGTAAGATCTGGTTCAACATGGTCGTGCAGTCCTATGCACAGCTGAACAATGTCTACGGCGATACGGTGGCGAACATCGTAAAGAGTAACTGCGGTCTTAAGATGTTCATCGGTTCCAATGATATCCAGACCTGCGAGGAGTTCTCGAAGCTCTGCGGCAACATGACCGTTACCACCGGAAGCGTTTCGAGCGGTATGGGCTCGAAGAACGGTGACATCAACTATTCACAGCAGATGCAGACCCGTCCAGTCATCTATCCGTCCGAGCTGCAGAAGCTGAACAGCAAGACCAATACCGGAAATGCCATCATCGTTACCTTCGGTAATGATCCGTTGCGTACGAAGTTTACGCCGAGCTACAAGTGCCCGCTGTATGAGATGGGTACAATGAGCCTCGATGAGGTACGCGGCCATGCCTTCTACGGCGAGGATGTATATTACGATCTCAGTGAGCGTAATATGATCGTCTCTGAAAAGCTGGAGGCCGAGGAAGCCGAGCAGGCGGCCGAGGAAGAGGAGAACGAGGAGCCGGATACCGAGCTTAATGAATTCGATGAGGATGCATCGGACGACGAGAATGCATACGATGAGGATTCGGATGAGGATTCGGACGACGAAGAAGAGGATGAAGATCTCCTCGACGAGGATGACTTTGACATCGAAGACGATGAAGACGATGATGAGGACATCGACGAGGATTCGGACGAAGACATCGAGGACGATGAGGTCGATGAAGACGATGAGGACGAGGAGCCGGACATCGACGAGGATGCAGAGAATGCATTCGATGCGGACGAAGAGGACGCCTACGAGGATGACGATACAGAGGCAGGGGAAGCATGAGGAGTAAGGGTATGAAGCTGCATAAAGGAAAAATCATTCTGTGGATGGCGGCCGCTGCGATGACAGCGAGTCCGCTGACGTCGCTGGCGGCGAGCAGCAGTTCGCTGGTGGATCAGCTGAACCGGACCAGCAGCTTCTATGCCGGGCTGTCCGGCAGCAATACGGCATCCCCGTATACCATCAGTTCTACGGTGAACAGCTCGACACGTACGAATACGTCCACTACCGGAAGCAGCAGCGGACCGGGCGGATCCTCCGCTTCCGGTACCGTTTCCGCAAACACGGGTGTTGTGCTGGAAAACAGCAGTTCCAAAAACAGCAGCACGAATACCGGCTCCGGCAGTCTGCCGTCTCGGAAGATCGTTTCGCTGACGGAGCAATATTATGAGGACTACGATCAGTACGAGGAAGGCATTGACGGTCTGTTCTATTTCTATACGAACATCGGAAACGGACAGCTGACGGATCAGAGTGTTTACCTGGACTTCCCGGCGAACCTGAGCTATACCGCCGAGCTGGACGGCCAGACCTTCGAATATCAGAACAAGCAGCCGCTGACGACCTACGGTACCTATGTGTTCCGCATCACGGCGGTCTATACACCGGATCAGGCCCTGTCGGAGCAGACAGAATATCAGACCACCTTCCGCTTCCGTATTCAGGCGAAGGTGCCGAAGAAGCAGACAGAGAATGATGTCACCAGTGCCGCAGAAAAGAGTGATTCCGGCTATGTATGGAATACGGACAGCTCGAGCTCCCTGCCGCTGGTGGAACAGGCGGATGATGTGGCGGAGGCGCTGGCAAGCAAGTCATTGCCGCTTGCCTATATCCGGAAGAGCATCAAGGAGGGCAGCATTACCCTTCAGCAGATGGCGGATATGCTCGGCGTAACGAGCAATGCCCTCCAGGAATACCTGGATCTCACCGCTTCGGAGGAGGAAACCGAGGCAGACACGACGGCTGCGGAAACCGAAGTGGAAACCGATGAAGCGGATACTGCGGAAACGGCGCCGACAGAGGTGACGGAGGATGCCCTCGCCGATGCAGAGAAGTCGGCAGGCACTGCAGCCGGACGCGGAACAGGTGCCGGACTTCTGGAGACGGTTGACAAGACCACCGGACAGTACCTGGAGACGCTGTTTACCGGCAGCAGCTTCAGCTCATCGGTGCAGAACGGTGCCACAGTGAACGGTTCGGTGATGCTTCGCTTCACAGCGGACAGCACGCTGAATGTACAGATCACCCGAAACGGTGAGGATTATCCGTACCAGGCCGGTGACGAGATCAGTGAGAGCGGCTGGTACTGCGTAAACATCGAGGATACGCAGAGCGGCTACGAGGCAGCCTATGAAGGAAAGGAAAAGCCGAGGTTCTACTTCCAGATCATCAATGAGCCGGTGAATAATCTAGAGATGCTGTTTGTACCGAAGGGGGAGACCGTAAAGAACTTCACCTGGAACGGAAAGCAGCAGAACGATTACGGCTCCTGGGTGACGCTGCCGTATGACGGAAGCTATGAGCTTACGTATACGACGGCCTCCGGAGAGGATGCAACCGTTGAGATCGAGCGGGATACACGAAAGCCGCAGCTCACGATCAATATCAAGAACGGACGTGCGTCCTTCTCGACGGACGGCGGATCCGAGGATCGGATGGCGGTCTACCGGAACGGCGAGCTGCTTGAGAGCCTGCCGGATGGAACCGTCAGCGGTGCCGGAAGCTATGAGGTACATGTGACGGATACGGCCGGCAATACGACCGTTGCCACATTTACATTGAAACGAAGCATCAGCGGCGCAACCATCATTGCCGTTTTGCTGCTGATTGCATTAAGCGGCGGTATGGCCGGCTATGTGGTTTGGGTGAAGCGGAATACATCCATGCACTAAAGGATGAAAGAGGAGGTGCGAACATATGACCTTTGTCCAGCTGGGACTCGGTGATTTTATACAGGATCTTCTGCGCAAGCTGATGAGCAATGTTTTCGCACCGCTTCTTACAAGTGCGCTGAAAACGGTCGGCGGGCTGATCTGGACCATGCTGAAGAGCTTTCTTGCGGATTTCATGCTGCTGGCCTTCACCATGTGGCTCCGGATCGTGGATTACATTGCAAGCCTTTACAATATTCTGTGCGGCATCACGAAGGTATCTTATGACGGTGAGAAGGGACTGACGATTCTGCAGGCCCTCTTCCGGATTGACCAGGTGACCTATTCCTTCGTGATTCTGACCGGCGTGGCGGTGGTGCTGGCCTTCGGTTTTTCCATCATTGCCGTGATCCGCTCCATGGGGGACAGCATCATGGAAAACAAGCGTCCCATCAGTGTCGTGCTGCGCTGGGCGGCCAAGTCGGCGCTGACGTTTCTGATGATTCCGATGCTGTGTCTGTTTATGCTGCATTTCTCGAAGACGATTTTTACCGTCGTAAATCAGCTCGACTATACGGATACCCGCAAGGGCTCGCATTCCGTCACCATTGCCGGGACGACGCCGGGCGATATGCTCTTTGTGACCATGGTGCAGGATGCGATCAAGGTACCGGATTCCTATAAGACAGATAAGGATAAAAGCGCCTATATCCGGCAGCGTATGGATTACTACCTGACAGAGTTCGGTGACCTGGCAGCGCAGCAGTTTAATTATAAGAATTATGATCAGGTGCAGAAGGATGTGGATGCAGAGAAGGTGAATTACCTTCTGGCCTTCATCTGTGTCCTTTTTCTGGTGATCATGATGGGGCTTTCGTCCGTTACCCTGGTGCGGCGCATGGTGGAGCTTCTGGTGCTGTATATCGTGTCTCCGTTCTTTGCGGCGACCATTGCACTGGACGGCGGCGCGGTTTTCAAGAAATGGAAGGATCTGTTCGTCGGAAAGTTTTTTGCCGGCTTTGGCACGATGATTTCCATGAAGATTTTTCTGATCCTGCTGCCGTTTCTTGCCTCCGACCGCATCACCTACGACAGCAACCGTATGATCAACCAGATCCTCACCGTTCTCTTCATACTGGGAGGTGCCTGGGCCGTCTATAATGCAAGCATTACCATCGGTCAGGTGCTGGATCCGGAGGGCGCACAGGCAGAGCAGCAGGAGCGCCGGGATACAATCAATTATATCCGTGGACGGATAGACAAGTCGCGGCAGCAGAGCCGCGGATCCCAGTCGTCCGGGAAGGGATCATCGGGGCAGCAGGGCGGCGGAGCCGGGAAATAAGGAGGTACGTGAAATATGAATATGGCTTATCTCGGCTTTTGGAGCGATGTGGTGGGCTTCGTCATGGATCGTATCCTGGACCCGCTGTTTAAAAAGATCGGAGAGCTTCTGAATACAGCATTCACATGGCTCTTCAAGGAAATTCTGGCACCGATCCTCAAGCAGGTGCTGATCCCGCTGGCCAAGGAGCTCGGTTCATGGCTCTTTAAGATGCTGGCCGGTGTACTCTATGATATCATGGCGAAGATCTGGCAGTTTCTGGATTCCATGGAAAAGGCATATGAAATCTTCATCGGCATTTCCAAGGTGACCGTTTCCGATGTGACCGCGAACGGCTCCACCGTGGCCACCAGTCAGCCGATGACGCTGCTGGAGGCGCTCTACAACATAAACACCATACGGAATGCCTTCTGGTATATCTTCATTGTTTCGCTGGTTATGCTGTTTATGTTTACCATGTATTCCGTTGCGAAGTCCATGTTCGACCTGGAGGCCGACCGGCCGCGGACGGTTTCACATGTGATGAACTCCTTCCTGAAGGCCTGTGTGCAGTTTCTGATTGTACCGCTGTTTGTGCTTTTTATGATCCGCTTCAGCGGCGTGCTGGTGGTATCTCTGAACAATGCACTGCAGATGAAGGGGGCCAACGGAAACGCCACGGTGGGATCGACGCTCTTTGTGATCAGCTCGCTGAATGCCAGTAAAAACGGTGCCTTTAATATTTCTACGGCGCCCGACGATCTGAAGGTGAAGCTAGGCGGCGCGGAGGATACAGCCCGTTATCCGTACTATCAGAACGGAAAGAGCGGGGTTACGGGCGGTGAAAAGAAAACCTACTGGAATACGGAGCAGGTCAAAAACGATTTTAATTTCGAAAAATTCGATTTTATCGTCGGTATCGGTGTCAGTATCTTCATGTTCATCGTCATGGTAAGCTGCAGTATGGTATTCATACAACGGCTGTTTGATATGCTGCTGCTGTATATCGTGTCACCCTTCTTTGTATCCACCATGCCGCTGGATGACGGAGAGCGCTTCAAACGCTGGCGGGAGCTTTTCATCGGAAAATCTGTCTCCGGACTTGGAAGCATCGTGGCCATGAAGCTTTACCTCATGATCGTTCCGGTTATCATCGGCGGACGGATTTCGTTTACCTCGCTTTCCGGCGAGAGCCCGGAAACCGTCTATATGCTGAAGGTGCTGTTCCTTCTGGGCGGTGCCTGGGCGGCGATTAAGAGCGGTTCCATGGTGACCACGCTCATCAGCTCCAGTGCAGGTTCCTCTGAGGGACAGGCGGCAGAGATGGGCATGCGGGCCGCAGGCTATGCCTACGGTGCGGCAAGAGATGTGGCGATCGGCGTCGCAGGTCTGGGTGTCGGCTCGGCCCGTGCGATGTTCGGAAGGCGCGGCGTACCCGGCGGTGCCGGTACAGCCGGGCTGTCCGGTGCGGTCGGCGGCGGTGAAGGCGGCGCAGCAGGAGGTGATGGCGGCGGAGCAGGCGGCAGCGATGGTGCCTTCTCCGGTGCAGCCGGCGGCGAGGGCGGCACGATTCCGGGCCTTTCCGATTTCGATCCGGGTGCAGGTGCGGATGACGGCGGTGCATTCACCGGTCCGGCTCCGGCCGCACCGGAGATTCCTCCGGTACCTCCGATGCCGATTGCAGGACGTCCGCCGATTCCGCCGGCACCTCCGATGCAGGCAGGCGCTGCCGGTGCAGTTGGCGGAGCCGGCGTAGGAGCCGGTGCAGGTGCAGTTGGCGGAGCCGGCGTAGGAGCCGGTGCAGGTGCCGTTGGCGGCGATGCCGGTGGTGCAGGTGCTGTTGGCGGCGGTGCTGCCGGTGGTGGCGCCGGTGGTGCAGCTGCAGGCGGCGCTCCGGCTATTCCGCAGGCTCCGGCCGTTCCGCAGGGCCCGCTGTCAAAGAGCAGCCGTGCACTTACGTATTCCCGCCCGGCACCGCAGATTACGCCGATGTCGAAGCGCAAGATGGCCAACATTCGCGCAGCGCTCGAGAAGTCACAGCTTCCGAAGCAGGAGACGCAGCGTATTCTCGGTCTTACCATCAAGACCGGCGCAGACGGAAAGAAGCATTGGAATATCAATATGGGCCGTCTGTTTACAAATTCCTATGGTGCCGACGGCAGCCATACCGTAAAGCTTATGGGATTCCAGTTTAGGTATAACCATAAGGGCAAGATGGACAAGGCAACCGTCCTTGGCATCGGTATGACCAAGGACAATACGGGCGAGCGGCATTTCGATATCGGTCTCGGACGTCTCGTGAAGCGTCATGTGGCAGCAGACGGCAGCTCACAGCTGTCGATCGGCGGCGGACTCTTCCGTCGTTCCCGTGATACCGAGAACAGGGTGACGAACTTCAAGCTGTTTGGTGTAGAGCGGCAGCGGAATACGAAGACCGGCGAAATGTATACACGCAGGAACCGCTGGTCCGGACTTGAAAAGGTACAGGACAAGAACGGAAACGTTCATACGAAGTCCAGCTGGGGCCGTCATTATGAGCCGGATGGAAACGGTAATTACCACTTCAGCCATGGCTGGGGCCGTTCACAGAAGTGGATGGTCAATGAACAGGGTCAGGCAGAGGTTGTAAGCAAGAGCTTCCTTGGCTTCAACTACTATGATGCGACCTCGAAGCGGGAGCGCCTTGCGGAGCTTCCGGTGAACCGTCCGAAGAAGAGCGGCGGCGTACCGAAGAAGAGCGGTGCAGAACAACAGGAGTAAGCTTTTTCCGGGAATCCCGGAAGACGAAAGAAACGCAGCCGGAGGGCGCCGGTCCTCCGGCGCCGGACAGATAGGAACAGGTAAAAGGATAAGATGAGAATAATACCGAAAAAAACAAAGGTGAATCTCGAATTTTTTAAGGGCGTTGAGATCCCGGATCTGATCATCGGCATGATCGGCGGCCTCATCATCGTCGCCGTGCTGTTCTCGGATTTTCCGTTTAAGCTCTGGATCTGTTCGATACTTTTTATATTAACCTTTGTGCTGATCGTCCCCCTGGATGATCAGAAAACCTATATGATGCTGGCGCATGCCTTCGCCTTTCTGGTTCGACAGCGCCGCTTCACACGGGACAGCACCCCGCCGAGGGCCGGTCAGAAGCATAAGCCCTCGACCTGGGATCTGGTGCCCTTCACCGGCATCGACGGAGAATACATCGAGTACGGCGGCAAGTATTACGGCCTCGCGATCCATATTCCGTCGGTGGAGTTCCGCTTCCTTGACAAGGATGCACAGGACAGCCTGATCGATCATACCTTCGGCTCGCTGCTCCGTACGATCCTGATGGGCGAAACCGCCATGATGGTGAAGGTGGACCGGCCGGTGGTCTATGATGACTACATCCGAAGTGAAAAGGAAAAGCTGGTCCAGCTGAAGGAGGCATATCTGAACGGGCTTCTGACGGAGGAGGAGCTGACCGACCGTGTCGGCATCCTGCAGGACCGTCTCGAGCATCTTTCCGAGATCAATGAAAAGGATCTTGTATACATGCCGTTCCATTACCTTGTGTTCTGTCATACCGACAAGGCACAGCTTCAGTATCAGGCTCAGAACGCGATTCAGTCCTTTGAGGCCCAGGAGATTCACTGCGAGGTGCTGAAGGGACCGGAGCTTGCGGTCTTCCTGAAGTACAACTTCACCCAGCGCTTCGATGAGCGTGAGGTGCAGAACCTCACGCCGGAGCAGTACATGGACTGGATTCTGCCGCATGACCTCGAATTTGCCGGACGTACGGTGAAGATCGACGGGCTGATCACGCATAACCTCCGGATCAGTGACTATCCGATCAATGTGCCGAATGCCTGGGGTGCCAATCTCTTCAATACCATGAGCACCAAGGTGGTGCTGAAGATGACGCCGCGGGACCGTTATAAATCCATCCGGCAGATCGACCGTGCCATCGATGAGCTGCGGGAGCAGAGCTACAATACCGGACGTACGAGCCGTCTGATGGAGCTCAGCTCGCATGTGGAGACGCTGCAGGAGCTGCTTCGCATGCTGCAGGGTGATAATGAGGTGCTGTTTGATGTCAACACCTATGTCACCGTCTTTGACTACGAGCTCAGCAACGCCATGGCCGTCGGCAAGCTCACGAAAACACAGAAAAAGGATCTGGCCGCACGCTCGCTGAAGAAGAAGTTCCGCCGGCAGTGCTCGGAGGAGGGCTTCAAGACCCAGGACAATCTTACACAGCAGTATGAGGCCTACGGTGCCACCATGATTTCCTCCTGGGATCCGTTTTCGAGTCTCAGCCGGGGCATCCATTCCGGCTCCATCGCAGCGGCCTTTCCGTATGTATACAACAGCCTCTGCGATCCGGACGGTATCTTTATCGGAAAGACCGGCGGCATACCGGTATTTATCAATTTCTTCCTTCGAAACCGGGAGCGTGTCAACAGCAACGCCGTTATCATCGGTAAGAGCGGAAGTGGTAAGTCCTATGCCACCAAGACGATCCTGACGCAGCTGGCCGCCGAGGACAGTAAGATCTTCATTCTGGATCCGGAGAACGAGTATACCGCGATGGCCCAGAGCTTCGACGGAAAGATCATTGACGTCGGAAGCGCGACCCAGGGAAGACTGAATCCCTTCCATATCATTACGAGTCTCTCGGATGATGAGGAGGGGGAGAAGAACAGCGATACCGAAAGCGTCACCACGAGCTTCTATGTGCATCTGCAGTTCCTGGAGGAGTTTTACCGCCAGATCCTGCCGGGCATTGAGTCGGATCCGCTGGAGTATCTGAACAACCTGACCGTTCGTATGTACGAGGAGAAGGGCATCGACGCCACTACGGATCTCAGTAAGCTGACGCCGGCGGACTTCCCGACCTTCGACGATCTGTATGACAAGATTCTGAATGACTATCAGAAGGCGAGCGGTGAGTATGCAAAGAACAATCTGCGTATCCTGATCAGCTACATTTCGAAGTTCTCGGCCGGCGGCCGAAACGCGGCGCTCTGGAACGGCGAGGCGACGATCTCCACGAAGGAGAATTTCATCGTCTTCAATTTCCAGTCGCTGCTGGCGAACAAGAACAGCACCATCGCCAATGCACAGATGCTGCTGGTGCTGAAGTGGCTGGACAACGAAATCATCAAGAATCGTGATTACAACATGCTCTACGGTGCGAACCGGAAGATCATCATCGTCATCGATGAGGCTCACGTCTTCATCGACAGCAAGTATCCGATTGCACTTGATTTCATGTATCAGCTGGCGAAGCGTATCCGTAAGTACAACGGTATGCAGATCATCATTACACAGAACATCAAGGACTTCGTCGGCACCGAGGAACTGGAACGGAAATCGACCGCCATCATCAATGCGAGCCAGTATTCCTTCATTTTCCCGCTGGCGCCGAACGATATGAACGATCTGTGCAAGCTGTATGAGAAGTCCGGTGCGCTGAACAGCCAGGAGCAGCATGACATTATCAACAACGGACGAGGCCGCGCATTTGTCATGACCTCACCGACGATGCGGACCTGTGTGGACATCCAGGCATCCGAAAGTATTGAAAAGCGGTTTAAGATGTAGGAGGCGGAGACTATAATGAAGACAGAGAAAAGATGGAAGGCCGTTCTGATTCTGGGAGCGGCGGCGGTGCTTTCCATGGGCAGTGCCTGCGGAAAGAAAACCAGCGATCGGACGGCCGACATTAAAAAATCAGGCACACTCCGGGTGGCCATCACCACCGGCCGGAGCCGCCTCGCCTGGACAGATGACAGCGACGGATCCTATCAGGGTCTGGAGCCGGCCATCGCAAGGGCCATTGCCGATGGCTTCGACGTGCAGGCCAGCTTCGTTCCGGCGGAGAACGGGCAGTCGCTCACGGATCTCATCGATCAGGATGCGGCGGATATGGCCATCGGCTCCATTACGGATGACGGGGGTCTTAGCTCAAGCTACGGTGTAACCACTCCGTATGCCTACGGATATCTGTGTGCGGTGACGGCCAGAGGAAATTTCATGAATACCCTGGCGGCACTGAAGGACAGAGACATCGGCATTTCCTCCGCTGTGACGGCGACAAGCCTCCTGCAGCTGAACAGCGCAGAGCCTGCCTCCCAGACCACGTATTCCGGCACGGACGGGCAGAAGGCGCTGAAGAACGGCAGCATTACGGCCTATATCTGCTACGAGGATGAAGCGGTCTCCCTGATCGAGGATTCCGACGGACAGCTCCAGGCGCAGAATCTGACGGATGCCGGCTCCGAGGGCTTCGTGGCGATTACCGCAAAGGAGAATCAGAAGCTTCTGGAGGGGATGGAGGCCATTTCCCAGGCCTACCTGGATGCCATTCAGAAGGACAGCACATCGCAGGAATAGAGTGAAGAAGGGGTGATATTGGATGGCCTATTTTGACAGTCCGAAAAACAGAGCCCTCTGGGAGGTGGAGCTGAGCCGGCTTCGGAGGGAAAAGGAGCTCCGGAGCCGGGGACTTAGCAGCGGCCCGATTCAGCTCCGGGGAGCCATGGAAACGGAAGCCGCAGAGAATCCGATGCGCATCCGTACCTCCTATGATGAACTGGTGGAGGAGGCACGCCTCGAGCATCTGGCAGCACGGAACGAACGTGTCGCCCGGGCGCTTTCGTATGAGAAGGACAATGCGAAGGAAATGCCGGTACGAAGCCGTTCGACCGAAAAGGAGCTGCCATGAGAAAATGCGGACTTCTTCTGATGCTTCTCATGAGCCTGTGGTCCGCGACGGCCGTCCGTGCGGAGGAGGGCATGAATGCGATCTCCGATGCGGTTCTTTCGGAGGCTGCGTCTGAAGGTGAGGAGGCCACTTCTGAAAGCGAGGAGAGCCTGTTCAACGAACACACATATGACTGGTCGGATGAGGTGCCGTCGGCGGACACGGATGCGCAGGATTTTGAGGATGAGCTTCAAAAGGCCTCGACGAAGGATGCCGTACTCAGTTATAATGAGGAGGATCGTCTCTATCGCTATAGCTTTCCGAACCAGTGCTGGTTCGAGACGAATGTACCGAACGGCGGTGTCAGCACCGATCCGGTTCGCCTGCATTTTGACAAGAACAGCATTCATGTCAGCGCTCAGAAGGATAATGAAGCCTATGATCCGAACGGCTACTACCGCTTCACGGAGCCGGGCAGCTATGAGTTTGATATGATGCTGCTTCCGATGGAGGAGGAAAGCGATTCGATGGTGATTTATGAATATCACTACAGCTTTCAGATTCTGGAGGGCAGTGTAAGCCGCCAGGCCTTTCTCACGGCTCCGGACGGCTATGAGATCGGTGAGATCCGTCTAAACGGGAAGCCGGTCAGCTTCGCAAGTCCGGTCTGTACGTATCTTACGGAGGACGGACGCTATCAGGTCCGGTTTTCTGCCGAGGGGCTTCCGGATTACCGGCTGTCCTTCCGGAAGGATACGGCAGCGCCGGTGCTCCGCTTTAACCAGACGATTACGAAGAGCTCCGTCTCGCTGCCTATGACATTTGAGAAGGCCGAGAGCAGCAGTGAGGTAGCCGTTTATCGGGACGGCGTCCGCCTGGAGCTTTCCGACAACAGCATTCCGCAGGGCGGATGGTATCAGGTCCGGGTTTCCGATGCCGCCGGCAACAGCCGCTGCTATCAGTTCTATGTAAAGCAGGAGCTTTCGCTGTTTGATCAGCCGCTTCGGATTCTGCTCGGAATGGCCGTGGTCGGAAGTGCAGTGCTTCTTTTAGGCGGCGGATGGTCGCTTCGGAAGCTTTTTCAGTAAATACGGAGAAATCCGAACTTCGCCGACGAAGAGAAATGCGGACTGCATGCGCATCGCCTTCGCCCGGCAGCAATACATCGTTCTATACCGCGCGTCTTTACGGGTGCAAAGCGGATAGATATACAAGGAGGAAAAATTATGTATCTTGCAACAATGTTGGACACAGCAGCCAATCCGTTTTCATCTTCGGCGCTCGCCATCATGGGACTTCTGAACATGGTGCTCGGACCGGCGATTGCAGTCGTTGCAGCATTAGGCGCTGTATGGTGCGTACTGCTGGGCGTGAAGCTCGCAAAGGCCGATGAGCCGCAGGAGAAGGAGAAGGCAAAGAACGCCCTCAAGAATGCCATCGTGGGCTATCTTCTGATCTTCATCCTGATCGTCGTACTGCGTCTCACGCTTTCCCCGATGATGAAGTGGGTCAATGACTCGAGCTCGAGTGCCGGCTACAAGACCGAGATTAACATCCCGACCAGCACAACAGCCAAGAGCTGAGGAAGCGCTGATTCATTCAGCATTTCCTTAGCGCCTCCGGCGGATCGCACAGATTTAGAGAGAAATCTGCGCGGCATCGCCGAAACAGTATAGGGTACGTCTGAGAGGGCTGCCGCAAAGCAGACACGTGCTGCTTTGCGACAGCTTTTCTGAAAGAAGAGGTGCAAAATGAGAAACAGAACACAGAGGAGAATCGCCGCGGCGGCACTGCTGCTGGCCGGCGGCCTGACGATGGAGGCCTATGCAGCCAATCCGAACTGGTACCAGGACAGTCAGGGCCTGCATTACTTTAAAACGAATACGCAGCTTGCAAAAAATGAATTCGTGGCCGTCGACGGGAAGATCTACAGCTTCGATGACCGCGGTGTGCTGCAGACCGGCTGGATCAGCCGGAACAATACGTCCTATTATGCACAGTCCGACGGCGCCCTGGCCACCGGCTGGATCGAGGACGGCGGAAAGAAGTACTATCTGCAGTCCGACGGCAGCCTTCTCAAGGATGCCGTGACGCCGGATCAGTACCTGGTGGACAGCCAGGGCGTTCAGGTGGCCGGCTATCGGGTCATCGCCGGTGTGAAGGTGCAGCAGCCGTCTCTCTTCGTGCGGCAGGATTCCTCTGCCATGTACAACTGGACGGCCCTTATGGGGGCGGTGCAGGCCGTGGGACAGGTGGCCTATCAGCAGACGAGCGGTGTCCGGGGCTTCCATGTCTATTCGGATAAGCTGAGCTGGTGCGAGCGGAGCGGCTCCAATGAGAAGGAGCTTCTGTCCCTCGAGAAGGTGAGCGGCACCGGCGGCTACCGGCTTCGGATTAAGACCGTGCTCGACCGGACCAGCATCGACAGCCTGAAGGGCGCAAGCTATGATTATCAGGTGCTTCGGCTGTTCTGCTACGGCATCAGCAGTGCGGCTTCGGATCTCGACGATGCGATTTATACAAGCTTCGTCGGAAAGAATCCGTACGGCATCGGAAATGACCGCTGGGTCAGCATCGGGGACTGTCTGGTCCGCTTTTCGGCAGAGGACGGCGCCGGCTGCTATGAGATTCAGCCCATGCAGTAGCGCGGCGCGGAGTTATAAACAAAACATGTGTATGCATGTCCGTTCCGCCGGTTCGGAACGGACATACGGACATATGCATGTGACCGCAGGTCTTCAATGAAAGGAGAGGAATGTTGGGCAATCGATTCTTGAGAAGTATACTGGCTGTGCTTTTGTCCGTCAGTCTGTGCGGCTGCGTATCGCCGAAGCTGTTCAGCATTCCCCTCAGCACGGACGGCGACGACGGGAAGGTGGTCATCCAGACCACCGATTCGTCGGAGACGACGGCCGCCGAGGAAACCACCGCGGAGGACTATCTGAAGGATACGCCGCAGAATGCCGCCGAGCTGATGTCGGAGGAGGTTTCGAACCGCCAGGAGCAGCTCTGGGATACCGAGGGAACCCCCGCCTTCTACATTCCGGATTATCACTCGACGCGGGCCATGGATGTCAAGAGCTTCGAGATTCTGGATATTCTGGCAGATGGAAAAACCGTGCTGTACTGCTATGAGACCGCCTTCTACGGCGATACATCGCTGAACCTGGGAGGCGCGTCCGAGTCCGGCACGGCGCCGGAGAACTTCTGGAAAACGCATAAGAACTGGGATGTCAAGGAGGGAGAGGACGCGAGCAAGGCGCCGTCCACCGACTGGGAGGTATACTGCCTTATGAAGTATAAGACGGATACCCGGGAGTACCAGATTCTCGATTATCACGTAGGCCGCATTAGCAGCTCGAGCTACAGCTCGGAGGACGCGGACAGCGGACTCCTTCAGCAGAGCTATCAGATCGGCCAGCAGCGTCTCTTCGCCGGCAAGGTGATCGATGAATCAAAGAGCTTCGGCACGACGAACCTGTACTACAGCGTCTATGACATGAACTTCATTCTGCTGAACAGCAACATGACGAGCGTAAAGAAAACGGATTTAAGCTCCCTGATTTATACGAGTCTTCTCGATTACTTCAACCAGAAGTTCAAGTGGAGCAGCCGTTCCGACTGGAGCGAGATCCAGAAGCGTCTTGTGAAGGGTGGAATGGTCTTTTCCGTTGCCAATGTCATCATGCGGGACGACGGGACGCTCCTCCTCGAGCTGAATGCCTCCCTTCATAATGTCTACGGGGAGAAAAAAGACAGTAAGGACAGTAAGAGCAGTACGGACAGCCAGCAGATCGAGGATGTTACAGATGCATCCGCGCTCGATGAGGATACCACCTATTCGCTGCTCTGCAGCTATGAGATGTACAGCTTAGGTGACGCCAACGGCAATGTGTACTTCACCTCTCAGAATCTGGCCTATGAGGACCAGGTCGCATACTGGCAGGACAATACCGATCTCACGTATGACGATGTACTGGAGGAATATCCGGATCGCTGGGACTGGTGCACGCTGGAGGGCAATACGACGCATAAATATAAGCTCTGCGCCGTACGTATCCTCGGAAATGCGAAGACCGTGAACGGCGACAAGAGCTGGGGATACTTCAGCCGCCTGTTTCAGCGCTACTTTGAATCCATGCAGGAGGATGCAACAGAAGAGGCCAAGGATAAGCTCTGGACGGATGTCTATCAAGAGCTGTCGGCGACCAGCTGGAATCAGTCGGTGATCCGTTCCGTGCCGGGAGAGGGCGGAAATTACGGTTCCTCTTCCTCCGGCTTTTTTGAAAGTACCGGGAGCTATTCCTATGTGATGAAAAATATTGCGCGTCCGACGGAGGTCACCGGCGGCAATGTTCAATATCTGATCGATCAGAGTAAGGAAAAAAAGAACATCTGCATCGGCCTTTTTAGTCCGGACTTTGCAAAAAGCGCCCCCGGTACCGGCATTGGCTATACCCTTTTCCGGAATACCGATTCCAGCCTAGAAATCGCAGAAACGATCAAGGAGGAAAAAGAACGGCTCATCCAGAGGTCCGGCTACCGGCAGAGAGATGAGGACGATGAGGATGACCTAAGTGAACACGAGGATGATCAGGGCTACGAGGACGGCTATGTCCTTGACGATGCAAGCTATATGGAAACCCAGGCATTTACCAAGGCTGTCCGGGTGAAGCTGTCCAACAGCGATGCAGCGATGGAGAGCTTCCATGTGGAGGAGCTTGCGAAGGGCCGGGCCCTGGAGAAATCGCCGAGCGGAGAAATCTTCATGTACCAGGATCTGTCCGACAGCAATACGGAACACAGCTGCTTCTGGATGCCTGTGAAGGGCTCGGGAAATGCCGATCAGTTCCGCATCGATCTGAAGGAACGGATCAGCGGCATCAAGGTACTGTATGAAAGGAAGACGTCGGGAGATTCCCTGTGGCTCGTGGCCGTACTCGGCGAAAAGAATATCAAGGTTTTCCAGTGCATATGGGCGGCCGGCAGCGACGGGAATTATGAACGTCTTGTGAAAGTACATGCCATCATTCCGTATACGATGGCGGTGACGCCGACGGAGGAGATCGGAAGCACGATGGATATTTCCTATACGGATGAAAACGGAAATGAAAAGATCGCTACCGTGACGCAGAAGGCCAGTCTGACCGGAAATCAGGCCATGAAAATGACATTGACGGGCAATCAGATGTGTTTTACGACGCTGCAGAGCGGACTTCAGGTCTATAATATGGACCATAATTTCACGACCGTGGTGGATGCCGGACAGTACTATGGCTGCTGGCAGCCGGATGCGGACCGCTTTACGGTCATCGGCTTCCATGGCGCGAAGATCAATGCTGTCTACCAGGACATCATGAAGGCCAAGATTTACTGCGGCTTAACCATCTCGGAGGAGCAGAAGTGCTTAAATACCCTGAAGGCACGTCTTCGCGTCGATACGGCGCTTCGGGAGCGGTTCCTGAAGCGTCCCGACGGCTGGAAGGCGGTCTGTGAGGAGCTCGGCTTCGGCAGTCTGAAGGACAGCAGTACGCTGATTGAAGCATATGCCAAGAAGATTTACGGCATCTATGATGCCTATGATGAGGCCCTGAAGGCCTTCTGGAACTGCTTCCTGTTCCAGCCGACGGACCAGCAGAAGGAGGAGTTTACACGGAAGCTGCAGACCTTTGACTCCGTCATTCCGCTTCAGGATTTCATCCGGGAGCAGAACGAGGAGTATATGAAGAAGGTGGTTGAAACAGAAACAGAGCCGGAAACAACGACGGAAGCCGATCCCGGCTATGTGGTGGATGACGGCTGGATTTATAAGATCCTGGATTCCCAGAAGGAAGCAAAGAAGAAGATGGAGCGGGAAAAGAAGGTGGCACAGGCCGTAGAGCAGAAGGAAGCGGAGAATGCGAACCAGACACTTGCGGACATCCTAAAGGCGGCCAAGAATCTCAGGAATCTATGGAGCATGAGCGCATCCATCGCATGAGGAGAGGAAGCAGGAAGACATGAGATTTGATACAAGAGACAAAAAACCGAGGATCTGGAACATTCTGATTCTCACCATCGTCACCGGCGTGCTGCTGGCATTTCTGGGGGCGCAGGGTGCAGAGGAGCATGTGGTTCCGATCAGTCTTGTGCTGTCGATTTTCTTTCTCACGACGATTCTCCTCCTTCTCCGGGCCTTCTGGGAGCAGCTTCAGTTTAATCCGTATTCCTATAATACGGTCTATTACATGGGCTTTGCGATGTTTCTTCTATCGGTGCTCATTAATCATACGAAGCTGACCTGCCTTCTCGTGCTGTCGCCGGGCTGGTTTGACGGACCGAAGATCGATCAGGTGATTGCCCTTATGAAGGCCTCGGCCCGGAATTATATGCGGATCACGAGCCCCTTTATCCTGGTGGTCTCCATGGCACTCTGCGTTTCCAACCTTGCCCTGATCCATCATGAGGGGAAGCGGCCGGTGAACCTCCTCGGCATCCTTCTGTCGGTGCTGCTGGTCGGCGGAGAAGCGGTGCTCGGCTTCCTTAATTACCGCATTACCGGCAGCCCGGCCTTCGTACGGGCCCATGAGCTGCTCATTAATATCTGCGTCGCCGGATACCTGTACTTCGAGAGCATGATGATCGGCCTCATGGTGGCTTATAAGATCACCTCGCGCTATCAGCCGCGCTTTGACAAGGATTACCTTATCATCCTCGGCTGTGCGATCCGGAAGGACGGGACGCCGTGTCCGCTTCTGCAGAGCCGCATTGACCGGGCCATCGCCTTCCGGGATGTGCAGCTTCAGGAGACCGGCAAGGACCTTATCTTCGTCACCTCCGGCGGGCAGGGACACGATGAGGTCACCTCGGAAAGCGCCTCCATGAAGAAATACCTGATGGAAAGGGGCGTGCCGGAGGACCATATTATCGAGGAAAACCTTTCCACCAGCACCTTTGAGAACATGAAGTTCTCGAAGGAAAAGATTCTGGCACAGAATCCGAATGCGCGCATCGCCTTTTCCACCAGCAAGTATCATGTGTTCCGAAGCGGCATCTTTGCCCGGCGGACGAAGATGCGGGCGGTCGGGATGGGCGCGAAGTCCAAGTGGTATTTCTGGCCCAATGCCCTGGTGCGCGAGTTCATCGGACTGCTCAGTGAGCACCGTGGGAAGCAGGCCGCGGTATTTACGGGTCTAGTTCTGATTTATGTGATTCTTACCTTTTCGGCGCCGGCCTGACGGTGCGGCGCCGGCAAGCTGCGCAGCGATGGACGCCGCAGCATCTTACACAAAGGAGATTTAATAATTATGAGAAGAAAAATCGTATTCATATTAGGAACCGCCGTGCTGGCGGGCACGGTGGTATCGGCCTGCGGGAAGTCCGCGGCCGTGGAGACCACGACGGCGGCGGAAACCACAACGGCCGCGGCAGAGACCATCACGATCGATACGGAGGATACCGCATCCGACGAGGTATGGAGTCAGCTTTCCGGCTGGAGCTTCATTTATTCGAGCGGCGCCGGCGCCTGGGAGACGGATCTCGAGATTGCCGGAGACGGCAGCTTCACCGGCTCCTATCATGACTCGGATATGGGCGACAGCGGTACGGATTATCCGAACGGCACCGTCTATATCAGCAATTTCTCCGGACAGTTCGCTGCACTCGAGAAGGTAGACGACCATACCTATAAGACGATCGTCGAGAAGCTGGAGACGGAGAAGCCGGAGGGCGAGGAGCTTGCAGACGATATGCGCTATGTCTATACGACGCCGGCCGGTCTTGTGGAGGGCGAGGAGGTGTATCTCTACCTTCCGGGAGCACCGGTGTCCTCCCTTCCGGAAACGTATCTTGACTGGGTGACCTTCCCGCTCGGCGATGAAACGGAGCTTCCGTTCTACGGTCTTTATATGAAAAAGAGCGAATCCGGCTTCTACAGCTGGGACAGCAGTGACATCGAGGAGGGCGCGATTACCGCGGACCTCGGCCCGTCCGATATGGAAGACGCATCCGATGACGCGGAGGCTACCGAAGAGAGTGAAGCTTCCGATGCCGAGGACAGCACGGACAGCGGAAAGAGCAGCACACCGAAGCATTCCGAGCGGCAGCAGCCGACGGACGGTGAGGTGAAGGGGCTCGCGGATACCCTGGATAAGGCGGCTGCCCTGGAGGAGCGTCTTGAGAAGGAAAATCTGACCCAGACAGAGATGAATGAACTCAGCAAGGAGCTCTATACGCTCTGGGATACACAGCTCAATACCACCTGGAAGCAGATTAAGAATAATCTGGACGCCGATGCGATGGAGAAGCTGCGGGTCGAGGAGCGTGCCTGGATCAAGGAGCGCGATCAGAAGATCGCAGAAGCCGGAAAGGAATACGAGGGCGGCAGCGTGCAGGCCATGGTAGAGAACATGAAGGGCGCGGAGCTTACGAAGGAACGCGCCTATGAGCTTTTTGAGTATTTAAGATAAGATCGGGCATGAAGAAACAACAGGGCGCGTCCGTGGATGCGATCAGAAATATCAACAAAACAATCAGGACAGAACAGCTGATGCGCTGTCTCCGGAAAATCCGGAGCTTCGGACAGAACCCGGCACCCCGGGCGCTTCTTATGACGGCGCTCGGCATTCTGAATGCTGTCGGAAGCGCATACTATCAGCCGGTCATCTACCGCTCCGTGGGCATCGAGACCGGCGATCCGGATGCATTGACCTGGAAAACAGCGACGGTCTCCCAGATTCCGGTGAAAACAGCGACGGTCGCGGCCTCGGAGACGGAGGCCGCAGTGCCCGTCCGGCAGCCGGTGCTCGGTGAATTTAACCTTGTGCATACCTTTCCGGCGGGCGCCGATGAAACCGATCCGGCGCAGAGCCTCGGAAATCAGGTATTTAGTGAGATGATCGACTGGGACAGCGACTGGGCCGGTGCCGTCTATGGCTATTCCAGTCTTACGCCGGCGGAAATGACTGAAAAAATGGGCATTTCCAAGGCCTGCATCATGGGCGACTATAATCCGGAGGACAGTGCGCAGGAGATGGACGACCCGTCCACCTGGACCATTGACCGCTTCCGGAACGTCTGGTTTCTTGTGGAGGATGGCGACGGCAATGCCATTCAGGCCTATTCCAACGTACAGGAAATCATGGCGATGGCCAGCGTCTATACCTACTACCATGATCCGGACGATGCGGAGGCGTTCTTCAGCTACTGTAAGGCCCTCTGGAAGGCGTCGCACTACTATACCCTGACCATCAGCGATGTCTATCACTGCAGCGGCTGCGTCCGGGCGGACGGCAGCCGTCTTCCGGAAGCTTCCGATGCCAATGCAGGGACCGCCGCTGCCGATGCCTCCGCGGAGGGCAGTCTCACCGGATCCATGGTGAACAAGGAAGCGGAGACTGCGCCGTATGTCCTGCAGCTCGAAGCACCGACATACGCTGCAGCTTCGGAAGCTATCGGAAATGAAGGCAGTCCTGCCGCGTCGGAAAACGCGGCGGTCATTCTGGAAACGACGGCCGCGGAACCGGAGACAGCGGAAACCGCAGCATCGGAAAATCGCGCCGGATCGGAGACCGCCGCGGTGTCGGATCCGACAGCCGCATCGCTTGGCAACGGCTCGGAGGAGCTGATCTGCCCGGGCCATGTGGATCTCACGATCGTGCTTCGGATCGCCGGTCTTGACGAAGAGAAGGGACTTTTCGCCCGGGATCCGATGGGGCGGCTCGAACGCAGCACCGATCCCGAGGGCTGGCAGGGCTGGACCGAGGAGAATCAGGCCGCGGCCCGTCTCCTGGCGCTGAAGGACTGGAGCGCGGAGTACGGTGTACATGCGGCCGTCTATACGGCACAGTTCCCGCTGCAGACCGTGGACGTGGATGCGTATCTTCTGGCGCTTCCGGCAGATCTCTCGGAGGAGCGGAAGAATCTCCTTCGCTTCGCCCTCGGCTCCGTGGGCCGCGTACCGTATCATTGGGGCGGCAAGGCCGCGGCCATGGGCTATGAAGGAAATAACTTCGGAACGGCGGTGACGCCGGACAGCGAGGGCCGCAGTCAGAAGGGACTGGACTGCTCCGGCTGGATCAGCTGGGTATACTGGTCCGCTACCGGAAAACGTCTGGGTGCCGAAAGCACCTCGAGCCTGGCCGGTATCGGCACTCGGATCCGTCCGGAGCAGCTGAAGCCGGGCGATATCCTCGTCCGTACCGGCAGCAATGCTCATACCGTGATGTTCCTCGGTTGGAGTACCGACGGACGCATCGTCTGCGTACATGAAACGAGCGGC
Source organism: Succinatimonas sp. CAG:777 (assembly GCA_963650995.1). Classification (GTDB taxonomy): domain Bacteria; phylum Bacillota; class Clostridia; order Lachnospirales; family Lachnospiraceae; genus Oribacterium. The sequence continues at coordinate 12,867 of CAVJMS010000014.1, read as the reverse complement.
TCGGTCAACAACGTCACCATCAGTGTACGGGATGCGGACTGGCCGTATTACATTCGAATTCTGGACTGAGCGTAGGAAATGCGAAGGAAATCCGCGCTTCCTATGCGCCTCTGCGCAGATTCAGCGCGGGAAATGCATTTCCCTACGAAAAAAGCCCTGTTCCGGCAGCTGCCGGAACAGGGCTTTTTTACGATTCTTTTTAGTTCACCTTGATGGTTGCACCGCCTGCCGTGGTATTCACCCAGCTTACCAGCGGTGAGAGAGACAGTCTCAATACCACGATGAGAATGAAGATGAGAAGATAGCCGATGATCGCATTCTTCAGTGCGTTCTTTGCCTTCTCCTTCTCCTGCGGTTCATCCGCCTTTGCAAGCTTTACGCCGAGCAGAATGCACCAGATGGCGCCGAGTGCTGCGACGATCGCGATGGCCGGTCCCAGTACATTATTGAGAAGCGTTACCACCGGTCCGGCGGCTGTAGCGAACGGATCCGTGGAAGTGACAGCAGCTGCTGCGTTGTTTGCAGTGTCAAGAAGAGTTAAATACAACATCATCATTTCCTCCTAAATGTTTTTTGCTTTTGTTTTTTGATCTGTAGACATCATACACCCCTGTGTAGGACAAATGTGGGACAGATTAAAAAAACTTTTTTGTCCTACATTTGTCCTGTGCGGCCTGTATAATAGTAGCATACAAAGGATATGAGGAAGAACATAACATGTGCCGGTTCTCCGGACAGGCCGCGGCAGAGGCATTGGCCCACCCGCAGAAAGGCCCGGAGCTCCGATATAGAAGAGATATTATAGGAAGGAGACAGCATGAATAAGCAGGATTACGAGATTCTGTACCAGACAGAGGCAGAGGCAGGGGCGGAGAAGAAAGTGCTGAGCGCGGAAGAGCTGGCAGCACTTCGAAACGCGGAGGCGCAGCGGGAGAAGGAAACCGATCAGCTTTACCGGCTGTATTTTAAGCCGGAGCTTTCACATCTTGCCGAATCCACCCGGGATTCGCAGGATAAGGCAGAGTGCCTGAGCAATGTCTTCCGCTCGATGTACGGCGTCATGGAAAGCTGGTTTCATAAGTACAGTGGTATCAAACTGAAAGAGGCGACAAAAGAAAACCTGCAGAATTGTCTCGGCTGCTTCCGGCGCGGAGAGTGGGGCCGGGAGGCACCGGATCCGAAGGTTCGGGAAATGCTGCTGGCATTTACGAAGGTGAAGATCTATGAGCGCTCGCTGGAAGAAAAGCCGAACCGTTCACCGGAAGAACAGAAGCATCTGGAAGCGAAGAAGTACAGTCTCGATCAGGACCGGACGCTGACGGAGCAGCAGAAGAGCGGACTTCGGAGCTTTCAGCGCTGGCTGCTCCGAAACTGCGACAAGACCGGCCTCCACGGCGTGAAGTATGGCCTCGGAAAGAAGGGACCGGTTCGGAACTTTGCAGAGGAATTTATGCAGCTTCCGGCACGGGTACAGCTGAAGGCCCTGTATCTTCTTGAGACCAACCGGCGGAAGTCACCGAATGAGAATGCCGACAATATGAACTCCCAGAGCGATCGGTATGTACCGGACCTTGGGAATCTGAAGAAGACCATGATCGCCAGCAAGTTTAAGATCTTCCGTCGTTTAAACGGAAGCCAGTTCTACTGGAATAAGCTTGAACAGGCGATGAGCCTCGCCCGCTTATCGGAGAAGGTGCTGGGCACCTTAAGTGAGAAGCTCGAGGAGCATAAACTTTTTCCGGAAAACGATCCAAAAAAAGCAGAGATTCGAAGGAATGAGCGGATCAGTTTCGTCCATGAGGCTTTTTCCGAAAGAAACACAGAGCACGTTCAGAACATTCAGATCGGCCGCGGGGAGGCCGCGATGCAGGAAAATGCCGGGGCACTCCGAGAAGAAGGCGGGATGAATGAATCCGGGCTTCAGCCTGTACCGGAGGATGCGCCTGTGGCTTCGGAGCCTGAAAAGGACAATGCACCGGCCGCGAAGAAGCAGGGCACATTCCGAAAGCTGGCCGGCGAGACCTGGGGCGCTTCAAAATTGATGATGGGCTATGCCGGGGAGGTGAAGGGCTATTACGGCATGGCGGATAATACGCAGAAAATCATCGTACAGGATGCGGACTCACCGCTGATATCGTCGATCGGCGCAGCACCGGCGATCGTCGGCGCTGCAGCCGGTGTGATCGGGCTTGCCGGTGCGCTGGAGGGCGCGATTAAATCCTACAGCACCGCCACGAAGGCCGGTGTCACGAGTCAGGTCATTGGTGTGGCCAGTGCCGTCGGCGGCGCTGCGTCCGGTATCTTAAATGCGTCCAGCAGCTTTGTGAATGCGGGACTTTCGAATGCATTTAAAACATCAGTTCCCTTGATCGGTGCCGGAACCGGTGTCGTTCTGATGACGAAGGCGGCCATAGACTTAAGCAATGAAGGTGTAAACTTTAAGAAGGCCGGCGATGTGCTGATGGATCTTCGGGACATGCAGAGTGATCTTATGAAGGATCGGGACAAGGCGCTCCAAGACATCAGTGAGAATGAAGTCATGTCCGATCCGGAAAAGCAGAAGGCCGTGCAGAAGGAGCAGGAGCGTTATGACCGGAAGATAAAGGAGCTTAAGCTCATGGAGAAGGCCGCGAAGCTTTCCTATGCGGATGCGAATGAGAAGGAGGGGGGCATTCTGCGCGGCTTGTACGGCGGCACGCTGGTGACCGGAAGCAGCTCGGCCGTCGCCGTCCTCGGAGCCCTCGGCACGATCGGCATCGGTACCGGTATCGCCATCCCCGGTGTTTTTCTAGGAAGCGGTGTTGCAGGGACGATCATGGCCGTAGAGGGTGCACGGTATGCGGACCAGATGGCAGAGCAGCAGAACCGGAGATACATCGATGCAGATATGTATGCGAATTCGCAGGACAAGACGGAAAAGCTAGCGAAAGCAGAGAAGAATCTGAAGGATGATCTGGAGCTGTGGGAGAAGGGCTCGGAGGAAGAGAAGAAAAACAGGACCATGAGAGAAGAGGCCCAAAAGAAGTCCGAGGTCTTCCAGGACAAGATGCGGGATCTCTATGCCGCAAAGAAGGGCTATGCGCATCAGTCCAGTGCAAAGAGCGGCATCAAGGGACAGCTGTTCGGAAACATTTATGATCTGGCCTTTCCGGAACCGAACGAAGCCGGGAATACAGAGAAGGAGCGGGAAAGCGACAAGCGGATCCGTCTGAATATGCAGGAGCTCCTTCGGTCCCAGGGCCTGAATGTGTATTATAATGAAGGCAAGCCGCAGGACAAGCAGAAGCAGCAGATTTCCAAGGAAAAGGCCGTAGCAGGCGTTCAGAAGAGATAAAGGGAGGAGATGTGATATGAATAAACTGGAGCTGGAAGAGAAGCAGCAGTCGATTCTCGAGAGCCTGGAGAGCGGCTTTCAGAAGCAGGAGGTCTTTGCATCCATCCTTCCGAAGGAGGAGACCGGGGTATCCGATATGCTGGTGGTACAGCATACCGGCTTCGGAGAGGAGGCGGAGGAGGCCCTGGGCGAATATTATTTTCTGCCCCCGCGGGAGGAGGATGCATGGATTCATTATTTCATAGAAACCATCACGCTTTCCGAGGAGCTGCCGGAGGATACGCAGGGCGCCGTGGGCGCAGCCGTCTCGATGATCAATTTCGCACTGCCGATCGGCGCCTTCTGCCTGAGCCCCGACGGAAAGGTGCTTTTCTACCGCTATACGCTTATGCTGGAGGCGGACCGGGATACGGAGCATACGGCAGCGCAGATCAGGAGCAGCATGCTGAACGTTCTGGAGTACACGGCCCGCTGGGCGGATGCACTCGATGCACTGGAATATGGGCGGATGACGCTCGAGGAGTTTACGGCGGCATATGCGGATGAGATCCGTGCGCTGCAGGCCTGACGGAAAAGAGCTGAAAGAGCTTTGAAGCTTTTGACCTTTGGGTCACGGTATGCTAAGGTATGGAGCACCGGACGTTTCCGGTGATACTAAACAATAGGGAGAAAACAAAATGAAAAAGAAAGTAATCATAATGGCGATGATGGGCGCGGCAGCGCTTTCGATGAGCGCCTGCGGCGGAAAGACCGCGGAGACCACTGCGGCAGCCACAGAGGCGGAGACCACGACGGCCGCTGAAACGACCGAAGCGGAGAGCACGGAGGCAGCCTCCGAGAGCGCATCCGGAGAGAGCGTAACCGTGGAGGCAATGACCAACAGCCTCGCGATCGACGGCAGCATGGACGATGTAAGCTTTGCAGCGAGCTTCGATCCGACGAAGGACATCACGAAGGACGGCGACAAGTATATGCTGCATTACGAGGGCTACTATCAGCTCGAGTATGATGCCTCGGACATTGATGCCCTGAAGGCGGGCGATCATATCGTGGTCGGCGAAGGCGACCTTGAGGTGACCTCCATCGAAAAGAACGGCGATTTCATTGAAATCAACCACGGTCTCGAGGAGGGCGGCTGCACGCTTACGAGCACCGATCATCTGAGCTACTATGAGGTCGGCATGAGCGACATCGGCACCTACGGCGAGCTCGGCGAGGCGACCCTGCCGATCAGCACAGACTGCACCATCACGAGCTGCTTCGACGATCCTCAGAAGACCGATACCCTGACTGTGGAGGAGCTTATGGAGAATACGAATCCGTTCACGGAGTACAATACGACGATCACGGTGTCCGGCGGTGAGATCACGGCCATCGAGCGGCGGTTCCAGCCGTAATACGGACCGGTATTTCAGCGGCCCCGGAAGTCCGAAGCGTCAAGTACAGCATTTACTTTTTGTCCTTATTCCGATACAATAGCTTCTATATAAACCGCTTTTCCGGAGCGCTGCCTGCGCTTCCGGCCGGCGGCCGGTTTTTGTGCGTTTAGGGGGAACTTTGGAAAAGCTGTTTTATGACCTGATTGCTGAATTTCACATACGGGACGGATTTGCGCGGGTACTGTACCAGAACCCGGCGCTTTTTGCTTTTTCGACGGACCGTCTCGACTTCCGCGAGGCCCGGGAGCATTTCCTTCGGAACAGCGTGGCCAGCGAGGACATTGACCGCGTGGACAACTACTGGAGTGAAGCTGCCGTCCGGGACTTCATCGGAAACGGACAGCGCCCGATGTTCCGTCGCTTCACGTACAGCCTGCATACAAAGAAGGGCTACCGCCGCATGCAGCAGATCGTCTTTTATGCCGCTGATGAAGGAAAAGAGGGCGGCCTCATGGTGATGCTCCGGGATATCTCGGAGGAGAACGATCCGCGACTTCTCGAGCTGAACGCCCGCGATGCCCGTATGCGCCGCCTGATCGGACTGCCGGATGTCGAGACCTTCTATAAAAATGCCGAGGAGCTCCTTCACCGCTTCCCGGATCGCCGCTTCCTCATGGTCAACACGGATATCAACTACTATAAGCTCTATGAGGCCATCTACGGTCGGGAGAAGGCCGAGGAAATGCTCCTTCAGGTCGCGCAGGATATCAAGGATACCGTAAAGGACAATGTCGGCACCGCCGCCTATCTCGGCGACGATTACTTCTCGATGCTGGTGGCGGTTACAAGCCCGCTTTCCGAGATCGTAGAGAAGGCGAAGGCCCGCCTGCAAGAGATGGCCGATGCCACGATGGGCTTCTCGGAGTCCGTCGGCATCTATGAGGTGACGGATCCGACCGAATATCCAGAGAAAATGTACGACAAGGCAATGCTCGCCCTCAATACCGTGCGGAATGACTACCGCCGGAACATCGCCGTCTATCAGCCGGGCGCCTACCTCCCGAAGGTTCAGGAGGAGGCATTGATCGCCGATGTACGACGCGGCATCGCCGCCGGAGAATTCACCTTCTATACCCAGCCGGTGGTGGACGTGAATACCGGAAAGACCGTGAGTCTCGAGGCCCTGGTCCGCTGGATCAAGGAGGACCAGGTGATCTCCCCGGGCGCCTATATCCCGGCGCTTGAGAAGAGCGGCTATATCGTTATGCTCGATGAGTACATCTGGGAGCAGGTCTTTCAGCGCCAGCTTCAGATGATGAAGGAAGAGGTGGAGACGATCCCGTGCTCGGTGAATGTCTCCCGCATGGACTTCGAGCTCATTGACCTAAGTCAGGTCTTCGGCGCACTTCTTGAGAAGTATCCGATTGATCCACGGAAGCTCGGCATCGAGGTGACGGAATCCGCCTATGCCGAAAACTACGAGGTCGTACAGAAAACCGTCGCGAAGCTCCGGAAGATGGGCTTCCGCATTTATCTCGATGATTTCGGCTCCGGTTACTCGAACCTCAATTCCCTAAGCGACATGCAGCTCGATATCCTGAAGCTCGACATGCGCTTCGTGCAGGGCGCGGATTCGGAGCGCGTCGTGAAGATCATGGAGTCCATCGTGAATATGGCGCATCTTCTGAAACTCCCCGTGATCTGCGAGGGCGTCGAGACCGAGGAGCAGCTTCAGATGGTCCGGGACCTCGGCATCTATTACGTGCAGGGCTACTATTACTATAAGCCCTTCCCGTATCTGCAGATCGAGGACATGCTCCGGGAGCGCCGCCATATTCAGGACGACGGCATTTGCCTTCACAAGGCAGACCGCGTGCACCTGAGTGAAATGTTTGATGACAATGTCTACAGCGACACGCTCTTAAACCACATCCTCGGGCCCGTGGCCTTCTATGAGATGGATCAGGAGAAGCATGTGCGCCTCGTGCGCGTGAATGACCTCTACTACAGCATCGTCGGCCGGGAGGCCTTGGACGATACAGAGTACCGGACGCATATCACGGACTATGTCATCAATAAGGAGGATGTGATCCGGCTCCTCGAGCAGGCGGCGCAGCAGCCCCTGTCCGGCAGCACGGCCAATATCGCCTATCAGCGAAGCGACGGGCAGACGCTGACGATCCACGCCCATGCCTTCCTGATCGCCCGACAGAAAAACGGCGTCGGACGTTATTACGTCAGCCTCCGGAACTTTACCGCCATTTATCAGGAGGTCCGTTCCGAGCTTCAGCATGCATCGGAGGAAAAAGACAGATGAGAATGAAACGACTGGGCGACATGCTCGTAGAGATGAACCTCATCAATGAGGAACAGCTGCAGCAGGCCCTTGAAATCCAGAAGACAGAGCACGACCGACTGGGCGCCACCCTCGTAAAGCACGGCTTCATTACCGAATCCCAGATGGTGGACGCGCTGCGTCTGCAGCTCGGCATTGACTATATCGACCTTACGAAGACCGACATCCGCCCGGAGATGTCTCAGTACATCCCGAAGAACCTTGCGAAGGAGCACCGCATGGTGCCGGTATCCGTCTCGAAGGATACCCTGTTCCTCGCCATGGCCGATCCGACGAACTTCATGGCCATCGAGGAGGCGAAGAAGGTGAGCCGGAAGAACATTGTCCCGATGATTGCTGCGGGCAATGCCGTCGACCGTGCCATCAGTACCCTCTATGGCAATGAAGGCGCCGCCCAAGCGATGGCGCAGATGCGGGCCGAGGCCGGCATCCGGGAGGACGATGTGACGACCTCGGAGGACAGCACGGTGACCGAGGACGGCGACGTAGCCGCACCGACCATCCGCCTCGTGAACTCCATCATTGAACGTGCCTATGTGGAGAATGCCTCCGATATTCACTGGGAGCCGTCGGAGGGCGACATGGTGATCCGCATGCGTATCGACGGACGCCTGCACCGCATCCTGACGATCCCTCGGAACCTGCAGGAATCCGTTATTTCCCGTGTGAAGATCATGTCGCGCCTCGATATCGTCGAGCGCCGCATCCCCCAGGACGGCCGGGCGAAGCTCCGCATCAAGGGAGAGGAGATCGACCTCCGTGTATCGACGCTCCCGACGATTTACGGTGAGAAGATCGTCATCCGTATCCTCCGCCGGGACGGCAGCCGCTTAAACCGCCGCGGCATCGGTCTTCCGGCCTCGGAGGATACAAAGATCGATAAGCTCCTAGGCCTCACCTCCGGCGTCATCATGATCGTGGGACCCACCGGCTCCGGTAAGTCGTCTACCCTGTATGCCCTCGTAAATGAGCTCTTAAGCGAGACCACGAACCTTATTTCCCTCGAGGACCCGGTGGAGTACAACATCAGCGGTGCCACCCAGGTGCAGATCAACGAGAAGGTGGGCCTCACCTTCGCCTCCGGCCTCCGTGCCATCCTGCGTCAGGACCCGGATATCATCTGCGTCGGCGAGATTCGAGACGGTGAGACCGCGGAAATCGCCATGCGTGCTGCCATGACCGGACATCTCGTGATCACCACCATCCATACCGAAGATGCGGTCTCGGCCATCGACCGTCTGAAGGACATGGGCGTCGCGCCGTACCTGATTTCCGCGGGCGTGCGCGGCATCATTTCCCAGCGTCTTCTCCGGCGCATCTGCCGGAACTGCCGGGAGGAGGAGAAGGTCACCGAGGACCGGCTGAATGCCGCCGGCCTCCGCATGCGGCCGGGCCGGATCTTCTACCACGGCCGGGGCTGCGATATGTGCTTCAATACCGGCTACCGCGGCCGGATCGGTGACTTCGAGGTGCTCGTGATGAACGACGCCCTCCGAAAGTGCATTACCGACGGCGGCGACAAGCAGACCTTCCGGGACCTTGCGAAGGAAACCGGCTACAGCACCATGTTAGAGAATGCCGATCAGCTCGTAACGGAGGGCATCACCACCGTCGATGAGGTGCTCCGGACGATCACCGGCATCTGATATGAAAGCGCGGGGACCGAAGAGGAGCGCGCCGGGGCTTTCCAGAGAAACGCTGAAGTACCTTGCGGTGCTTGCGATGACGCTCGACCATATCGCGCTCATGCTGCCCATCCCGGATGTTTTCAGCCGACTTTTTATTTCGCTTGGGAGCTTCACGGCACCGGTGATGCTTTATTTTCTCATCGAGGGCTTCTTCTATACCCGGAGCCGGCGGCGCTATGCCCTCCGGCTTCTGCTGTTCGGGCTCCTGGCGCAGCCGCTGTTTATGCGGTCCTTCCATGTCCTGACCGGCAATATGCTCTTTACGCTTCTTCTATGCATGGGCGTGCTTTACACGGGTGCGGCGGTGCCGGACCCCGGGCTTCGGTCGGGTCTTTATATCCTGCTGTTCCTTGTTGGCCTTTTCTCGGACTGGAGCGGCCTTGCGGTGCCCTTTGTGCTCATGCTTCGGCCGGCCTTCCGATGGGAGGCGAATGCAGGCGCCGGAAAGCTTTCTGCGGATGCCCGAAGGTTTCGGATCGGGATGCTTGGCTGCGTTTTCTATTACCTTTTCTACAGCAGCCCTTCCGTCGGCCTTCCGGAGGCACTGTGGGAATCCGCAGGTCTCGTGCTCGGGTTTTCCTGCATTGCCCTTTTCTATAACGGAAAGCGGGCAGAACGGCACCGGACGTTTCATCAGTATTTTTTTTATCTTTATTATCCGCTTCACCTGCTCGTGCTGATGGGGGTGAGAGTGTTGGAATTTAGTTAATTAAACAGGAGAGTACTATGCAGGTTGCAGAGCTGGTTTCGGCGGCGGCAGAGCGCGGCGCGTCGGACATTCATATCATTTCGGGACTGCCGGCGAAGTGCCGTCTGGACGGTGAGATCGTAAATCTCACGGAGGAGGCGCTGCGCCCGGAGGACTGCGAGGCCCTGGCCCGGGAGCTCGCGGGAGACGAGTACGAGAAGATCGAGAAGATCGGCGAGCTCGACTGCGCCGGCACCATCGCCGGCGAGCGCGTCCGTATCAACCTCTTCCGGCAGCAGGGCCATATCTCGGCGGCTCTTCGTATCCTCAGCAACCGCATCCCGGTGCTCGATACCCTCGGGCTTCCGCCGGTGGTTTCGAGCTTCCCGACCCTTCAGAAGGGCATCGTCCTCGTGACCGGTGAAACCGGCTCCGGAAAGTCGACGACCTTGGCCGCGATCCTCGATCAGATCAACCATACCCGCTGCCAGCATATCATTACCCTCGAGGACCCGATCGAGTACGTCTATACGCCGGACAAGTGCATCATCAACCAGCGGGAGATCGGCACGGATACCCTGTCCTATGCCGACGGCCTCCGGGCCATCCTCCGGGAGGACCCGGACATCATTCTGATCGGTGAGATGCGCGACCTCGATACCATTGAGACGGCCCTCACCGCCGCGGAGACCGGACATCTCGTGTTCGCGACCCTCCATACCAACAGCGCCGTCGACTCCATTGACCGTATCGTCAGCGTCTTCCCGGAGGCCCGGCAGGCCCAGATCCGCCTCCAGCTCTCGACGACCCTGAAGGCCGTGCTCAGTCAGCAGCTCCTCGTGCGTGCCGGCGGAAAGGGCCGCGTCGTCGCGGCCGAGGTCATGCTCGTCACCCAGGCGATCCAGAACCTCATCCGCGAGGGCAAGACCCCGCAGATGCAGAGCTTCATGCTCTCGAGTGCCGACCAGGGCGCCATCACCATGGACAATTGCCTCATCAAGATGGCGATGGACGGGAAGATTCTCCCGCAGACCGCCGAGGAGGCCGGCGCCGACAAGGAATATATCAAAAAGAAGCTCCAGTTTGCCTGGTAAACGGAGGGTTGTCCTTGACAATCAACCTGTGCATGGTAAAATCACATTAGTACATGCGCCGACCGGAGCGCAGGGAAGGGGTGATCCTGGCTGGTTACATATTCATACAGAGCATTGACCGCAGACGGCACAGAAACCCGCGGCGTCGTGCAGGCCGTTGACGAATATGAAGCGGCCGCGCAGATCCGACAGAAATGCCCCGTCATCACCAGCATTGCCCCGGTGAAGACCGGCAGCCGGACGAACGGACTCCTAAGCATGGAGCTCGGAAGTCCGCGGGTGAAGACCCGTTCCCTGGCGCTGATGTGTTCGCAGTTCGCGATCACACTAAAGTCCGGTATGCCCATCGGCCGCGCGATGGAAATGATCGCACGGCAGACCGAGGACAAGAAGCTGCGGAGGATACTCACAGACGCCGCAGAGGACGTGCAGGGCGGATCCACCGTCACCCATGCCTTCGAGAAATATAAGGATGCCTTTCCTCTCACTTTTCTCGAGACGATTCGGGCCGGTGAGCTGTCCGGTACCCTGGACAACTCCTTCGGGCGTATGCACCGCTATTATACGAACAGTGCAAAGAACAGTGAGAAGGTACGGAGCGCGCTGACCTATCCGATTTTCGTCGTATGTGTCGCCGTCGTCGTACTCATCGTCATCATGGTGAAGGTGATCCCGACCCTGGCCTCCGTCTTCGAGGGCCTCGGCGGAGAGCTTCCGCTCATGACCCGTATGATGATCGCCATGGCGAACTTCTTCGCCAAGTGGTGGATGCTTCTCCTGATCGTCGTTCTCGCGCTTGTCGTCGCATGGCGGGTTTTTACAAAGACCGAACGCGGCATGAAGGTGAAGGCCACGATACAGCTCAAGCTCCCCGTCATCGGAAAGATCAACATCATGAACGGTGCCGCGGAGTTTGCGAATACCATGGCGACCATGCTCGCCTCGGGACTCACCTTAAACAATGCTGTTTCCGTCACCGCGAAGGTGCTTGACAACTACCTTCTCGAGGAGGATGTGAGCGGTATGATCGCCCGCATCGAGCAGGGCAAGCAGCTCGGAGACTGCATGAAGGACTGCCGGTACTTCCCGGGGACACTGAAGGAAATGTGCTCTGTCGGCGAGCAGACCGGTGAGCTTGATCAGACCCTTGCAGTCATCGGCGAATACTTCACCGGCGAAACCGACCGCCGCATCCAGCAGGCGATTTCTATGCTGGAGCCGAGTCTGTTGATCTTGATGGCGATCTTTGCGGGGTTCCTGGTGATCTCGATTTATCTGCCGATGTTTACGATGTATAATCTATTTTAAGACCAGCAGGTGATGAGGACAAGACCGTGCTGACCGCTCGCGGGCAAGCGGGATTGAACTCAGCACCTGGGCAGGACGTTTTACGTCCCTGCCCACCATATCGAATGTTTTGACGGAGGCGTAGCCGACGGCAAAACATGAGATAGGGGGCTGAATTAAAATGGTAAGTCCGCCCGGGCGAAGGTTTTTGCAGCCGCAGGCTGCGGGGGACATGAGCCAAGGGCGGACGGAAATGATATAAAAGCGAGGAAGCTTTTATATAGAAACCTATCAAAGGGGAAAAATTTAGGAGGAAAAATTATGTTCAAGAAGTTAAACAAAAAGGGCTTTACCCTGGCTGAGCTGCTCGTTGTAGTAGCGATCATCGGTGTGCTGGTGGCGATTAGTATTCCGATTTTTACGAGTCAGTTGAAAAAGGCAAGACTTGCTACGAATCAGGCTAATGCAAGATCAGCTTATGCGGCAGCACTCACCACGTATCTTGGGGATGCTAGTGATAATGATACAGCTACCGTATATTACGAATATGATGCAAAGAAGGGTGACGGAGAGAAGAAAAGTACAGGAGATACTAAAGGAACTGCTACTACTTTACCAATTGCTTCTTGGACTGTATCTAGCAGTGGGAAACTTGGCGATGCCGTTTATGGTACGTGGTATGTCGAAGTTACTTCCAGTGGTGTTACCAAACTCAGCCATAGTGCATCATAATATTCTTTAGGTTGATGAAATAATCAAACCAAAAGGTCCTCTTGCGAATATAGCAAGGGGACCTTTTGGTTTGGCATATGCATGCTCCATTAAAGAGTACGCACACCGTTGTCATTTAATTGTCGGACCACATTGGTGTCAAGAAAAAGGTGTCAGGCACTCGAATAAAAGAATGAACATTCTTAAGAATTCCTGACGAAACAAAGAATATATTTTCTTGAAAATCTACAAACAAAAGCACCTCTGGGAGATGATCGTTGCCGGAGGTGCTTTTGTTAATCCTACGATTTCTTGGTGACAAGATATGTC